>JBKQHQ010000227.1:0-65405 GCA_052148715.1 Xanthobacteraceae bacterium | reverse complement strand
GGAGGGGTGGTCCGACAAGTACAGCTCCATCACGCCGCGGCGGATGCGACGCAGGCGCTCGGTGTTTGTGGCGACCTTGATGCCCGGCGCGACCGGGGTGGTGCACGAAGCCGGGGTGCCGTTGCGGCCGTCGATCTCCACCAGGCAAACGCGACACGACCCGAACGCCGCCAGTGTGTCGGTGGCACAGAGTTTCGGGATTTTCACCCCGGCTTCCATCGCCGCGCGCATGATCGAGGTGCCCTCGGGCACCGTCACCATCCGACCATCGATGGTCAGCGTAACCGTCTTCTCCGCCTTCGCGCGGGGCGTGCCGTAGTCGATCTCGTGGATGAGCGACATGGCCTTCTCCTTCATTCCGCGGCTTCGAGACGCGGAGGTCTCGCGCCGAAATCCTCGGGGAAATGGGTGAGCGCACTCATGACCGGATAGGGTGTGAACCCGCCGAGCGCGCAGAGCGAACCGAATTTCATGGTGTGGCAGAGGTCTTCGAGAACCGTGAGATTCGCAGCCCGATCCTCGCCGCGGATGATCCGATCGACCGTTTCAACACCGCGGGTGGACCCGATGCGGCAGGGCGTGCACTTGCCGCACGATTCGATCGCGCAGAATTCCATGGCAAACCGCGCCTGCTTCGCCATGTCGACAGTATCGTCGAAGACGACGATGCCGCCATGACCTATGAGACCGTCGCGCGCCGCGAAGGCCTCGTAGTCGAACGGCGTGTCGAACAACGCGCGCGGAAAGTAGGCCCCAAGAGGTCCGCCGACCTGAACGGCGCGCACCGGCCGTCCGCTCGCCGTGCCGCCGCCGATGTCGTCGACGAGCTCGCCCAGCGTGACGCCGAAAGCGGTCTCGAACAGTCCACCATACTTGACGTTGCCGGCAAGTTGAATGGGCATCGTTCCGCGCGAGCGGCCCATGCCGAGATCGCGATACCGCGCCGCGCCGTCCGCCAACACGAGCGGCACGGATGCCAGCGAAAGCACGTTGTTGATGACGGTCGGTCGGCCGAACAGACCCTTGTGCGCGGGCAAGGGAGGCTTCGCACGCACGATCCCGCGCTTGCCTTCGATGCTCTCGAGCATCGAGGTCTCCTCGCCGCAGACGTAAGCACCGGCGCCGGCGCGTACCTCGATGTCGAACGAATAAGGCGAGTCTGCAAGGCGAGGACCAAGCGCGCGCGCCGAGCGGGCGGCCTCGGTCGCCGCCGTCATCGCGGCGATCGCATGCGGGTATTCCGAGCGGATATACACGTAGCCCTTGGTCGCGCCGACGGCGACGCCCGCGATCGTCATGCCCTCGATCAGGACGAACGGGTCGCCTTCCATGATCATGCGATCGGCGAAGGTCCCGCTGTCGCCCTCGTCGGCATTGCAGACGATGTATTTCTGGGGCGCCGCAGCCTGTGCCACGGTTTTCCACTTGATGCCGGTCGGGAAGCCCGCGCCGCCGCGTCCGCGCAGCCCCGATTGCACCACTTCTTCGACGATCTCATCCGGCGCGAGCGACAGCGCACGCTCGAGCCCGCGGAAACCGCCATGCGCTCGATAGTCGTCGAGCGACAGCGGATCGATCACCCCACATCGCGCAAAGGTCAGCCGCGTCTGCCGCTTCAGCCACGCAATATCATCGGCAAGGCCGAGCCGCAGCTGATGCGCTCCATTCGGTGTAAGCACCGCATCGAGCAAACCGGCCACATCGGCCGGCGTCACCGGGCCGTAGGCCACGCGCCCCGACGGCGTCGCCACCTCGACCATCGGCTCCAGCCAATAAAGCCCGCGCGAGCCGGTCCGCACGACTTGGAGCGCAACGTTGCGCTCGTCGGCCGCGCGGCGCAGCGCGGCTGCGACCTCGTCGGCCCCGACCGCGAGCGCGCCGGCATCGCAGGGAATGAAAACGCGAAGACTCATCGCCGCGCCTCCGCCAGCACGGCATCGAGTCTCTGCTCGTCCAGCCGGCCGACCACGCGACCGTCGATCATCGCCGAGGGTGCCGTCGCGCACAATCCGAGGCAGTAGACCGGCTCAAGTGTGACGCTGCCGTCGGGCGCGGTTTCCCCCATGGCGACGCCGAGCCGGGCCTCGGCACGCGCAGCGAGCGCGTCGCCGCCAGCCGCCTGGCAAGCTTCCGCGCGGCAGAGCTTGACCACGTGGCGACCTGCCGGCGCCCGCCGGAAGTCGTGATAGAAGGTGACTACGCCGTGCACTTCGGCACGCGAGAGGTTCAGCGCCTCGGCGATCAGCGGCTCGGCGGCCTCGTCGATGTAGCCGAATTCGTCCTGCAGGGCCTGCAATATGGGAAGAAGCGGGCCGTCCAGATGCAAAAATTCGCGGATGTGCTGCTGCGCCAGCTCCGTCTTCCAAGGGCTCCGCCCGACCACGTCGTTCCTCCGCTCGCTTGCCGCGCCGAAAGGCGACGCATCAAATATGACGATGCTAGCTCGCGATAACAATCCCGTCGTCTTGATGCGTCGATAGATAATCTCTATCAAACGGAGGCAAAATGCTCGGTTTTCGTGCCTCATGCACAGGCTAGGTTTACCACCTATGATAGATAAACTCGAATACCTTCTAGCGCTCACGCGCGAGCGGCATTTTGGGCGGGCTGCCGAGGCCTGCGGGGTGACGCAACCGACCTTGTCGGCCGGCATCAAGCAGCTCGAAGACATGATGGGCGTACCGCTGGTCAATCGCGCTTCGCGTTTTCAGGGTCTTACGGCCGAAGGCGAACGGGTGCTCGACTGGGCGCGGCGGATCGTCGGCGACACCCGCGCCATGCGGGAGGAGGTGAAGGCCCTCCAGCACGGCCTCAACGGCCGGCTGCGCATCGCCGCCGTTCCGACCGCGCTCGCCATGGTCGCTACCCTCACCACGCCGTTGCGCGCGCGGCATCCCGACATTCAGTTCACGATCCGATCGAAGACATCGATGGAGATCTTGGCACTGCTCGAGAATCTGGAGATCGATGCCGGGCTCACCTATCTCGACAACGAGCCGCTCGGCCGGGTGAATTCCGTGCCGCTCTATCAAGAGCGCTATCGGCTGTTGACCTCGGCCGACGCGCCGCTCGGCAATCGAGCGCGGGTGACCTGGGCCGAGGTGGCGCAGGTGCCGCTCTGCCTGCTCACGCCCGACATGCAGAACCGCCGCATCATCGACCGCCTGCTGCTCGGCGCCGGCGGCAAGGCGCAGCCGATGCTCGAGTCCAATTCGATGATCGTGCTGTTCGCCCATGTGCGCACCGGGCGCTGGGCGAGCGTCATGCCCGCCAAGCTCGCCGAGACTCTTGGACTGACCGAGACCATCCGCGCGATCCCGATCGCGAAACCGGAAGCCGTGCATACGATCGGCCTCGTCGGCCCCGCGCGCGAGCCGATGACCCCGCTTTACGCCGCCCTCGTTGCCGAAGCCCGCCGCGTCGCCCCTACCCTGACGGATTGAGATCGTTGAGTTTTTGTTTGAAGATCCGCTCGTGACGGTCGCGGGCGCGAGCAGAAAGTGGCTCCGGCGGCGCAAAATCGATGCCGCCGCCGAACTTATTGAAGAGCGTTGGTTTCTTCCGCCGTTCAATTAGCGTGAGGCTGGGCGGGATGCTTGTGGCTGTGTTAGCATGGCCATGGCTGTGGAATGAACGTTTCGCCGCGCGGGGCACCAAGTGCGACGCCCGTAACTGGCCTGGGTATTGATATGGCTGACACCAAATTGACGTTGCGCGTTGATTTTGGGCGGCACCGGTCAGTCGGTCCCGGAAAGGTGCTCTTGCTTGAAGCGATCCGCGACCATGGCTCGATTACGCAGGCCGCGCGCACCCTTGGCATGTCCTATCGTCGGGCTTGGTTGCTCGTCGACGATATGAACCGTTGTTTCCATGGGCCCGTAGTCGATGCGCAACCAGGCGGCGCCGAGGGTGGCCGCGCGACCCTCACTGGGATCGGGGCAGCGCTTGTTCGCAACTACCGAGCGATCGAGGCGGAGGCCCAAGCCGCAACGAGGGCTCGAATTTCGACTCTTGAAGAGAAGGTGCGTCGATCAAAAGCCGCGCGCGGCACACGGAGAAGCGTTTGCGTCCCGCTACTGGGATACTAAGCAAACGCCTCACAACCTGTCTTCAAGCGTTTGGATCAGCTGCATTTGGAAAGAAGAGCTGCTGGCCATTGATCTTGTAGCTGGCGATCGCGTTTGGCGCCCCGGCGAAATCAGCCTGTCGATGAATTGCTGCCCGAGCTCCTTCTTAACGTTCGGATGCCGCGTCGGATTCACGAGCATCACGCCGTACTGGTTGAAGAGCCGCTTGTCGCCTTCAACAACGATACCGAGGTCACCGCGGTTCTTGAACGCGAGCCACATCCCGCGATCGGACAGGACGAAGTTGTTCGAGGCAGACGCCATATTCGATGCCCAGGCCGATTTCCCGGCACGGGCGGCCTTTGGCCGTCGCGAGATCGACGCGGGCGGCGTTCCAAAGTTTGAGCTCGGCAATGTGAGTGCCGAAGCGGTCGCCGCGCGAAAACGGATGGCGCCGCCTTGTCCCTGATCGCTTTCAGCGTCGTCAAGATATCGTTGCCCCTGATCGATGGGCTGCTCAACGGCACGCGGCCGGCGGGGTATTCCAACCAACCGCGCTCGCACAACGCAGTGGCCGCCGCCTTGGCGCAGGGCCGCGCCGATTGGGGGATCGCCATCGCGCCGGTCGCGGCACTCTATGGCCTAAGCTTCCTCCCGATCGCGCCCGAGCATTACGACTTCCTGCTGATCGAGCGCCGGTGCGAGCGGCCGGCCGTGCAGGCTTTCCTAGCGGCGCTCGCGGACAGCACCGTGCGCGAAGGCATCCGCGCCCTGGGCATGAAGCCGGCGGAGACCTTATGAGCGCCGCTCGGGCGCTTTGTTGACGCGGTTGCGTTGCGCTAGGTTGAGCGGCCATGCGTATCATCGGACTGGCGGGCTGGAGCGGGGCGGGCAAGACGACCTTGCTGGTGAAGGTCATTCCCTTGCTGGTCGCAAGAGGGCTCAAGGTGTCGACGCTCAAGCATGCGCACCACGCCTTCGATGTGGACCAGCCCGGCAAGGACTCCCATGCCCACCGCCTCGCCGGCGCGACCGAGGTTCTGGTCGGCTCGGCGCGACGCTGGGCGTTGGTGCATGAGCTGCGGGAAGAGCCCGAGCCGACCTTGCACCAATTGCTCGGCAAGCTCGCATCCGCCGACTTGGTGGTGATCGAGGGCTACAAGCGCGAGCCGCATCCGAAGCTCGAGGTGCACCGCGGCGGCATCGACAGGCCGTTCCTGCATCCGGACGACCCGCACATTGTCGCGATCGCTTCGGATCAGGCGCTGCGCACGCGGGTGCCGCTTGTCCATCTCGACGATATCGAGGGCATCGCGAGCATTCTGATCGAACGCGCGGTCTCGCTCGATACGGTGCTCTCAGGCCATGGAGTTGCTTGATGGCGCAACTCACCGACGACTGCTTTGCGTTTTCCGGACCACTGTTGCCGGTCGACGAGATGGAGCGACTGATCCACGCGCGGATCACGCCGATCGCCGAAACCGAAACAGTGCAGTTGCACGCCGCGCGCGGCCGTGTCCTCGCCGCCGATGTGATCGCACCCATCGATCTGCCGCCGTTCGACAATTCCGCCGTCGACGGCTACGCCGTGCGCCACGCCGATCTGGGCGCCGACGCCGAAACCTCGCTCACCGTCGTTGATCGGTTGACCGCCGGCCGTGCCGCGGAGCGTCCGCTCGCGGCGGCCGAAGCGATTCGGATTTTCACCGGCGCGCCCATGCCGGCGGGCGCCGACACGGTGTTCATGCAAGAGGACACCCGGCGCGAAGGTGATGCCGTCATCGTGCCGGCGGGGCTCCAGGTCGGCTCTAACCGGCGCCTGGCAGGGGAAGATGTGCGGGCGGGCTCCGTGGCGCTGCCGGCCGGCCGCGTGATCTCGGTGCGCGAGGTCGCACTCGCCGCGGGCCTCGGCCTGACTTCGCTCGTGGTGCGCCGGCGCGTGCGGGTCGCCCTGTTCTCGACCGGCAACGAGATCGTCGAGCCCGGATCGCCGCGTCCGCCCGCCGCCGTCTTCGACGCCAATCGCTATCTGCTGGCAGGTCTGATTGATCGTCTCGGCGCCGCGCTGACCGATCTGAAAATCCTGCCGGATGATCCCGACCGCCTCGCCGCGGCAATCAAGTCGGCGGCGCTTGCGCACGATCTGGTGCTGACCTCCGGCGGGGTCTCGACCGGCGAAGCGGACCATGTGCGTAGCGCCGTCGAGCGCGTCGGCCGCCTGGTGTTTTGGCGCGTCGCCATCAAGCCGGGACGGCCGGTCGCTATGGGGGTCATACCGGGGCCCGATCGGGGCGGTGACGCAGCCTTTGTCGGTCTGCCGGGAAACCCGGTCGCGGCGTTCGTCACCTTCGCACGGGTGGTGCGGCCCTTGCTGCTGCGGCTGGCCGGCGCTACGCCGCAAGCCCTCGTGCCGTTGCCGGTACGTGCCGCCTTCGCCTATCGCAAGAAGCAAGGCCGCCGCGAATATGTGCGGGTGACGCTACGGCGGCTCGGCGACGGCGGCATCGAAGCCGTCAAGCATCCGCAGGACGGGGCCGGCGTGATCACGTCACTTACCGAAACCGATGGCCTCGCGGAGCTCGACGAGGAGGTGACCACGATCGAGCCCGGCGCGACCGTCGGATTTCTGTCTTACGAGGCCCTGATCGGATAATTTGTCAGTTGCTACGCATTGGGATGCAGCGCGGCGATGCGCTGCGCTTCGGTCGCATCCTCCGGCGTGTTGACGTTGAAGAACGGATCGACCGGATCGGTCGGCCAATCCGCTACCGCAACCCCATACCGGGCCGTCCATACCTCGATCTTGCGCAGGCCCTCGTCGACCAGCGCCCGGCGCAGATCTTTGCGCAACCGGACCGGCCAGAGCCCGGCCACCGGGTGGCGCCATTCGCCCGAGCGGGCGCAAGCGAGCGGCACGTTGGCCTCAATTCGCGCCGCCGACAGACGTGCGACGAGGTCGCGTGGGACGAACGGGCAGTCGCCCGGTACGCTCACGACCCACTCGATCTGCGGAAGGTGCGCGGCGGCCCAATCAAGCCCGGCGAGGATGCCCGCGAGCGGACCAGCGAAACCGGGCACATCGTCGGCAATGATCGGCAGCCCGGTCGAGGCGAACCGCGCCGGATCGCCATTGGCGTTGAGCGCCATCCTGGTGCATCGCGGGCCCAGGCGATCGAGCACGCGCTCGAGGATTGTCGTTCCGCTGATCCTGATCAGCGCCTTGTCGCCGCCGCCCATGCGCCGCGCGAGGCCGCCGGCAAGCACGAGCCCGAGGGTCGGCGTCGTCATGGCCGCACGCGAGGCGCCCGCGCTCGCTCATTCATCATGCACGGCCGCCTTGCGCCGATGCCTGGCGCTTTCTTCCTCCACGAAGGCGAGGTTTTGATCGAACACAATGCGGTCAGTGCCCGCAAGCGCGACGAAGCGCTTGCCCCGCGCACGGCCGATCAGAGTGAGATTGGCTTTGCGCGCAAGCTCGACGCCCCAGGCGGTGAAGCCCGAGCGCGACACGAGGATCGGAATGCCCATGCGCACGGTCTTGATCACCATCTCCGAGGTGAGACGCCCGGTAGTGTAAAAAATCTTATCGGCGCCGGTGACATGATGTCTGAACATCCAACCGGCAATCTTATCGACCGCGTTGTGTCGGCCGACATCCTCCATATAGACCAGCGGGCGGTCCTGTAGCGCCAGCACGCAGCCGTGGATGGCGCCGGCCTCGAGATAGAGCGAGGGCGTGGTGTTGATCTTGTGGGTGAGCGTGTAGAGCCAGGACGTGCGCAGCTCCGTGTGCGGTAGCGACACGCCTTCCAGCGCCTCCATGAGGTCGCCGAACACCGTGCCCTGCGCGCAGCCTGAGGTCTGCACTTTCTTCTTGAGTTTTTGCTCGTAATCCGTGGCGCGCTCGGTCCGCACCACCGCGACCGCGAGTTCTTCGTCGTAATCGACGGCAGTGACCACGTCGTCCGGCCGCAGCATGTGCTGGTTCAGGAGGTAGCCGAGCGCGAGATAGTCGGGATGATCGCCGATCGTCATCGCTGTGACGATCTCCTGCGCGTTGAGGAAGATCGTCAGCGCCCGCTCGACGGTGACCACCGTGTCGATCGTGCGGCCTTCCTGGTCGATTCCGCTCACGCGCTCGGTCAGCCGCGGATCGTGCGGATCGGGCCGAATGAGGTACTCGTCGAGGAAATCGGGCATCGCCGGCACAAGGCTCGCTGCTGCGTGACAGCTTCCAATATAGCAGAGAAAGCGCCGCCGCCCGCTAGGGGATGACCACGACGTGGTCGGAGCGGATCGGCCCGCTGCTCGCGGAAGAAATGCGCCTTATGGCGACAAGCGCTGCTTGTTGACCCGGAAAAGCTGGAATCGGCCTCCGTCGTAGACGAGCGTCAGGAAGTCGGGCGCCGGATTTGCCGCGTCATCCTCGGTGAAGAGAACATAGACGTAATCGAAACGGGTCTGCCACATCCCCCAATACTCTTGCTTGCCCTCGTCCCGGCTCACCGTCGACACGACAAGTTGGTCGACCGAAGGGACCTCTTCGTCCTCGGTGTCGACCTGCCCGACGTAAGCGGGCGTGACATGCATGATCTGCTTACCCGCCACCGTGAAAGCGCTCGACACGAGTGCCGACCGCTCGATGATGGCGAGGCAGGCCGCATGGACCAGGCCCAGGTCGCGCACATCGTCCCCGCCGCTGGGATCGGCCGTGGCGACGAGTACCGTCGAGCCCCGGGCAATTCGCTTCACCGAATTTCGGAACTCCAACACCGACGACGACAATTGCGCCCAAGCGACGTCCACCTCGATCACGCGGACCACCAACACGACGAGCAGCAACGCAATGAACCCACGGCGCACTAGCCGATGGCGCAACTCGAGGTGAATGCAGGCTATGACCATGAAGGCGAGCGCTATCGGCAGCCGCTGGTCCGCCATATAGGTTGCGAATATCTTGCGCGGCATGCCGAGATACACGACGCCGCCGACCGCGAGCAGCATCCAGCCGATCGGGTGAAACTGCAACAGACGATGCCGCGCCGCCCATATCGCGGCAGCCGTTATGACGCCGGCCACGAGGAAGGCGACGATGTCCGAGTAGGTTTCGATGACGTAGGCGAGCCCGTCGATCTTGCCGCGCGGTTCCCACTCGTATTCCCCAAGCAACTGCCAGGTCGGACTCATGAGCAGCAGCGGCAGCACCAGCAGAAACGGTACCGCCGTTGTCACGAATTCGAGCATGGAAGCCCTGAGGGGGCGGTGGCGCAATTCCCAGAGCCGCAGCAACTCGACGGCAAGCAGCCCCAGGCCATAGAGCCCGACCGCGAACAAATGACAGATGAAGAGCGCGAATACGATGACCGTCGATATCAGCATCCGTATCGGCCACGCCCGCTCGCGCACGACCAGCCACAGCGCAAGCCCCCACAGCGCGAGCCCGATGCCGAACTGATAATTCATGACGCCGACGAGAAAGATGTGATTGTACAGTAGCGGGACCGCGATGAGCGGCAGAACCGACCAACGGCCGAACAAAACGCGGTTGACGGCCAGCATGCCGGACATGATCAGCACGAAAATAAGGATTGTGAACAACTGGCCGGCGAGATAAACATTCGTGAGCCGCGCGAGCGTTGGCACGATCAAGTCCATCATCAAATTTGGAACGATCTGCCAGTCGATCTCGTAGAACCGAGCTAAATCCCGGTCGTGCCCGATATTGGTAATGACATGCATCCGCCCGAGGTGATTGATGTAATCCTCGAGCGGCGGCAACGGATGCGTGATGATCGGTATGCACGCGATCAATGCCAGCAGCGCGAACAGGACGACAATCTGCGGACCTGAGAAGTCCGTCGAACGCCGCTTCTGCTCGAGGGTAACGGTGCGTTGTAACACGGTCGTTTGTCGCTTCTGCTGTTAGCCCGGGGTCGCTTTCTGCGAGCTCAAAGGTCTACGATTGGCGGCCGACGTCGGCCTCCGCAAGCATTGAACCGAACCATGGGGGCGAATTCCGGCGCCCGACACGCACAAAGCCCGCAACGTGTTACGACAACCTGCGTCAGATGGAAAGGCTGGCTCGCGCGAATGAATGGCTGTTCATTTGCCGCAAAGATTGTGCTGATTTTCGGCGCTGCCGCGCCGCCCGGGAGGGGGCGCGGGATCGTGCAACGACGGCGGGCCACCACCCGAACGAGCCGCTTTGGTCAGCGGCGCCGAATCGCCGTTGTCTCGCGCGCTGCCATTAGCTGGCCGCGCTAGCTCGGATGGAGCAAGCGGTTGGCCGTCTATCGGCGGCGCTGGAGTTCTTCAAGGAAGGCGGGGTGACCAGCCATGTCGAGCGTGCGCAGCACAATTTAGCACGCGTGGTGCGTGGTGCTGTCTTTTATCAGCCATCGATCTTGGCCGCAGACTGTCTTCTGCTCCACGTGATAATCCAGTTCGATTGCGCGTTATGCGGATCATGGCGGCGGCCGGCGCACGGCGCGGCGACTTCCGAAAGATGGTACCTGTGTTCTCGATCACGCTCGAGCTACCAATGAAGCGTTGGTGTAGGCGCACCAGCAACGAAGCACCGACCCACCCAATCTTACCGCCATTTGATTGCTGGTAGCCGCATTGCACGCGACGCAGAAAACAAGGCTCACGTTACAATTGATGCGCGCAACCAAGCTGTGCGACAAATCCAGCACAAAGGTAACAGGCCCCTGCGAAGAGACTGGGCTGCGTTAGTTCGCGATCACGAGGCGGGGTGCGGGGGACGGCGCATGCGCTTCGGCCGCAAATTGAAGCCAACGCCGAAGGGCGAGTCGCGGGCTGGTCCGCGAAGTCGCTCGCGGCTACGATGCGGCGAGAGCAAGAATTCGACTCGACCATTGACCGTCTGCACCGAGCGACGCCACAGAGGCAACACAAAGAGACGAAAGGGGCTTGCTGCCTAACGACCATGCCCGCGCCCCACGCCGATCGAGATCCCGAAACGATTGAAGCGGGAGAGCTGGAACGGGATGTCCCGGTCGAACCGACGCGGCCACGCAAGATCATCCACATCGACATGGATGCGTTCTACGCGTCCGTCGAGCAGCGCGATAATCCGGAGCTACGCGGCCGGCCGGTCGCTGTCGGCGGGTCGCGCGAACGGGGCGTGGTTGCCGCGGCGAGCTACGAGGCGCGGAAATTCGGCGTGCGTTCCGCAATGGCTTCGGTTACCGCTAAGCGCAAATGTCCCGAGCTGATCTTCGTTAAGCCGCGCTTCGACGTCTACAAGGCGGTCTCGCTCCAAATCCGTGAGATCTTTGCCGAGCACACGTCCCTCGTTGAACCGCTGTCGCTCGATGAGGCCTACCTCGACGTTACGGACAATCTGAAGGGGATCGGTTCAGCCACCCAGATTGCCGAGGAGATACGCGCAAAGATCCGGTCCGAAACAAGCCTCACGGCGTCGGCCGGCGTCTCCTACAACAAGTTGCTGGCAAAGCTCGCCTCCGACCACCGCAAACCTGATGGCATCTTCGTCATTACGCCGAGGATGGGGCCCGCCTTCGTCGAGGCGTTGCCGGTCCGCAGGTTTCACGGTATCGGACCCGCGACGGCCACGAAGATGAACCGGCTGGGGATCGCAACGGGCCTCGATCTCAGAGGACGCTCGTTGGCCTTTCTTCAGCAGCACTTCGGCAAATCCGGGCAGTATTTCTATTGGATCGCCCGCGGCGTCGACGAACGACCGGTCCGCGCCGACCGCGTCCGCAAATCGGTCGGTGCCGAAAACACATTCGCGACGGACATCTTCGCCCTCGGGGCGGCGTCCGCGGCACTGCAGCCGGTCGTTGCCAAGGTTTGGCACCATTGCCAGAGCGCCGGTATCCGCGGACGAACGGTGACCCTGAAGGTCAAGTATGCGGACTTCCAGCAAATCACGCGAAGCCGATCATTGAATGGCACGGTTGCGGACCAAGGCATGCTGGAGCGGATCTCCTCGGATCTGCTGGGAGCACTGTTCCCGCTGCAGAAAGGGATTAGGCTCCTCGGCATAACTCTGTCCGCGCTCGCCCCGGCCGAAATGACGGACGTTGAACAGCTTCCACTTGACCTCTGATCGCCGACACTCCCGGCTAAAGGTTCCGAGGTAGCCCTTCCGATCAATCAATCAGTCAGTCGGCGGCGCGGCACGTCGGCTGCCGCCGCTGAGCGAGGCCACAATTTGCTCAACGATGTCGGACTGCCCGGCTTCAACCGAAACGGTAATCGGCTTTTCATCGGCGCCGGGCTCCTCAAGAGCCTCGAATTGGCTGTGCAGCAGACTTTGCGGCATGAAGTGTCCACGGCGCGCCGCCAAACGCCGGGCGATGAGCGCTTCACTGCCCTGCAAATACACGAGGCGCACGTCGCGTCGCCCATCGATCAAAACATTGCGATACCGGCGCTTCAAGACCGAGCAAGCGACAACCGCGTGCCCGCCCCTTCCCGGGATGTCATCGATCCGCTCAGTGATGGCTCTCAGCCAAGACGCGCGATCCTCGTCGGTGAGCGGAATCCCAGCGCGCATTTTGTCGATATTTGAACGAGGATGGAACCTATCGCCGTCCTCGAATTCCCAATGGAGACGGTCGGCAAGGAGGGCACCGATCGTTGTCTTGCCGGAGCCTGAGACCCCCATCACGACCAAGACCTACACGCCCGCTATACAGTCGGCGTCCATCGCCCCTCCCCTCTCCGGATCGGATTGCGCAACGTATCGATGGCGGTTCCGATCCGAGCAATCGCATCAGCCCGCCGGTTTCGGCATCATCGACCCAATCAGCCGCCGCACCGTGATGTCCGCACTTGCTCGGCAAAGCCCATGACTGACCTGGCCGGCGCCAACCGAACGTCTGCCAACAAGGACCCCGGATACCCGAATGCGGCCGTCTATGCGAGATGGACCTTGTCGAGCGCGCGAAGCGATCGGCGGTGACGTTGTCCTGTCCTGGTCCTGCACGTCCGCGCGCAGACCCGGACTGCGCTAAGCCATCACCTCGGCAAGGACGACTCGCTCAGCAGGGCTGACGATGAGGATCCGATCGAGTAGCCGGACATATTTGAGCCCGTTCAGTGCAGGCATTTGCGCCGTCAGGCCCAAGGGAAAGTCGCGCATCGTGACCGAAACCGGCAGCACAGTGCCGACTGAAAAATTGGCGCTGGCTTGGCCGCTCCCCGCGGTCGCGCCGCTCGTTCCAGGCTTAATCCCCTCGCCGCGGAGCCGCTCCGCGATCGTATGCGTGTCCTCGGCAGTGAGAACGAGCTCGCGCGCGGCGGCTTCAAGGCGCGGCGGAGGCGACAGCCCTTCGGCGCCACCACTGTTGATTTGTCCCGCCATGGCGTCGTCTGCGCCGAGCTCGTAGGTGCCCGTCGCAGCAAGCATCCCCGCGCCGAGCAATGCGAGCACGCGCACAGGGGCTCGAAACCGATAAGCTTGCATCGTCTTTCTCCACGTCTGTCACGCTGACGTGGCATCAACGAACGAGGGCCCTCCGCCGTTTCATCAACGGTTTGTCTTCCCTAGTCGCCCCCAATGGGTCGAATGGGTGCACGGCCTGACCTTATGGCGTGTGCGGCGGTCGCCCATTACGGGCCACGATGCGGGGCCACCGGCCCCAGCCGGGCGCTCAACTCGCCTCGACGACCTGCCGGGGGCGCCAGATCGCGGTATAGGTGATTTCGGCGACGGCTCTTGCCCCGTCGGCGACGACGATCGCATCGAATTCGACGATTGCGTGGCCCTTGGAGATAACGTTGGATGAGATCCTCGATCGCAGCGTCAGCTCCTCTCCGACGCGTGCCGCGCTGTGATGGCGCACCTTGTTGCCGACGTGAATCCATGGGCCGAGCACGACATTCTGCAACAAAGCCTGATTGGCGAGCCGCAGGATCTGGCCGGGATGCACCAACCCTTCAGCGCCGTAGATCGCATCGGTCTCGCCAATCTCTCCGAGATAGGTCGAAAGCGTTGCCCGGTCGATCCTCACGGGCGCGATGCCGAGTGACAGCCCCGGCGCAAGCGAGGTCTCGCTCGCCTTCGGCCGTTCGGCGGGCGGGACGCCCGCCGGCAGCGCGTCGATCGCGGGCGCAGGCCGTCGATCCGACGGCATGACCGCCCGCCCCTTCGCGCAGCCGATGCCCGCGCTCTCGACGAAGAGCGCGAGCCCGTCGTTTTCGTCCGTCGCTGTCACGCGCGCGATGGCGCCGTCGTAGACAGGCTTCAGAAAACGGCACTCCGCTTCGCCGCGTTCGAGCCATGCGCGACCCCAGCGCGCCACCGGCATGTGTGCCATGTAGGCATACACTACCACGCCCGGCACGAGTCCCCCGTGGAAGCCGAACCGGCGCGCCATCGAATCGTCGTGAATCTTGTTTTCCGACGCGGCCGCGGTGTTGACCGCGCTAACTTCGTATGCGTCGAGCGCCATGGTGCTCATCGTTTTCTTTCCCGTCGTGCGCGGGGGAGCGCCCCCCCTCCCAACGCTACCGTGGGCCGCGCGCTAACCTAACACAAGCGCAGCAGCGGCCTTCAGGGGCACTAATTCTTGGTTGCACCGGACTGCTCGACGATCTTGCGCCATCGTTCGGTCTCGGATGCCAACATGGCGGCGAATTGCGTCGCATTTCCCGAGATAGGAAGTGCGCCCAGCTCGCCGAGCCGTTCCTTGATCATGGGGTCGTCAAGCGCGGCATTTATTTCCCCGTTTAGTCGATCAATGATCTCCGTAGACGTGCCGCGCGGAGCCCCGGCGCCGTAAAAGGAGATCGTCTCGTATCCCGGCAGGCTGTCGCTGATCGGCGCAACGTCGGGCAGCGCGTCGGATCTCTCCCGCGTCGTGACGCCGAGAGCACGCACCTTACCCTCCCGTATCAGCTGGGCCGAGGACGTCACATTATCGAACATCACCTGGACCTGGCCGGCCATAAGATCCATCAGCCCCGGGGCCGATCCCCTGTAGGGGACATGAACGAGGTCGATCCCTGTCATTGTCTTGAACAACTCGCCGGACAGATGCAGCGATGTTCCAACCCCGGAGGAGGCTACGCTGAGCTTTCCCGGATGGGCTCTCGCGTAAGCGATAAATTCGGGAATATTGCGGGCCGGTATGTCGTTGTTGATGACCATCACGAGCGGGATGCGAGCGACCCCGGCCACCGGGACAATCCCCTCGGAGAAATCAAACGGAAGGTTCTTGTCGAACGACGCGTTAATGGCATTGGCAGTGCTGATCAGGAGCAGCGTATACCCGTCCGCCGGTGAATTTATCACGGCTGCGGTGCCGATGTTGCTGCCGGCGCCCGGCTGGTTCACGACGATGAAGGGTTGCCCCAGTCGGTCCGAAAGCCGCTGGCAGATCAGGCGAGAAATTACGTCGGTCGCCCCTCCGGCGGCATACGGCACGACCCACCTTACCTGCCGAACGGGATAACCGGGCGGCGAGGATGGCTGAGCCACGACAGATCCGACACGATCTGTGCAAAGGAAGACGGTCGCAACCAGCCCGACAACGACTTTTAGGAACGCTCGTCTGCCGGCTTTATTCTTCTTCATTTGCATCTTTCCGGCCTCGCCCGATTCGCGCTTTCTTGGCGGCGGCATCTTTCGGGCTATGGATCACCACCAGAGCGCGCGACTCGCCCTGCAGGCTGCGTCCACGGTGCGGAATGCTTGAATCGAAATAGGCGCTATCCCCCGGCGCCAAGACCCAAGTCCGGACACGCTCGTTGATCACGACCGAAAGCTCCACCTTGCCGGACAAGATGAACATGAATTCCTCGCCATCGTGCTCGAAGCGGACGTCTTTCTCCACGTGCGAAGGAAATATCATCACGAACGGCTCCATATGCTTATGGTGCCGCCGGTCCGCGAGGGCCTGGTAATCGTAGCCGAAGGAGGTTCCGCCCCGGACGACGCCGTGTCTCTCCCATGAACGGACAATGCAGACGGCTTCATCCTGATCACTCACACCATCGGCGCCGAAGAGATTGCCCAGATCGGTATCAAGCACGCGCGCGATCCTGACCAGAGTGCCGATCGGCGGGATCACCTTGGAGTTTTCGATCTTGGAGAGATAGCCCTTGCTGAAGCCGGTTTCCGCCGCGACCTGGTCCTGCGTGAAGCCTCGCGCGGTCCGCAGCTCGCAGAGCCGCGGGCCGAGCCGCAGCTCGGGCGCAGTCAAGCCCGATGGCTTCGAGCCGGTTGCGGCGTCCGTCACGACGTGGTCGTAAGGAACGGCGGAAATTGCGCTAGGTTTGCTGCCCATGCTCGTTGGTACTCGATTGTTCGGGCTGTCTCGGCCGCCATTTCCGGACCGAACAGCTTCTTGAGCAGGTGAAGCATCGTGTCGATGCAAAGCGATACCCCACCGCCCGTGATGATGTTTCCTTCGTCTACAAGACTCGCATCGCGCGCTGCGACGTGTGGATATTCCGCGCGCAGCCGTTCGAGCGGCGAGATCTCCGGCGGCACCACCTCGCGCTTGGTGGTTGCCGCCTTGCCATCCAAGACACCACTCGCCGCGAGAATTAATCCGCCGGTGCAGACTGATACGACGGGGATCTCGGCGGCATGGCGCCGAATGAATGCCAGCAGTTCGGGCGAGCGGGTCTGGGCAGCCCAGCCGGGCCCACCGGTCACGATCAGGACGTCGAGGCGCGGGGCAGTCTGCAGATCAAAATCCGCCATGAGCCGCAGCCCGTTCGCCAATACCGTCGGACCGCTTGTTGGCGCGATGGTGCAAATCGCAATGTCGGGGCGGATGCGCCGTGCCATCGACAGCACCCCAAAGGTGGCGAGATCGATAGCCTCCACGCCGTCATAGATGAAAATTCCGAACAGCATATGCGCCTCGCTGCGCCCTTGCACTGCAACTATAGGAAACAGTTCATAAAAGAATGTTTCATGGCATGAAACTTGCTGAAACTTTTTCGCACAGGATGCTTTCCGCGTAGAATAGCTAACGAAGGCCATATAAAACAAGACGATTGTCGTTGCTCTCTATGCCCAAGTTGTGAGCATTGTTTCCTTTTATGACCACTTCTTGGGCGGTCGTGTTGCCGGGCGCTCTGCTGCTCCCGTCGGAAGCGCCCCGGCAAGGAGAGGTGAGATGACCACCACCAGCAATGTTGCCACCGCGATGGGCGGGCCGAAGCCGCATCGCATGGGTGCCATCGCCTTTGCCGGCACGATCGGCACGATCGTCGAATGGTACGACTTCATCATCTACGGCACCGCTGCCGCGCTCGTTTTCAACAAGCTGTTCTTTCCCAATGTTGATCCGAGGATCGGCACCTTGGCTTCCTTGGGCAGCTTTGCCGTCGGCTTCCTCGCGCGCCCAGTCGGCGGAGCGATCTTCGGACATTTCGGCGACCGGCTGGGCCGCAAATCGATGCTGATGATCACCATGGTCGCCATGGGGCTGGCGACAGCGGCGATCGGCGTGCTGCCAACCTATGCGCAGGTCGGAATCTGGGCGCCGATTCTATTGGTCCTCCTGCGCGTGGCACAGGGCATCGCGCTTGGTGGAGAATGGGGCGGCGCGTCGCTGATGGTGCTGGAACACGCGCCGCGCCATCGACGCGGTCTATTCGGCAGCTTGATCCAGGTCGGATTTCCGGTCGGCCTGGTCACGGCCTCCGCCGTATTCTCTGTCGTCTCGGCATTGCCGGACGCCGACTTTCAAGCCTGGGGCTGGCGCGTCCCCTTCCTTATCAGCATCCTGCTCGTGGCCATTGGCATTTTCGTCCGGGCGCGGCTTCCCGAGACACCGGTATTCGAGCAGATCAAGTCGCGCGGTCAGATCGTCCGCAGCCCGTTCTTCGAGATGCTGCTGAAGAATCCACGCTCATTCTTGATTGCGATCGGGCTGAAGCTGTCCGAGGTCTCGTGGGTCTACATGCTGACAGTATTTGTCGTGGTGTATGCCACGAACGAGCTTGGCTTGACGAAATCGCTGATGCTCAACGCAATCTCGTTGGCCGCTCTGGTGGAGGTGCTCACGATTCCGTTGTTCGGCCACCTCTCAGATCTGTTCGGTCGTCGGGCGCTTTATTTTGCCGGTGTCGCCTTCACCGTCCTGTTCGCGTTTCCGCTCTTCTGGCTGCTCGATATGGGGACGCCGGCCATCGTGATCTTGACGGTGGTCATCGCGCTCAATTTCGGGCACGGGCTGATGTTCGCACCTGAATCGACCTATTTCCCGGAGTTGTTCGGCCCCAACGTCAGATATAGCGGCGCATCCTTGGGGTTCCAGGTGTCCGCCGCCATCGGCGGCGGTTTTGCGCCGATCATTGCAACGGCGCTCGCGGCCTATACCGGGGGCACCGCCGGGGTGTCGATCATGCTGATCCTGCTGGCGCTCATCACGCTCACGGCAACGCTCTTTGCCCGCGAGACAAAGGACGAAGCTTTGCTGGGATGAGATCCGATCGGGGAGCGCGGGGCCTGCCCGTCGGAGCAGCGCCATGAGCCCGAGCCGAACCACGTGGTCGGGCGGGAGGCTCTTGCACATCCACATTGCCCCGGCCGCCTCGTTCGAGATGGAGGAGGTCGCGGAAGCCAACCTCGTGGCCGGCCGCGGAATAGAAGGCGACCGGTATTTCCTCGGTACCGGAACGTACTCTCCAAAGCCCGATGTCCGCGAGGTTACTCTCTTCGAGAGCGAGGTGCTGGACGCGCTCAGGCGTAACGATCCTCCGCTCCAGTCCGGTTCGATCAACATCGAGCCGGCCGACCATCGCCGCAACCTCACGGTCGCGGGCGTCCCGTTGAACCATCTCGTTGGCAGGCGGTTCCGCGTCGGCAGCGCTATCCTGATCGGCGGACGGCTGAACTTTCCCTGCAAATATCTCGAGGAACTGCTCGGTGTGCCGGTGTATCTGCCGCTGTATAACCGATCCGGCCTCAATTGCAGGATCGAGAAAGGGGGCATCATCCGCCGCGGCGATCCGATCGACCCCCTCGATGACTGCTAGACGAGTGGCCTAATTGACCGCGCGCATCATCATGAAGATGACCGTATGCGATGTCCGCGTCATCACCGACGCGGTCCGGGCCTACAGGTTTCGTCATCCGCGCCGTGAGCATTTGCCGCCGCCCACGCCGGGTTCACACGTCGACCTGCATCTGCCGGGCGGGCCGATAAGGCAATATTCGCTCTGCGGCGATCCGGACGACGACACCGTCTATGAGATCGCGATCAAGCGCGAGGACGATGGCCGCGGCGCCTCGCGGTGGATTCATCAGAACCTGCAGGTCGGCTGCTCGGTCCCGCTGTCGGCGCCGCGCAACAATTTTCCGCCGGGCGAGGGTGCGCGTTGTCATGTTCTCATTGCCGGCGGCATCGGCATAACACCGATACTCGCAATGACGCGGTATCTTGCCCGACGCGATGTCCCGTTCGCGTTGCATTATTGTGCCCATGAAGCGCGGACGGCCCCCTTTCTATCGGTTCTGCGCGCCCTCTGCGGCCCGCAACGGCTGTCGACCTATTTCTCTGACGCGGGGTGCCAGCCATCCGCGCGTCTCGACGTGGAACGGCTTCTCAAATCTGTCACGCCCGGCACCCATGTCTATTGCTGCGGGCCGCAAGGCTTGACGCAAGCGTTTCGCGCAGCCGCGATCGATTGGCCTGAAAGCCATATTCATTGCGAAGTATTCAAGCCGACACGGGATGAAAACTTCGTTCCCGAGCCGTTCGACGTGAGACTCGCATCGACCGGAGAGGTTCTGCGGGTCCCCGCGGACAAGTCGGCGCTCGAGATCTTGCGCGCGCACGGCATCGGCCTGCCCTCGTCTTGCGAGCTCGGCGTATGCGGCGCCTGCGAGCGCCGCTATCTGGACGGCACGGTGCTGCACCGGGATTCGGTGCTTGACGCAGCCGCGCGCCAGGACCGCATGATGCTCTGCGTCTCACGCGCGCGCGTGAGGGTGACGCTCGATATTTAAGCGGCAATTTTTGCCTTGGCGCGCGGGTTAAGACGCGTGATCCGGCTGCGGCTCTGGATGATCGGGCGCGCGATCCGCGCCGGGCTCGAGCTCCATTCAACAAGATCGCGTGAGCATGGCTGGGGCGCCAGGATTCGAACCTGGGCAGCGAAAGCGCCTCCCCTCCAAAGGCTCAGAAAATGTCCGCCGGTGCGTTTTGACCTCTTTCGTCAACTCGCTTGTCCCCGATGTCCCCCAGCACGGTCTGGTGAGACAGCCGTCGGCTATGTCCCCATCCAAAAAAGGGCCGCAGATTGGTCTGCGGCCCAAGTCTTAGGAGGAAACGCCCCTAGAAGGAGACAGCTTGGAAGAGCAAGAAGCGGGCCAGGGGGGCCACGCTCCGGAATGGGAAGAAGGCTCGAGCATCAACCGCAAATGGCCATCCAGATGGTCATCTTGGGCTTGGAGACGCAGCCTGGCTCGCGGCTCGGATCAATCCCGACAACTTCAAGTAAAATAATTGTGTATCGCAGCATTTTTATTGCATTGCACAATTATGCCCATTAGGTAGGCGCCATTGAGGATCGCAATGGAGCCGAGAGTTCTCGCATGCGGTCCGAGTTCCACCAACCATCGCTAGGCAGATTTGCCGCAGACTTCTACGCAAGTCCGCCAACAACCCAAGGAGGAATATCATGGCCGAAGCTACCAGTATGCACAAGGGGGCAAAGTCCGCTTTCGATCTGCCAAAGATCGAGGTGCCGGAAGCGTTCCGCGAGTTCGCCGAGAAAGGTGCCGCACAGACCAAGGAGATGTACGAGAAGATGAGGGCGGGTGCAGAGGAAGCGACCGGTCTTCTGGAAAACACCTTCAAGACCGGAGCGACAGGCGCGGCCGAATTCAATCGTAAGATGATCGAGAACGCTCGTTCGAACACTAACGCCATTTTCGACCACGCCATCGCTCTCTTGGGGGCGAAGTCGCCGAGTGAGGCCATGGAGCTGTCGACCGCTCATGCGCGCAAGCAATTCGAGGCCGTAGCCCATCAGACCAAAGAGCTTACCGCCCTCGCCCAGAAAGTGACGGCCGAAACGGTCGAGCCGGTCAAGGCCGGGATCACGAAGGCATTCAAGAACGTCGCCTAATCAGAACAGTACAGAATTCGGAGCGGCGGCAGCACGACGAGTTCTCGCACTGCCGCCTCCCTGTCTGAGCCGGACGGCGCATGTTGCGTCGAATAAGCTGAAGGCTTTTCCTAGTCTGCACGCGAGAAGGCTGATGCCATGCAGACCCGTGACAAACTGGTGAAACTGGCCCGTACTTGTTTGCGGCAGGCGAAAGAAATGACGAACTCTGCGGACCCCGGTGCACTCTGACAGAAGCAGAACTATCCTTGAGTCCAACGGTTTCGAAGAGTTCGAGATCGAAAGATCAGAATGTCAAATTCGCTAGATCAACCTCCAAGCAGACATCGCTCGGAGTTATGGCGTGCATCAGACCAGGAAAGCCATCGCGGTCGCGATGGTGGCCTCTCAGGCTGGAGCTTTGCTACGGGCGGCGGATCAAAAGTTGGGCGTCGATGGCCGCCCTGGCGTGAAAAAAGGGAATCGAGTCGGTAATCTTGTGACCGCCTGCCGCACCCGCGCCCATTCTTGTCACCAAGAACGGCGACCGCGTCGGGGATCGAATGATCAAGGCGGTTACCCCTCGGTCCGCCGACAAGATATACGAAAGGATCATTGCCGGCGCCCCGAACGCGCCTCGCGAACAGAATCTCGGAATGAGGACGGCCGAACAAAAAGCGGCGTAAAATAAGCCCAGCGATTTCTAGCGATTAGGATGGCTGGGGCGCCAGGATTCGAACCTGGGAATGGCGGAATCAAAATCCGACATTCCCTTTTTCCGCAGGCTTCGCCTACCATTCACCAGCTTCTAACGTGCCGATATTTCGACGTTTTTTCTTTCCTCTTGTTTCGATGAATTTCTGCCAGTATCTTTCCGCTTGGTAGCCCGTTGGTAGCCCGAGGGGGAACAGCGATGCCACGGATCAAATTGACCAAACGCGCGATCGACGCGGTGAAGCCTAGCGTTGGCCGGTACACAGCATGGGACAGCGACGTGTCGGGGTTCGGACTCCGCGTCGCGCCGTCGGGCGAGCGCATCTACGTGCTGAAGTACAGGTTCGGTGGTCAGCAACGCTGGTACACGATCGGCAGGCATGGATCGCCCTGGACCCCGGAGCAAGCCCGCAAGAAGGCCAAGGAGCTGCTGGGGGACGTTGAGAAGGGGATTGACCCGGCGGCAAGGCGCACGGCTGATCGACAAGCCCTGACGGTTTCGGAACTCTGCGATCTCTACTTGGATGAAGGCGCCACCCACAAGAAAGCCTCTACCACGAAGGCCGATCGCGGGCGCATCAACCACCACCTGAAGCCGCTGCTCGGCAGGAAGCGTGTCGACGCGATCACGCGTGCCGACATCGAGCGCCTGTTGGTCGATGTGGCCAGCGGCAAGACGGCAGCCCCCGAGCCGAAGAAGGATGAGCGCCCGGCCGGCGGTATCGCGCGCGGTGGAACGGGAGTAGCGGCCCAATGCGTGACGCTGATGGGAACGTTGCTGGCGTTCGCGGTAACCCGAGGCATCCGGTCCGACAATCCGGCCCATGGGGTCAAGAAGCCGGCGGTTCGCAAGATGGAACGGTTCCTGTCGGAAAAGGAGATTGCCGGACTGGCGAGCGCGCTCCACCAGGAAGCGCAAGCCAGCGGCAACGTTTATCCGGCCGCCGCGATCAAGCTACTGTTGCTGACCGGCTGCCGACGGGGCGAAATCTTGAACCTGCAATGGTCCCACGTCGATTTCGAGCGCCAGTGCCTGCGCCTGCCCGACAGCAAGACGGGTGCGAAGGTTGTGTATCTGAACGCCCCTGCCCTCTTGTTGCTGAAGGCGCTGCCGCGGATCGAGGGCAACCCGTATGTGATCACGGGCGGCAAGGTGGCCCGAAACAAGAAGCCGATCGAGGGCACCACCAACGGACGATTGGTCGGGATCGACAAGGTGTGGTTTCGGGTGCGCAAGAAGGCAGAGCTTCAAGATGTCCGCTTGCATGACCTGCGGCATTCCTTCGCCTCTATCGGCGCCATCGGCGGGTTGAGCCTCCCGATCATTGGTGCCCTGCTGGGGCACAAGCACGCGGCCACCACCGCCCGCTATTCCCACCTGTCCGCCGACCCAATCCGCGCTGCGAACGAAGCGGTTGGGGCCCGGATCGCCGCGGCCATGGCAACTCAGGGGCCAACAGATATGCATGACGGCGGCACGGTAGTGACGCTTCCCCAAAGGCGATAAAGTCCACGTCGGCGCGGCTAGGTCGACGGATCGAAAGCCGGGTACCGCACCCGGTTGCCGCGCCGACCCTCATTGCGGATGCACCATGCGGAGGTGCGCACGTGACGCGTTCTTATAGCTACGAGGATGGGCGCCCCGGTCGACCGAAAACCGAGATCGAGCAGGACCCGCCAAAGGGGTTCTCCCGGCATCTGGCGCTGATGAATACCCTCGATCGTCGCGGTTGGTATCGGCATCTCGCGGAGCGCCGGGAATATGAAAAGGTGAATGGCGACCCGCGCGACTACGAAGATTGGCGGCTAAGAAGAGTAACTGACCCGCACGAATTAGACCGCGTTTTGTGCCGTGCCGAGTCGGTGGCCGAATGCGAAACTGCGGAAGACTTGGAGATTGCGCGCTTTAACGGTCGCGTCGTTTTGCAAATCGATCCGGCATGTCCGCACGACCTTTTACTTGAAAAAATCCAAGCCGTTCTAGAGCGTGCTAGGGACGGCAAGCCTCGTCGTATCAACATCGAGGCTTGGGCGGAGCACCGTATACTAGCCCTCTACGATCTTAAACTTATGGGTTACGATTTGTCGAAGGAGCGGAAGCAGCTCGCCGTTTGGCTGTTCCCGGAAACTCGCGATGAAAAGGCGCGCGGCGACAAATTTGATCGGGCGAGAGAATTGCTGGACATGGCCCTGTCACACCTTAATACCCTTCGCGCTGTGTCAAACACATAATTCCGTCGACACTTTTCCGCTAGACTTCTGTCGACGCAATTTTTTGCGTATTCGACGCCACTCAGGGCATCCTCCCGCCACCCAAGCGCGCAGTTTTCGACGACGTGTGGACACGCTATCTCTAGGAACAGGGATTCTATCCGTCAAAGCGTCAGAACATCGATGGGACAAGGGTTTCTAGGCAATTTCTATCCGTCAGGACTGAGCACGCCTGACGGATCGAAAATGTGGAGAAACCCAATAACGACGGGGGTTCTGACGCTTTAACGGATCGAAAGGAGGGGCAGCCTGAACTACGTGGCACCGGACCCGCGCGTAGGGTTGGAATCAACGCCTTAGCACAGGGGTCAAATAAAAACCCTGTTCACCTGAATTTCTGGAAAGCATCTCCCCCAGCCTCGACTCTTCATCAAAATCGAAGGGCAGGACATCAGCATCTCTTTGAAGCACGACAAAGTGTCATACAGGATTACGTCAAAATGACACGTGAGCGCGAATTGAAAGCCCCTCGCCGGCAACGATGTGACGCTCAGACCCGGCGATCGCCTGCCGCGGAGGAACGCGCTCGCCAATATGGCCGGCTGTATAGATTCTTGCGTCACTCAGGCCGCTGCCGGAACTGGGCAATGCCGGGAACCAACCGCTGCCGACTGCACGGCGGCATGTCGACCGGCCCGAGAACCCCCGAGGGCAAAGCTCGCTGTGTTGCCGGCATGACGGCCGGCCGTGCTCGCTGGTTGGCGGAATTGAAGGCGGCTGGTAAGCGGGCGCCCTGCGGCCGCAAGAAGGGCGGCCATAACGCACCTAAGCTGCCCGCTGAGGAGCGCGAGCACGCCGCGTATGTCGACCAGTGTAACCGCTCCTATCGGGACATGGTCGTGCGGTGGCGAGACGTGCGCAAGGCCAGCCGCGTGCAGCGCCGACAGGAGCGCGAGGAGACCCGTCGCAAGCTTGCCGAGCATGCCCGGCGCCAAGAGCGGGCGGCTTCCGGGTTGGGATATTGGACGCCGGGAGAGTTGGCGAATCTTTTTGAGGATTAGGACCAGGCTAATCGAGGCAATATAATACCAACAACTCATCGCTGCCGGCTCTTGCCCTTCTTCTCCGGTAATTTCAGCAGCGCGGCTGGCTCGACTTCCAAGACAGTGGCGAGCTTGCCGATGATTTTCAGGCTTGCGTAAAACGCCCCTTTCTCAAGCTGGCTCAAGTAGCTGCGGCTGATCTTCGCCTCGTATGCAAGGTCGTCCTGCGAAAGCCCTTTCGCATGGCGGAGGCGCCGCAGATTACCGGCGAATACATCCCGCAGGTCCATGCGGGATGCGAGCCGACTTGTTCAAAATGTGCACCTCGATATACTGGACAAACGTTCGGCGATTTCCTCGCATCATGCGCTGGTCGTGGCCGCGGTTCTCCGCTAGGCAGTAATGCGCGCCACCGTTCCCTGTTGAGGTTGGTGAGTAGGGGGATTTGCCGTCGTGCTATTCGTTACCATTCTTCTCGTCCTGCTGATTGGCAGTTTTGCCCTAGGTTTGATCCGCAAGCTTAATGGCGGCATGTTTTTGCCGCAGGCCGGTCCCGGCGAAGACCATCTCGTCATGGACAAAAACGGTCGGTGGTGGCGGCTCGATTCGCAGACCGGGGTATTTCAAGAAGCCTTCAGGCGTCCAAAAAGACAGAAGGGCTCCACGATGAAGAGGTTTGATTCCAAGTTTATCGTCCTTTCCGGTGTCATTGTAGCAATAGGCGGATTTCTGTTGATCGACGATTATGTGGGAAAGTTTAGTATAGTCGGGAATGCAATGCGCGGGGACGTGCTGGGCAGCATCCCCTATCGTTACGTGCTCCTTGGCTCATTGCTCTTGATCGGCTTTGGTCTATTCCGGCTTTGGACAACCGACAAGAGTTGATGCTAATGGCCAAAAACTCGGCGCTCACTTTTCTCTCCGCGACTATGCTTACGCTGGTGCTCATCGGCGCCGTGAGTGCCGGGACGTTTGAGGACGGTCTTGCAGCCTACAAGCGCCGCGACTATGCGACGGCACTGGAGCTTTTTCGTCCCTTGGCCGAGCAAGGCAACGCGAAGGCACAAACCAACCTCGGGCTCTTGTATGTTCACGGCTACGGGGTCGCTCAGGATTATTCAGAGGCGGTCAAGTGGTTTCGCCGTGCAGCCGAACAGGGCCTTGCCCGTGCCCAATTCGATCTCGGCCTCGCTTACGACCGAGGCGAGGGTGTCGCGCGGGATTATTCAGAGGCCGCCAAATGGTTTCGCCGTGCAGCCGAACAGGGGCTAGCCGATGCTCAGTATAGTCTCGGGTTACTGTACCTGTTGGGCGAAGGTGTCGCAAAAAACTATTCGCAGGCCGTGATATGGTTTGCCTTGGCGGCGCAACAGGGAAACGCCGACGCGCAAGATTCCCTTGGCGACATGTACTTCGCTGGCCAAGGTGTTGCTGAGGACGACGGGGAGGCAATGAAATGGTACCGAAGAGCCGCTGATCAGGGTCTAGCGAGTGCTCAATCTTCACTCGGTTTTATCTATCAGTTCAGCAAGACGGTACCGCAGAATTTCACGGAAGCGGCCCGTTGGTATCAATTAGCGGCCGATCAGGATGACGCCGATGCTGAATTTGAGTTGGCAAAATTGTATCGAGACGGGCGCGGTGTTCCGCGGGACAATTTGGTTGCCTATAAATTGTTTAGCCGAGTTGCAGCGAACTCCGATGCTTCGCACAAGGACGACGCAATCAGCGAGCTGTATGCAATCGCCGAGAAGTTGCCGTCGGGGACGACGCTTGATCCGCCGCTTCCGCCGGAGCCGTTCGGGCGAATTTTCGGACGGTGGTTCATGCGGGTCGTGGCTGGGTGGTTCCTAGTGGCGCTGATTTGGGGAGCAGGTCAGGCGCTGGTCGAAATGGTCACAGCCAAGAAAAACTCCGCCACAGCATGAGGCATGTCGCCGATGCCCCATAGCAAATGGACAAATCGCAACGCGCTCAAGAAGACCGCCCAATGATTGCCATCCTGCTCGCGATCATTGCCGGCTGTCTCTTGTTTGGCAGTGCGGCCATGCTTGGGTTCCTGGAAGCAGGATTGTGGGTCGTCTTTGCCCTCGTTGCGCTGCCCCTCGTGGTCGCTGCGATAGTTGGGTTGGTGCGGTTCGTTAATTGGGCAGACTCGACGTTGGGCGAGAATTCGGCTTTCGGCGACAATAAAGCAAGGGTTCCGCCTGATTTCGTCGACCTGCAGGACGAATTGGATTGGGCCAATCGCGAGGGGAGATGGGCTGTTGACGCAATGGTTCCGCCGAAAACGAAAATGCCGCCCGAAATTCACGGTGCCAAATTTGTCGACTGGGAGCCGACACCATGACCGACCATCCGCGCCGATGTCCGTGCGGCGGCGACCACGCGGCCGACGACCACAATCCCTACACGTCTCCACCCCCGCTGCGGCTGCCGCCGCCGACTGCCGGCGAGATCGCCACGGCCGTCATCGACCGTCTGGCGCTCGTCGCCTGTCTGTTCGCCGTGCTGTACTGGCTCGGCTCCCTGCTGTGACCGGCGCCGAGCTGCGCGGTACCGCCGTTGCCTTTGTTAGTCGCAGGCCGCCGCGTCTACGGCTGCAGTCTGCGATCTACTCGTTGGACGGTTGGTCTGCGGCCGATGCAGCGCCGAGAAAAAATTGCTGACGCAACTGCAAGCGACAAGAATCCCTTGGTCACGGCGGGTCCGCGCCTGCGTTCTTATTTCCGGATAAGAAGAACGCGACCGCACCAAGCCCAATGAGCGGCATCAGGAACGGGGTACCAAATACCATTGGAGTGCAACATTGCATGAAGCAGGTGGTGCAACAAGAAGCTTTTCCATGGTAGAGGGGAGGCAGGAAAAGTCGAAAAACCGAGGAAAATAGGATAGACCATGAAAGCGGTCGCTGTGGTAGGGGTGGCGATTCTGGCGTTGGTTGGTGTTTCGGCGGCGTTCGGTCAATCTAGTGACCTGGGGTATTTCTGTGTAACCGAATTTGCAGGCGGCGTTGCCTATAACCCCAATCAGCAAAAATGGGAAGGCAGGGCATTTAGCGTTGATTGGAAATTTGTAGCTCGCCTTAAATTCGTGGCGAACCGCTTTGAGAAAGGACAGGCGATCACTGATTATACGGTGAGCATAACTAAAATAGGTGGATATAGCTATTCTTGCGATAAGCCGATATCTATCGAAGACCCAAGAATAAACCTTGGGGCATGGGATGAGAAACTTGGGAATAAGGTTCAGGTTCAGAATAAGAGTTTCAAGTGCCTGTCTGGCTTTGGTGACTATTCCTTTAACCTGAAAACAAAGCGCTTTCTAGCGACGGTAATTTCTTCTGACTATGTAGATGGTAGGGATGGTAACGGCGAGACAACGCCCGTGATTTCGGGCGGCACATGCACGAGGTTTGATTAGGTTAGGCCGCCTTAGTCCGGCCGACGAGTCCGGCTCTATCACGGTGGTTTCGGCGATCGCCCGCGCAGCCGTCTTGTTTGGCGCTTCACATAGTCCCCGCCCTCAGACGGGGTCCGCTACGAGCCTTTGAGGGGGCAGAGAAAAAGTGGAGTGGTGCTCGAGCTTGCTTCTACTCAAGCTACATCTGGAAGTTCGTGAAGCGAAGCGTTGTCTTCCGCTGCTATTCGGCGTGCCTGTTCATAAGCCGCACGCCTATCGTCATCGAATATCCGGTTGCCGAGTAATTTAGTAGCGGTTTCGATTACGCTCACCAGTTTGAGAAAACGCTCTCTATCATTGTCAGCAGCTCTGAGGTGGTGAATGTAAAAATTCTTGAAGCCCTTTAGCCTAAAGCCAATGGGCTGCCGATTGTTCATATCAAGCGCTAGCGTGAGAAAATCATCTACGCGACGATGTACACATGGAACGTCTTGCCTGATATATTCCACGGTGTCGGCGTCTTCGTAGTAGACGGCGACCGGGGAGTATCGCGCAGTCAGACTTGCGCTTGTTGCTGCATCATTCATTGCACTTCTCCGCTACCATAGCCTCTCGACGTATCGGGAGGCATGGTCTACCGGCAACAGGGGGTCTTTCGGATCGACCTCCACAAAGCCTCCATGCGTGATCACTCCAACGGTGGTCGATTGTGGGTCATAAGGTTGATCCAACCGAGCATGAGTCACAAACACCAGGCCTTCCGGGGTGGCGCGCTTGGCAGCAGCACATACCATGTTGATGGCGTGCTCATAGAAAAAACGCGGCTTTAGGATGAATGCGATGACATGGTCGCCGTTATCATCTTCAGCAATTGCCCGGAGAATCCCACGGAAACAGGCATGTGCCTCGACCAAGGTTGTCAGCCCTTCTTCGGCAGGCACGTTCACGCCCCAAACCTTGACGTTCGGGACAGGGGGCGGCTCGCCAATAACCACACTCCACGTCTCCCAAATGGGCTGTAAGCGGCGTGCGCGGGCGGCTTTATTGGCGTCCTCCCGCGACAACCGAAAACGACCTGTTTGCCCTTTGTCAAAGGGAGAACGCGCGACAACCGTGGATGGAAAGTCCAACCACGTAGGACACGACTCCGCGGCGCCGTGGATTACCCGAAAGATCGGCTTGGCCATGCTGGAAGCCCACGATTTGGATGGATAAATAGCATGGATTCGAGACAGGATACAGATTGGGCGCTCCGAAGTCTGCGCCTGCCGATGCCCCTCAGCACATCCGGACAAGCTCGCGCTTGTCACCGTGGGGGGATCACCGCGTCAATGATCGTGGTCGGCGCGATGTTGTAGCGCGGCTCGATTTTGCGCGCCGGCTTGGGTGAACCGGTAGAGCCCGACCAGTTCGCTCCATGTGTAGGCTTGGGTGAAGCATCCGCACATGGCGGGACGTAGCGGCGACGGCTGCGGAAGGCGAGTCAGCAGCCCGCCGCGCGGGAGCCATGGGCGCGAGTTCCGGCGATCGCCGAGAATGTGGTCGACGTTGAACGCGACCTGTTGAGGGCAGTAGACGGAGAAGCCGCCGATGCCATTCTGGCGCATGACGCCCAGCTTCGTCGGTCGGCCGGTGTAGCGTTCCATGTCATTCTGTCGGGTGGGTCGATTTTTGAAATTAGCTGCGGTTTGGACAGGGCAGTATCGTAAAGTTGACCTCCGTCCCGGTCCCGGTCCACGCCCGAGTTTGGTTAGCGGGGCAGCGCGCCAGAGTGAGCCCCTTCCGCGATCAGGCTGTGTCGTCACCAACCACCGCCTAGTTCGCCGCGGTGAGAGACCTCTGGAGCTGATCGGGCTGACCCGTGCACCAGCGGAGGTGCGGATTGTGACGGGCGATTGCGAGCCCTGATCTAACAAATCGAGCCCGTAGGAAGCCCGCTGGTGAGTTTTTTGGAGGGGGCCGCTATCTTAGCACCCTCCTTTTTTTGCGTTTTTCGCGCCGGAAAATTAGCTGGGGTATCTTCGTGCTGTCACCTAACGACCGACGCGTTCCGACGGCGCAAACGTTCGGCTCGCTACTGCTCGAACTGCCCGCGCACCTCAAACCCTCCAAATGGCGCCGCTTGGTAGCCGCTTGGTAGCCCGAGTATCGCGATGGCAATTCGATCCAACCTAACCCCTTGAAATCATGGCTGGGGCGCCAGGATTCGAACCTGGGAATGGCGGAATCAAAATCCGCTGCCTTACCACTTGGCTACGCCCCATCTGGCGATCGGGAGATCGGGCAGGACCATAGCGGCGCGGCCATCCCCGATCAACGACCCCTCCCCCTGATTGGCCCCCTGGCCACCCACCACGAAATACCGTCGCAACCGCAACGATCGGCAGCGAGGCTGACCCGGGGCTTGGAGCACGATAGCCGCCGACCAAGACGAGCCATCGGGGCAACGCGTGCGCGCGGACGGCGATCGACACTATCAGTCACGCGCGCTGCGCCTATAATAACCGGCGCGCCCATGCGCCGCGCCGCGGACCGCCGGAGACACCAATGACCTACCAAGCGCCCGTCACCGACATCAGTTTCGCCTTGAAGCATGCCGCCGGCCTGCGCCGAGCCATCAACGACGGACTCTACGGCGATCTCTCCGAAGACCTGCTCGATCAAGTGCTTGGAGAGGCGGGCCGTTTTGCCAGCGAGGTGATCGCTCCCCTCAACGCGATCGGGGATCGTCACGGCACGCCGTTCCGCGATGGCGTCGTCACCACGCCGCCGGGCTGGAAGGAGGCCTATCGGGCCTGGGCGCAAGCCGGGTGGAACGGCCTTGCCGCGCCGGAGAAATGGGGCGGCCAAGGACTGCCGCAGGCCCTCAACGCCGCCTGCATCGAGATGTGGAACTCGGCCTCGATGGCCTTCGGCATCGGCCCGGTGCTCACCGTCGGCGCGGCCGAGGCGCTCGCCGCGCATGGCTCCGAGGCGCTCAAGCGCGCCTATCTGGGCAAGCTCGTGTCCGGCGAATGGATGGGCACGATGCAACTCACCGAGCCGCAGGCGGGCTCCGATCTCGCCCTCATACGGGCCAAGGCGGAGCGGGCGGGAGACGGCACCTATCGCATCAGCGGGCAAAAGATCTTCATCACCTATGGCGAGCACGATCTCACCGACAATATCATCCACTTCGTGCTGGCGCGGCTGCCGGATGCGCCGCCGGGCACGCGCGGCCTCTCGCTGTTTCTGGTGCCGAAATTTCTGCTGAAGGCCGATGGGTCGCCGGGGCCGCGCAACGATGTGCGCGCGCATTCGGTCGAGCACAAGCTCGGCATCCATGCCTCGCCGACCTGCACCATGGTCTACGGCGACCAGGGGGGCGCGACCGGATTTCTCGTCGGCGAGGAGCACCGCGGCCTCGCTTGCATGTTCACGATGATGAACCTTGCGCGCCTGTCGGTAGGCCTGCAGGGCGTGGCGATTGCCGAGCGCGCCACGCAGCAGGCCTTGGCCTATGCGCGCGAGCGTCGCCAGGGGCGCGAAGCCGGAGCGCATGACGGAGCTGCGGCGCCGATCATCGTCCACCCCGACGTGAAGCGCATGCTGATGACCATGCGCGCGCTCACCCGCTCCGCGCGCAGCATCAGCTATGCGACCGCGATCGCCATCGACCGCGCCGAGCGGGCGGCGGACGAGCGCGCCCGCAGGACGGCGCACGAGCGCGCCTCGCTCCTCACGCCCGTCGCCAAGGCGTTCTCGACCGATATCGGCATCGAGGTGGCTTCCCTCGGCGTGCAGGTGCACGGCGGCATGGGCTACATCGAGGAGACGGGAGCCGCACAGCATTTCCGTGATGCGCGCATCGCCGCGATCTACGAAGGCACCAACGGCATTCAGGCGATCGACCTCGTCACCCGCAAGCTGCCGCTTTCCGGCGGCACGGCGGTGCAGACCTATCTTGATGAGCTGCGCCGCACGGTCGCAGCGATCAAGGCGACCAACGATCCGGCCTTCGGCGCGACCGGAGCGCGGCTCGGCGAGGCCGTCGACGGTCTCGACCGGGCAACACAATGGATGCGCGCGCAGCTCGGAACCGCGGCGCAATCGGCGCTCGCGGGGGCTACCCCCTATCTGCGGCTGTTCGGCCATGCGGCTGGAGGCTGCCTACTCGCCGAAGAGGCGCTGGCTGCGGTGCGGCTCGCCGCGACGGACCGGGCGAAGAACCCGGCCGGCCGGATCGCGGTGGCGCGCTTCTACGCCGAGAACGTCGCGATCGAGGCTGCCGGCCTCGAACGCGCGGTGGTCGAGGGCGCGGACAGCGTCAACATCGCCGAAGCCGCGCTGGCGTGAGGCGCGCATGAGCCCGATCAGATCAAACTGAACCGTCAGAAAGGACGTGCCATGTCGCTCAAGGGCAAGACGCTGTTCATCACCGGGGCCTCGCGCGGAATCGGGCTTGCCATCGCATTGCGCGCCGCCCGCGACGGCGCCAATATTGCCATCGCCGCAAAAACTCAGGAAGCGCATGCGAAGCTGCCGGGGACGGTCTACACGGCCGCCGATGAGATCGCCAAAGCCGGAGGCCGGGCGCTTCCCCTCGTCGTTGACGTGCGGGATGAAACCGCAGTTAAGAGCGCGATCGACAAGACGGCCGAAACGTTCGGCGGGCTCGATATCGTGGTGAACAATGCGAGCGCCATCACCTTGACCCCGGTCACCCAGACCGACATGCGCCGCTTCGATTTGATGCTTCAAGTCAATACGCGCGGCACTTTCATGGTTACGAAATATGCCGCCGCTCACCTCGCCGGCTCGAAGAATCCGCATATCCTCATGCTATCTCCGCCGCTCGACATTCAGGAGAAATGGTTCGCCCCGCACACTGCCTACTCGATTGCCAAGTTCGGCATGAGCCTCGTCGTCCTGGGCGCTGCCGGCGAATTGCGCGGCAAAGGCATTGCGGTGAACGCCCTGTGGCCGCGCACGACGATCGCCACGAGCGCCATCCAGAACCTGCTCGGCGGCGATCAGATCATGCGCATGTCGCGTACGCCGCAGATCATTGCCGACGCGGCCTATCTCATTTTCCAAAAGCCGGCGAAGGATTTCAGCGGTCGCTTCCTTATCGATGATACTTTCCTCGCCGGCGAGGGCGTGACGGATTTCGATCAATACCGGGTCGATCCCACGCAGCCCTTGGCGCCCGATTTCTTCGTGCCCGACACGATGCTCGCGCCCGCCGGAGTAAGCTTGGCCGCCAAGGTCTGAGCGACTTGGCTCGCCAGTTTCCTCTTTCGCGGCAAATGCTCTAAGTGTGCCTTCGTTCAAAACGCTTCTGAAGCCGATGTCCACCCTGCTCGTTTCGCATCCTGCCTGTCTCGATCATCTGACGCCGCTTGGGCATCCGGAGCGGCCGGACCGGCTACGCGCCATCGAGCGCGTGCTCGAGGACGAGCGATTCCAGATGCTGGCGCGCGAGCAAGCACCGCGTGCCAGCGTGGAGACCATAGCGCTCTGCCATCCGCTCGATTACGTCGAGCAGATCCGCGACGCCACGCCGGGGGAAGGCATGGCCCGGCTCGACGCCGATACGTCCATGTCGCCCGGCAGTTTCGAGGCGGCGCTGCGCGCGGCCGGTGCTGCGACCCTGGCGGTCGACGAGGTGGTCAGCGGCAAGACCAACAACGTGTTTTGTGCCACTCGCCCACCCGGTCATCATGCCGAAACGGCAGTGCCGATGGGTTTCTGCCTGTTCAACAATGCCGCCATCGCCGCCCGCTACGCGCAACGGCGTCACGGCCTCGAACGGACTGCCATCGTCGACTTCGACGTGCACCACGGCAATGGGTCGCAGGAGATCTTCTGGGCCGACCCGACCGTCATGTACTGCTCGACGCATCAGATGCCGCTCTATCCCGGGACCGGCGCGCGCTCGGAGCGTGGTGAGCACAACACCATCGTCAATGCGCCGCTGCGCCCAGGCGATGGGGGCGAGGCATTCCGCGAGGCCGTCGAAACGGTCATTCTCCCCCGGTTGCGCGACTTTCGCCCCGATCTCCTGGTGATTTCCGCGGGATTCGACGCCCACATACGCGATCCGCTGGCTAGCCTGAACCTCGTGGAGGCGGACTTTGCGTGGGCCACCCGCAAGATCATGGAGGTTGCGGAGGCAAGCGCCGCAGGCCGCGTCGTCTCGCTGCTCGAAGGGGGCTACGACCTCGACGGCCTCGCCGCATCGGTCGCCGCCCACGTGATCGCGCTGATGCACGGCTGACCGTTCATCGCCACGTCGATCAGCCTGTCGCTGCGTTGCCACAAACCATTTCTTGCTTACCGAAGATCGCATCGGTATCCCGAACATCCGAAATTTGGCATTGCTCGAATGCGCGACGACGTGCGCGAGCATTGCCCGCGTAGGAGTTGATCATGGCCGAAGGAACTCACGCCGACGTCAACCGATTACCGTTCGAACGGGCCATCGAGGAGCTGGAATCGATCGTCAAGCGGCTCGAAGAGGGCAAAGTTCCGCTCGAGGAATCGGTAGCAATCTACGAGCGCGGCGAGGCTTTGAAACGCCGCTGCCAGGAGTTGCTTGACCAGGCCGAAGCCCGCGTGAACAAGATCGTGCTCGATTCCTCGGGCAAGCCCACCGGAGCTGAGCCGCTGGACGTGGGGTGATGCCCCCCGCGACCGTTGCCGCAAGTTTCGGACGAATTTGCCTAGAATTTTGCCCGGCAATCGCCAGGCTGTGCGCAAGATCACAGAAACGTGTTGCGAATCTGTGCAAAATAGGTCCCAACCGGGCGAAATTGCGCCCCGCAGTCAATCGGTGTTAGGCTGCGTGGTTATTACTCTCTTACCGTTGCCGGAGGCGATTCGTGTCCAATCAATCGAAAACACCCCTGCTCGATCGGATCCGCACGCCTGGCGATTTGCGCCAATTCGATCCTGCGGACCTACGTCAGATTGCCGACGAATTGCGGCAGGAGACAGTCGATTCAGTGGCCGTGACCGGCGGTCACCTTGGCGCAGGCCTCGGCGTCGTGGAGCTGACGGTCGCGCTGCATTACGTTTTCGATACGCCGCATGATCGACTGATCTGGGACGTCGGCCATCAAGCCTACCCGCACAAGATCCTGACCGGTCGCCGCGACCGCATGCGCACGCTGCGCCAGGGCGGCGGCCTATCCGGCTTCACCAAGCGGGCCGAGAGCGAGTACGACCCGTTCGGCGCCGCGCATTCCTCGACGTCGATTTCCGCCGGCCTCGGGATGGCGGTCGCGCGTGATCTCGACGGGCGGTCCAACAACGTCATATGCGTGATCGGCGACGGCGCCATGTCCGCCGGCATGGCCTATGAAGCGATGAACAACGCCGGCGCCATGAACTCGCGTCTGATCGTCATCCTGAACGACAACGACATGTCGATCGCGCCACCCGTCGGGGCCATGTCGGCTTATCTCGCCCGGCTGATTTCCGGCCGCGCCTACCGCTCGATCCGCGAGATCGGCAAGCAGCTCGCGCACCATCTGCCCAAATTCTTCGAGGAACGGGCGGCACGCGTCGAGGAATTCGCCCGCGGCTTCGTGACGGGCGGCACGCTGTTCGAAGAGCTCGGCTTCTTCTACGTGGGTCCGATCGACGGCCACAACCTCGATCACTTGTTGCCGGTGCTGCATAACGTGCGCGACGCGAAGAACGGGCCGGTCCTTCTGCATGTCGTCACGCAGAAGGGCAAGGGCTATCCGCCCGCGGAGAGCTCGGCCGACAAATACCATGGCGTCGTGAAATTCGACGTGGCAACGGGCGCGCAGGCGAAATCGAAGTCGCATGCGCCCGCCTACACCAAGGTCTTCGGCGAGAGCCTGATCAAAGAAGCGAAAAAGGACGACAAGATCGTCGCCATCACGGCGGCCATGCCGTCGGGAACCGGGGTCGATCTGTTCGCCAACGCCTTCCCCGAGCGCACCTTCGATGTGGGGATCGCCGAGCAGCACGGGGTCACCTTCGCGGCCGGCCTGTCGACCGAAGGCTTTAAGCCGTTCTGCGCCATCTATTCGACCTTCCTACAGCGAGCCTACGACCAGGTTGTGCACGACGTCGCGATCCAGCGGCTGCCGGTGCGCTTCGCGATGGATCGCGCCGGTCTCGTCGGCGCTGATGGCCCCACCCATGCCGGCGCCTTCGACGTGGCGTATCTCGGCTGCCTGCCGGGATTCGTTCTGATGGCTGCTGCCGACGAAGCCGATCTGGTTCACATGGTGGCGACCGCCGTGGCCATCGACGACAGGCCCTCGGCGCTCCGCTATCCGCGCGGCGAAGGCCTGGGGGTGCCGATGCCGGCGGAAGGCAAGCCGCTTGAGATCGGCAAAGGCCGGATTCTGCGCGAGGGCACCAAAGTCGCATTGTTCTCGTTCGGCGCGCGCCTCGGCGAGTGTCTCAAGGCGGCGGAGGAACTCGCGACCTACGGCCTCTCGACCACGGTCGCTGACGCCCGTTTCGCCAAGCCCCTCGATGTAGACCTGTTGCTGCGGCTCGCGCGCGAGCACGAGGTGCTGATCACCATCGAGGAGGGTTCGATCGGCGGGTTCGGCTCCTTCGTGCTGCAAGCCCTGGCCGAGCACGGCGTGCTCGACCGCGGCATGCAAGTGCGCAGCCTGGTGCTGCCCGACATCTTCATCGATCAAGACACGCCCGCGGCCATGTACGCCAAGGCCGGCCTTGACGCCAAAGGTATCGTGGCCAAGGTTTTCGAGGTTTTGGGCAGGGACGTGAAAGCGACGACCGTCAAGCTGGCCTGATTGCCTCAGGCTGTCAGTGCGGCCGTAGCGAAGCAATCCCGGATCTGCGACACGAGATTGGCGCGGGCGCACCGAAGTCGGGTGTTCCCGACTTCGGTGTCGTATACTGGCGCAAGTCGGAAAACGTCCGACTTGCCTGCCCTCGCAACGACAGTCAGCAATGCCATGACACGCATCCGCGCCGATCGGCTATTGGTGGCGCGTGGCCTTTTCGAGAGCCGCGCCAAGGCGCAAGCGGCGATCGCCGCCGGTCTGGTGCTGGCCAACGGCACGACGGTACGCAAGGCAGCGGAGGAGATCGACGCGGACGCGTTGATCGATGCTGCGCCGGAGCACCCTTATGTGTCACGCGGCGGGCCAAAGCTAGCGGCCGCGCTCGACCATTTCGCCTTTGATCCCTTGGATCGGATTTGTCTCGACGTCGGCGCCTCGACCGGCGGCTTCACGGATGTTCTGCTCGCGCGCGGCGCCGGGCGCGTCTATGCGGTAGACGTAGGTCGTGACCAGCTGCATCCGAGCCTGCGGCGGCGTTCGCAGGTCGTATCTCTCGAAGCCACCGACATCCGCTGCCTGGCCCCGCACGCTTTAGACCCAGCTCCCGACCTAATCGTCGTCGACGTGAGCTTCATCCCGCTGCATCTCGTGCTGCCTTCAGCGCTCGCACTGGCGCACCCGCCGGCCCAGCTCGTGGCGCTGATCAAGCCCCAATTCGAAGCCGGACGCGCAGCGCTCAAGAAAGGCATCGTCCGCGATCCCCTTGTGCACGCGCGAGTGTCTCAGACCGTCTCCGCATTGGTCGCTTCGCTGGGCTGGGTCGTGCTCGGCGTCATCCCCTCGCCCATTGCGGGCGGCGACGGCAACATCGAATTCTTGCTCGGGGCGCGCCGTGACTGAGCGGCTCGTGATTGCGCGGCTTGGCCATCGCGGGGACGGAATAACGGAGGCTGCGGGCGAGGTCGTCTACGTGCCCTTTGCGCTGCCGGGCGAAACGGTCGAGGTCGAGGCGGTCGCGGGGCATCCGGATCGGCGGCGGCTCCTTCACGTCGACACCGCGAGCGTCGAGCGCATCGCGCCGATTTGCCCGCATTTCGGCGTCTGCGGCGGCTGCGCGGTTCAGCACCTAAACACGACGCCCTATCAGGAATGGAAGCGCGGCCTAGTCATCGAAGCGCTAGCGCAGTCGGGCCTTGATGCACCGGTCGACGCTCTGATCGATGCGCATGGCGAAGGGCGCCGCCGCGCCGTTCTGCACGCAAGGCGCGGCACCCATGACGTGCTTGAGGTCGGCTTTGCGGCGGCGCGCGCGCACCACCTGGTGGCGATCGACCGCTGCCCGGTACTGACACCGGCGCTGGCCAATGCCATCAAGGTCGCCTGGTCGATCGCCGAGGCATTGGACGTCACGCGCAAGCCGCTCGACATCCAAGTAACCGCCACCGATCAGGGCCTCGATGTGGACGTTCGCGGCTCGGGACCGTTGACCGCATCGCAATCGACGGAGCTTGCGGGTGTCGCCGGCGCCCGTGGGCTTGCGCGCTTGACGCGCCACGGGGAGATCGTCGCCCAGCGCGCATCTCCATCGGTCATCATGGGACGCGCAAGCGTCATCCTACCGCCCGGCGCGTTCCTGCAGGCCACCGTGGAAGGCGAGACCCAATTGGCCCGCCTCATCGATCAACATACCGGCGGTGCGAAACAAATCGCCGACCTGTTCGCCGGCGTTGGGCCGTTCGCATTGCGGCTCGCCGAGCGCGCGCAAATCGTCGCGATGGACGACGACGCCCCCGCCATCGCGGCACTCAAGCGGGCGGCCACGACGACGCAGGGACTCAAACCGGTCGCGGCAAGCGTGCGAGACCTTTTTCGCAACCCGCTGGTGGCGCAGGAGCTTGGCCGTTTCGATGCGGTGGTCTTTGACCCGCCGCGGCAAGGCGCGCAAGCGCAAGCGCGCGAGCTTGCCAAGAGCCGCGTTCCCGTCATTATCGGCGTGTCATGCAACGTAGCAAGTTTTGCGCGCGACGCCCGCATCTTGGTCGACGGCGGCTACCGTCTCGCCGGGGTGACGCCAGTCGATCAGTTCCGCTACACGCCACACGTGGAGCTGATCGCGCGTTTTGAGCGGTGAGGCAGAACGTGCCCGAGATAATGGCGTTTCCGGTGAACCTGGAACTGCTCTTCGTCGTCACCGCCCGTAGCCGCCCCAACGTTGCTCCCACAGCTGCTCGCCGATCGTGCACGAGATCCGCGGCGCGTCCGCCGAGGCCGGGATGACGCGCGCGTCGGGCATTCGGCCGGCGATCTCCAGCACCAGCTTGGTGCGGATCGCCTCCTTGAATTGTTGGCGCTCCTTGATCGGCACGACGAAGGCGCCGGGGCCGCCGATCACGCAATCCTCGTAATAGATGTCGAGGTCCTCGATATCGATGTTGGCGAAGGTCGGCCGCTTGAGCATGATCGGCAGACCGTTGATAGTGATGCCTTTCTCAACCACGACGTCGCGTTCCACGGCGACTGGAGGGCCGTTGTTGTTGGCGCCATCGCCCGAAACGTCGATCACACGGCGCAGCCCTCGGTAGCCACTACCCTCGAACAGAGGCGTCGCGAACTGCAGCGCACCTGAAATCGAAGTGCGGGAGGAACGCCGGTATGGCGCACGCGCGATCTCTGCTGCCACGCCGTCGGCCGATTCCGGACCGTCGATCAACCGCCACGGCAGAATGATTTTCTGATCCGAGAACCCGGCCCATTCGAAATAGGTAATGGCAATCCTGCTGTGCGTGCCTTCGCGCAGCGCCCGCAGGAACTCGGGCGACGTGAGCGCCTGGACGTAGCCCTCCCGTTGCAGCGCCTGCTCATCCGGATCCATCGAATAGGAGACATCGACCGCCAACACGAGTTCGATGTCGACCGGCATCGCGCTCGTACCCGTGTCGGCAAGGCGGCCGGTCCGCGCCGGCGCCGCCAACGTAACGGCCAAGGCGGCCAGCACTGTCACCACACCCGCGCACAACGCCATCACGATGATACGCCAGCGCATCGAAGCCTCCATGGAGCGCGTTGACAATGCTCGCATCGCCCCGCGGCGAAAAAAAGTCGCAGCGCTGCTAAACGCCGTCACGTTGACGAGGCTTAGCCCTCCGTATTCTCGGTCGACTCGATCTGGATCCCGAAACCGGAGAGCCCGATATAAGTAAGCCGAGCGGAGGTGAGCAGACGGATCGAGGAAATGCCGAGATCTTTGAGAATCTGTGCGCCCAACCCGACCTCGCGCCATTGCCGCGAGCGCGCCGCCTCCGAGCCGGTGCCACCGTCTTTCGGTATGCTTGCCGTCGGAACCCCCGAAGCGCCGTCGCGCAAGTAGACGATTACGCCGCGTCCTTCCGTCTTAAACCGGGCGAGCGCCGCGCGGATCAGCTTCCCTCCTCCGAACACGTCGCCGACGATATTGCCGCGGTGCAGCCGTGCTGGAACGCCTCGGCCATCACCGATGCGTCCGTAGACAAAGGCCATATGGTGCACCTGGTCGAATGGAGTAACGAACGCGTAGCCCTGCAATGGGCCGATCTCGGAGGCGACCGGAAACTCAGCGACACGCTCAATCAGCTTATCGCGCACCTGACGGTAGGCAATGAGATCGGCGATTGAGATCCGCTGCAAGTGGTGCTGTTCGGCAAAGGCGGCGACCTGTGGCCCACGCATCACCGTTCCGTCGTCGTTCATCAGTTCGGCCAGCACACCGACGGCGGGCAAGCGCGCGAGCCGGCACAGGTCGACACAGGCTTCGGTATGACCGGAACGCATCAGCACCCCGCCTTCCTTAGCAATCAGCGGAAAGACATGACCCGGGCGAACGAAATCGGCTGCGCCGCTGTTGCCGTTGGCAAGCCCACGCACCGTATTGCTGCGCTCTTCGGCGGAGATCCCGGTGGTCAAGCCATGGCGAAAGTCGACCGAAACCGTGAAGGCGGTGCCAAGCGGCGCGTCATTCGCGGCGACCATGGGCTCGAGGTGCAAGCGCTTGGCGTCGTCATTGCCGAGCGGCGCGCACACGATGCCCGACGTATTGCGGATAATGAAGGCCATTTTCTCCGGCGTGCAGAGCGAGGCGGCGACGAAGAGGTCACCTTCGTTCTCGCGGTCATCGTCATCGGTCACGACCACGATTTCACCGCGCGCAAAGGCGGCCACGGCGGATTCAACGCTCTTGTGATTCTCGATCAGGACAGACAATGCAGTCTCCAAGGGGCGTTTATTGGCGCACAAACGGCCAATGCGGCGTCTCGCCAACCTGCCCGCGCTGGCGCAAATAGTGGTCCGCCATGACGCATGCCACCATGGCCTCGCCGATCGGCACCGCGCGAATTCCAACGCACGGATCATGCCGGCCCTTGGTCGTGATCTCGGTCTCGCTTCCGTAGCGGTCGACGGTTCGGCGCGGGTTAAGGATCGATGAGGTCGGTTTGACGGCGAAGCGCACAACGATCGGCTGGCCGGTCGAGATGCCGCCGAGAATGCCGCCGGCATGATTGGACAGGAATCGCGGACGGCCATCATTGCCCATGCGGATCTCGTCGGCGTTCTCTTCGCCGGTGAGAGCGGCAGCGGCAAAGCCGTCGCCGATCTCCACGCCCTTGACCGCATTGATCCCCATCAATGCAGCCGCAAGATCGCCGTCCAGCTTGCCGTAGACCGGCGAGCCAAGCCCGACCGGCACTCCTTCGGCAACGACCTCGATCACCGCGCCGACCGATGAGCCGGCTTGGCGAACTTCGTCCAGGTGCTCCGTGAAAATCGGGACCGATCCGGCGTCAGGACAAAAGAACGGATTGCGTTCGACTTCCTCCCAATCCCAACGCCGCCGGTCGATCTGGATCCGGCCGATCTGCACAAGGGCGCCGCGCACCGCCATCCCGGGCACGACCTTGCGCGCCACGGCGCCGGCGGCCACCCGCGCGGCGGTCTCCCGTGCCGACGCGCGGCCGCCACCGCGATAGTCGCGCAATCCGTACTTGGCATCATAGGTGTAATCGGCATGTCCGGGCCGATAGCGATCCTTGATCTCCGCGTAATCCTTGGAGCGCTGGTCGACATTCTCGATCAGCAGCGCGATAGGTGTGCCGGTCGTCACCTGCCGACCCGCCTCCTCCAACACGCCGGAAAGAATCTTCACCGTATCGGGCTCCCGGCGCTGCGTGGTGAAGCGCGACTGGCCAGGCCGGCGGCGATCGAGATGATGCTGGATATCGCTAGCGATCAGAGGAATGGAGGGGGGGCAACCGTCGATCACGCAGCCGATTGCCGCACCGTGGCTTTCACCGAATGTAGTGACCCGGAACAGATGCCCGAATGTATTGAATGACATGGGATTCGACCCGCCAGTGTCGTAGCCCGCGCTGGATCACCGGTCAAATGGCGCGCCGCAGCAAGCGCAAATCAATCCTTGCCGACCACAATGTCGGGGGCGTCCGGATGCTTCATGCCGACAATATGATAGCCAGCGTCCACGTGATGGATTTCGCCGGTCACGCCGCGCGACAGATCAGACAATAAATACACCCCCGTATCCCCGACTTCCTCGATGGTGACGCTCCGCCGCAACGGCGCATTGTATTCATTCCACTTCAGAATGTAGCGAAAATCGCCGATACCAGAAGCCGCCAACGTCTTGATCGGTCCGGAGGAAATGGCATTGACGCGGATGTTCTTGGTGCCGAGATCAGCCGCTAGATAGCGCACCGACGCTTCAAGACCGGCTTTGGCGACACCCATCACATTGTAATGCGGCAACCATTTTTCGGCTCCGTAATACGTGATCGTCAACAGCGCGCCGCCCCGGGGCATGAGCTTCTCCGCCCGCTGGGCAAGCGCCGTGAACGAATAGCAGCTGATCATCATCGTCTTGGCGAAATTGTCTGCCGTCGTGTCGACATAGCGGCCATCGAGCTGCGCACGATCGGAGAATGCGATGGCGTGAACCAAGAAATCGAGGCTGCCCCAGGCCGCCTCCACGGCCGCAAAGGCGGCATCGATCGTGGCCGGGTCGGAAACGTCGCAATGGCCCACAATCAAGCCATCGACCTCTTCGGCCAACGGCTCCACCCGCTTCTTGAGGGCATCACCCTGGTAGCTGAAAGCTAGCTCAGCGCCCTGATTACGACAGGCCTTGGCTATGCCCCAGGCAATCGAGCGGCCGTTTGCAACCCCCATGATCAGGCCGCGCTTGCCGCGCATGAGACCCGAGACTTCGGCCATAATTTCCCCTGTTGTCAGCGACGCTGGGCCGACCTCCTCGTATGGCATACGACCCCTTGGGCTTCAAGCATAGGCCCGGCGACACATTCGCATGTCTTGACGGCGTTCGGGTCAATAATCTCAACGAGCGAGCAATAGTATTAGAGGTAGCGAACGCACTCCGCCGCCGATTCAATTATTTCCTACTTTGCTTTTCATCCTTAATATCCCCTGCGGAATACCCGGGCAGCATCGGTGTTTTCGCCTTCAGGACTTAAATATTCAGTAAAATATGGTAACTGCGCTCAGGCGTCCGCGCCGGTGCACCGGCATAGCCAGATATTCGTTGGCGCCGAACAGCCATGGCATGGGGCACTCTCGCAACGAGGAGCGGGCGTTGAGCGCGATCGAGGTGACCGGGTTCCGGCAGGGCATCCAAGCGGCCATCCCAGCGCTCAGGCGCTATGCACGGGCGCTGACACGGGACGCCGAGACGGCTGACGATCTCGTGCAGGATACGCTGGTCCGGGCCTTGCGCTCGCAACATTTGTTTCACGGCGGAGACGTACGCAGCTGGTTGTACACGATCCTCACCAATCTCAACCGCAACCGACTGCGCTCACTCGCCCGCCGTCCGTTGTTGATGCCGATCGACGACAACGACACCGCCGGCGCGGCGGGTCCTGAAGCGGGCGGGCGCGATATCGAGCGAGCCCTTGCCGGGCTCGTGGAGGAGCAGCGCAGCACCCTCCTCCTCGTGGTGCTCGAGGGCCTCACCTATCGCGAGGTAGCCGAGGTGCAAGGCGTGCCGATCGGCACCGTCATGTCGCGTCTGGCGCGAGCCCGCACGCAGATCAAGGCGTACCTCGACGGCGAGCGGCGAGTCCTGCGGCGCGTGAAGTAATTCCAAGGTGAACGACGATGAAGAATAGATCAGGCGTCACGGAAGACGAGCTCCACGCCCACGTGGACGGCGAGTTGCCGGCCGATCGGCGCGATGCGGTCGAAAAATGGCTGGCCGAGCATCCCGAGGATGCGGCCCGGGTAGCCGCATGGCGGGCGCAGGCCGAGGTCATCCGCGCTCACTACGGCGCGACCGCCGTCGAGCCTGTACCCGAGCGCCTGAGGCTCGAGCGGCTGCCGCGGGCCGGGCGCTCATGGGCGGCGATAGCGGCGGCAACGACGATTGTTGCATTTCTGGTCGGCACCGGGGTCGGCTGGATGGCGCGCGGCGCGTCGGCAGGACCGAGCGGATTCGAGTTGTTCACGAGCGAGGCGTTGGATGCCTACAGGCTCTATGTCGTCGAGGTCCGCCATCCGGTGGAGGTGCCCGGTGCCGAGCGCGCGCATCTCGGGCAATGGCTGTCGAAGCGACTTGGCTATGAGCTGAGGGTCCCGAACCTGGAGTCTATGGCGCTAAAGCTCGTCGGCGGCCGCCTGCTGCCCGGCCCGACCGGCGCCTCGGCGTTCTTCATGTATGAGGGCCCTTCAGGCGAGCGGTTTACGCTCTATTGCGCGCGCTCGAACGAGCCGGAAACGGCCATGCGGTTTCGCGCCGAGGATCAGGCTGCGGCCCTCTATTGGGTCGACCGGGAACTGGCTTATGTTGCCAGCGGACCGCCCAATCGCGACCAGCTTCAGCGCGTCGCGCAGGCAGCTTACGACCAGCTGGAAAGCCAGGCGGCCAAGAAGACTGACTAGGCCAGCTCGGCGCGCGGGTCGTACGGCTTGGTGGCCCGCCACTTGCGCAGGAATTGCTCCAGCTCGGGATCGACATGCTCCGGCAACATGATCTGCACGGTGACGAGAAGGTCGCCTGCCGACTTCTTTGTTGGCAATCCTTTACCTTTTAGCCGGAACGTCCGCCCGCCATTGGTACCAGGTGGTATCGCGAGCTCGACGACGCCATCGAGCGTGGGCACGCGCACCTTCCCGCCGAGGACTGCCTCATAGGGCGTTATCGGGAGGTCGAGCCGCAAATCGGCACCATCGAGACTGAAGGTCGAATGCGGCGCAAGTGAAACGGTAATCAATGCATCGCCGACGGACCCGTCCGCTCCGGGCAAGCCCTGCCCGCGAAGCCGGATCTGCTTTCCCTCGGTCAGACCCGCCGGAATTCTCACATCGACGTCCTTGCCGGTGGGCAGATGCACACGCTTTTTGATGCCGCTCACGGCCTCCGACAGCGTAATGGTCACCGAGACGGCAACATCCTGGCCGCCGCGTGCGACAGTCGCGTCCTCCGTTTCGAAACGGGCGCCGGGACGGCGTCTGGCCCCTCCCCCGAGGCCCGAAAAAACGTCCTTCAGGATCTCCTCGAAGCCGCCACTGCTCCGAAAGGTGCCCGGCCCCGCGCCGCCGGATCGGTGAAATCCTTCCGGCCCGGAGGTGAAGGCCTCGAAACCTCCGTCGCGGCGAAAGCGGCCGCCCGCGTCCGCGCCGAAGCCTTCGAAGCCTTGGAATCGCGGCTTGCCCTCCGCATCGATTTCGCCGCGATCAAAGGCTTTGCGCTTGTCGCCGTCGCCGAGAATCTCATGGGCAGCGTTCAGCTCGGCGAACCGGCTCGCCGCCTTCGGGTCATGCTTGTTGGCATCCGGGTGCAGCTTCTTGGCAAGCCGCCGGAACGCACTCTTGATTTCGGCCGCGGTCGCACCCCGCGATACCCCCAAAACCTCATAGGGGTCGCGCATCCTGATGGTCTCCGATTGGTCCCCCGCCGGCCACACGCCGGCAATGATGAAATGTGGGTAGGAGAAGGCGCCCACGCAACGCGCGGCACACTTGCGCGCGCCTGTTTGTCAAGACTGATCGGTCCGCGTAACCGAGCGAGGCGCTCAGGAGCGCCTCCACGGCTTGAGGCTACGCACCTCCCATCGGCCCTCGTGCACCCGGCAGGCTTCGCCCTGCAGCCAGGATTCGGCACCGGCGCGGACATAGCTCGCCAGAAAATCACGGCACACGAGCCCGTCCTGGTTGTAAGCCGAAGCAATAGGCGTGACGGTCCCGCGCGCTCCTGTGTCGGGGTTTTCCCAGGGAATGCTCGTGTCCTTGCCGCCCCGGCTCAGGACTTCGGCTGCGGCCGCGCGGGCGAAGGCAAGGTCAGCATCGGCCGGATTGCCTTCACCGGGCTGCGCCGTTGCCGCCATGGATCCGGTCACTTCGCCCGCTTGTTCGTCCTTGTTTTTCCCGAACAGCGATCCGAGTTGATACGAGAAGCTACACCCGCCGCTCGTCCAGGCCAGCATGAGCGCGGCCACAAAGGCGCCTCGGCGCCGGTACCGTGGTCGCGCCAGCGCTATGCTATGATGGCTGGGCTGCCGGAACGCAGCACTCAGCGGCGAGCTGCCCAAGGAGATACTCCACCGAATGTCAGACACCGCCCCGATTGAACACCCAACTTCGTTAACGGCCGATGATTTTACCGGAGCCGACGAGCCTTTGCAGCTTTTCGGTGCTTGGCTTGGGCTGGCGACTCGGTCCGAAGCAGTCGACCCCAACGCGATGGCGCTGGCAACCGTCGATGCCAAAGGTCTCCCCAACTTGCGCATGGTGCTATTGAAGGGCTTCGACGAGCGCGGCTTCGTCTTTTATACGAATCTCCATAGTCAGAAGGGTAAAGAGCTAGAAGCGCAGCCAAAAGGCGCGTTGTTGTTTCACTGGAAGTCGCTGGCACGGCAGGTACGCCTTCGCGGTCCGGTGGAGCGCGTGGGCGAAGTGGAAGCCGATACATACTTCGCTACCCGCCCGCGGCTGTCGCAGATTGGGGCGTGGTCAAGCAATCAATCGGCGCCGCTCGAAAGCCGCTTCGCAATCGAACAGTCGGTCGCCGCTCATACCGCGAAATTCGCGCTCGGCCCGGTACCTCGGCCGCCACACTGGTCGGGTCTGCGCGTCATTCCGCTTGTGATGGAGTTTTGGCAAGATCGGCCGTTTCGACTGCACGACCGGATCGAGTTCCGCCGCAACGCGCCAGGCACCCCGTGGACCAAGACGCGGCTCTACCCTTGAGCTAAGTTGCGGCGCCAAAGCTCGGCCGTAGAGCTGTGTATGAAGTCAGCGAATGATTGACCCGAGCTTTGGGTCTTTTCGGCGGACAAGGGTTACCCGCCGGCAGCGGCGACGGACATATCGATGGTGAATGCGCAGACGAACCAACCGCGCCGCACTTTGCTCCTGACGGGTGCGAGCCGCGGCATCGGTCATGCGACTGTTAAGCGATTCTCCAGTGCGGGCTGGCGGGTCATCACCTGCTCGCGTCATCCGTTCCCCGAGCAATGCCCATGGGAGGCCGGGCCCGAAGACCACATCCAAGTCGACTTAGGTGATGACACGAACCTCCTGGCCGCAATCGGCGAGATCAAGCGTCGGCTCGAAGATGGCCAGCTCCACGCCTTGGTAAACAACGCCGCGATCTCGCCCAAAGCGGACGGCGGCGGGCGGCTAGGCACCATCGACACGACCAACGATGCGTGGTGGCGCGTGTTCCGGGTCAACTTCTTTGCCCCGCTGATGCTTGCACGGGGCTTGATCGAAGAGCTGAAGCTCGCCAAAGGATCCGTGGTCAACGTCACGTCGATCGCCGGTTCGCGCGTGCATCCGTTCGCCGGCGCCGCCTATTCGACCTCGAAGGCGGCGCTGGCCGCACTCACGCGCGAGATGGCGGCGGATTTTGGGCCTCTCGGCGTCCGTGTGAATGCGATCGCGCCCGGTGAAATCGACACTGCAATCCTCTCGCCCGGAACAGAAGCGATCATTCCGCAGATCCCGCTTCGGCGCCTCGGAACGCCGGACGAGGTTGCCAAGATCATTTACGTGCTGTGCACCGAGACATCCTCGTATGTGACCGGCGCCGAGATCCACATCAATGGCGGGCAGCACGTCTAAGTTTCCGGCTCGAAGCAAGCATCGATCAAGATTCTTTTCGTATCCTGCTGCGGCTGGAGCTGGCTGGAAGATCTCTCGGCCCTTGCGTCGTGCCGTAGGTAGCCGTATTGCAATTCGCCGGCTGCCGAGGCGGTCGCCTTCGTGGCGCCTCGTCGTGGCACGGCATCGTCGGATCGGGGTGGCAATGGAGACGAGCCAACGCTAAATGAAGGGTCATCGGCTTCCGGGAATCACCTGGGGAAGGTAGATTTCCACAAGCCCCGTCGCGAAATGCGACATTCTCGCAACAGGTTAGTGCGGACCCGGTTATTGATCGTATGATCCCCTGGTAGAAACGGGCCTTTTACGGGTAAGAGTTAGGGTCAAGATTCGGTATCTGGACACGGGAAGAGGCAGACCCATGGCGGCACGTAAGGTCGCGTTTGTCCTTTTGGCGTTGGCCCTTGGTGGCTGCATGCAGTCGACGCTCGAGCCGTCGTCGGATGCCAGCCAAACTCCGCGCGACCGGCAGCTCCTGGCCAACGCCCCTTACCAACAAGCCAGCATTGCGGAGCCGTACCTACGTCACGTCGTCGACTACCACCGCAAGGAAGCGCCGGGCACGATCCTGATCGATACCGACAACAAGTTTCTCTACTACGTGCAGCCTGGTGGAAAAGCGATTCGCTATGGGGTGACGGTCGGCGAAGAGGCGCAGGCTTGGTCGGGCGTCGCGAAAGTCGGTCGCAAAGAGGAGTGGCCCTCCTGGACACCCACGCCCGGCGAAAAGCAGCGGCTCGGCAAGCTCCCGGACGTTGTCCCCGGCGGCGCAGGCAATCCAATGGGCGCCCGCGCGATGTATCTTTTTGCTGGTCCAAAGGACACGTTGTACCGAATTCACGGGACGAATCAGCCCGAATACATTGGATCGGCCATTTCGTCCGGATGCATTCGCATGACCAACGAGGACGTGATCGATCTCTACGCCCGGGTCAAGATGGGCACGACCGTCGTCGTGCTGGCCCCGTCGCAGGGTTCTCCGTTCAGCCCGCGATTTGCCTTTACGGGCACACCGGAGCGGTGATTTTACACCGCCATTGATCGACAGCGGTCTGGGTTGCTAAGCGACCTGCTCGCGTCTGGTCCAATCGAGCGTGCGATCGAGTACGCGCGTCAGCCGGTTGAACAACTCGTCAATTTCGCCCTCGCTGATGACCAACGGCGGGCAAAGCGACAGGACATCGCCGGCGAGCGATCGCAGGATCAAACCTTCGTCCTCGGCAAATCGCACGGCTCGAGCACCGACGCCGCTCTTGGCTTCGAATGACCGTTTCGTGCCCTTGTCCGCGACGAGCTCGACGCCGCCGATCAAGCCAAGTCCGCGCGCCTGTCCGACCAACTCGTGTCCACTGACCTCTCGCAGTCGCCGCTGAAATTGCGGCGCATTGCCCGCCACTCGATCGACGATTCGCTCGCGCTGATAGATTTCGAGCGTCTTGAGAGCGACCGCGGCGCCTACCGGATGACCCGAATAGGTGAAGCCGTGCCCGAATGTGCCGATCTTGCGGCTCTCGTCGAGCATGGCCTGGTACATCATCTCGGGAACCATGACGGCGGCGATCGGCACATAGGCCGAGGACAGCGCCTTGGCGATCGAAATGGACTGCGGCCGAAAGCCCACAACCGGCGCGCCGAACATCGCACCCAGCCGCCCGAAGCCGCAGATGACTTCGTCGGCGATCATAAATACCTCGTACTCGCGGCAGACCGCGCCGATCTTGTCGAAATACGTTCGCGGCGGAACGATGACGCCGCCCGCGCCCATCACCGGCTCGGCGATGAAAGCGGCCACCGTTTCGGGCCCTTCCTGCTCGATCAATTGCACAAGCTCCGCCGCAAGCCGGGTCGCGAATGCCTCTTCGCTCTCCCCGTCCTGCGCCCCTCGATAATGATCGGGGCAGCCGGCATAGACGATCCCGGCGATGGGTAGATCGAAGTCGGTCTGATTGGCGGGGAGCGCCGTCAGCGAGGCCGCTGCGATGGTGACACCGTGATATGCCCGCCGCCGGCTGATGATCTTCTTCTTTTTCGGCCGACCGAGCGCGTTATTCATGTACCAGATGAATTTGATCTGGCTATCGTTTGCTTCCGAGCCCGAGTTGCAGAAGAACACTTTCGAGATCGGAACCGGCGCAATCTCTTTAAGCGCATCGGCAAGCTCGATGGCTGGATCATGGCTCTTGCCGCCGAACAAATGTCCGAACGCGAGCTTGCGCATCTGCGCGGCCGCCGCCTCCACCAATTCCTCGTTGCCATAGCCGAGCGCCGTGCACCAGAGCCCGGCCATTGCTTCAAGATAAGGCTTGCCTTTGGTGTCGTAGACCCACACGCCCTGCCCGCGCTCGATGATGAGGGGGCCGGTCTCGCGGAACGCCGCGAGGTTCGTATAGGGATGAACAAGCGTCTCAATATCGCGAACGGCTAGATTGCTCGGCACAGTCATGCCGGTGACCTTTCGGATAGTTGCGGCACTGCTCCGGCGCGCCATCGTCAAAGTAAGCCTTAGCGGCTTCGAAGGCCTCCGCAGCCGCGACGGAAACAGATGCCTCGACCGACTTTGACGGCCCATTCTCGACCGGCGGCCGTTCATCCGGCAGCCGGGCTTTAGCTGCGGCGAAGGCCGCGGCCTCCTCCTCTGGTGTGCGCACATCCCACTGACACATACGATAACCGTGCGAACGTTCGGCGAGATCCACGTGCACGTGGGTTTCGTGATAGCCGTCCGATCCGGGCCCGAGCACGGTCGTGAAGCGGTCGCACACGCTCTTGCGTAAAGCCTGGCGAAACTCGCGTGGAACCGAGGCATCCGTGAGCACGGCGACATTACCGTTGGCCAGCCTTATGGCGCGGATATCGAGCGCATTGGCTTTGCCGTGCTCACTGAGCTTCGCCCCGGCAATCCCGTTGCGGCTGCGGCAGTCATAGGAATCATAGTTCTCGATGGCCTTCGGAACCAACCCCAACTCGGCGGAAGCACGTGTTAGATCGGTGCGCACCCATTGCACGATTGCTTCCGCCAGCGTGCAGCGCATGGTCGCGGCGGGTATCATCGCGACCCGTCTTTGGTCCGGCAATACCACCGCCTCGAGCCGGACCACATCGGATGCGCCGCATTCGCCCGGCCCAACCAGCGGCGGCAATATCTGGGCAATGGCACCCTCCTCCGCCAGCCGCGCTTGGCAAACGGAGGGCTGCGCCGGCACTGAGGATTTGTCCGGCGAGCCATCACCCGCGTCGGTCCGACTGGTGACCGCGGCCGATCCGTTGCTCGAATTGCCGGCTCCTATGTCGGGCGGCCGAGGTCGCGGCAGCGGAATCTCCTGCGCGCCGACAACCGCGCTGGCGGCAACCAAAAAAACAGCGAGATGCCCCAGACCTTTCGCACCTTTCATCGGCGAGCGGATTAGAGCATTTTTAGAAGAAGTGGAAGCCGGTTTTCCGCCCGAAAATGCGATAAAATGCAGAAAGACCAAGCTGTTTCCATTTCCGGATGAAGCTCGCCCGTCTGGGCGTTTGTGCGCGGGTGACTGGCCATGGCAGGCCATGATGTCATCGTCATTGGGGTCGGCGCGATGGGAAGCGCCGCGCTTTACCACCTTTCGCGCAGAGGCCTGCGCGTGCTGGGGCTCGAGCGCTTCGAGCCCGGCCATGACCACGGCTCCTCGCACGGTCTTACCCGCATTATCCGCCTCGGTTATTTCGAGGATCCCTCCTACGTCCCGCTGCTGCGCCGGACTTATGAGCTGTGGCGCCAGCTCGAAATGGCAAGCGGCCGGCCATTGCTGCATGTGACCGGCATCGCCGAGATCGGACCGCCCGACGGGGAACTGGTCAGAGGAACGCTCGGGTCAGCGGAACGGCACCGCCTGCCGCACGAGGTTGTCGCCGCGGATGAGCTGCAGCGGCGGCTGCCGGCCCTACTGCTTCCCGCGCATTACCTCGGGGTGCTGCAGCCCGATGGCGGCTATCTGGAGGCAGAACCTGCCATTCACGCGCACGCGGCGCTAGCGCGGGCCGCGGGTGCAGAGCTGCGCACGAATGTCACCGTTCATGCCGTTGAACCCTACGGGCGCGGGGTTCGGGTTTTCACCGATGCGGGTTCCTTTCAGGCCGGCACCGCCATTGTGGCCGCGGGCCCGTGGCTCCAGAAACTCATGCCCAACTGCGCGCCGCTGCGTGTTACCCGGCAAATGGCCGCCTGGTTTGCGCCGAAGGAGCCCGCCCTGTTCACGCCGGATCGTTTCCCGGTGTTTCTGCTCGAGAGCCGGCACGGCATCCACTACGGCTTTCCGCTGGTTGGGGACGCCGGCGTGAAGATCGCCAAGCACTATCATCTCGACGAGACGGTGGATCCTGACGCCCATGCGCGGGGCGTGACGGTCGAGGACGAAGAGGTCATCCGCGTTGCGATCGCGGATCACCTGCCGGCGGCCGATGGTCCGTTGATTGCCGCCAAGAGTTGCCTTTACACCATGACCCCGGACGGGCATTTCATCCTCGACCGACTTCCGCATTGCGCGGCGACCATCGTCGCCTCGCCCTGCTCGGGCCACGGCTTCAAGTTCGCCCCCGTGGTCGGCGAGATCTTGGCCGATCTGGTCGAGAGCGGGACCACCCGCCACGATATCTCCCGCTTTCGGCTCGGCCGTTTCGGCTGATGGCCGAAACTCCTGCGCTTGGCCGGGACCTGTATCCACACTCGGCAAATTCCGTTGCGTTGGCAGCGTTTGACGCTAACCTTGTGAGCGACGCGCGCCCCGCCCATCGGCTATTCGAGGTCGTTGGCGCCTGCCCAAGATCAAAGATCCGGAGGAGACGCCATGTTTGGCTTGATGCAAGATTGGCCGCTGCTGTGCTATCGCGTGATCGATCACGCCGCGACGCACCACGCCGAGCGCAAGATCGTGTCGCGCTCGGTGGAAGGCCCGATCCACACCACGAACTATGCGGAAATGCGCCGGCGGGCGCTGCGGGTGGCGCAACGCCTGGACAAGGACGGCATCCGGCTCGGCGACCGGGTGGCGACGCTCGCGTGGAACACCTGGCGCCATATGGAGGCCTGGTACGGCATCCTTGGCATCGGCGCGGTGTACCACACGGTCAATCCGCGCCTGTTTCCCGATCAAATCGCGTGGATCATCAACCATGCTGAAGACCGGGTGCTGATGACCGATCTGACCTTCGTGCCGCTCGTGGAAAAGCTCGCCGCACACCTGCCGAGCATCGAGCGGTACGTCATCTTGACCGACGCAGCGCACATGCCGGCAACGAAGCTGCGTAATGCGGTTGCCTACGAGGACTGGATTGCGGAGGTCGACGGCGACTTCGTCTGGAAGAACTTTGAGGAGAATACCGCGGCCGGCATGTGCTACACTTCGGGCACGACCGGCAATCCCAAGGGCGTGGTCTACTCTCACCGCTCCAACGTTCTCCATTCGCTGATCGCCTGCGCGCCTGATATGCTCGGCGTGGGTTCGCGCGACGTGGTGCTGCCGGTGGTGCCGATGTTCCACGCCAACGGCTGGTCGCTCGCGCTCACTGTTCCGATGATGGGCGCCACGATGGTGCTCCCGGGAGCCAAGCTCGACGGCGCCTCCGTTTATGAGTTACTGGCCGAGTACAAGGTGACCTTCACGGCCGGCGTACCGACCGTGTGGCTCATGTTGTTGCAACACCTGGAAGCGACCGGCAACAAGCTGCCATACGTCAAACGGGTGGTGATTGGCGGCTCGGCCGCTCCACGGGCGATGACCAAGACGTTCCAGGACACCTATGGGGTCGAGGTGGTCCACGCCTGGGGCATGACCGAGATGAGCCCGCTCGGGACGGTTTGCACGCTCAAGCCCGGATACGCCGAGCTCACCGGCGAGGCGCGCCTCGATGTCCTGGCCAAGCAAGGCCACCCCCCCTTCGGCGTCGAGATGAAGATCACCGACGACGCCGGCAAGCCCTTGCCCTGGGACGGCAAGACCTTCGGGCGCCTGAAGGTGCGCGGTCCGGCGGTTGCAAGGGCCTATTTCAAGGAGACCGGCAACATACTCGACCAGGACGGATTCTTCGACACCGGCGACGTGGCAACCGTGGATCCGCTCGGTTACATGCAGATCACCGACCGCGCCAAGGATGTGATCAAGTCGGGCGGCGAATGGATCTCCTCGATCGACCTCGAGAATCTGGCGGTCGGCCATCCCAAAGTGGCGGAAGCCGCGGTGATCGGGGTCAAGCATGCGAAATGGGACGAGCGTCCGCTTCTGGTGGTGGTGCTGAAGAAAGGACAGACTGCGACCAAGGAGGAGATCATCGGCTTCATGCAAGGGAAGATCGCGAAATGGTGGTTGCCGGACGATATCGCTTTCGTCGAGGAGATCCCGCACACGGCGACCGGCAAGATTCTAAAGACGGCGCTGCGGGAGCAGTTCCGCGACCACGAATTGCCGGCTCAAACGGCTGCGGAGTGAGCGCATCGGAACCGTAGGGCGGATTAGATTAGCGAAGCGTAATCCGCCATCCACGGCAGAACGGCGGGTTACGCCTTCGGCTAACTAATCCGCCCTACGGTTCTCCATCAAATCCATCGGCAGCTAGCTGCTGCTTCGTTCGTAGAGTGCCTGCTCGGTCACCACGAAATCGATCCGTCCATCGACCAGGGCTTTGACGCATTCGGCCGGAGAATTGACGATCGGCTCCTCGTGCACGTTGAAGCTCGTATTCACGAGGACGGGGATGCCGGTCTCCTGCTCAAAAGCGCCGAGAATGTCGTAATAGAGCGGGTTGGTTGGCCGCTCGATGACCTGCGGCCGCGCCGAATTGTCGACGTGAACGACGGCTGCAATACGCTCGCGCCAGACCGGACGGACGTTGCACGTGATCGTCATGAACCGGCAAGCGTAGCCATTGACGGCGTTCACGTCGAAGACTTCGCCAGCCTTCTCGGCCGCAATGACTGGCGCGAACGGCATGAATTCCGAACGGTCGAGCCTCTCGTTCAACAGATCGTGGCTCTCCCGCCGTGACGGATTGGCGAGGATCGAGCGCGCGCCCAGCGCGCGCGGGCCAAACTCCATCCGTCCGGTATAGATCGCCCCGATCTCGCCCTTGGCCAATCGCTGCGCCGCCGCCGCGATCGGAGCGCCCGACGTCCGCACGACCCGCGGCGTTGCGGCAAACGTCGCGTCAACAACGCTGTTGTAGTCGCGACCAAGATAGACATCGCTCAGCCTGTGGCGCTGCTCGAGCCAGCGCCTCAGTCCATCCCGCTGCAGCAGATAAGCGAGCGCGCCGCCGATCGGCAACCCCTCGTCGCCCATCGGCGGAAAGATGAATATCTCATCCAGCAACAATTGCTCGGCAAGGACCCGGTTCAGGCGCACATTGGCGAAAATGCCGCCCGCGAGACCTAAATGACGCGCCGGATGCTGATCGAGCAAGCGGCGCACCGAGTTGAGCATCGTGTCCTCGAGGACTTTCTGAATCGATGCGGCAACATCCTCGCGCCGGCCACCCTTGGCAATCTCCCGCAGCAAATCCAGCATGGCGCGATTATCGCGAAAATCCGAGTGCACTCGCCCGCCCTCGTCGACCCAGAAACGCGCGCCGATCTGCTCCGCGAAGATCGGCTGCCCCGCCGCCGATAACCCGGTCAGCTTGCCTTCGTGCCGATTAGGTCGGAACCCCAGCGCCTCCGTCGCCGCACAGTAGGCTTGTCCAAGGCTGTCGATCGCAGGCCATTTAGTGAGCCACTCATCGCCGCCATAGATGTCCTTGATCTCGCCATTGGCGAAGTGGCGATGGCTGTAGTTGACCGTATCACCGCCGCCGTCCGCCGTGACCAGCAACGCATCGTTCCAGTCGGTGTAGAACAGGGTCGGCAGCGCATGCGCCAAATGATGGTTGAAAAAATAGACCGCGGCATCGTCGCGCAGACCAGTGTCGCGGCGATAGGTTGGCACGTCGAAGAAGTCCTCGACCCGCGGATTTTTGGTGCGCACCGTCTCGCGTGTGACAAAGCGCAGCTCTTTGCCTTCCACGTGCGTGCGGAACTGCTCGCGCACCCATTGCCAGCCCTTGAAATGCTTGAAGTAGCGAACCGGAAAATTGGTACGCGAGACCGCGAGCACATCGACGTCGCGCCGCTTCGCGCCGATGATCGACAGCACCTCGTCGATACAAGGACCCGGCAGGCCCCCGTCGCCCTTGATGCGCGTCAGGCGCTCGAGCTGCACGGCTGCCTTCACGTCGTAATCGACGAGGACCGCCGCGCTGGTGTCGTGCCATAGCCCGTTGTGGACGGCGAGAATAAGCTGCGACATGGGGATTGTGGGAGGAGGAAGCCGTCGGTTCCTTTACGGCGCCTGAGGACCAAGGGCAACACTTGGACCCTCATGTCTCGCGCTCATTCGATCCCGCAGGGGTTGAGCAGGCGACTGCGATGTTGCCAACCACGCGTCGGCCCGGTTGGGGTGCGACAACTGGTTGCCGCCGAACGCGGCAAGTGGCCCTAGGCACGGAATTTCGTGGGTGCTATACGCTTAAATTGTTTTCGCTAAGGTCTCAACGGCTGCGATCGAGATCTGGACGGCATCGCCAAAACGAGCGCTCGGCCATGGGTAAGAGAAGTCCCGACGCAACCGATATTGAGGTTGGCCGGCTCATTCGCTTCCACCGGATGAATGCCGGTTTGTCACAAACCGAGCTCGGCCAGAAGATCGGCGTTTCCTTCCAACAGGTGCAAAAGTACGAGAAGGGCGTCAATCGTGTCGGCGCTGGGCGGCTCACCCGGATCGCCGAGGTGCTTAACGTGTCGGTCAATACGTTTTTCGGCAAATCGGTGTTCAGTGAGGTGCCTGACTCAAAATCAGTCTCGGTCGTGGAGAATTTGACCGTTCCGGGCGCGTTACGTTTGGTACAGGCTTTCGGCCAGATCAAGAACAATGAATTGCGCCGCGCCGTAGTGACGTTCGTCGAGAACATCGCGACCGATACCCGCTACAATTCGTAGCGCGGTTCCGCGGCGCAGCCTCCGTATCCCGCCCCGGCTCGCACGTGGCGACCGGGTTCGGTAATGGTACTTTTTCCGCCGGCACCCCCGGGACCGACCGCCGCGCTCCCCCGCATGACCGAAGTATCCTCCACTGAAGTGACCTCGACTGACGCGCCTTTTCCCGGCGCGATGCCGAGCAAGGGGCCGAAGCGAGGACGGGCTCAGTTTTGCGGCGACGGCCGCGTTTATTGGCTGCTGCTCGTGCGCGGTGCCGTACTGCTGATGGTGACCCTCGGGCTCTATCGCTTTTGGCTGATGACCGACATCCGCCGGTTCTTGTGGAGCAATACGGAGCTAGCAGGCGACAGCTTCGAATATACCGGCACCGCGACCGAGCTCCTGCTCGGCTTTCTCGTGGGGGTCGCCGTTCTTATCCCGATCTATGCCCTCATTTTCTTGGCCGCGACCGGCCTCGGCATTGTCCAGCTGGCGAGCGTGCTTGCGTTCGTCTTGATCGGTTTTCTCAGCCCCTATGCCGTCTACCGCGCCCGGCGGTATCGTCTGACCCGCTCCGTTTTTCGCGGGCTGCGCTTTCACCAGACGGGATCGGCGTGGCGCTACGCGGTCTGTGCCGTCTTCTGGTGGGCGATGATCGCGCTGACGCTTGGGCTCGCCTATCCATGGGCGCAGGCGGCGCTCGAGCGCTACAAGATGCGCAATACGTTTTACGGAAACCTGCCGGGCCGCTTCGACGGCTCGCCCCTGTCGCTGTTCTGGCGCGGGCTGCCGATGTGGCTCTTGGTATTGGGGCCGTTGTTCGGCTGCATCGCCCTTGGCATCGCCGTGGTTGATTGGAGCGCCGTCGCGCAGGCCATTGATCTGGAGCGGGATCTCACCGCCAATATCGAGGGCACGGGTTTGGGCGAGGCGAGTGCCCTCGTGATGATTGCGCTCGGCTGGAGCGGTTTCGCCGCCGCCATGCTCTATCCCGCGTTTCAGGGGTTGACGTTGCGCTGGTGGACGTCGGGCCTGCGTTTCGGTGCGTTGTCGATGACCTCGCGCCTGCGGATCGGCCAAGTCTACCGCATCTACTTTCGTTTTCTCTGGTACGCGTTCCTGTTCACCCTCGTGGCCGGCGTTTGCGGAGCGGTCTGTGTGATGCTCGTCGGCCCGTATGTCGGCCCGCAGGCATCGACCCCGGCCGGAATTCTGGCGACCTGCGTCCTGGTCATCGGCTATGTCATCGTTGCGCTCGGATTCTCGACTATCCATCAGGCGACGGTGAAGCTGTCGCTGTGGCGGCTCGGGGTCGACGCGCTCGATCTTGACGGCGTTGCGGTGCTCGATCGGGTCAAGGCGCAAGGCGGACCGAGCTCGCCGCTCGGCGAGGGCCTTGCCGATGCATTGAGCGTCGGAGGAATCTAGGGGTTATGACTGCCGCGGGCCGAGCTGCCTTTTTCGACGGCGTGACGAGCGCGCGCCAGGACGTTGCCGTCGAGCTTGCGGCCGCGACCATGCGCGTGCGCGGCGCCGACGGCAGCGTGCTGGCCGAATGGCCCTTGGCCGAGCTGCAATCGCATGCCGCGCGAACCGACCTGCTGCGGCTCGGGCACGCCGGCAGCGCCGCGCTGGCGCGCCTGGAGATCCGCGATCAAGCCCTCGTCGCGCAGATCGAGGAGCAGGCGCCGAACCTCGATCGCAGCGGCGCGCGCGCCCGCCGCACCCATGCCAGGGTCGTGGGCTGGAGCATCGCCGCCATGCTGTCGCTCGTGGCGACGGCGGTGTTCGCGGTTCCGCAGATCGCCGCGCAGCTCGCTCCGGTGGTGCCTGCGAGCCTCGAGCGTCGGCTTGGCGCCGCGGTCGAGGCGCAGGTCCGCTCGATGCTGGACGCCAACCAGACGGGCGGTACCTTCGAATGCGGCCGCAAGGATGCCGAGCAGGCCGGCGCCGCGGCCTTGGCGAAAATGGTGAGCCGGTTGGAAGGCGCCGCCGCACTGCCGGTGCCGCTGCATGTGATCCCGGTGCACCGGGCCGAGGCCAACGCCTTCGCGCTGCCGGGCGGCAACATCTATCTGCTGGAGGGGCTGATCACCAAGGCGCGATCGGCCGATGAGCTCGCGGCCGTGCTGGCCCACGAGATCGGCCACGTCGCGCACCGCGACGGCACCCGCTCGGTGCTGCAGACGGCCGGCCTGTCGCTTCTGTTCGGCATGCTGCTCGGCGATTTCGTCGGTGGCGGCGCGGTTGTGCTGGCGGCCAAAACCGTGCTGCAATCGTCCTATTCGCGCGAGGTCGAGGGCAGCGCGGACTTGTATGGAGTGGCGCTGATGGCGAAAATCGGCGCCGACTCGCACGCGCTGGCTCCGCTTCTCGCCCGCCTCGGCGAAGCGGACGGCGAGATCAAGTTTCTGCTCGACCACCCGGCGACCAAGGAACGGGTGGCGGTGATCAACGCCTTGCCGGCGCCCTCCCCCCGCGCGCCTGTGCTCGACGCGGCGGAATGGGCGGCCCTGAAACGGATTTGTTCGTGAGCTGAGCATGGTTCGACGCCGCATCATCGAAGAACCCGTCTCGCGCCTTGCCGTGTGGGCGCGACGCTTCGCGCTGTTCTCGGTCGTCGTCTCCGTCATGTCGGTCATCGTCGTGCATTCCGGCTATCTGGAGTTCACGCCGGCCATGGCGACCTTCGGCGGCGCCCTCATCTTTGCCGGACTGTCGATCTTGCTCGCGCTCCTCGCCCTCATCGTCATCTGGTTCTCCGGGCACCGGGGTCTTGGCCAGGCCGTCGCGGCCTTGGCGATCGGCATCGGATTACTGGCCTATCCGGGCTATCTGGCGGCCAAGGCCTACCGGCTGCCGGCGATCAACGACGTCTCCACCGATCCCGCCGATCCGCCGCACTTCGAGGCCTTGGCGGCGTTGCGGGTCGGCGTGACCCCCATCTCCGCGCGCTACACGGTCGAGCAGCAGCGCGCCGCCTTTCCGGAAATCGAGCCGCTCGACGTCACGGTCTCGGCGCTGGCCGCATTCACCGCCGCGCAAGACGTGATCACCAAGCACAAGTGGACGATCCTGCTCGCCCGCCCGCCGCAGCCGCCCCGGCGCGAAGGCCATATCGAGGCCGTCGCCCGCTCGGCGCTCATGGGCTTGCGCGAGGACGTGATCGTGCGGGTGCGCCCCACGCCCGACGGCGCCCGCGTCGACGTGCGCTCGGCGTCGCGCTACGGCAAGTATGACTTCGGCAGCAATGCGGATCGGGTGCGCGCCCTGATCGACGAGATCGACGACAAGACCTCCGACGCCGAGAAGAAGCTGCAGCCGACCGCGAAAGCTCAGGCGCCGGCGCGCGGCGCCGCCGCCAGGCGATAGCGGCCGGCGATCGACGCGGCCCCCTCCGTGGCGACGATGCCCCTGGCGACCAGGTCTTCCAGATGCGCCAGCACCGAGAGGCCGGCGGCGCCCGTCAGGCGCGGATCGAGACCGATATAGATCGCCCGCACCAGCGTCGGGATATCCGCCTCGCCCTTGGCAAGGCGGTGCAGGATCGATTCCTCGCGCCCCAGGCGGTGGCGGATGTAGTGTTGGACGAAGCTTTGCGCGTCCTTCACGACATCGCCGTGCCCCGGCAGGTAGAGCGGCTCCGTCCGCCCCGCGAGCTTTTGCAGCGAAGCCATGTAGTCGCTCATCGCCCCGTCGGGCGGCGCCACGATCGAGGTCGACCAGCCCATCACGTGGTCGCCGGCGAACAGGATGTCGGCCTCCTTGAAGGCGTAGGCCATGTGGTTGGCGGTGTGCCCCGGCGTCGCCACCGCTTCGATCGTGAAACCCGGACCGGCCACGACCTCGCCGTCGGCGAGCGTCACGTCGGGGCGAAAGTCCATGTCGGCGCTGGCGTCGAGCCGCCCTGCTTCGCCGATATTGAGCGGCCGCGCCGGGCGGTGCGGTCCCTGCGCATAGGTCTTCGCGCCGGTCGCGGCTTTTACACGCGCGGCGCCGGGGGAATGGTCGCGGTGGGTATGGGTGACGAAAATATGGCTCACCGTCTCGCCGCGCACGGCCGCGAGCAGCGCCGCGACATGCGCCTCGTCCTCCGGCCCGGGATCGACGATGGCCACCTGGCCCTTGCCGATGATGTAGCTCAGCGTGCCCTTGAACGTGAACGGACTGGGATTGTTGGCGAGCAGCCGGCGCACGCCCGGCAACACCTCGTCCACGCGGCCGGGCTCGAGATCGAGCCGCTTGTTGAAAGGAATGTCGTCGCTCATCGCCTCGCCGAATACATTTGCACGGGGCTTGTCCCGCCTTTGTCTTAGCGCCCCGCCCCCTCGGCTGTCATTCCGGGATGCGAGCGCAGCTCGCAGGCCCGGAAGCCATAACCCCGGTCTGTGAGTATAGGTTCCGGGCTCTCCTCGCTGCGCTCGGAGCCCCGGAATGACCCGCGTTTGAAAGCCAAGCCTTGGGACCACAGCTTCAATGGATCTCCGGCTCGGGGATCTGGCCTCCCGCCGCCAGGAAGTCAAAGTCGCAGCCTTCGTCAGCCTGGCCGATATGGGCGGAGTACATCGCGCCGTAGCCGCGCGCGTAGCGCGGAGGCGGCGGGGTCCAGGCGGCGCGACGGCGAGCGAGCTCGTCGTCGGCGACATGCAGATGGATGCGGCGGGCGGCGACGTTCACCTCGATTTCGTCGCCGGTCCGCACCAGGGCCAGCGGTCCGCCGACAAAGCTCTCGGGCGCGACGTGCAGGATGCAGGCGCCATAGCTCGTGCCGCTCATCCGGCCGTCGGAGATGCGCACCATATCGCGCACGCCGGCGCGCAAAAGCTTCTTCGGGATCGGCAGCATGCCCCATTCCGGCATGCCGGGGCCGCCCTTGGGGCCGGCGTTCTTGAGCACCAGAATGTGGTCAGGCGTCACCTGAAGATCGTCGCGCTCGACCTCGCGCGCCATGGCGTTGTAGTCCTCGAACGCGATCACCTTGCCGCGGTGGTGCAGGAAGCGCGGCTCGGCGGCGGCGGGCTTCATGACGCAGCCGTTGGGCGCGAGATTGCCGGTCAGCACGGCGGTCGCGCCCTCCGCATAGATCGGCTCGCGCAGCGTATGGATGACGTCGGGAAGATGCACCTCGGCGCCGGCGATCGCCTCGCCGAGCGTAAGGCCGGAGACCATGCGGCAGGTGAGGTCGAGCTTGTCGGCGATCACCGCCATCAGCGCGCGCAGCCCGCCGGCATAGAAGAAATCCTCCATCAGGAATTCGCCCGCCGGCCGCAGATTGGCGATGACCGGGACGCGCCGCGAGATCGCGTCGAACCGCTCGAGCGAGAGCGGGTGGCCAAGCCGCCGCGCCATGGCGATCAGATGGATGATCGCATTGGTCGAGCCGCCGAGCGCCATGTGCACCGCGATGGCGTTGTCGAAGGCGGCCGGCGTCAGAATTTTTTCCGGCGTCACGTCCTCCCAGACCAGGTCGACGATGCGCCGCCCGGCCGCCGCGCACATGCGCGGATGATTGGCGTCGACCGCCGGGATCGAGGAGGCGCCGGGGAGCGTGAAGCCGAGCGCTTCGGCAATCCCCATCATGGTGGCGGCCGTGCCGATGACCATGCAGGTGCCGACCGAGCGGCCGATGCCGTTCTCGATCTCGCTCCAGTCGGCCTCGGTGATGCGCCCGGCGCGCTTCTCGTCCCAATATTTCCAGGCGTCGGAGCCGGAGCCCAAAGTCTTGCCGCGCCAATTGCCGCGCAGCATCGGCCCGGCCGGCACGTAGAGCGCCGGAATCCCCATGCTGATCGCGCCCATGATCAGGCCCGGCGTGGTCTTGTCGCAGCCGCCCATGAGGACGGCGCCGTCGATCGGATGGCTGCGCAAAAGCTCCTCGGTCTCCATGGCGAGGAAGTTGCGGTAGAGCATGGTCGAGGGTTTGACGAAGGGCTCGGCGAGCGACATCGCCGGCAGCTCGAGCGGGAAGCCGCCGGCCTGCCAGACGCCGCGCTTCACATCCTGGGCGCGCTCGCGCAGGTGCCCGTGGCAGGCGTTGATGTCGCTCCAGGTGTTGATGATGCCGATAACCGGCTTGCCGCGCCAATCTTGCGCGTCATAGCCCAATTGGCGCAGCCGCGAGCGGTGGCCGAACGAGCGCAAATCGTCAACGCCGAGCCAGCGATGGCTGCGGAGGCGTTTTGGATCCCGGGATGACGTTGAGTTCGCGGCACGTCGCGTCAGTCGATGCTGGCGCCGGAGAATTTGACCACCTTGGCCCACTTCTCGGTTTCCGCCGCGATGGTGTTGCCGAAATCGGCGGGGCTGCCCGGCATCGGCACGCCGCCGAGCTGGGCGAGGCTTGCCTGCATCGCCGGATCGGCGAGCACCGCGCTGACCTCGCGGTTGAGCTTGTCGATGACCTCTGCCGGCGTGCCCTTGGGCGCGCCCATGCCGAACCAGGCGCTCGCCTCGTAGCCCGGCACGGTCTCGGCGACGGTCGGCACGTCGGGCAGCGCCGGCGAACGCGTAACGGTCGTCACCGCGAGCGCCCGCAGCGCGCCGGCGCGGATGTGCTCGATCGAGGCCGGCAGGTTGTCGAACATCACCTGCGTCTGCCCGGCCAGCATGTCGGTGATGGCCGGCGCCGAGCCGCGGTACGGCACGTGCGTGAGTTTGACCCCGGTCATCGCCATGAACAGCTCGCCCGAGAGATGCACCGAGGTGCCGTTGCCGGCCGAGGCCATGTTGATCTTGCCCGGATTGGCCTTGGCGTAGTCGATGAACTCGGCGACCGTCTTCGCCGGCACCGCCGGGTTCACCTCCATCACGTTCGGCACCCGGCTGATGCCGGCGACCGGCACGATGTCGCGCAGGAAATCGAACGGCAGGTGCTTGTAGAGCGTGGCGTTGATGGCATTGGCCGGATTGACCAGCAGCAGGGTGTAGCCGTCGGGCTCGGCGCGGGTGACCGCCTCGGTGCCGAGATTGTTGCCGGCGCCGGGCCGGTTCTCGACCACGAACTGCTGCCCGAGCCGCTTGCCGAGCGCGTCGCCGATCAGCCGCGCCGTGATGTCGGTCGTGCCCCCCGGCGTGTAGGGCACGATCCAGTGCACCGGCCGCGCCGGATAGTCGGCCGCCGCTGCCGCCCCCGCCCCGCCGAGCAGCGCGACGGCGGCGAGCGCGGCAAGCAGAATCTTTGCTTTCACGGACCCGTGCATAAACTCCCTCCCTGCCGCCCGCCTTTTACGCGCGGACGTAGGGCGAAGGTAGTCGCCCGCGCAGCTCGGAGTCCAGGGATCAGTAGTCAGCTGTCAAGCGTCCGGACTCTTCACCTCCCCCCTCGTGGGGGAGGTCGGCGCGCGAAGCGCGCCGGGAGAGGGGGTCTCTTCGCACAACATCACTTGCTCAGTTTTAGTTTGAGAGCCATCATCTTGATTGAATCGGATGAAAGAATTCGGATGAAATAATCTTGCGAAGAGACCCCCTCTCCCGACACTTGCAGGCAAGCCTGCAAGTGTCGACCTCCCCCACGAGGGGGGAGGTGAGAATACAGGATAGGCATATGACGCTCGGCTTCGCGCGACAGCTGCGTGGGCGCATGACGGATGCGGAGCAGCGGCTCTGGTACCATCTGCGCGCTCGGCGTCTTGCGCAGTTCAAGATAAAGCGGCAGGCGCCGGTCGGCTCGTACGTGCTCGACTTCGTCTGTTTTGCGCGCAAGCTCGTGATCGAGGTGGACGGCGGTCAGCACGCCACCAGCGAGACCGATGCCGCACGCGACGAATGGCTGCGCTCGCAGGGCTTTCGCGTCTTGCGCTTCTGGAACGACGACGTCCTGAAGCACACCGACGCCGTTCTCAGCGAGATCCTGGCCGCGCTTGAGAGCTGATCGTAAGACCTTTCTTCACCTCCCCCCTTGTGGGCAGCGCAACCGTATATCGATCGCCGCGCAATCTTCACCTCCCCCCTGGTGGGGGAGGTCGGCGCGCGAAGCGCGCCG
>JBKQHQ010000226.1:0-25757 GCA_052148715.1 Xanthobacteraceae bacterium | reverse complement strand
CGGTAGACGAACTCTTTCTGACGCTGTCTCCGCAGATAGCGGGCCGTGGGCGCGATGTAACTCGGCCGGCGGTCGTGCAGGGGGTGCAGTTTGTGCCGGATTCCGCGCCCTGGTTTGAAATGGTCAGCGTCAAGGAACAGGCTGCATATCTGTATTTACGCTACCGGCGGACCTGAGCCTGCTTCAATGCAAACCTACAAAATGTCAAGGCAGAAGCAAGATCTTCCCAATGCCGCCCTTCTCCGCGGCGGCTTGAGCTTCGGCCGCCTGGCTAAGTGGCAGCTTGGGACCGATCGGGATCACCAGCTTGCCATCTCGCACCGCTTCAGCCATGAACTCGAGCGTTTTCCTGTCGAATTTCGAGAAGACATGCACGACCTTTACAGATGTGTACTTCGCGGCGTTCTGCGGTGCTTCGACAACCGATGCATACACTCCTCCCGCCTTCACCTTGGCGATCAGCTTCTCGGCAGTTCTTCCGCCGACCGTATCCGCGACCGCATCGAGCGGCGGAAGATTCGCGATCGCGGTGTCGTCGTCGGTTGCGACCAACCGATCAGCGCCAACTGTCTTCGCCTCATCGAACTGACGCTTCAACACCCCCGCGATCACAGTCGCCCCGCGATCCTTCGCAGTGAATACTGCCGAACGCCCGACGTTACCAACAGCGCCTACAACGAGGACCGTCTGGCCCGCCTGGATTCCCGTAGCTGCAAGGAGTTGGTTGCCGGTTACCGTCACCAGCGGCAGCGCGGCCGCCTCGATCAAATCAAGCCCCTTGGGAACCTTCGCCAGAACGTCCGCTTTAATCACACAGAGTTCGGCGTAGGTGTTGTCGGCCATTGCGAACACCTGGTCGCCGACGGAAAAGCCTTCCACTCCCGGCCCAATCTTCTCCGCGGCCCCCGCAACGTCAACTCCGATCAGTCCCGGAAAAGTGAGGGGATAGAAGTCTTTGGTTAACCCAGCACGCCGTTTGTAGTCGATCGGATTCACACTCGCGGCGGCGACCCGCACCAGTACCTCGCCCGGACCTGCAACCGGGTCAGGGTACTCCTCGAACTTCAGTACTTCAGGACCGCCATATTCGTGGACAACAATGGCTTTCATGGTTCAACTCCTCGGCTCTGCACTCAGCGTTCCCGCGTTCACCGCGCCCTCGGCGGCGGCCTCTCTTCTATGGGTTTGAGGATGAATGCCCAGGTCGTGCCATGAAGTTTCTGCGAGGTCGACGCTGTAGTAGTTTGCTGCTTTCTCGATGTTCGCGAACGCCAAAGCACGGTCGGCATCGGAGACATCGATGACTTGATCGAACCGCGCGACCGCGTTACGCACATGTTGCGCGTCGGTGAGTGGTTCTTTACGCTGCTTCGGGAACGCGTACACGCTATCGGGCAAATCGCTCTGCGTTGTCAGCTGTCCGTGTTTCTCATGAGGTTTCCAGGTTGCTTCCGGCATGTGTTTGCCATCCTTTCATTTAATATTTGGCTAGGGGTCGAGCGCGGCGTCAGCCCCACCTGCAGTTAGTTGGAGCGGGAGGAAGATTTTCCAACCCACAGTTGTGATGCTGGTATAGCTTACGGTGTTGTTCTCCGTAATCAGCTGCGATAGATCGATTACAACCCAGGTGCTCAGGCCGAATCAATTGGACGATGGTATTGGCGATACCTTGGTATCAGCGACCCAGGTGTTGAATTTCGCTGCCACTCAAAACGTCGGATCAAACACTGGATTGCGGCCTGCTGCGCCGGGGTCAATCCTTGGCGCTTCTCAAGGGCGCCGATCAGCGTCAGCGCCTTGCTGCCGAGCGAGGTGCGCGCGCTCCACGCCGTGCTTCTCACCAAGGCCAGCTGGCCGATCGCCGGATCGAGCAGCCGCATTTCCGCTTCCAGGACCGTCGCGTTGCTCTCCATATCCTGCAGCAAGCTTCCCGCCTTCGGAACGAATGTCTGCAAAAGATCCTTGTCGCGCGCCGCGGCCGGCTGCTGCAGGGCCGTGTCGGCGCGAGCCCGCAGCTCCTTGAGAAGCTGATAGTCGCTCTTCAGCTTGTCGCGCGCGGCGGGCAAGCCGGGAACCGACGCTTTTTCGAGGATCGGCAACGCGATCGCGAGCTGCGCGTCGACGATCACGCGCAAACCGTCGACCCGTCTCTTCAACGTCTCGCTCTGTTCGCCGGACAAGGCCAAGGCCGACCCCGTATCCCCGCGCTCGATGCGATAGTTCAGCATCGCATCGAACAACGCCTTGTTGGCAACCGACAGCTCCGCGGCGCGTTCTCCTGCATCATAGCGCTGCCAGGCGTTGACGAGATTGATGGCGCACAACAGGCTCAGAACGAACCCCATGATACCGACCAATCCGCCGATCAGGGCGCGAACGGTCAATCTGCCGAATATCTTTGCCATGATGAAGCCCACCCGGAAATGCGCGTCGATCTGTTCATGCCCACGACAACAGCGGCGAGCCTGAGCCCCTCCCGAATCGCCGCGACGCATTCACGACTCGCAATCCGGATAGGTGCCTATATTTTGCTGATGCGAGTAAACGTCCTGTGAATTTCTGATTTCACTCGCATCCGTTGTATTGCGTATTAGATGAGCCCATAGTACTGCAGCGGGGGAGGCGGTTGCCATGATCAAACTGTTTTATGCTCCCCACACTTGTTCGCTGGCGTCCCACATCGCCCTGGAGGATGCCGGCGCGGAATACGCGACCGTGCGGCTCGACTTCGCCGCCAATGACCAAAGCAAGCCGGAATATCTCGCCATCAATCCCAAAGGGCGGGTGCCGGCGTTGGTGACCGACCAGGGCATTCTGACGGAGACGCCGGCGATCCTCGCCTTCATCGCGCAAAGCTTTCCGCGGGCGTGCTTGGCGCCGCTCGACGAGCCGTTTGCGTTTGCGCAGGTGCAAGCCTTCAACAGTTATCTGTGCTCGACGCTGCACGTGGCGCATGCGCACCGCATGCGCGGACATCGCTGGGCCGACGATCCGGCCGCGATCGCGGCGATGCAGCGCAAGGTGCCGCAGTCCGTAGGGGCATGTTTCGATCTCATCGAGGACAAGATGCTGCGAGGGCCTTGGGTGATGGGGACGACGTATACAATCTGCGACCCCTACCTGTTCACGTTGGCACAGTGGCTAGAGAAGGATGGCGTGAATCCCTCGCGAATTCCCAAAGTCATGGATCACCGGAGCCGGATGTCCGAACGTCCGGAAGTTCGCAAAGCTATGGCGGCGGAGCTTGCCTGAGCCAAGTGGCCCGATCGCACGCATTTGCTACCAATCGTCTTGGTCTTGTTCGTAGGCATGTTTGGTAGGATGGGCAAAGGTGGCCCTGAGGTTTCGATGGATGTGAGGGCCGGGTCCGCCGTGCCCATGCCGTCTGCCAAGGAGTAATGCGGGATCGCATGGGCACGGCGGAACGCGCACCGTGCCGACGCCCTGAGGTCTCGGCCGCCTTTGCCGCCCTACACGGCTGGCGCGCGCTCTGATCACGCGTCCCGACGGGGCGCGCGCGGTGCCGACCGGCACTGAGCCCGGACTCAGTTGGCGGCGAAGCAGTAGAGCAGGCCGGCGCCGCCCGAGGCCTTCAGATTGTCTTGGCTGCAGCCGCGCGAGCCGTGCGAGGAGTTCCAGGAATTCATGTGCCGGGTGTCCTTGAGCCCGGAACGGTCGTGGTGACCGACGATGGCCGAGCCGTCGGCGCTCTTCGTCCAGTTGCCGCAGGTGGTGTCGCCGCCGGCGGTGGAGAAGAGGCCCTGCGGGTCCGATCCGGTCAAGATGTCATGCGTGTTGACCGGGTCGCCGCGGCCGGGGACGGTCTCGCCCTTCTCGGTCAGCGCCGTTTGCTTGTTGATGTTGTTCGAGTCCGAGTGGAGATCCTCCACGCTTTTCGCCACCACGACGCCCTTGGCGTTCTGCCACGGGCCCTTGCCGATGCGGTCGCGCGCGTTGACGCCGGCGGCGCCCGCGGGCTCGGTCGTGCTCAGATAGGCGTGCCAGTTGGTGCTGGTCGCGCCGGCGGCCGCGGCGAGCGCCTGGCAGTGCGCGTCGGCGCCGGCTAGCCCGCCGAGGTCGGCGCCATTGCCCTTGCCGACGCTGGTGACGAAGAACGTCATGGCGGCCTGTTGCGCCTGCGCGGGCGCGGTGAAGCCCAGTCCGGCCAACGCAACGGCAGCCAACAGCGGAAGTCGGATTCCAGACGTCATGAAGATCTCTCCAATTCGGTTGATCGTACGGTGATCACTCGTGGCCGCGTCAAAGGCAGCGGCATACCGTCCTTTTAGCACGCGTGTATCCGCGGAACCAGCAGGCCGCAACGGGTAGTCCCGCGCCCTTCGATGCGCCCGTCTGGCTGGGGCAACGCCGGATATTTCATATTTAAAACTTTTTGCGCTTCCATCCGGTTAGGTGATATCTTCGATACTTGGTGCAACGCCCGTCATTCCGGGGCGCCGCGAAGCGGCGAGCCCGGAACCCGTAACCCCGGCTTGTGATTATGGTTTCCGGTCCCGCGAGGTTTGCTCGCATCCCGGAATGACGACGCGAGATGCTGAGGGAGAGAGAAAAAATGGACAGCAAGCAAATTCTCGGCGAAGTGGCGACCGCGCTCCTGTCGGGCGCGATCGAGGTGGTGGACCTGACCGGTCCGCTCGGACCCAACACGCCGTTGATCAAGCTTCCGCCGGAGATCGGCAAGAACACGCCGCCGATCGAGATCCACCCGATCTCCCAATACGACAAGGACGGCCCGTTCTGGCGCTGGAACTGGCTCAAGCTCGGCGAGCATTCGGGCACGCATTTCGATGCGCCGGTGCATTGGATCACCGGGAAGGACTACAAGGACGGGACGACCGATCGCATCCCGGTGAAGAATTTCGTGGCGCCCGCCTGCGTGATCGACTGCTCGGCCGAGACCGCGAAGAACGCCGACTTCCTTCTCACCGTGGACGGTGTGAAGGCCTGGGAGAAGACGCACGGCGGCATTCCCGCGGGATCATGGGTGCTGATGCGCACCGACTGGTACAAGCGCGGCGGCAGCGAAAAGGAATTTCTCAACGCCGACGAGAAGGGACCGCATTCGCCCGGCCCGACGGCGGAGACGATCGAATACCTGCTGACCAAGGGCATCATCGGCTGGGGCTCCGAGACGGTCGGAACCGACGCCGGCTCAGCCGGCGGCATGAACCCGCCGTTCCCGGCGCATAATCTCATGCACAAGTCCAACCATTACGGTCTCGCCAGCCTCTGCCATCTCGATCGCCTGCCGCCCAAGGGCGCGATCCTGATCGCCGCCCCGCTCAAGATCGTCAACGGCACCGGCAGCCCGCTGCGGGTTCTCGCGCTCATCCCCAAGCACTGAGCCGCGCGAGCGGATTTTGGCGTCGGCCGACTACGTCATCGTCGGGAGCGGGATCAACGCCCTCGTCGCCGCCGCACTGCTGGGCCGCGACGGCAAGCGGGTGCTCGTCCTCGAGCGCAACAGCCGGATCGGCGGCTGCCTGCTGACCGACGAGATCACGGCACCCGGCTTCGTCCACGACGTGATGGCCACGACCTTCGTGCTGTTCATCACGTCGCCGGCCTATGCGGAGCTTGGCCCCGACCTGGCGCGGCGCGGCCTTGAGTTCGCGCATACGCCGAGGCCGACGGCGGTGCTGCTGCCGGACGGCCGGCATGCCGTCTTCTCGATGGACCGGGCCGCCAACATCGGCGCGATCGAAGCGCTCGGCAAAGGCGACGGCGCCCGCTACGCCGCCGACATGGACCGCTTCAGCGCGGACGCGCCGTTCCTGTTCGCGCTGCTCGGCGGCTCGCTGTGGTCGAGCGCGATGTTGAAGATCGTGTTGCGGGAAGCATGGCGCCGCGGCCCGCGCGGCCTTGCCGGCTTCTTCGGCGAGGCGCTGGGGAGCGCCCGCAGTTGGCTCGAGACCTACCAGTCGGAGCTGTTTCGCGGATTGTTTGCTCCGTGGGTGCTGCACACCGGCCTCGGGCCGGAGAGCGCCTATTCGGGACAGATGGCAAGAGTCATCGCCTTCGCGCTCGAAGCCGCCGGTGCGCCGATCGTTAAAGGCGGGGCGCAAAACGCGCTCAACGCCTTCGAGCGGCTGATCCGCGACCAGGGCGGCGAGATCATGACCGGCGCCGACGTGCAACGCGTGCTGCTCGACGCCGGCGGGGCCGCATGCGGCGTGCGGCTCGCCGACGGCCGCGAGATCGCGGCGTCGCGCGGCGTCATCTGCTCGGTGACGCCGAACCAGCTCTACGGAGCGCTGCTCGCGGGCGCGGGCCTGCCTGCCGACGTCAAGGACTCCATGGCCCGCTATCGCTACGGCAAGGGCAACATGCAGATCCATTACGCGCTCGCGGCGCCGCTTAACTGGAAGGCGCAAGAGCTCGGATCGGTCGCTTTGATCCACCTCACGGCGGGGCTCGACGGCGTGTCCAAGTCCGCCAACGAAGCCGAGCGCGGGATGCTGCCCGCTGCTCCCACCGTCTGCCTCGGCCAGCCGGCCGCGCTCGATCCGAGCCGCTGCCCGGAAGGCCGCTCGATCCTGTGGCTGCAGGTGCCGGATGCGCCGCGGCTCGTGAAAGGCGATGGGGCCGGCGAGATCGCGGTGCCCGCCGACGGAGGCTGGACGCAGGCGCTGCGCGAGCGCTTCGCCGACCGGGTCGAGGCGATCCTCGCGTCGCACGTCGAGAATTTTCGCGCGACCATCATCGCGCGGCGGGTCTATTCGCCGGCCGACCTCGAGGCCCTCAATGTGAACCTGGTCGGCGGCGATCCTTACGGCGGCTTCTGCGGCCTCGACCAGTTCTTCCTGTGGCGCCCGTTCCGCAACTCGGTCAATCACCGCACGCCGATCAAGCGCCTCTACCACATCGGCGCCTCCACCCACCCGGGCCCGGGGCTAGGCGGTGGCTCGGGCTTTTTGCTCGCCAAATCGCTGCGGTGAGCACAGGCGCGACCAAACAAATACGCGCGCCGCTCATGAGCGCTGTACTTGCGTGGTTTGGGGCGTCCATGACCACCTCTCAACGTCATGGCCGTGCTCGTCACGGCCATCCACGTCTTAACTGCGTCGCGCCGCTGTAAAGTCGTGGATGCCCGCGACAAGCGCGGGCATGACGCCGAGAGTGGGTTATAGGTTCCGGGCTCGCCGCTTCGCGGCGCCCCGGAATGACGCGGCGAGGTATCAGATGCGGTACGCGGTGCTCACAGCGTCGCGATCGTCTTGAGCGCGCCGTCGAGCATGGTGCCGTCCTCGTCGGCGAGCGCGGCTTGGATGAGCCGGCGCAGCCATTGGGCGCCGTCGTCGCGGGCGGCAAGCGCCGGCACGGCGGCGATCACGCGGTCGAATTTCGACTGCCCGCGGGCATGTGTGTCCGAATAGCCCTTCACCAGCCGGCGCGCGCCAACGATCTCGACCGCGAGGTCGTAGTTCTTGGGGGCGTATTGGGTGACGAGCGCCATCCATCGCTGCCGGTTTTCGACCTCGCGGACATGGCGCAGCGTCGTCCGGCGGAACGGCTTGAGCGCCGAGAGGGCGTAAAGCATCAGGAACGAGCGAATGGTTCCGGTGTGAACCCGGCGTCCCTTGCGAAACAGCAGGCCGAACGCGCCGGGGTGCGCCTCCACGAAGCGTCCGATCCCGGCCGGCAGCATGCCCGCCGCCTCCTCGAGGCGCGGGTGCAGGTACTCGGTCATGTAGACGATCTGATCCTGCGCAGCGCCGACCTCCTGCCGGATGCGGCCGAAGCGGCGCGAGCGCGTCTTGAGCTCGGCCACGCGGATAACGTCATCATACGCCATCGCGACCGCGATATATTTTGCGGCGTTGGCCGTCAGCGCGTAGGCTTTTTCGGCGCCGCCCGCTTTCCGATCGAGCTCGTAGATCTCCGTCACCCGGTCGAGATACTCGTCGGCGTAGGCCGGGTCCTGAAAGTCGGTCAGGCGCTTGACGCCGGCAAACAGCATTGCATGCAGCGGCGCCGGAAACGCGCGGATGCGGCGCAAAAGCCGATCGAGCGCCGGATGTCCGGCCGCCTGCGGAATGGCGTCGAAGCGCTTGCCCGGCTGGGCGACGGCGGGCGCGCTCTCGTTCCGGGCCGCCTGCTCATAGGCGGCCGAGAACGCGTTCAGGCTCGGCTCGATGCCCCGGCCGCCCGACTTGATGACCGCCTCGAAGGCGTCGCGGCCGAACGGGAGCGCGCCCGAGGCCGCGAGCGCTCCGAACAGACAGGCCGAGACGACACTTTGGTGCTTGACGGCGAGCGCCTCCATGTCGAACGCAATCGTGCGTCTCGCCGCGATCCCCGCCGCGTCGACGACCGGAAGCGAGGCGGCGATGCCGTCGCCGGGCTTCTCCTTCTCGATCACCGCGTAGGAGCGGTGGCTCGACGCAATCAGCGTCGTGCGATCGGGCGTGACGAAGCCGCGCAGGATCGAGCGGCCGGCTTCCATCAATTCGGCCGCCAGCACGACATCGACATCGCCTTGCGCCGGCATCAGCGAGAGGACCGGCGCTTGGCCGTCCTTCGGCGGCAGCATCTCGATATAGTAGACGGTCGCACCGGTGCGCTGCGCGACACCGGGTACCGAGGTTGCCTGCGCGTACCACCCGCCGGCTTCGGCGAGCTCGACCACCCAGTCCGCCAGCACGCCGCCGCCCTGACCGCCGATGGCGAGGATCGCCACCGAGATCGGCCGCTCGGAGGCGCGCCGCGCGATTGGCGCAAGACTGCCGGATACGGAAGCGTCCACGTCAGGCCTCGAAGGCGAGGCTGCGCGCCTCGCGGCGGCGTTGCAGGAAGCCGATCACGGCGCCGCGCAGCCGCGCCATGAGGCGGTCGAACGCGGTCGGATTGTAGATGATGTCGGCGCGATAGAACGAGGGGCAAAGCACCGCCGCCTCGGCCACCTCGCCGCAGTTCCCGCAGCCGACGCAGGTCTGGTCGATCGAGGCGACCGGATCGTCCTTGAGCGGGTCGTCGGTCTGCTTCACCGACAGCGACGGGCAGCCCGACAGGCGGATGCAGGCATGATCGCCGGTGCAAACATCCTCGTCGACGCCGAAACGCTCCCGCACCATGCGCTCCCCGTCGCGCACCGCCTTGTTGAACAGCGGCTTCACGCGCCGCTGCTTGTTGAGCATGCATTCGGAGGACGCGACGATGACCTTCGGGCCTCGCTCCGGCGTCGTCAACGCCTCGCGCAACGTGTCACGCATGCGGCCCACGTCGTACGTGCGGTCGATCTGCCGCACCCAGTTGACGCCGACGCCTCTCACCGCGTCGGCGATCGCGTTCTTGGTCTTGCGCAACGGGTTGACCGCGCGCGAGGAGGGGATGTCCTGCCCGCCGGTCGCCGCCGAGTAAAAATTATCGACGACCATGATGACGCTGTCTTGCTTGTTGAACACGGCATTGCCGACGCTCGATGCGAGACCGTTGTGCCAAAAACCGCCGTCGCCCATCACCGCGATCGCCCGCTTGTCGGTCTTGACGTTGAATGCCGATGCCGATGCCGGCCCAAGCCCGTAGCCCATCGTGGTCGTGCCGATGTTGAACGGCGGTAGGCTCGAGAACAGGTGGCAGCCGATGTCGGCGGCGACGTGATGCGGCCCGAGCTCCTTCTCGACGAGCTTCATCGCGGCGAAGATCGGCCGCTCCGGGCAACCGGTGCAGAAGCCGGGCGGGCGCGCCGGCACGACCCCGGCAAGCTCCTTGATCTTCGGATGGTTCAGCGTCTCGGCCGCGCTCGGCAGCGGCGGGTCGTTGCCGAGCAGATCTCTGCCGTGGACGTCGAGGAAGGCCTTGACGCCTTTGGTCAGGACGGACGGCGTGTACTCGCCAGCCATCGGCAGCACATCCTTGCCGGAAATCTTGGTCTGGATGTCGCGGCGCCGCAGAATCGTGTTGAGCGCCTGCTCGATGAATTCCGGCTGGCCTTCTTCGACGATCAGGATCGCCTTCTTGTCGGCCGCGAATGCCGCGACCTCGTCATCGATCAGCGGATAGGTGACGTTGAGTACGTAGAGGGGCACCGCGCTGTCGCCATAGACGTCGGCAAGGCCGAGGTGCTGCAGGGAGCGCATGACGGAATTGTACATGCCGCCCTGCATGACGATCCCGACGTCGCCGCTCTGCGGGCCGAAAAACTCGTTGAGCTTGCGGTCCTTGATAAAGTTGACGGCCGCCGGCCAGCGTTGCTCGACCTTTTCCTTCTCGTGCAGAAAGGAGGCGGGCGGCAGCACGACGCGGGCGGTGTCGCGCCTGGGATTTTCCAGCGCCTGGCGCAGCGTGAAGGCCGGCCGCTTGTTGTCCTTGGCGATGAAGCGGCCATGCATGTGGCAGGCGCGGATGCGCACCTCCAGCATCACCGGGGTATTGGACGCCTCCGAGAGCTCGAATCCGTCCTCCACCGCCTTGACGATCGACGGCAGGTTCGGGCGGGGATCGAGCAGCCAGATCTGCGACTTCATGGCGAAGGCGTGCGAGCGCTCCTGCATGATCGAGGAGCCCTCGCCGTAATCCTCGCCGATGATGACCAGCGCGCCGCCGGTGACGCCGCCGGAGGTGAGGTTGGCGAGCGCGTCGGAGGCGACGTTGACGCCGACCGGCGACTTGAAGGTCACGGCCCCGCGAATCGGATACATGACGGAGGCGGCCAGCGTTGCCGCCGCGGCGGCTTCCGAAGCCGAGTTTTCGAAATGCACGCCGAGATCGTCGAGCACGTCCTTCGCGTCGGCGAGCACGTCCATGAGGTGGGAGATCGGCGCGCCCTGATACCCGCCGACATAGGAGACGCCGGATTCGAGCAAGGCCTTGGTGATCGCCAAAATGCCTTCGCCGCGAAATTCCTCGCCGGCTCCGAGCTTCAGGAATTCCACCTCCCGCGCAAATGACCGTTCCGCCATGAGAGCCTCCTGACCTGAGCTTGCCGCCGACGGTTCGGGCGATGCCTGATCCGCCCAATCCTCGGCGTGTCCATATATTCACGGAAACTCGCGGCCCGGGCAATGGCGGCGGACCGGCCTTGGCTCGGCCGCGCTATCTCGGTGGGGAAGGGCCAATGTGGCGGAAAAAGCAGCTATTTCCGGCTGCCGCCGCCTGAATTTTCGCCTTGCGTCCCTATCGGTTCAAAATAATTCTGGCATTTGTTTAGGCTTAAAATATGCTGGCCGGCGCGTCGCTCATCGTCCCGATCGACGGCGCGGCCATCGCGCTTTCGGTTGTGCTCGCACCGCGTTGGCCGGTTCCGCCCTGCTTTAGGCGATCAAAAGGGAAATTCAATCATGAGACGGATGTTGGAGACAAAGGATTTCGTGCTGGGTACCTTTGCGACCAACTGCTCGGGCGGCATGACCGTCACCAAGGTGCCCGAGCGCTGGCCGGCCACCTGGGAAGCCAACGAGAGGCTCGCTTTCTTGCTTGATGACGCCGGCATTGATTTCATGCTGCCGATTGCCCGGTGGATCGGCTACGGCGGCGAAACCGATTTCCACGGCACCGTTCTCGAAACCATCACCTGGGCGGCGGCTCTCCTCGCCAAAACCAAGAACATCAGCGTGTTCGCCACCGTGCATGTGGCGGCCAACAATCCGGTCATCGTCGCCAAGCAGATCGCGACCATTGACGAGATCAGCCGCGGCCGCGCCGGCCTCAACATCGTTGCCGGTTGGAACCGCCCCGAATACGAGGCGCTTGGCCTCGAATTGCCGACCGACCACGAACGGCGATATCGCTACGCGCAGGAATGGTTCGACGTCGTCCAGAAGATCTGGACGCATGCGGGAAAATTCGACTGGAACGGCGAGTTCTTCAAGCTCAAAGGCTGCTATGGCACCCCGAAGCCTTGGCATGACGAGCGCCCGGCGATCATCAATGCCGCCGGCTCGGGCGAGGGGCGCGAATTCGCGTTGCGCAATGCCAATTTCCTCTTCACTCCGGCCATCGACCTGTCGCGCTCCGGCCCGGAAATCAAGGACCTGAAAGCCAAGGCGAAGGCGGTTGGCCGCGACGTCGACGTGCTCACATTCGCGCACGTCGTCTGCCGTCCGACCGAGAAGGAAGCCAGGGATTACTGGCAATATTTCGCCAACGAGCACGCCGACTGGGTGGCCGTAGACAATCTGATCGCCTTACAATTCGCCAACGCTCAATCGTTCCCGCACGACCTGCTGGCGCTGATCCGCGACCGCATGGCAGCCGGGCATGGCGGCTTCCCGCTGGTCGGCACGCCGCACCAGGTCGCCGAGGGGATCGGCGAGCTGCATGCGACCGGCTTCAAGGGCACGACGATCTCCTTCGTGGATTATGCCGAGGAGTTCCCCTATTTCCGCGACAACGTGCTGCCGATCCTCGAGGCGCGGGGACTTCGCTCCGCGAAGTCCGCCCGCGCCGCATAGGATCGTTCGGTTTATTTCGCCGGACGCCTGCGCGACCATCGACCAGACGAACCTTCCTACTGTTTTAATCCTAAAATATTAGATGAGAGGTGAAAACTAATCAAGCCGACGCGCGTCGTCACATGGTCGAGAGCCGATTGCAGGCGAGCATCTAAGACGCGTGCACTGTCCGTTCGCTCACGAGCTCGAAGCCGCTAGCGCATGTTCCGGGCGAAGCCTGCCTTTGGGCTCCCCTATCGACGCCAAGCTAAGGCTTGGGGATGCCTAGCGGCGTCATCGTCTGCGCACGCGGGCGACCCGGCAGCCAGCGGATTGTGTCCCTGCGCCAAAGCAACGGGCAGCCTCTATGTGCTGGAAAAAGCGGCTGTTTCCGCCTGCGGCCGCCTGAATTTTGGCCTTGCATTCCGGCCCATTCAAAATAATTCTGGCATTTGTTTAGGTTTAAAATATGCTGCGCGGATGTCTGCTTGACACGCCCGGCGGTGGCGCTGGGCGAGGCCCGGCGGACGACATGTCGAGACGACATCCCTAAAGAGGAATCCGGTCATGACCAATTTCACTCGCCGCCAGGCGCTTGCCGTCGGCAGCGGCCTCGTCACGTCAATGATTGCCCCAATCCGCGGGGCCAGCGCCGCCATCGGCGACACGCTGACCATCGCCTACAACGTCAATCTGCCCTCGTTCGATCCGAACGTCGGTCCCTCGTCGGTCAACCCGACGATCCAGGCCATCTACCGGTCGGTCTTCGACCAATTCATCGGCCAGAAGCCGGACCTTTCCTTCGAGCCAGGGCTCCTGACCGACTGGGGATGGAGCGACGACAAGAGCAAGGCGTGGATGGATGTCCGCCCCGGCGTGACCTGGCACGACGGCACGCCGTTCACGCCGGAAGACGTGGTGTGGTCGATCACCCGCATGGGCAAGGCCGATTCTGGCAACCCGGTGTCGTTCATCTGGGCCGGGATCAACAATTTCAAGATCGACGGCAACCGCATCACCGCCGATGTCGTCCAGTACGATCCGGTGCTCTTCAAGTGGATGGCCTTCCTCACCGGCTACGTGCTGCCGAAGGCCTATTACGAGAAGGCCGGCCCCCAAGGCTTTGAGAAGAAGCCGATCGGCACCGGCCCCTACATGGTCGACGCCTATGAGGGAAATGCCTATCTGCGGCTGAAGGCCAATCCCAAATATTGGGGCCGCAAGCCGGCCTTCGAGACCGTGGTGTTCAAGTTCGTCCCCGACGCGACGAGCCGCGTCGCCGAGATCGAAAGCGGCTCCTCGGACCTGACGTTGGAGATTCCCTACGAGGAATACGATCGCCTGATAACCAGGCCCGGCCTCAAAGGGGCCACCAACGGCATTTCCGATATCGGCATGATCTTCATCACCAATATCGGACCGATGCTCGACAAGAACGTCCGCCTCGCCGCCAGTCACGCGATCGACAAGGAAGGCATCATCAAGCGCCTGCTGCGCGGCTATGGCACGCCCATCTCCACCCTCGAGGCGCCGGAATACGCCGCCTTCGATAAGACCATCAAGACGACTTATGACCCGGCGCTCGCCGCCAAGCTGCTCGGCGAGAGCGGCTTCTCCAAGGAGAAGCCGGTCAAGTTCACGATCCAGACCACGCGCGGCTTCAAGCCGAAGGATTACGAGATGATCCAGGCGATCGTCGGCATGTGGCGCAATGTCGGGATCGACGCCGAGATCGAGACCTATGACATCGCCAAGCATTTCGAGCTGCGCATGTCGCACAAGCTCGCACCGGCTGCCTTCTACAATTGGGGCAATGCCATCGGTGATCCCACGACGTCGACCGGCTTTGCGATGTGGAGCAAGTCGCCGCACTCGGCATGGCATTCGGACGATCTCGACGCCAAGGTCGGTCCGCTCTGGGGCGAAAAGGACGAGAAGAAGCGAATTCAGGGTTGGAAGGACGCGGACCGCTACATTGCCGAGCAGGCCTACGTGATTCCGCTGCTGCAATACGAGCAGCCGCTCGTCTACAAGTCCGGCCTCAAGGTGATCCCCAATCTGTCCGGCGCAATGCAGCCGACGCTCGTCGCGAAGGCTTGATACGCTCAAGGCGTTAGCTCCCTCCCCCGCCGTGCGGGGGAGGGGACACTGTGGCTCTGTCTTGCAAGCTTGCGGCGACCTTCCAAGGGGAGGAAGCGAGAGGCCGTTCAATCCAACCGAAAAAAATGCTTTAAGACCGATCCATGTGGCTATCCGTCGTAGTCAACCGCGCGGCTTTGGTGCTGCTGACGCTCGCGGGCGTGGCGGTCGTGGTGTTCGTGCTGCTGCGGGTTGTCCCCGGCGATCCGGTCTCGATGATGATCTCGCCCGGCGCGGGCCCGGCCGACATCGCCGCCTTGAAAGCCCATTACGGGCTCGATGCTCCGCTGCCGACCCAGTTCTGGATCTGGATCAAGGGCGTCGTGGTCGGCGATTTCGGCACCTCGATCGTGTTGCACCTCGACGTGACGGACATATTGGCCAACCGCCTGCCCGCCACGGTCGAGCTCGCGGTGCTCGCGCTGGTCGTGGCGATCGTCGTCGGCGGCGGCATCGCCATTGCCGGAACGTTGCTGCGCCGCACCGCCGCGGAGGCAGCGATCGACGGTTTGAACAGCGTCTTTCTGGCGGTGCCGGATTTCATCTGGGCGCTCGCGCTCGTCCTCCTCTTCGGGGTGGCGCTGCCGGTCCTGCCGTTGACCGGACGCATCGACCCCGCGCTTGCCGAGGGCTTTGCCACACGCTTCTATCTCCTCGAAAGCATCCTCACCGGGCGGTTCGCGGTCGCGGCGGATATTCTGGCGCACATGGTCATGCCGACCTTGGCGCTGGCATTGCCGCTCGCCGCCGTGATCGTGCGGCTCCTCAAGCAGTCCCTCAAGGAGGCCATGCTCCAGGATTACGTGCTGCTCGCGCGGATCAAGGGGTTTTCCGAATTGCGGCTGATCGTTCAGGAGGCGTTGCGCAACGCGATCGCTCCGACCCTGGCGCTGACCGGCGTGCAATTCACTTTCCTGATCGGCGGTACGGTCATCGTCGAGCGTATTTTCTCCTATCCGGGCATCGGCAACCTCGCCATCGATGCGGTGATCGGGCGCGACTTTCCGCTGATCCAGGGCCTGGTCTTGCTGTTCGGGTTGATCTTCATTCTCATCAATCTGGCGGTCAACGTCGCCGTCGCCCTGCTCAATCCACGGCTACGCCAGGGCTGAGATGGCGGCAACAGGCGCGGCACCGGACGGCTCGACCGAAGGAGCTTTGGTCGGTCCGAAGTCAGTGGCGACCAGGCTCGCCGGCGATCCCAAGGTCGTCATCGCCGGCGGCTTCGTCCTCTTCCTCATCGTCGCGAGCCTCGCAGCGCCGCTGATCGCGCCGCACGACCCGCTCGAGCAGAATCTGATGCTGGCGACCCTGCCGCCAGCGGGCTTCGCCGAGGCGGAGCCGAGCTATCTCCTGGGCACCGATGGGCTCGGCCGCGATGTGCTGTCGCGGCTCATCTTCGGCACGCGCGTGTCGCTGACGGTTGCGTTCGTCGCCGCGGGACTTTCCGCGCTGATCGGATCGCTGCTCGGCCTTGTTGCCGGCTACCGGCGCGGCTGGGTCGACACGGTCGTGTCGCGCTTCGTCGACATCTGGATGGCGTTTCCGCCGGTGCTGCTCTCGGTCCTGCTGGTCGCCATCCTGGGGGCGGGCATTCATTCGGTTATTACCGCCATCGTCGTCATCGACTGGACGCGCTTTTGCCGGGTCGTGCGCACCGAGACGATGGCGCAGGCGGTGATGGATTATGTCGTGGCCGCGCGCACGATCGGTTTTTCCAAAGCCGCAATTCTGTTCAGGGAAGTCTTCCCGAACGTCGTGCCGGTGCTGATTGCGCTGCTCACGCTCGAGATGGGGATTGCGGTGGTCGTCGAAGCGATCCTGTCGTTCGTCGGCCTCTCGGTGTCGTCCGACATTCCGACCTGGGGCGGCATGATCGCCGAGGGTAGGCAGACCGTGCATCAGGCCTGGTGGGTGCTCGCCGCGCCGCTCGTCGCTTTGTTTGCGACCGTGGTCGCCTTCAATCAGCTCGGCGACGGGCTCGCCCGCAGCCTCGATCCGGTGCTGCGCCGATGAGGGAAGCCCGGCTCTCGGTCGAAGGCCTGAGCGCGATCTCGCTGCGCGACGGCAACGCGCCGATCCTGCGCGGCGTCTCGCTCGCCGTCGGCCTCGGCGAGGTGCACGGGATCGTCGGCGAGAGCGGCGCCGGCAAGTCGACGATCGTCAAGGCGATCCTCGGCATGATTCCCTCGCAAGTGAAGGTCACCGCCGGCCGCGTCGATTTCGAGGGCGTCGATCTGTTGTCGCTTCCCTCGCATGCCTTGCGCACGCTGCTCGGCCGCGAGATCGCACTGATCCCGCAGGACCCGTTGTCCGCGCTCAATCCGGCCCGGCGGATCGATCGGCAATTGACCGACGGATTGCGCCGCCAACGGGGCCTGTCGGTGAAGGAGGCGAATGCGCGCGCGGCCGTGCTGCTCGAAGAGGTGCAGATCCGCGATCCGGAACGGGTGCTGCACGCTTACCCGCATCAGCTCTCCGGCGGCATGCGCCAGCGGGTGCTGATCGCCGCCGCGTTCTCGCTCGAGCCGAAGCTCGTCGTCGCCGATGAACCGACCACCGCCCTCGATGTCACGGTGCAGAAGCAGATTCTCCGACTGATCCGCACGATGCAGGAGCGTTACGGAACAAGCGTCCTGTTCGTGTCGCACGATCTCGGCGTTGTCGCCAATATCTGCGACCGTGTGACCGTGCTCTACATGGGCAAGGTGATGGAGCAGGGGACGAGCGCCGAGCTGCTCACGTTCCCACGCCACCCGTACACGCAGGCGCTCCTTGCCGCGAGCCCGCGTTACGACCGGCCGAACACCGGGCTGGAGCCGATCCCATCCTCGGTCACCGGCGCGCTTCGCCGTGAGATTGCCGCATGGGACACGGACACCGCGAACCGTACCGCCCATCATGGCTGACGACCTTCTGGTCGCGCGCGGCCTCGTCGTGGCCTACGGCGCGCTGCCGTCGGCGCGGCCTTTCGCTCGCGTCCGTCGAGAACCCGTGCCGGTGCTCAAGGGCGTCGACGTGCGCATCGGCAAGGGCGAGACGGTCGGCATCGTCGGTGAATCCGGCTCCGGCAAGACCACGCTCGGGCGCACCCTGATCGGTCTCGTCAAGCCGTCCGCCGGCTCGGTCGTCTTCGACGGGACCGATATCACGGGGCACGATGAGGCGGCGATGCGGCCGTTGCGCCGGCGCATGCAGATGATCTTTCAGGATCCGATGTCGTCGCTCAATCCGCGGCATACGATCGGACGCATTCTGGTCGCGCCGGTGCTGCTGCATGGCCTCGCCCCGGATCACGATGCGGCGCTGGCGTTGGTGCAAAAGGTGCTCGACCGGGTCGGGCTGCCGAAGGCGACCGTCGAGCGATATTCGCACGAGCTTTCCGGCGGCCAGCGCCAGCGCGTCGGCATTGCGCGTGCGGTGGTGCTGCGGCCGGATTTCGTGCTCGCTGACGAGATCGTCTCCGGCCTCGACGTATCGACCCAGGCGCAGGTGCTGCGGCTGCTCGACGAGCTCAAGCGCGAGATGCATCTCGCGCTTGCCTTCATCAGCCACGACCTCTCCGTCGTCCGGACGATTTGCGACCGGGTGGTCGTCATCAACGAGGGAACGGTGGTCGAGGAGGGCGAATGCGGCCGGGTGTTCACGTCGCCGCAGTCGAACTATACCCGGGCGCTGATCGACGCGGTCCCCTTGCCGGTGCCGGACCCCTCCTGGCTGTTCCGCGACGCATCGGCGGACGTTTTGGCCACCAAGGCCGGAAGGCCGATCGCGCCGGCCAACGGCCGAGGCGCGACGCGACACGACGCGATCATTGTCGGCGCCGGGATCAATGGGCTCGCGGCCGCCGTTCACCTCGCGGCCAAAGGTTGGAAGGTGGTCGTGCTCGAGCGCGCCGATGCGGCGGGCGGGGCGGTCAAGACCGGCGAGATCACGCTGCCGGGCTTCCGTCATGATCTGTACGCGATGAATCTCAGCCTGTTTGCCGGTTCGCCGTTTTTCGCCGCCCACAAGGATCGGCTGCTCGGCTCGGGCCTCGCCCTCGTCGGCGCCGAGCGTTGCTTTGCGACCGCCTTTCCCGATGGCACCTGGCTCGGCGTCGAGCGCGACCTCGAGGCGACCGCGGGCCGGATCGCCGCCGTCAGCCCGGCGGATGCGCAAAAGTGGCGGCGCATGGTGGCCGCGTTCGGTAGCGATGCGCCGCACATTTTTGCGCTGCTCGGGTCGCCGATGCCCTCGCTGCAGGCGCTGCGCGCGATGTGGAAGGCGTGGCGCGCGAAGGGCACCGCCTGGTTGGCCGACATGGTGCGATTGCTGCTCACCTCGCCGCGCGCCTGGCTCGACGCGAATTTCGAGAACGACAAGCTCAAGACGATGATGGCGGTCTGGGGCATGCATCTCGATTTCTCGCCGGATGTCGCCGGCGGGGCGCTGTTTCCCTATCTGGAATCGATGGCGAACCAAAGCTTCGGCATGGCGCTCGGGCAGGGCGGTGCCGACACGATCGTCTCGGCCATGGTCCGCGCCATCGAGAACGCAGGCGGCGAGGTGCGGCTCGGCGCCGAGGTGGCGCACATCGACGTCGAGAACGGCGCCGCGAAGGGCGTGACGCTTGCGAGCGGCGAGCGGCTTGCCGCGACCCGCGCCGTCATCGCCAATATCCATCCGCGCGTGCTGTTCGGCCGGCTCGTTGCCGCACCGTCGTCGAACGCGACCGAGCAGCTCGCCAAGCTTCGTCCCGGTCCCGGCACGATGATGATTCATCTCGCGCTGTCCGACCTTCCGAATTGGAGCGCGGGCGCCGAGCTCAAAAAATTTTCCTATGTGCATCTGGCGCCGTCGCTTGCCGCCATGGTGAAGACTTACACCGAGGCGCTCGCGGGACTGCTGCCGGCCGAGCCGGCGCTGGTCGTCGGGCAGCCGACGGCCATCGATCCGAGCCGCGCGCCGCCCGGGCGGCATGTGCTCTGGGTGCAGGTGCGCGTCTTGCCGTCTCAGATTCGCGGCGATGCGGCCGGCCTCATCGCCGGCTTGGACTGGGACGCGGTCAAGGAAAGTTATGCGGACCGGGTGCTCGACCTGATCGAGCGCTACGCGCCGGGGCTGCGGTCGAGCGTGCTGGCTCGCACGGTGCGCTCACCGTTGGACCTGGAGCGCGAGAACCCCAACCTCGTCGGCGGCGACAGCCTGTCGGGCAGCCATCATCTCGATCAGAATTTTTTGTTCCGGCCGGCCTTCGGCTGGTCGCGCTACCGCACGCCGATCAAGTCGCTCTACATGGTCGGCGCCTCGACATGGCCCGGCGCCGGAACCGGCGTTGCCTCCGGCTTCATGCTGGCCAAGGCGCTGGCCGGCGCGTGAGCGATGACGGGCAGTGCGGTGAGCTCCTCAACTCGCCGCGGGGCGGCGGGCGGGTTGCGCTCCATCAGCTGAATGAACAGAATTGGCCCTTTCATCCGGTGCCATGAGGTGTCGCAAATGTCCGTCTCGTATTCCGGCCATTACCCGATCGAGCGGCGCGTCGGCGAAATTGAACGGTTGCACGTCCAAAGCGCGGCGATGGCCCCCGACACGAGGGAGATGCTGGATCGCATCGGTGTGAAGGACGGATGGTCGTGCCTCGATGTCGGCTGCGGCCCAGGCGGCATCACCGGCCTCCTGAGCGAGCGCGCGGGCCCGAGCGGTCGCGTGGTCGGCCTCGACAAGGATGCCGAGTTTTTGGAGCATGCTGGCGCCCACGCGCCGAAGAATGTCGAGTTCCGTCAAGGTGACGCTTACGGGTCCGGATTGCCGACCGGCAGTTTTGATCTCGTCCATATGCGCTTCGTGGCGAGCACGGCGGGCGACCCCGAACGCCTGCTTGCCGAGGCGATCCGGCTTGCCCGGCCGGGCGGCACCGTCGCCTTGCAGGAGCCCGACGCCACGACCCTGAACTGCTACCCGCCGCATCCGGCCTGGGACCGGTTGAAGACGGCGCTGCTCGGCGCATTCAGCGCCGTCGGTGCCGACTTGCAGTTGGCAAGGCGTCTCTATGTTCTTGCTCGACAGGCCGGCTTGGAGGATGTTCAGTATCGGCCGTTCCTGATCGGGGTTCGCTCGATCGACCCGATGGTCGACTATCTGCCGTCGACCGTGGAATCGCTGAGAGGTACGGTGATCAAGTTTGGCCTCTTGACCGAAGCCGAATTCTCGGCCCTGCTCGATGCGTGCCGCCATCACCTGCGCAATCCCGAGGTGACTTTCACCATGTACACGGTGGCGCAGGTCTGGGGGCGCAGGGCGCGCTAGGGAATTTTTACGACGCCGACGCTGCTGAATTGCCGGCGCGCCGGCCTCGCCAATGATTCATGCGTCCGACCCGTCGGTCGCTCCTTGCGTTGCCGCTGCAAGCGCCGCGCTTGCGGCGTCGCGGATGGCACTGGGCAATGAAATGGCTTTGCGCGCGCGGCGGTCGATATGCACGGCGGTGATCTCGCAGACCGCCGCCACCTCGCCGGTCTCGCAATTGCGCATCTCATGGACCAAGCGCAATGCCTTATCTCGGACATCGAGAAAGTGACTGTGAATCTCGACGATGTCGCCGGCCAGCAGCTCGCGCTTGTAGGTGATGTTCTGCTGGACGGCGGCCATGCCGCGATGCTCGTTGCGCAAATAGCTCGGCGTGAGCCCCACGCGCGCGAGATGGTTCCAGTTGGCCTCGTCGAACTTGCCGACATACCACATGATGTTCATGTGCCCGACCTGATCGCATTGCCAGGGGTAGACACAGCCCTTGTAGGTGACGCCATCCATGTCCGAGCCTCCAAGCTTGTCGTGCGACGTTGCCGGCTTCGTACGCTTCGGCATCCCGCGCCCTGGCAGCGGCGCCGCGCGAGATCGGGAAAAGATACGCTACCGTATCACGGCTCCCGCGCGCTATCAATACGGCAGCGTATCAAGCACCGAGGAAAACCGTGGCGGACGACGACCGGCGCAAGAAATGGATCGAGGCTGGCCTGACCGCATTGGCACGCGGCGGCGTCGAGGAGGTGCGCGTCGAAGTGCTGGCGAAAGATCTCGGCGTCACCAAAGGAGGGTTCTACCGGCAATTTGCCGATCGGCCCGCCCTGCTGCGGGCGATGCTCGAAACCTGGGCTGAAGGCCGCATCGCCGCGATCGAGAAGCAGGCTCACCTCGACGGCGCCTCGGCGCGAGATCGGTTGCTCGATCTCATACGGCTGTACTCCGAGCGCCTCAACCCGCGCGGCATGGCGATCGAGCTCGCAATCCGACAATGGTCCCGCACGGATGCGACGGCGGCCCGGGCCGTCGCCGAGGTCGACAGCGCGCGGCTCAAGAATGTCACCCGGCTCTACGCCGCGTTAGGTCTCAAGGGCGCGCAAGCGGAAGCGCGCGCCTTCTTGTTCTACTCGTTCATCTTCGGTCAGAGCCTGCTGCAGATGGAGCATGGCGCCCGCCGCCGGAGCCAGCTGGTCGCCGCCTGCACGACTCTATTGACCGATACAATGGCTGCTCCTGACTAGACCTGTTCCGCTGATGTTGACGGATTTCCTCCCCCTGAAAGGGGGAGGTTAGGAGGGGGTCGCGTGCCGCATATCGCGTCCTCACGATGTGGAGGGCGATCCCCACCCCACCCTCCCCTTTTCAAGGGGAGGGTGCGAGAGGCGGTTCAACTTGATAGGAACAAGGTCTAGTCTTAGGCGAGCTTCTCGGGTCTCGACTGGACACATATAGTTGAAGGTGAGCGGCTGGAAGTCAGCCGCGCGGCCGGGCGATCGTTCGCAACAGCCTCCCTTGGCCGCGGTTGACGCGACTTGCCGGTAAATCGACGATTGAACCCAGGAAAGATGCCATGGTCGAGATGAGAAGAGAGAGCGACAGCCTCGGCGTGGTCGAGGTCCCCGCGGACAAGCTGTGGGGCGCCGAAACCCAGCGCTCGCTCGAGCATTTCAGCATCGGCAAGGATTTGATGCCGCGCGAAATGATCACATCCTACGCCGTCTTGAAGAAAGCCGCCGCTACCGCGAACCATGCCGGCAAGCGGCTCGACGAGCAGCGCTACGAGTTGATCGTTAAGGCTTGTGACGAAATCCTCGCCGGCCAGCATCAAGACATGTTCCCGCTGCATGTGTGGATGACGGGCAGCGGTACCCAGTTCAATATGAACGTGAACGAAGTGATCTCCAACCGCTGCTGTCAACTCGCCGGCACGCCGCTCGGCAGCAAGACGCCGGTTCACCCCAACGATCACGTCAATATGGGGCAGTCGTCGAACGACACATTTCCGTCGGCCATGCATATCGCCGCCGCCGTCAATGTGAAGCAGCGGCTGATCCCGGCGGTCGCCGCCTTGCGTGACGCGATTGATAGCAAGGCGCGGGCCTGGAGCGACATCGTCAAGATCGGCCGGACCCATATGCAGGATGCCACTCCGCTGACCTTGGGCCAGGAATGGTCGGGCTATGTCGGGATGCTGGCGGATGATCTGGAGCGGTTGGAAGCAGCCTTGCCAGGCGTATACCGCTTGGCTCTGGGCGGCACGGCCGTGGGAACCGGCATCAATTCGGCACCTGGTTTTGCCGAGGCGGCCGCCGCCGAGATCGCCAGGCTTACCGGCCTGCCCTTCGTGACCGCGCCGAACAAATTCACCGTGCAGGGCGCCCACGACGCGCTGGTCCAATTGTCCGGCACGCTTCGTACCCTCGCGGTGTCGCTGTACAAGATCGGCAATGATATTCGCCTGATGTCGTGCGGACCGCGCGCCGGGTTTGCCGAATTGGCGATTCCGGAGAATGAGCCGGGCTCCTCGATGATGCCGGGCAAGGTCAATCCGACCCAGTGCGAAGCGCTCACCATGATCGCGGTGCAGGTGATGGCCAATGATGTCGCGGTGGGCTTTGGCGGCGCCGGCGGCTATCTCGAGATGAACGTCTACAAGCCGCTCATCATCTTCAATGTCGCCCATTCCATCACCATTATGACCGACGGCTGTGTGAATTTCCGCAGGTTCTTGGTCGAGGGCACCAAGCCAAATCTGAAGAAGATCAACGAGGATGTGGAGCGCTCGCTGATGCTGGTGACGGCGCTTGCGCCCGTCATCGGTTATGACAAGGCGTCAAAAATCGCCCACCACGCCATGGACAACGATCTCACGCTCAAGGCTGCTGCATTGCAGCTGGGCTTTGTCTCGGAGGCCGAATTCGATCGCGTCGTCGATCCGAGAAAGATGGTCTAGCCCTATGCGAACCCGGTTGAGACCCCACGATGCCTGGTATAGAATCAAGTATCCATTCCGGGAGATCGCTCATGTTCAAGATAATAAACGTCATAATAAACGTCGCGGCGGTGCTTGCGGCCGTCGCGTTCGCCGGCGCTGCGGCGGCGCAACAGCCGGCCACGCCGGCGCAGCCTGCGCCGGTGACGCGCACCGTCATCGGCAAGGTCGATGTCGCCGGATCGAACACGCAAGTGACAACCGCCATTGTCGTGTTGCAGCCGGGTTTCAAGGCGGGCCGCCATTCTCATCCCGGCCCGGTCCAGGCCTACGTGATCGACGGCGAATTCTGGTTCGCGCCGGACGGCCAGCCGGAGAAGGTTTTTACCGCCGGGCAGTCGCTCGAAGTGCCGGAGGGCATGATTCACAATGAAGGCGCCGTCGGCAGCAAGCCCGCAAAGCTCATTGCTGTTTATGTGATCGAGAAGGGCAAGCCGCTGGCGCAACCGGCGCAGTAGTCCAACGGCGCGTGCCGGCTGAAAGCTACCCCATGAACGGACCCGCCTCGCCGTATTTCACGGCGGAGCACGAGATGCTGCGCGGCACGCTGCGCCGCTTCATCGCCGCGCGCGTGCTGCCCTACGCCGACGCCTGGGAGGACGCCGGTTTCGTGCCGCGCGAGGTGCTGCGCGAGATGGGCGCGCTCGGGCTTTTGGGCATGCGCTACGACAGCCGCCACGGCGGCAGCGAGCTCGACACGCTCGCCTCGGTCGTGCTCGCCGAGGAGTTCGGCCGCTCCAGCTACGGCGGGTTTGCCGTCACCGTGCTGGTGCATACCGACATGGCGAGCCCGCACCTGCACCACGCCGGCACGCCCGAGCAGCAGGACCGCTACATGCCCGACATCGTGACCGGTCGGCGCATCGCCGCGGTCGCGATGACCGAGGCCGACGCCGGTTCGGACTTGGCCGGCATGCGCAGCACCGCCCGCCGCGAGGGCGATGCGTGGGTGCTCAACGGCGCCAAGATGTTCATCACCAACGGCGTGCACGGCGACATTTTCTTCGTCGCCGCCAAAACCGGCGAGCCCGGCCGCAGCCGCGACGTCTCGATGTTCATCGTCGAGAAGGGGACGCCGGGCTTTCGCGTCGCCCGTCCGCTGAAGAAGCAGGGCTGGCTGTCGAGCGACACCGCCGAGCTGGTGTTCGAGGACTGCCGCATCCCCGCCGGCAATCTGCTGGGCGAAGAGAACCGGGGCTTTTACGCCCTGATGAGAAATCTGCAGAACGAGCGCATCGTGCTCGGCGCTCAGGCCATGGGCGAGGCGTCGAAGGCCATCGACCTGGCGCTCGAATGGACCACGCAACGCCAGGCCTTCGGCCGCCCGCTGTGGCAGAATCAGGCGATCCGCCACCGCCTGGCGATGCGCGCCGCGCAGGTCGAGGCCGCCAAGGCGCTGATCTACAACACCGCCTGGCGCGACGCCCAGGGCCAGCAGGTGACCAAGGAGGTCTCGATGATCAAGGCGCTGTGCGGCACCCTGGTCAACGAGGTGATGTACGATTGCCTGCAGTTCCACGGCGGCATGGGCTACATCCGCGAGACGGCGATCGAGCGCATGGCGCGCGACGCGCGCGTGCAGTCGATCGGCGGCGGCGCCACCGAGGTGATGCTCGAGGAAGTCGCCAAGCGCCTGATCTGATTTTTTCGCCGGTGCGGTTTCCGCCGCATTTCCTCCCCGTGAAAGGGGAGGTCAATCGCAAATGAACCGCGGCCTGATCTTTACCTCCCCCCTCGTGGGGGAGGTCGGCGCGCGAAGCGCGCCGGGAGAGGGGGTCTCTTCGAATAACTCCCACTTGGTTAGCGTTCAGTTTGAGAGGCTATCGATCTGAATCGGCGTGGACAAAAAAGGATTTTGAAAAAAGAATCTTTGCGACCCGACCCCCACCCCCGGCACATGCAGGCAAGCCTGCATGTGCCGACCTCCCCCACGAGGGGGGAGGTGAAGATCC
>JBKQHQ010000225.1:0-3711 GCA_052148715.1 Xanthobacteraceae bacterium | reverse complement strand
GAGCCGGGAGAGGGGCCTCTTAGCATGAATCTTTCTTGTTTACGGCGATTCAACGATGTCGCTCTCAAACTGAAACTGAGCAAGCGAAGCTATGCGAAGAGACCCCCTCTCCCGGCGCGCATTGCGCGCCGACCACTCCCACCGGGGGAGAGGTGAAGATTTGGGCAAAATCAGCTGCCGGGGATGAGGCCCTTGCGCAGCGAGAAGCAGTAGTTGGCGATGTCGCCGGCGCGGGTGAACCACACGCGGTCTTTCAGCTTGTGCTCGACGCAGTGCTTGATGGCTTGGCGCAGCGGCCGCAGTCGGAACGGCTGGCCGGCGATAAAGCCGTGCAGCGACAGGGCAAAAACGAGCGGCTGGCGTTCGGAGGCTTCCAGCATCTCCTCGAACTGGTCGACGATCATGTCGGCGAATTCGCGCGCGGTGTGGTCGCGCCAAACGAGGGTGCCGGCGTCGTTGAGCTCCATCGGATAGGGGACGGACAGCAACGGCCCCGCGCGCGTGCGCATCCAGATCGGCTGATCGTCGACGGGCCAATCGAGCAGATGGGTGTAGCCGGCTTCCTTGAGGAGGTCGGGGGTCACGTTCGACTCCAGCGCTCCCGGGCCCATCCAGCCGGTCGGCCGCATGCCGACGTGCTTTTCGATCACCTCGGTGACCTCAGCGATCACGCGCGCCTCGTCCTCCTCCCACAGCGGCCGGTGCAACTCCGCATTACTGCGGCCGTGGCCGATCACGTCGTCGCCGCGCTCCTTTATCTTCTCGACGATCTCCGGGTAGTGGTAGCAGACGCTGCTGTTGAGCAGCACCGTCCCCGGCAGCCGCAGCGTGTCGAGGATCTCGAACAGGCGCCAGTTGCCGATGCGGTTGCCGTAGTCGCGCCAGGCAAAATTGCGCGTGTTCTGCGCGCCGCCGCGATGGTGCGGATCCATGCCGATGCCGACGTTGAAGGCAAAATGCTCGATATTGATCGCGACGTAGAAGGCGAGACGCTTGCCCTCCGGCCAGCTGTAATCGGGCCGCTTGACGATCGCGGAATAGTCATAACGTCCGTGGCCTGGAAGTTTCAGCATCGATTGTCCCTGTTGCGAGCCGCTCGCCCGCATCTCTCGTCGGCCGCGGATGCTAGCAACCGCGGCCCCCGCCTGCCAAGCTTGCGGCCGCGCGAAGGACCGGCGGGGAATCGCGCGAGCGCTTCGGAACTATTCGCACCCATTGGCGCCGATTTTTGTGCTAGGCAGCGCCGCGCGGCTCGATGCCGGTGCGTGCAGGAAGTGTCGTGCAGGAGGGCACGTGTATCCGCTATCGGAAGGAAGCGCGGGGGCGGTGCCGGGCCAAGTGGAGCACCAATCGGCCCACTGGTTGCGGCGCCACGCGGTTGGCCTCATCCTTCTTGCCTGCGGGACGCTCGCGCTGGTCGCGGCAAGTTGGGTGCACTTCCGTCTCTATCAGCCGCGGCCAATGTCGCTTGCCGACGCCATAGCGGCCGTTGGCTCCGGGGTGGTCGACTACGTTACACTCGATGCGCGACCCGACCTGGAAACAAAGCTCTACGGCATCAGCCGCAACGACGACATCGCGCACACCCCGGAGAGACTCAGTCGCTTCTCACCACTCGACGGGATCCCCCTTACCGGGCCGGACGCAGTCGCCGATTGGCCGTCGCTGGTGGATGCGGAGGTCCGATTGGACGGTCCGCTCCTTCCCAGCCAAGATTCCGGATATTTTTACTTTAGCGAGATGAGGCCGGCCGGGTCGCAGAAATCCAGGATCGTGACGCCGACGGTACTGGTCCGCCAATATTTTGCGAAGGCTGTCATCGGAGCGCAGACCTTGTTCGTGCTGTCGCCGGGCTTCCACAGACTGGCGATACCCCGCCTTCCGGGTTCCGACAACTCAGACGAGTTGTTCTTTTCACAGCAGGCCGAGGAGTGGCTTGCTCAAGGCCGCTGGCGCGGCAAGCTTGTGCACGCGGACGATTTCTTCGCGCAGACGGGCAAGAGCGCGGTGGTGAGCGGGTCGAGCCTTGAGCATTCCTGGCTGATCGTGACCGACACCGATGCGTCCTTCGATCGGCGGGGTTTGCACTTGTACGTGCCGGTGCAGGACAGTGCGCGAAAAATCTGGCTGCAGGTGCCGCTCGGTTCGGCGGATTGGCAGCAGCCCCGACTAGCCGGATTGCTCCTTGCCGTCGGCACCCATGCCTTTGCACCGGATGCAAAGGGCCCGGTGGGGCTGCTGCGCCTCGATCCCGCAGTGGTCAAGACGTATCTCGATGCACGATGGTGGCATCACTGGGGGCTCTACGTTGGCCTCGTCGGATTGCTCGGCGCTGTCGCCGGCCTGTTCCTCATTGTCCTCAACGAGGCGCGCTGGCGGTTGTTCAGACCCGGCATGCCGGACTATCTGGTTCCGTTCGCCTCGTTTCTTGTTCCCGAGCCGGCCCGTCGCTCGCTCATGCTCGCGGGCTCCGGCGCGCTCATGTTGATCCTGGCTGTCGTCTGCTTCGGTCTGGGCGCAGTCGCGGCCCCGGCCGCGGGCGAACCTGATTGGTTTACCTGGATCGCCCAGCGCACGATCGAAAACGCGGCATTAGCCGCCGCGCTTTCTTTTTTTGTAGTGGGGCGAGGCGTACTATCGGGCGGCGCAGCTCGTGTGCTTCATCAGGACAAACGTAAGCCTGTGATGTATCTGCGCTCGTTCCAGGCCGACACCCACTCCCAGGACCGCGTGGGGTCTGAGCGGGCACTCGCCGCTGCGGCCTCCTGGCTTGGCCCCGTGGTCGCGATCGGCAAGCCGGGCGAGCATTTCCCTCCGTTCGGTGCCGCACGCCTATATGTCGACGACGCGCATTGGCAGGAGGTCGTGACCGCGCTCATTGCCACGTCCGAGTTCGTCATTCTGCGCATCGGCCGGACCGATGGCTTCTGGTGGGAGTGGAACCATCTGGTGGCGCACATCGATCCCACCAAGGTTTTGATCTACCTGCGAGTGCCCGAGCGCAAGGAGCTCTACGCCGAGTTCGTTCAGCGCGTTGGCCGCACCTTGCCCCATCCCCTGCCGGACAACTCCTGGGGAGCAATTTTCCTGACTTTTGGCCCGGACTGGACGCCGCATTTGATCCGAGACGAGCGCGGGCTCGCACGCGGCATTCTCGATCTTATTCGCGACGTGTTTCTCGCCGTCCCGGGATCGGTGAGCTGCCGCATTGCCCTTGCCGACGCCTTGCGCTTGCAAGGCAAATCTTTGTCGACGCGGCTGAGCGCACGCGAATGGGCCTCACTCGCGGTATTTGCCTGCGCCGCCGCATCTTTCGCCCTCAATTAGAGCCTCGCATCTGGCGCCCGCCGGAAATTTTTTCTGCCGTCGCCGTGCCCGCTCATCGGCCGCGAAAAACGCGTCCGACGGTCTGCGGATCAAGTCCGGGGACGGGGACGACGATTTCAGGTCCTTTTCCCGTTGCCCTGCAAACCGATTGCCGGGTTGGTTCGGGGGAATCCACCTGCGCGTGCTTCCGATGCGGTTGGCGTTGTGACAGATTGTATGCGCCGAAGAATCTCAGCCAAGGGGATTACCATGCGCCGTGTGGCAGCGTTCGCGTGCGCCGTGCTGCTGACCTGCCTCGGTGCCTCGCCGAGCCAGGCCGACCGGCGCGTGGCGCTGGTCATCGGCAACGGCGACTATGCGCATGCCGACAAGCTCGCCAATCCG
>JBKQHQ010000224.1:0-43903 GCA_052148715.1 Xanthobacteraceae bacterium | reverse complement strand
CTGTTTCGGCGATGGCGGCGCGGTCTTCACCGATGACGATGAGCTCGCATCGATCATCAAGAGCCTGCGCGTGCACGGCGAGGGTGTCGATAAATACGACGCCGTCCGCATCGGCATTACCGGTCGTCTGGACACGATCCAGGCGGCCATACTTCTTGAAAAGCTGAAAATCTTTCCGGACGAGATCGCCGCACGCAATCGCGTAGCGCTGCGCTATGCGGGCGGGCTTGCCGATGTGCTTACCATTCCGCAGGTCCCCGCCCATTGCACATCGGTGTGGGCGCAATACACGGTCCGCGTCGCGCCCAATCAACGCGAGGCGCTCATCGCCGCCCTGCGGGGGCAGGGGATTCCCACTGCGGTTTACTACCGCAAGCCGCTGCATTGGCAGGAAGCCTATCGGCGCTTTCCGGTCGCGGACGGCGGGCTCGCGGTGAGTGAGCGCCTAGCCTCCGAAGTGGTTAGCCTGCCGATGCACGCCTACCTCGACGAGCCCACCCAGGATCGCATCATCGAGGCGGTGCGGCATGCCCTCCCGCGTTGACCTTCGCGCTCGATCAGGCAAATGGAGTCTCGCCGGGCCAGGGTCGGTCCGGTACGCGGCTTGCATGGCCGAAGGCGTTGCAAAATCGCCAGGGAGGCTCGACATGAGTGGGCTAGGCGGCCTCAACAAGGCCCGCGACGGCGTTGTCATCGGTTTGGTGCAGCTGCAGAACCCGTGGGTCGTGACCAAGGAAGACCTGGCCAAGCAGACCGAGCGCATTTGTCAGTTGGTGGGGAAGGCGCGCCGCAATCTGCCGACGATGGACCTCGTCGTTTTTCCCGAATACGCCCTGCACGGACTGAGCATGGACGTCAATCCGGACATCATGTGCACCTTGGATGGTCCGGAGGTGGCGCGCTTCAAACGGGCCTGCGTCGATAACCGGATCTGGGGGTGCTTCTCCATCATGGAGCTCAATCCCGGACGAAATCCCTACAACAGTGGCATCATTATCGACGACCTCGGCGAAATCCGCCTCTATTATCGCAAGCTGCATCCATGGGTGCCGGTCGAGCCCTGGGAGCCGGGCGATCTCGGCATCCCGGTCTGCGACGGGCCGAACGGAAGCAAGCTCGCCCTGATCATCTGCCACGACGGAATGTTCCCCGAGATGGCGCGCGAAGCCGCTTACAAAGGGGCGAACGTGATGCTGCGCACCGCTGGCTATACGGCGCCGATCCGGCCCATGTGGCACGTCACGAACCAAGCCAATGCCTTTTGCAATCTGATGTATACGGCGAACGTGTGTTTGGCCGGCTCGGATGGAAGCTTCAACTCGATGGGCGAGGGCATGATCGTCAACTACGACGGCGTGCCGCTCGTCACCGGCAACGGCAATCCGGACGAGATCATCACCGCGGAGGTGCGGCCTCGGCTCTGTGACGAGGCGCGCGTTAGCTGGGGCGTCGAAAACAACATCTATCAATTCGGGCACCGCGGCTATGTGGCGGTGAAGGGCGGTGCGCAGGATTGCCCCTACACCTACATGCGCGACCTCGCCGCGGGGTGCTACCGGCTGCCTTGGGAAGGCGAGGTGGCGATTACCGACGGCACCTCATGCGGCTTCGCGGCGCCCGCACGCACCTACAGCCCAGGCGATCAGCGACCGCGCGGTTTGCGTAAGACCGGGTAGTCCCAAGGGCAGCGCGCCGCCGGCTGGCGATCCTCATCGATAGGGCCGCCATCATCGCGACCCCAGTCCATCAGCGATGCTTGCCAGGCCGGATATTTCCGCTTGGAGCGAGACTCTTTGGCCTCGGCCGAAGGCGAGGCGTGGACTTCCGGGCAAAAGTATGCACTTGGGCAGCGGCGCAAGACGCTGCTTGCTGACGAGCCGTGATTTCGCGGGATGATCGGACGCATCTTCACCGTTGGTGGCCTCACGCTGCTTTCGCGTGTCACCGGCTTCGTGCGCGACGTGATGCTGGCGGCGATCCTCGGCGCAGGGCCCGGGGCCGACGCGTTTTTCGTCGCATTCCGCCTCCCCAACCACTTCCGCGCCATTTTCGCCGAAGGCGCGTTCAACGCGGCCTTCGTACCGTCTTATGCGCGCGTTCGCATGCAAGAAGCGCCGGCCGCGGCGCAACTGTTCGCCGATCGGATCTTTACGTTGCTGTTGGCGAGCCAGGTGTTGCTGCTTGCAATCGCGTGGCTGTTCACGCCGGAAGTGATCGACCTACTGGCGCCGGGGTTTAGCAGCGATCCCGGCCGGTTCACGCTTGCGGTCGAGCTCACACGCATCACCTTTCCGTATCTTCCGCTGATCACGCTGGTGACCCTGTTCGGCGGCATGCTCAACGCGCTGCGGCGGTTTGCCGCCGCTGCGGCGGCGCCTATTCTGCTCAACGTGGCCATGATGGCGACGCTGTGGCTTGCGGCGTGGTTTCCCACGGCGGGCCACGCGGCTGCCTGGGGTGTGCTGATATCCGGCGTGCTCCAACTCGGCATCGTCGCCGGCGACGCCAAGCGGGTCGGAGTGCTGACGCGGTTGCGGCGGCCGCGTTTCGATGCCGACGTCAAACAATTCTTTCGCGCGCTTGGACCGGCGACGATCGGCTCGGCCGGCGTCCAGCTCGCTTTGTTTGCTGACACGATCATCGCGACCCTTTTGCCGGCCGGCGCGGTCTCCGCCCTGTACTACGCCGATCGGCTCAACCAGCTGCCGATCGGCGTCATCGGCATCGGCGCCGGAACGGTGGTGTTGCCGGAAATGGCGCGCCGCATCGCCGCCGGCGACGAGGCGGGCGCGCGGCGCGCGCAGGACCAGGCCATCGAGCTGACGCTGTTGCTCGCGGTTCCCTGCGTGGTCGCTTTCCTGACGGTACCCGAGCCGATTACACGGGCGCTGTTCGGGCGCGGCGCCTTCTCGGCGGCCGACGCGGTGGCCTCAGCCCGGACACTTGCCGCCTACGCGCTCGGTCTGATCCCGTTCGTGCTGATCCGCACTGTCGTTGCCACCTTTTTTGCGCGTGGCGATACGGCTACTCCCGTTTTCGCGTCGCTGACCGCCGTCGCCGTCAATGTCGGGCTCAAGATCGCCTTGGCCATGACGACCTCGCTTGCCCAGGTGGGGTTGGCGCTTGCCACCAGCGTCGGCGCCTGGATCAATCTCGCGCTGGTCATCTGGTTTGCCCGCCGGGCGCGCCTCTTCGAATTCGATCAAGTTCTGCGGCGCTCGCTGGTAAAGCTCGCCATCGCGGCTACGGTGCTCGCGGTCGCTATTCTTGCCGCCGAGCCGCCGATCACCGCGCGTTTTGCGGTTTGGACCAGTTGGCGAGAGGAGGCGACGCTCGCTGTCCTTGCCGCCGTGGGTGCCGTTGTTTACGGCGCCTGCGTGCTGGTCCTGTTCGGGGCGCGGGGTCTGAAGGCGCTCCGCGGGCGCAACAGCGCGCCGCCGGTGCAGGAAAGTTGATTACGCCCGGTGCGGGCGCTCCTGCGGCGTCAGGCTAAGGCGCTGCCGGTCGCCGCCGCGCAGCCGCTCGATCACCACCTTCCGCCCGATCTTGTCGCCGGTCAGCAAGCGAATGAGATCATCGGCGCCGGTCACCGGTTGGCCGTCGAGGCTGACGATGATATCGCCGTCGACGAGCCCCGCCTGGGCTGCCGGACTCGTCGGGTCGACCGCGGCCACGATTACACCGCTGTCCTGCGTGAGGCCGGCAGCCAACCGCAGCCGCCGCGGAATGGCGGTCTGCTGGGCGGCCACGCCGATGAACGAGCGGCGCACCCGCCCATGGCGGACCAACTCGCCGAGCACGAAGCTTGCGGTGTTAGCCGCCACGGCAAAGCAGATGCCCTGTGCGCCCATGATCACGGCCGTGTTGATGCCGACCACCTCGCCACGCGAGGACACGAGCGGCCCGCCCGAATTGCCGGGGTTGAGCGCGGCGTCGGTCTGGATGAGGTCGTCGATCAGGCGTCCGGTCGAGGCGCGCAGCGAGCGGCCAAGTGCCGATACTACGCCGGTCGTCACCGTCGATTCGAAACCGAGCGGATTGCCGATCGCGATGACCAGCTGGCCGCGCCGCAGACGCTTCGAATCACCGAGCGTGGCGACCGGCAGCGTCACCGCCGCGTCGAGGCGCAGCAGCGCAAGATCGGTGTCCGGGTCGTTGCCCACCACCCGCGCATTGAGGGTGCGGCCGTCCACCGTGGTCACGTTCAGCCTGGGGGAGCCGTTGACCACATGGCCGTTGGTGAGAACGAGCCCGTCGGGCGCGACGATAACGCCCGAACCCGAGCCGCCGCGCTGGCCGTCGCTCGATGTCATATCGATGCGAACGACCGCCGGCCCGACGCGATCGACCACGTCGATGACCGCACGCGAATAGGCGTCGAGCAGCGCCCGGTCCTCGGCGGGCACCGAGGACGTGTGAGTGTTGTCCGAGGCGACGGAAGGTCGCCTGGAGGAAGCCCGGCGGAATAAGGATGCCATTGTGCGGCCTGGTCAGTGGACTTGATAAGTAAATCCGGCGTCGGTTCGACGATATGGGGAGCCGAGCTTCATTGCGGTAGAGGAGAAGGCGCCTCCTCGCCGCGGCACGCCACGGAACGGCCCGTCCTGTTAGATTGCCTTGATATCATGAATCACCGCTTCGAACGACTGCGGAGGCAGCCAGCGGGCCTTGCCGTCGCGTTGTTAACAGGCCGCCGGTTGCCTGTGGAAAAGTCTGCGGACGCTCCTGTTCACGATCGACAGGGGTCCGTTTCGGAATGTGTTCGACCGCCTCGGACCGTCGAGGCGGACGTTTTCGAGCAAAGGAGCGCGATCATCGGCCGTCACGAGGCTCGGCGTCGGCCAGGCCGTCGGGCAGGATGATTCGCTCATCCGCGGGCGCCGCCGCGATGTGCGCTCGGCGCCATCGGCTCGTGTCGGCGGTGATGAGTGCCGTCATCGATGCATGTGGGCCGCGATCGAAGACGGTCGCTACTGGAACACGCCGTAGGTGTGCAACAGTTTATCGGTTGTGGCTGGCCGGGGGGGGGGGCGCATTGCGTGTTCGGAATAAGCGGCCGGAGCCGGTGTTGGCGTGATGCCGGCTCGTGCCTTCGCGCCGGGGGTCTGGTAAAATTTTGCGGCATTGCTCCGACCATCAGAGGAAGACCACATGATCATCCGTATCGTGCTCGCCGGCGCCGCTCTTGCGATCGGCATCACCGCCCTTGTCGCGCAAGAGGATCCGATCAAGGCGCGCAAGGCGCTCATGAAGGAGAATGGCGACCAGGCCAAGATCGGCGCGGGTATGGCCAAAGGCGAGCAGCCGTTCGATCTCGCCAAGGCGAAGGGAATATTCGCCCAGTATGCCGACGCCGCCGCCAAGATGCCAAACCTGTTCCCGGACAGCTCAAAGACCGGCGGCGACACTGCGGCGTTGCCAAAGATTTGGGAGAGCATGGACGACTTCAAGGCCAAGTTCGTGAAGTTCGGGCAGGACGCCAAAGACGCCGAGGCGTCGGTCAAGGACCTCGACAGCTTCAAGGCGGCCTTCGGAACCGTCCAGAAGAACTGCGGCGGCTGCCATGAGACCTACCGCCTGAAGAAGAGTTGAGTGCGCGGTTCATACAAGATCGTCATGAAGGGCGGCCCGCGTGCCGCCCTTCGATTTTGCGGGTAAGGTCGTGCCTCGAAACGCGCGTATTGAGGCGAAGGCCTGCCCCTCGGGCGAGCGGCCGTCGCCTCGAGAGTTATGGCGCAGGCGAAAAGGGGTCCGATGCTGCGCAGGTTCGTGATTCTGGCGCTTATCGTTGTCGGGCTCGGCTTCGCGGCGTTCTGGGGGCTGACGATCCCGGCGACGGTGGATGCCGCGGCGCTTGGCCTTCACCAACCCGATCTCGGTAACGGGCGGGAGATGCTTTACGCAGCGGGGTGCCCCGCGTGCCACGCGGTGCCGGGCCAGGAGGACGTCACGCGGCTTGGTGGCGGACTCGCCTTGAAATCCCCTTTCGGCACGTTCTACGCGCCGAACATCTCTCCTGACCCCGATAACGGCATCGGCGCGTGGACGGAGGCACAATTCGTGACGGCCCTGACGAAGGGCACCTCGCCCGACGGCCGCCACTATTACCCCGCGTTTCCGTATACGTCCTACCAGCGTCTGACGTATGCGGATATCCGCGATCTGTACGCCTATCTGCGGACGCTGCCCCCCGTGCAGGGGAGGGTGCGCGGCCATGACCTTCCGTTCCCGTTCAATATTCGCCGCCTGCTCGGCGCATGGAAGCTGTTATTCCTGGACGGCAGGCCGTTCGTGCCGAATGAGAGTCAAACGGCCGAATGGAATCGCGGCGCCTATCTTGCCAATGCGGCAAGCCACTGCGCCGAATGCCACTCTCCGCGCAATTTCTTGGGCGGGCTGGAGCAGCGCCAGCTTTTTGCCGGCGGCCCCAATCTCGAAGGCGACGGGTGGGTTCCCAATATCACCCAGAAGGGGATTGCCGACTGGTCGGCGAAGGACATTGCCTACATGTTGGAAACCGGGCAGACGCCGGACGGCGACTCGGTCGGCTCCTCGATGACGGCGCTTGTCCGCTGCACTTCCCATTTGACGGCCGCCGACCGCACGGCCATTGCGATCTACATCAAATCGCTACCGCCGGTGGACGGACCGCCAAAACCGCAGAAGAAGGTCGCCGTCCGCTCGGCTCGTTGAGGTTGGGGCAAGTTCCGGTTACGTTGAGTCGGAACTTGCTCCAGATTTATCGATTTGCGCGCATTTTCTTGCGGAAAACCGGTGTCCACGTTTCCGGAAAATGCTCTGATGCACCCACCCGAGTTCACTGCCGATTTTCGCCTGGCTTTGCGCGCACTCGTCGCCTGGCGTCGCGACGTGCGGCGCTTTCGCCGTGATCCACTGCCGGAAGGCCGGCTCGACGAATTGATCGAGGTGGCCAATCTTGCGCCTTCGGTTGGCCTCAGTCAGCCCTGGAGGTTCGTTGTCGTCGACGATCCGGTGCGGCGAGCGGGCATTCGCGAGAACTTCGAAACCTGCAATGCGGCGGCACTTGAGGCGCAACCAACCGATCGCGGGGCCCGCTACGCGCGCCTCAAGCTCGCCGGTCTCGATGAGGCCCCGTGTCATCTCGCCGTCTTCGTTGACCAGGCGACCGCGCAGGGGCACGGCCTCGGACGCCGGACCATGCCGGAGATGGTGGACTACTCGGCAGTAGCGGCCGTCCACACGCTGTGGCTTGCGGCGCGCGCGGAGGGGATCGGTATGGGCTGGATCTCAATTCTCGATCCCGGGCGCGTCGCTGTGAGCCTCGACGTGCCGGCGGACTGGAAGCTGATCGGATACTTTTGCTTGGGCTACGCCGAGCAGGAGGACGACGTGCCGGCGCTCGAGCGTGCCGCCTGGGAACGGCGGCGGACGTCATCGGACCTCGTGATCCGCCGCTGAATTACCGCTCAAAACGCCTTGAAGGTGATGATAGTGCGAGTGTCCTGGATGCCGGGAACGGTCTGCACCTTCTCGTTGACGAAGTGGCCAATATCGGTGCCGGCATCGACATAGAATTTCACCAGCAGATCATACTCACCGGCGGTCGAATAGATCTCCGAGGCGATTTCGGCATCGGCGAGCGCGTTCGCCACGGCGTAGGACTTACCGAGCTGGCATTTGATTTGGACGAAGAACGGGGTCATATCGCGGCTCCGAGCCGGCCTGCCGGCTTCGCCCGGCAATCCAGCAAAAACGCCCGGTCGTGGCAAGGCCCGATCGCGATCATCGGCGCGAGCGACCCACTGTTGGTACAGTCTTGAGTACTCTCGTGAGTACTCTTGCACGATTCAGGCCGGCGGATTAGGTAGTCGTATGCATCTCGTGGGGTGCCCGGCGAACCGGGCTGAGAGGCGAAAGCCAACCCATCGAACCTGATCCGGATCATGCCGGCGGAGGGAGCAGAGAATGCACGATTCTCACGGCGGGCGAGGTCATGGAGCGGGGCGCACCGGCGCGCTCGCTGAGCTTCCCGCGCTCACCGCCGATATTCTCGCCCGGTTGCGGCAGCGCCGGCCCAAGGTGCACTGCATCACCAATGCCGTGGCGCAAAGTTTTACCGCCAACATGCTGCTGGCCGCCGGTGCCGTGCCGTCGATGACTATTGCCGCCGACGAGGTCGCCCATTTCGTCGCCGGCGCTGATGCGCTCCTGGTCAATCTCGGCACCTTCGATGCCGAGCGCCGGCAAGCCGGCGAGATTGCGATCGAAACGGCCGCCGGGAAGGGTCTGCCTTGGGTGCTCGATCCGGTCTTTGTTGACCGCTCGCAACCGCGCGCCGCCTATGCGCGCGGGCTCGTGGGCAAGAGGCCGGGCAGCGTCCGTCTCAACCGCGGAGAGTTTCTGGCGCTTGCCGGCGTCGAGCCGGAAACCGGCGCGCTCTTGCGCTATGCGCTCGACCAGCACACCGTGATCGGCCTGACCGGGGACACCGATCGGGTGACGGATGGCGCGCGGCTTGCCACTATTGCCAACGGCCATCCCTTGATGAGCCGTGTGACCGCCATGGGATGCGCCGGCTCGGCCCTGGTCGCGGCCTGCCTTGCCGTCGCGGACGACGCCTATGTGGGGACCGCCGCCGCGTTGATTCTGCTGGGAGTGGCGGGCGAGATTGCTGCCGAGCGCGCGCGGGGACCGGGCACGCTTGCCGCCGCGATCATCGATGCCGTCTACAATCTCGATGCCGAAGAGCTGCGCGCCCGCGCGCGGGTGACGTGATGCGTGCCGACCTGCGCCTCTACGCGCTCATCGATCCCGCGCGCGCCGGCGGACGCGATCTTGGCTGGCTCGCGCGTGAGATCGTCGCGGGCGGCGCCACCTTGCTGCAACTTCGCGACAAGCACGGCAGCACCCGACAGCTGATCGAGGAAGCCCGGGCCATCAAGGCAGTGCTGCAATCCTCCGGCACGCCGCTCCTGGTCAATGACCGAGTCGATGTCGCGCTCGCTGCCGGTGCCGACGGCGTGCATGTCGGTTGGGACGACGTGGACCCGACGGAAGCGCGGCGCCTGCTCGGCCCGCAGGCGATCATTGGCCTGAGCATCAAGACCCCTGCGCAGGTCGAGGCTGCGCCGCTCGGCACGCTCGACTATGTCTGCGTCGGCGGCGTGTTCGCCACCAACTCCAAGGAAAATCCCGATCCGCCGATCGGCATTGGCGGCTTCAAGCGGCTGGCCGCCGACCTGCGCGCTCGCGCCGAAAATCTGCCGGTCGGAGCGATCGCCGGCATCGATGCCACGAACGCGGCCGAGGTTGTCGCCGCCGGCGCCGACGGGGTCGCGGTCATCTCGGCGCTCTCGCTTGTCCACGATCCGCAAGCCGCGGCGCAGGAGTTGCGTCGCATTATCGATGTGGCGCTCTCACGCCGCGCGCTGGCATGAGCACGCCGATCGCCCTGACCATTGCGGGCTCCGACTCGAGCGGCGGCGCCGGCATTCAAGCCGACCTGAAAACGTTTGCCGCGCTCGGCGTCTATGGGGCCTCAGTGATCACTGCGCTGACGGCGCAGAGCACGCACGGCGTCGCCGCAATTCACAATGTGCCGCCCGATTTCATCGCCGCGCAGATCGATGCGGTGTTCTCCGATCTTGCGGTTGGCGCAGTAAAGATCGGCATGCTGTCGCAGCCCAGCGCGATCGAAGCAGTCGCCGACGGCCTCGAACGGCACGGTCAGCGCGCGATCGTGCTCGACCCGGTGATGGTCGCGACATCAGGCGATTCGCTGCTCGCGCCGTCGGCAATCGACGTCTTGCGTCAGGCGCTTATTCCGCGCGCGCTCATCGTGACACCCAATCTGCCGGAAGCCGCTGTGTTGCTTGACGCGCCGATCGCCGGCTCGGAAAGCGAGATGCGCGCCCAGGCCGAGCGGCTTCTCTCCCTCGGGCCGCGTGCCGTCCTGATCAAGGGCGGGCACGGCAGCGGCGCCGAAAGCGTCGACCTTCTGGTCGAAGCCGACACCGTGCTGCGCCTGCCTGCCTGCCGCATCGCGACCAAAAACACCCACGGCACCGGCTGCACGCTGTCATCCGCTGTCGCGGCCGGTCTCGCCAAGGGCCTCGATCTTTCCGCCGCTGTGCGCGCGGCCAAGGCCTATGTCACCGCGGCCATCGCCGCGGCGGACCGGCTGACGGTCGGATCAGGTGACGGGCCCGTACATCACTTTCACGCCTGGTGGTGAGCACACCGTCTGCCGATGTTTCATTGGCATTGCGAGCGGAGCGAAGCAATCTCGAGCGCGTGTGTGGCACGAGATTGCCACGGGCGCTGCGCGCCCTCGAAATGATAGGGCCCGTGCATTGCATCACTTTCACGCATCGTGGCGAGCATGGGGACGACGGCGGACCCTCGTCGGTCTACCGCAGCGGCTCGCCGCCGGGCTTGCTCAGCTGAGGCTTGCGAGCGCCGTCGCCGGCGCGAGTAAGATGGTGACCAAGGAATGCACCGGCTGGACAAATGACCAGCGCGGGCCCGTGCATCAGTTTCACGACCGATGGTGAGCAAGTCATGCCGGGTGGCAGGGACGCTCATCCCTCCAATCTGCCGAGATCGAACCGATTGGCCAGAAATTCCGGAGACCTTTTCGTTAGCTCTGGTCCCACTCCACCGCCGCGGCACCCGGCGTCACGGGGTCATAGTACCATTTGAGTCCGAGCGGCTCCTCGCTGAGCACGTCGGTCTTGAAGCTCCGCCAAGCCTGGACCTCGAAGTAGTCGAGAGGACCGCCGTGGGCACGAAGCCGATGGGGCACGCCCGGGGGGAAATACACGAGCGTGCCGGGTTGGAGCTCTTGGGTCGTATCCCCGACTTGGACTACGCCGCGGCCCTTGAACGTGATATAGCAGTGGGAGGCGCCGTCGGGGTTGGCGCTGGTGCCGACGTGCCGATGATAGGGTGACGATCCGCCTTCGTGATAGTGCATCTCGCCTGCTTGAATGGCATTGGTTGGCGTGAGCGTGCTGCCGTCGAGAAGTCTGATGGTGGACTCGGCGCAGAAGCGACGCACACGGCCTCCGCTGGCGTCACTGAGAGGGCGGAGCGTCTTGCGATTGAAGAAATATCCAGGCCCGCCGGACAATCCCTGTTCTACGGCCGCGGGAGGCTTGGGCGTCACGAAGTGAAGCAGATCAAGCTTCGATCCGGACGCTGCAAATCGCGCCGATTCGCCTGGCGCGAGAAGCACGCCGGCACCTTCTTCGGCTGCGTGCGACTTGCCGCTGAAGCTGATGATGCCCTCTTTCGGTGCCTCGATGACGTAGACAAGGTGGTAGTCGTCGCCTGCTCGGACGTCGAAGCTGCGACCCTCCAGCACCGTTCGCTGGTAGACGGTCAAGGTCTTCGAACCACACAGAGCTTGGCTGCAGATCGTCCTTTCAAGCCCGGACGCAACCGGTTCGATTTCGGCCGCGTTCCAATTGATGATCGAAACGTCGCTGATTGTCGCCATGGGCATTCCTCCAAGAAAAGCGATCTTCACGGCCAAAAGGTTGCAGCCGCTGCCGGCAGGCAATCCCCGAACCGGGACGCAGAAGATAACGCCGGGATCGCGCTGCTGTATATGCCGTTGCGACCGCCATCGATCTCAAGGGCGGCAGATGCATGTCTGCCGCAGCGCCGGCTTCTGGGGGTTGTGCGGACCCGGTCGCGACGGCACGACGGACACGATCTGCTCATTTTGGGCGCTTCGGGGCCCGATCTTGCACGGCGGCAGAAGTGACCGGACCCGGCAGCGCAATTCGGTAGACCACCTCGGGGAGCGGGCCGCTCGGCTTCGGCAGTTCGCGTGTTCCGATAACGACGCCCCCGAGGCTCTCGACGAGGCGCCGGCTTGGCCGATTTTCCGCGGCGACCGGATAGCTCAGGGCGGCAGCTTCGATTCGTCCCGGCACCCAAGCCATGATCGCGGCCACTGCCTCGCGGCCGTAGCCGTGGCCGTGCGCGCGCTCCTTGATCCAGATGCCGACCTCGGGTTCAGGCTCGCCGATGTGGTGCAGCCCCGCCATGCCGACAAACTCCCCGCTCAAACGCAACCGGATGGCAAGATGGAGATCGGTTCCGGCCGCCATGCGCGGCAGCCACTCGTGCCATATCTCGGCAAAGGCCGAAGGCGTCGGCGACGGATCCCAGCCCATGAACGGCGTCAGCGTCGGCGTGGCGTTGGCAAAGCTCTCGGCGGCATCCGACGCGGCGAATGACCGCAACAGCAATCGCGGCGAATGGATCGAGACATTTGTCAGGTCGCGGCGCATGTCGGCCTCATCAGTCACGCGGATCTCCGCATTGATAGTGGGTTTCCGTTAATCTTGATGATTTGGTGCAGCCCCCAACGCATAAGGACGCGCCGACTCTCCAAACGATTTGGAGCATGCCCCCTGCCGAGCTGACGAGGAAGGCCGCTTCCCTGCCAGCCGGAAGGCCAGCCTCCAACCCGTTTGCCGGGCCGGCATATTCACTTCCGCCGGACTACAGGCATTGTCAGATCAGCCAACGTCTTGAGAAAGCTGATCGACATGTCCTCCGTGCCGTCCCTGCCCAGGCGCTCCCGAACGCTGACCGGTCTGCGCTTGCTGCTCGTGGAGGTCGGCGGCATCGTGCTGGGTTTCGTCCGCGATCTCACCGATCCCTACCGCCCCGAGCGCCATTACATGCGCGGACCCGGCCCGAAATGGCGAATGAAGCACGCCGGCGCTGCGGCAGCGACGGCGTTGGGAGAAGTGTCATGACATCGAGGAAGGAACGCCGCGGTTTCCATGGCGCGGCGGAATTGGCGAACGATTCCGCGCGGGCCGGCAGGTACCTTGAACAGGTGTGCGCCGCTTGCGAGGCGGGCGACAAGCCCACGGCACAACGTGCGCTGCGCCACCCAACGCGAAAAAGCAAGTCTTTTCGGTCACCTTACGGCAGCGGCTCTCCGCCCGGCCTGCTTAGCCATTTCCAGCTTTTTCCCTGCGGGTCGTAGGTCACGACCGTCGCGCTCTCCGGCCCGAGGCCGTGGTCGTAATAGGTCTTGAAGTCGTAGATGCCGTCGATGCCGGGGAAATCCGTGAGCGTGCTGATATATTGGCGCAGCTGATCGGCCGTGGCGTTGGGCGTAAACTTGCGCAAGCCCGAAATCACGATGAGGCCCACGTCCCAGGTGGTGGCGGTTGAGATGTCGGGCCTGAGATTGTTGGCCTTCAGCGCGGCGTACATGTCCTGCTGCGCCTTCTCGACCCGCGGATCGAGGGTGACGATGCCGGTATGCTCGGGAAACAGCGCCGAGCCGATCAGCAGGGTCTTGGGCAGGAAGCCGGCATACTGCTCCATTTGGGCGAAGGTCTGGTTGCCGCTGCTGGTGCCCACGGGGATATCGAGTCCCGACTGGATCATGCCCTTGAAAATCGTGGCGACCGGCGCGCCGGTGGTCCAGGCGATGAGCGCCTGAGCGCCGGAGGACTTGATGCGTTCCATCTGCGCGGTGACGCTCACGTCGCGCGGATTGAAATGCTGGTGCTCGACGATCTTGATGTCCTTGTTCTCGGGCAACGCCAGCAGGCGTTCGAGATCCTTGTCGGCATTTTGCCCCGTGGCGTCGATACCGTTGAGCACGCCGATGTTGCTCCAGCCCTTGAGGCGCATGTAGCGCACGATCGAGCCGATCTGATACAGCGTGGCGGATCCGGCCGAGAAGGCGTAGCCGTCCTTCACCGGCATGAACGACGGTGAAATGCAATAAAGCACCGGTCCGTTCTTCACCAGCGGCGCGATCCCGTTGCACAGCCCGACGATGGCGGAGCCGAGCAGCACGGCGGGCTTGGTCGGGATTAGTTGCGTGGCGATCTGCACGTCCTGTTGCGGATTGGTCTCGTCGTCATGGAAGACGAACTTGACCGGCCGCCCGTCGATGCCCCCTTCCTTATTGACGATGTTTTCGAGCACCTTGAAATTGGCCGCCGCGCCCTGGCCGATGAACGAGCCGCCGCCGGTCAAGGGCAGGATGACGTTGACCTCGTACGGCTCACTGGCCGCCGGCGCCGCGCTCGGCAGCGAAGCCGCGCCGCACAGGGCCAGAGTTGCGGCAGCGGCAGCGCATCGACTGCCATTCATAGCGACACTTATGGAGACCCGCGTGTGGCGATGCTGCGCCCGGATCGTGAACGGCATTATCAGTCCTCCCGGCCATCGCTACGAGCAGGCGGCGCATTCGCCGTTACTGCGAGCGAGGCGAAGCCCCGGCGGACCGCCGGGGCTGTTGCGCACGGACGCCTCACCGCTCAAACGGCACGATCTTCTGTTGCTGCTCGCCGAGCCCGTCGATCCCGAGCCGCACCACATCGCCGGCCTTGAGGAACTGCGGCGGCTTCATCCCCAATGCGACGCCGGCCGGCGTGCCGGTGACGATCACGTCGCCTGGATTCATGATGAAAAACTGTGAGCAGTACCAGACCAGGTGCTCCACCCCGAAAACCATGTTCTTGGTCGATCCGTTCTGGCGGATCTGTCCGTTCACGCTGAGCCATAGCTTCAGGTTCTGCGGATCCTTCACCTCGTCCTTGGTGACAAGCCATGGCCCCAGGGGACCAAACGTCTCGCAGCCCTTGCCCTTGGTCCATTGGCCCGCGCGCTCGATCTGAAAAACGCGCTCGGAAACGTCGTTCGCCAGGCAATAGCCAGCGACCACATCCATGGCCTTGTCCTTGGCAAGATAGCGGGCGCGCTGGCCGATCACGATGCCGAGCTCAACCTCATAATCGAGCTTGGATGATTCCTTCGGGATGATCGTGGCGTCGTTGGGCCCGCAGATGCAGGACGGCGCCTTGTTGAAGATCACGGGCTCCTTCGGCAGCTGCAGACCCGCCTCGGCGGCATGATCGGCGTAGTTGAGCCCGATGGCGATGAAGTTGCCAACCTTGCCGACGCAGGGGCCGATTCGCTCGCCCTGGGTCACGGTCGGCAGTTTGGCGAGGTCGGTTTTGCGGATCTTGTCGAGCCCCTCAGGCGAAAGCGCGTTGCCGTCAATGTCGGGAACGACGCTCGATAAATCGCGGATTTGACCCTGTGCATCCAGAATTCCCGGCTTTTCCCGGCCGGCTTGGCCAAAGCGGACGAGCTTCATGACGCTCCCTCGTGCTGTGGTGGAAATCGGTTCTTGCCGTTTGATGGCAGGGGATCATGCGTCGCTACCCCGTACCGAGCAAGCGGGATCGAATGGCCCGTTTTGTGACAATTTGGCAACGATGGCCAGACCATTGATGACGGCCGCGTTAATTCCTTTGCGAATCATTTCGCTCGGCGGAATGCTTAAGGCAGACACGGGGCGACGGTATTGCGGGGGGTGGTCAAGGCCGGCGGCGACGCCGGCCTTCGACGTCTGGACCTCAAAAGGCGCCCGGAAAGGCGCCGCCATCGATCAGCAAATTTTGCCCCGTGATGTAGCCGGCCTGCGCCGAGCAGAGGAAAGCGCAAGCCGCGCCGAATTCCTGCGGATCACCGAAGCGTTTGGCCGGAATTGTGGTTACGCGTTGCTCCAGCACCAGATCCTCGCTGATGCCGTTGCTCTTAGCGTTCGCCGCGATGTTCGAGCGCAGCCGATCGGTGTCGAAGGCTCCGGGCAGCAGGAAGTTGATCGTGACGTTTGCGCTCGCCACCGAGCGGGCGACGCCCGCGAGGAACGCGGTGAGGCCGGCACGCGCGCCCGACGACAGGTCCAACCCCGCAAGCGGCGCCTTTACCGAGCCCGAGGTGATGTTGACGATCCGACCGAAGCGGCGCCGGACCATCGGGTCGATCGCCCGCTGGATGAGCTCGATGGCGACCGTCATGTTGGCCACGACACCGTCCAATATTTGCTGCCGCGAAAGGGAGCGAAAATCGCGAAACGGCGGCCCGGCATTGTTATTGATGAGGATGTCGGGTTCCGGGCACGCCGCGAACAAGGCGGCTTGACCGTCGGGATTCGCAACGTCCGCCACCACCGCAATGACTTTTCCACCGGTCGCGGCCCGGATTTCTTCGGCGGTGGCCGCGAGCTTTGCCTCGTCGCGGCCATTAACCACCACCTCGCAGCCGGCGCCTGCCAGTGCCATGGCGCAGGCACGCCCCAGGCCGCGGCTCGAAGCGCAGACGATGGCCTTGCGGCCCGAAATGCCAAGATCCATGACTTCCCTTCGTGCTACCATTCTTCGGGTGGAGGCGCGGGATAGTCCGGTGAAGCAGTCCTGCCGTCAAGGCACTGAAAGCGAGGGACCGAATGGACCCAGTCTAAGCCTCTTTATGAAAAGTGCGCCCCCAGTTTGTCCCCACCCTGGAATCCAACTGGCTTTGTCGTCGAAATGTTGCAATCGACTGTTACCCGGCCGGGATCGGTTAGAGTCTTTGATGGAGTGGAGCAGTGATGGGGCGCGATCCCGATAAGAAGATGGTCGAAAAGGCTTATGCGCGGTGGGCGCCTATCTATGACGCGGTGTGCGGTCCGATATTTCTGACAGGACGAAGGGCGGCCGCTGCGGCCGCGTGCAAGGTTGGCGGGCGGATTCTCGAGGTCGGGGTGGGGACTGGGCTGTCCTTCGATGACTATGGTTCCTCCACGGAGATTGTTGGCATTGACTTCTCCGAGCCTATGGTTGCCAAAGCACGGCAGCGCTTGGCAAGCGGCCGCTACCCGCATGTACGTAGCCTGCTGGTTATGGATGCCCACGAGTTAGCCTTTGCTGATGCATCTTTCGATTGTGTCGTAGCGCAATTCGTTATCACGCTCGTTGCGAACCCCGAACGCGTCCTGTCCGAATGCGCCCGGGTCGTGAAGCCGGGCGGCAAGATCATCCTGGTCAATCACCTCTATTCCGAGCGGGGGCCCGCGGCGGCACTCGAACGCTGGTTCGCGCGTCACTCCCGCCCGCTCGGATTGCGGCCCGAATTCCCGTTTGCGCGCCTGGCCGGCTGGGCCGAAGCCCACGGCGACGCGGAGATCGTCGAGCGGCGCAAAGTGCAACCACTCGGGATGTTCACACTCGTGTGCTTTCGCCGTTCGGAACGCGGCGCTGTTGCGGCATAATTCATGCACGAATCGGCTCGCGTCCACTCATACGGTGTCATGAAAATGAGATGCAATTCGGGTACCAGCAATCTTCGAGGGCTTGACAGCGAAATTGACGGTGAACCTGGCAGCGGAGACAGCGAGATCGTGACGAGCGACGGAACGCGCCGGTTTCGCACTCTGTTCATCTCCGATGTGCATCTTGGCACCAGGGGATGTCAGGCCGACAAGCTTCTAGACTTCCTGCGCTATAATGATGCCGATCGCATCTACCTCGTCGGCGACATTGTCGACGGTTGGGCGCTGAAGCTGAATTGGTATTGGCCGCAAACCCATAACGACGTGGTGCAGAAGCTTCTGCGCCAAGCGCGCAAGGGGGCCCGTCTGATTTATGTTCCCGGCAACCACGACGAATTTTTGCGCGACTACTACGGCACGCATTTCGGCGGCATCGAAATTGCAGAATCGGCTGTGCATGTCACCGCCGACGGTAAGCGGTACTTGGTCATCCATGGCGATCTATTCGACGTGGTCATGAAGCATGCGCGCTGGCTCGCATTGCTTGGCGATCGCGCCTACGACGCGGCGATTGTCCTCAACCGGGCATTCAACGCTGTCCGTCGCGCCTTTGGCCTAGCCTATTGGTCGTTGTCGCAGTGGGCAAAGCTGAAGGTGAAGAAGGCGGTCAATTTCATCGGGCAATTCGAGGAGACGCTCGCCAACGAGGCGCGCCGTCACGGCACTGACGGCGTGATCTGCGGACACATCCACTACGCGGCGCTGCGTTACGATCACGGCATCCATTACGTGAACTGCGGCGATTGGGTCGAAAGCTGCACCGCGATTGCCGAGCATCACGACGGGCGGTTGGAAATCATCACCTGGACCGAGATCGTGCGCGAGCCGCGAACCAAGCTCGTCGAGGCACGGGCGGCCTGATGCGCATTCTTGTTGCCACCGACGCTTGGCAGCCCCAGGTGAATGGGGTGGTGAGGACGCTGATGATGCTCGCCAAAGCGGCCGAGCCGCTTGGCGCCAAGGTCATGTTCCTGACACCGCAGAATTTCCGTAGCGTCCCCCTGCCGACTTATCCTGACATCCGGTTGGCGTTGGCGAGCGCGCGCAGGGTTTCCCAGTTCATCGCGCAAGCCGCCCCTGATGCCATCCATGTCGCCACCGAAGGGCCGATCGGGCACGCGGTTAGGCACTATTGTCAAAAACGAGGACTGCCGTTCACGACGAGTTTCCATACTCGTTTTCCGGATTACGTCGCGGCGCGGCTGCCGATTCCGGAATCCTGGGTTTGGGCGTGGCTGCGAAGGTTTCATCGTCCGAGCGCAAACATTATGGCGGCGACTCCCGGGCTTCTCAGCGAGCTATCGGCGCGCGGCTTTTCCAATGTCACGTTGTGGCCGCGCGGGGTCGATACGAACCTGTTTGCCCCGCAGCGGCGGGCGCCTCTCGACCTCCCGCGGCCGATCTTTCTCACGGTCGGAAGGCTCGCGGTGGAGAAGAATATTGAGTCCTTTCTGTCCCTCGATTTGCCGGGCAGCAAGCTCGTCGTCGGCGATGGACCCCTGCGAGGGGAGTTGGCCGCTCGTTTCCCGCAAGCTACGTTCCTGGGGATGAAGCACGGCGAGGAGCTGGCATCAATTTATGCGGCGTCCGATGTGTTCGTGTTCCCAAGCCGAACAGACACCTTCGGTCTCGTGCTGCTTGAAGCGCTCGCAAGCGGCGTCCCGATCGCGGCCTACCCGGTGTCGGGGCCGCGCGACGTCATCGGCAGTGCCACTAATGTGGGCGTTCTTGATTGGGATCTGCGGTCGGCCTGCTTGCAGGCCCTGACCATGTCGCCGGATGCGTGCCGCGCCTTCGCGTTAGGCATGACCTGGGAGGCAAGCGCGCGTGCTTTCATCGACAACGCGGTGAAGACGAATACACGCAAGATCATTCGGAAGGAACGGCCGCTCGGACGGCTACCTCTGCCGAATGGCGCGCGCTGGCGCCAGAGCTGATCGCCGCTAGCCCGAAACCGCTTGGTCTCCTGCGCCGCGTGGATTTGCGCGTAGATCAGGTTTCCACTTTTCCTTAAGATGCGCTACCTTCTCACGATGGTGGCTTCGCCAGACGCCCAAGGCGCATTGCCGACCGCAGCCGACGTCGAGATCGCCGCGAGGCGGCTCGAAGGCATTGCGTTGCACACGCCGCTCGTGACCTCGCCCGTGCTCGATGCACTCACGGGCGGGCGGGTGTTTCTCAAGGCCGAAACGCTGCAGCGCACCGGCTCGTTCAAGTTTCGCGGTGCCTACAACAAACTTTCCGCGCTTGCTCCCGGGGATCGCGCCGGAGGCGTCGTGGCCTACTCGTCGGGAAATCATGCGCAAGGCGTGGCTGCCGCCGCGCAGCTGCTCGGCATGCCCGCCGTCATCGTGATGCCGCGAGATGCACCGCGACCAAAGCGCGAGCGCACCGCTGCGCTCGGTGCCGAAGTGGTGCTGTACGAGCGCGGGCGGGATGACCGCGAGGCGATTGCTGCCGACCTCGCCACGCGCCGCGGCGCCGTCTTGGTGCCGCCTTACGACGATCCGCTGATTATTGCCGGGCAGGGGACCGCCGGCCGGGAAATCATCGACGATCTCGAGGCGTCTGGACTCCGCCCGGATGTGATCGTGGTGGGCGCTTCCGGTGGCGGCCTAGCGGCGGGGATTGCGCTTGCGGTCAAGGCGCGCGTGCCGACCGCACGGCTCTATACCGCCGAGCCCGAATACTTCGACGACCACGCCCGCTCTTTTCGCAGCGGTCAGCGGGAAACCAATACCGCGGCGAGCGGCACGATTTGCGATGCCTTGATGGCGCAGATGCCTGGCCGATTGACGTTCGCCATCAATTGCTCGCTGGTGGGGGAGGGGGTTACGGCAACCGAGGCGGAGGTCGCCGCCGCCGTGGCCTTCGCGTTTCGCGAGCTGAAGCTTGTGCTGGAGCCCGGCGGTGCCGTTGCGCTTGCGGCCCTGATGGCCGGAAAGCCGGCCGTAACAGGGAAGGTTGCGGTCGCAGTGCTTTCCGGCGGCAACGTCGATCCGGAGCTGTTCTATCGCCTCGTGGCCTGAACGGTTGCGGCAAGCACAGGCCGAAGTCTTTTTGAAAACGCTCTAACTGAACAGCGCGATTTTTTCCTCCTCGCTCAATGCCAGGATTGCGGCGAGCGGATCGTTCGACGCGGGTCTGGCCATCGGCCTCTGCGAGCTTTGCTGCGTCGGCCCGCGCGGCGCAGGATGCGGAGCTGCGGCCGCGGCTGAAAGCGCTTCGCTCCGAATGCCGCTTAGTGCCGCCGCTTTTGGCGCGACGTTGGAACCGCCGCCTCGATCGACACTCTGTAATGGAGCGGGAGCCGTGGTCTCCAGCTTGGGGACTAGCTGCGCCAAGCTCTTAGGGGACTCGGCGCTCGAGCTGTTCTCAAACTGAACAACTGGGAGTACGTTCGGTAATGAAATCGGCGCTGGTAGCTCCCGCGCCGGCTCGAACAGCAACTCCGCCAGATCATTTTCGGAGGTATCGGTGGGCCCGCGGACAAATTCAGGTTTGGGCACCGATCCTGCTGCTGCCTCCGGGGCTTCCGGTTTCAGTTGGACCGGCGGCGGAACACCGTCCGGCAGCTCGCGTTCGATGCCGGCAGGCGCGGGCTCCGCAACGACACGAGCGGTCATCCGTTCCTCGGCGTCGGCATCCGCAGGCGGCGAAGGCAAGGGTTCCGCTTGAGCGTCATCAGCGAAGGGCCGGTCGATCTTGACCGGTTTTCCCCCACGTCCTTGCTCAGGAGCGGCCAATTCCCCGGGCAGGTTCGCCTCAGTCGTCGCGAGCGCCTCCGCGGGCCTTACCGCCGCCGCCTGATCTTTGGTCTCGCTTGCTCGTGCGGCTTGAGGACCGGCGGCAGCTGACGTGATCTCGATCGGCGGAATCCCATCGACCTGCTGAGCACGTTTCACCTGCTCAGTCGAGGCTTGCCCCACCGTCGATTCTCTTACGAAGGTTGCCGCCACCGGTCCGGCCACGGAAGGCAGCACTAATATCGTTGCCCCGCGCTGCTTGTCCGGGTCACTCTCGGAGGCGTGCAGCAGAGCCTCTGCCTCCGCGTCGATGGCGGCGACAATCTCCTCCCGCGTAGCCTCCGCGTCGATCGGTGCGGCAACGGGAAGCGCCTCGGCCTGCGGCGCCAACGCTGGGTCAAGTGCCAATGGCGCCTGCGGCGGGTGGCCTGCATCGGTCTCGGTTGCGAGCCGCTGCACGGCGGCTTCCAACATCGACACCGTCGGGACCTCGTCGCCGTTCTCGGTCTCGATCCGCGATGGCGCACTCGCCTGCGCACCCCCGGCCTCCAGCATCGATACGGTCGGAACCTGCTCTCGCTCGACCTCGGCCGTCTCGACGACCGGCGTGGCCGCCGGCTCGATCAGGGTCGCGATGTCGATCTGCTCGGGTTCGGCCGCCGCAGCGTCTACCGGTTCGGGCGTCGGCGCAATCGTCTCGGGTTCGATCTCGGCAGAGCCGAGATTTGTGGCCACTGCGGCCGGGCCCGTGCTCACGAATACGGCGCGCGGCGTGTCCGGCTGATCGCCATCGCGACCACGCGACGGAATGAGTGGCTCGAGCTCAAGGTAGGCCGCGGGATTGCCGCCTGCGGGGGGCATCGTCACCCGGCCCTCGTCGGGGCCCAAATCGTTGGCGCCCACCAAATCATCGACGCCCGAATTGTCGGCGCCGACGGTGCCGGGCGCGCTCTCGGCTTGGGCTTCCATCTCGATAGAATCGAGCCCGTTTGGGGCCGCCTGCGGCTTTGCCTTCGCTTTCGCCGGCTTGGCGAGATCGCCCCAGACGTCCGCCAAAGCATTGATGCGGCCTTCGATATAGCGCATCACTTGGACCACCTTATGCGTGCGCTGGCCCGTAAGATCTTGAAACGAGCACGCCGTGTATATCGCCGTCGCCTCGACATCGAGCTCGTCGCAATACCGCGCGTTGATATCCTGTTCGCGCATGGTCCAGGCGATTTCCTGGACGTGCTCGGCCGCGGCAAGAATGGTCGACGTCGCATGCTCGGTCGCATCCACGATCGAGTCAAGCTCTTCACTGGCCTCGATAATCCTGCCTTCCTGGTCGTCGCTGGACTTGATCGCCGCGATATCCGCCTTGGCCCGGGCGATGGCCTCGGCCATGTCGGAAAGCGCGGACCGCAGATGGTCGACCGGCTGCGCTTGATCGCCGCGAATGGCGGCCTCCAGCCGGCCGATGGCATCGACGACGAGCCGCGTATCGGCGTGACGGTTGCGTCGCGCGAATTCGCTCAGGAACCAGCGCCCGCGCGCCGATTCCATGACGGTTGCGCAAATCGCCTCGTACTCCGATTCGGAGGGCGGGGTAGACGGCGGGGCGACGGGCGAGAGGGCGAACGGCTCGTTTGACATGATCACCAGACGCGACGGCCAGTCCTAGAAATCAGCACGATAAGCAAAGGAGCGCAATCCGTTTCAGGGCCAACACGCCGCAAAAACCGGAGGGTACCTTCAGTGCACCGTCGTTGAGGTATTTTGTTACCTTTAAGTCTCTCGTCGCTACTGTTTCTTGGTAGGGCCTCAGCTCTAACCCCACAGGGCCGACGTTGGAGGGTAGACCAAGCTGCCCTCATAACGCAGCCCTTCCGGCCGGTCTTGCGCGAGGAGCAGGGGTCCATCGAGATCGACCACGCGCGCCCGCTGCGCCAACAACAAGGCCGGCGCCATCGCCAGCGACGTTGCAACCATGCAGCCGACCACGAGGTCGAGCCCGAGCCGCTCGGCGTCGGCGGCCAGCGCCAACGCCTCGGTCAAGCCTCCCGTCTTATCGAGCTTCACGTTGATCGCGTCGTAGCGGCCCACAAGATCTTCCAGCGAGGCGCGATCGTGCACGCTCTCGTCGGCGCAGATCGGGACGGGCCGCGCGATGCGGGTGAGCGCATCGTCCGCGCCTGCCGGCAAAGGCTGCTCGACCAGCGTCACGCCGGCCCCCACGCAGGCGGCGAGATTTTCTGCGAGCGTCTCGTTGCTCCAGGCTTCGTTGGCATCGACGATGAGCTCCGCGCGAGGGGCCCCATGGCGGACCGCCGCGATGCGCTCGGGATCGCCGGCCCCTCCCAGCTTGATTTTCAGGAGCGGGCGCGTCGCCGCCTGTTCGGCCTGCTGCCGCATCTCATCCGGAGACCCGAGCGAAATCGTGTACGCAGTGACGACCGGCCTTGGCGGTGGTAACCCGGCTAGCACGTTCACCGGGCGACCGGTTCGTTTCGCTGCGAAATCCCAAAACGCACAGTCGAGCGCATTGCGGGCGGCGCCTGCCGGCATGGCCTGCTGCAGGCTTAATCGATCAAGGCCCGCCGCAAGCGCCTCGCGCATGGCTTCGATGGCGGCAACAACCCCACCCACCGTTTCGCCATAGCGCGCATAGGGAATGCATTCGCCGCGGCCAGCGCTGCGGTAGTCGGAAATCTCGGCGACGACCGCGACCGCCTCGGTCTTCGCGCCGCGGCTGATGTTGAAGGACCCCTTGATCGGCCAATGCTCGATTCGCACCGACAGCGACAGACGCGTGGACATAGAAGGTGCTACTCTCGACAGATGCGCTGCAATTAGCCAAACATGCGCGGCGAAAACCGTCGTGCTCAAGCGTACGGAGCCGCGCCGTGACTGCAAGGCCTTTGCTCGAAAGCAAGACCCAGGGCGAGCGCCTCGAGCTCGCCGCGGCGGGGGCGTGGACCGCCGAGCACGCGAATGAGCTCGAGCCGCTCGTCGACTCCGCGACGCATACCCGGTCGCAGATCCGCAGCGTCGCCATCGACATGGCGCAGGTCGAGCGGCTCGATACGTTCGGCGCTTGGCTCTTGGAACGCTTGCTGCGGGCCTGGAAGGGTCGCGGCTGCGAGACGACGGTGGTCGGGCTGCGTGAGCATCAGCGCGGCCTGGTGGAAAAGGTGCACGCGGCAACGCAGGTGCCGCTGCCGGCAAATATCCGGCCGAATCCGATCATCGCGACGCTCGAGGTCGTCGGAAGGGCGACGGCCTCGGTCGGCCAAGACCTTGTGCTGTTGGTCCAGATGATCGGCTCGGTGACGGTCGCCGTGTTGCGTGTGCTCGTGCGCCCGATGAGCTTCCGCCTGACCTCGATGGTGAGTCACCTCGACCGCGTCGGGTGGCGCGCGGTGCCGATTATGCTTTTGATCACGTTTCTCATCGGCGCGATCATCGCCCAACAAGGTATCTTTCATTTTCGTCGCTTCGGGGCGGATATCTATGTCATCGACATGGTTGGTATTCTGGTGCTGCGCGAGCTCGGCGTGCTGATCGTCTGCATCATGGTGGCCGGTCGTTCCGGCAGCGCCTACACGGCCGAGCTCGGCGCCATGAAAATGCGCGAGGAAATCGACGCGTTGCTCACGATGGGTTTCGACCCCGTCGAGGTGCTGATCCTACCGCGCATCACCGCCCTCGTGATCGCCGTGCCGCTCCTGACTTTCCTCGGCTCGATGGCGGCGCTCTACGGCGGTGGGTTGGTAACCTGGCTCTATGGCGGCATCGAGCCTGAGGTCTTCCTGGAGCGATTGCGCGACGCGATTTCGATTCAGACCTTTGAGGTGGGCATGATCAAGGCCCCGTTCATGGCGTTCGTCATCGGCATTGTCGCCAGCGTCGAAGGCCTGCAGGTCAAAGGCAGCGCCGAATCGCTCGGTCAGAAAACCACGAGCTCGGTGGTCAAATCGATCTTCCTGGTCATCGTGCTCGACGGCTGTTTCGCCATGTTCTTCGCTTCAATTGGGATCTGATCGATGGCGGAAGCGTCACGCGAGGCCGTCATACGCGTCCAGGATCTCTTCGTCGACATGGGCGACCATCCGGTGCTCACGGGCTTGGACCTCGATGTCTACCGCGGCGAAATCCTCGGCTTTGTCGGCGCGTCGGGAGCAGGCAAGTCGGTGCTGATGCGCACCATTATTGGACTTATCCCGAAGCGGCACGGACTTATAGAGGTGTTCGGCATCGACCTTGCGGCCGCGAGCGAACGCGAACGGCGGGTGATCGAGCGGCGCTGGGGTATCTTGTTTCAGCAAGGCGCGCTCTTCTCCTCGCTCACGGTAGGTGAGAATATCGAATTCGCGATCCGCGAATATCTCGGCCTGTCTAAACGGCTTACGGCAGAGATTGCGCTGACCAAGCTCGAAATGGTTGGCCTCGAGCCGGACGTCTACTGGAAATACCCGGCGGAACTCTCCGGCGGCATGACCAAACGCGTAGCGCTTGCCCGCGCGCTCGCGCTTGATGCCGAGATCCTCTTTCTGGATGAGCCGACGTCGGGGCTCGATCCGATCAGCGCCGGCGAATTTGATAGATTGATTCTAACCTTACAGCGAACCCTGGCCATCACGGTGTTCATGGTCACGCACGACCTCGACAGCCTGCACACCGTCTGCGATCGAATTGCGGTGCTCGCCGACGGAAAGGTGATCGCGGCGGGCTCCATGGCGGTCATGCTCGCCTCGGAGCATCCCTGGCTCAAAGCCTATTTCCGTGGGCCGCGCGCGCATACGGGTGCGGAATTGGTGGCCGGGCACTAACCCTCCGGAAGCGTGGAGGCCGGTGTTTTTCGCCGCCCCCCGAACCGGCCCGTCGGTTGCGCTTGAACCGGGAAGCTTCCTTTCGTCCGCCTATTCGAGGCGGCCGGCGGCGTGCGCCAGCATGGTGTAGACCTTGCCCGTCTCCGAGGTCAGATAGGTGCGCGCCACGACCTGACCGCGGTCGTCACGCGATACCTCGTCAAGCAGCCGCTCGAACTCAGCGACGTAGCGGTCCACCGTGTGCTTGAACTCGCGATCGGCGCGATACTTACGGCGGATCTCATCGAACGCTTTTTGCCCCTGAATCGTGTACAGGCGGCGGGTGAACACGTTGCGCTCACCGCGCCGGTAGCGGTCCCACAGCTCGGCAGCTGCGTCGTGATCAATCATGCGGGCGATGTCGACCGAAAGGGAATCGAGCGATTCGATCGTGTGTCGCGCCGAACGCTCGTCAGCTTGCTGCTGCGGGGGATGCTGTTGCGGTTGCTGGGAATGCGGCCGAGATGGTGCCGGTTCGCGGGCCGGTTCTGCGTCGTCACGCGACGCCCGATGCAGCAAGTCGGAAAGCCAGCCGGCGCGGCCATTGGCTTGCGGAGCGCCGGGGCTCAGCGAGGGTGACTCGGCCCGCCGCGGCGGCGGCGCAGGCATCGGCATGCCAATGTCGGGCTGCGGCAACGACATGGTGATATCAGGTCGCTGTTGCGGCTGCTGGCGGCGCGGCGGCGTGGGAGGCGGTGGCCCTTGCTCGGCGCGGTCCGGCCGCTCTATGCGTTCCCCGCGTCCGCCGCCAGTGATGCTGGCGAGTATCGGCTCTTCGCGCTGGACCACCCGGCGGGGCGTCGGATCCACGGCATCGACGCCACGACCGTGGCGGGCGACGATGCGATTGAGCTCGGCCAAGGCCTCGATCTGCTCGACGATGACGCGGCGCATTTGCGCCGTGCTTTCGGCGGTCTCTTGCGGCAGCTCCATCACGCCGCGACGCAACTCACTGCGGGTGCTCTCAAGCTCGCGCTGCATATCGGCCGTCATTTGCTTCATGCCTTCGACGATCTCGGTGAAGCGCTCGCTCGCTTCCTGGAACATCGCATGGCTGTCGCCCATCGCTTGCTCGTAGACGGAATGCAGGGCCTCGCTCGTGCGCTTGCGCTCGTCTTCGCTGGCCTCCCGTACGGCCTCGAACTTCTCCATGATGGCGCGTGCGCCCTCTTCGCTCGAGCTCGACAGCACGTCGGCGATCTCTCGCGCCCGCGCGGTTGCGGACTCAAGCGTTTGATCGATGCCTAGCCGCCCTTCGTGCGCTGATTCCGCCATCACGCCGGCAAGCTCGCGCGCTCGCGCGACCGCCGCGTCGAGCGTCTGATCGATCTCGCGCCTGCTCTCGAGCGTCGACTCGGCGATGATGCGGGCGATCTCTCGCGCCCGGCCGGCGGTGGCCTCGAGCGATTCATCAAGTAGCCCCGAGAAGCGCTCGAGACGCTGCTCCAGATCCTCGGTGCGAATATCGAGGGACGATATCAGCGAGTCCAAAGACGCGCGCCGCTCGGCGAGCCGATCCTCGGTGTTGCGATTGCTTTGCTCCAGCATCTGCGCGGCCTCTGCAATCGAGTGGCCATGCGCGTCGAACTGGCCGGCGAGGTCGGACAGGTCGCTGAGAACTTTGGTCGTGACCTCATGGAAGGCGCTGATGTGATCTTCCACCTTGTTGCCGGCAAGCCCGCTGCTTTCCATGAGCTGGTTCATGGTGCTGACGAAATCGGAAACGCGGGTCACCAGCGTATGCTCGATCGAGCTCAAGTTGTCATGGGCGCCGCTTAATACCTCTTGCAGAAGGATGTTGGCTTCGCGCAGCCGCTCGAACAAAGCGGTCGTGTCGGTGCGCAACATGCCGTGCGTTTCGAGCATTTCGGCGACCGTCGCGGTCGCGGTTTGCTTGGATTGCTCGATTGCGGTCTGTGTGGTGTCGTGCAGCTGCTGCAGCGTGCGATTGACCGTCGACGCTGCGTCTTCGCTCGCGGATTGCGTCGTCATTTGCAGATCGGTCAGCGTTCGCGACAGCGTGTCGTGGACGGTCTCGCTCGCGCGTAGCGAGGTCTCGTGCAACTCTTGGAGCAGGCGGGTCGCGGTGCCGGTCACGGTCTCGCTTGCATCGTTGATGCGGTTGGCAATCTCGCCGGCATTGTCCATCATCGTTTCAGTGAAGGCGAAGCCCTTGGCTTCGATTGCCTTGACCGCGTGCTCAGTGACGCGGCTGACGACGCTGGCGAATTCCTGGCTCTTGCCGCCCAGGGCATCAAGCAGCCCGATGCCTTTCTCGTCGAGAATGCGCGTCATATCCGCCGCCCGCTCGGTGAGCGCGGAGGAGATTTCGTCGGCACGGCCGATGAAATTGCGCGCGACCTCGGCGCTGACGCCGAGCAACGTGCGCTCGACCTCGCCCGCGTTCTGTTTAAGCACGCTGTTGACGTCGGCCGAGAGCGTGGTCAGGCGGCGCTCCGCGTCCTCGGTGCTTTGGCGAATGGCCTCGCTCGCATCGCCGGAATGGGTTTTGATTGCCGCGCTCAGCTCTTCGACCCGGGCATGGATGACGTCGGCCGCGGCTTTGGTGCGGGTTTCGATTTGGGTCGTCACATCTTGCGCGCGGCCGATCAGCAGATCCTCGAAACGGCCGATCCGGTTGTCCAAGGTGTTGGCGACTTCGGTCGCGCGGGAGCCGAGCGCCGTGTCGATGCCGGCGATCCGTTCGCCGATCGTATCGGCAAGCTCGGCGCCGCGCGCACTGATCGTGGCCGTGACCTCGCCGACCCGCCGATCGAGCGCGGAGACGATTTCCTTGCCGCCCTCCGCCAGCGTCTTGGCGATGTCCATCACCCGCGAGCTGAGCGAATCGTTGAGCGACTGAGTGCGGCCGTCGAGCGCCTCGTGAAAGCGGTTCAAGCGCTGATCGAGCGATCCGGTTACCTCCGCCGCCTTGTTGGCGACGCGCGTGTCGAATTGGTCGATATACTCTCGCATCGACTCGGAGACTTCATGCGTGCGCTGGCCGAGCCGATCGACCAGCTCCCCGCCATAGGTCTTCACCGTTCGGTCGAACTCGGCGAGATGGCGCGTGATGATGTTGCCGAGCGTGCTGCTGTCGCGCCCGATCTTCTCGGCCAGCTCGGTGCCGCCGTGCGTGAACATCTCCTCGAACGCCTGCAGGCGCGCGACCAGCATTTCGCGAACCGCCTCGCCGCGTGTGTTGAGCACGGCGACCAGGTTCTCGGCACTGTCGCGGAAGGTGTCGGCGACACTGGTTGTCCGCGCCGTGATCGTGTCGGTGATCCGCGCGCCGGTCTGCTCGAGCTGCGAGACCACGTCGCCGCCGCGCAGGCTCAGGTCGAGGACGAGCGAATCCCCGGTCGCCTTCAGCGTGGAGTTTACCTCCTCGACCCGCGTCGCGATCGTCTCGGCGAGATGGCTGCCGGTGTCGATCATCGCATCCGTCAGCTGCTGCGAGCGTCCGTTCATCATATTGATGACGGCGGCGGAGCGGCGGTCCAAGTCCTGACCAAGGCGGCTGACCGCCTGGGTCAGATCTTCCGACCGGCTGGTGAAGGTCTCGGTGATCTCCTGAGCCCGGCCGCTCATCAGCTCGACCACGCTGCCGGAGCGCTGCGCGAAATTTTGCGTGATCTCCTCGAGCTGCTCCGTCATCATGCGCCGGAGATTGGTCGTAACCCCCTCGAATTCGACGTTGAGATGATCGGTCTTGAAATTAAGGCTCGAATTGAGCCGCTCGCTCGCGGCGCCGATCGCCTGCGTCGTCTCCGTGCTGGTGCGCTCGAGCCGTTCTAGGAGTTCGCCTCCGCGCTCGCTGAGCGCGGTGATCATGGTGTCGCCGGCATGGCCGAGCGCGAAGGTAATGTGCTCGCCCTTGTCGGCAAGGGTGCGGGTGATGCGTTGGGATGCCTCGTTGACGCGATCGGCGATGAGATTGCTGATCGAGGTGATGTCTTGGCTGAGGTCGACGTGGACGCTGGTGATGGCGTTGCGTACCTGCTCGGCCTGGCCAACGAGTGTGTCGCGCTGCGTGGCGAGGTCTTCCAGCAAGCCGCGGATGCGCACTTCATTATCGTTGTAGGCGCGCTCAAGTGCGGAGACCTCGTTATGCACCAAGGCCTCGAGCTCGGCGGCGCGTGCCAGCGCACGCTCCACGCCGTCACCCATTGCCGCTACCTCGCGGCGAATCGCCTGGCCGACATTGACGATCGACTCGCGCGCCACCGTCTCCGGCTCCGCAAGCCGCACGGCGACCTCCGCCATGGACTGCGCGATCAGGCGCAATTCCTGCGAGCGCCAAACCATGTGCGCCAAGATATAAAAAAAGATGATCGGCACCAGGAACAACGCGCCAAGGCCAATCAGGGCCGGCACGCCCGCGGACTCCTCGCCGACGAGGGCCTGCAGATTTGGCAAATAGAGGCCGCCGAGAATAATGCCGCCGAGCACCCAGGCCGCCATGAACGCGGTCGCGATGAGATAAGAGGTGCGCGCCGGCCGGCGCTGGATGGCTTGCAGGACCTGACCGATTGCCGCACGATCGTCATTGGCTGGCGGCCTAGCCTTGATCAATTCCTCGGCGGTTCCCGTCTCCCCGCTTCCATGAAAAAAATCTTCCTCAACCGCTGGCCGCGTCCATGTCCCCGAACGCCAAGCATCCGGCCGCGACTCCACCCGCGCTTCGGCCGGGGCGGCCCCACCAGCAGCAGCGCCCGTCGTCGGCTCGTCAAGATCCCGGACGTTGAGCGCCTCCTGGATGGCGGACAAGGCCGCGTTGGTCGGGTCTTGTATCCTTTTGGGATAGTTAGCCATGACGGTCGTCGCCTCGCATCATACACTGCACACGATCGCGACCGACCGAGGGCCAGCCGCGCAACAGCGCGCGTAATCGTCCCCTCCGGCAGTCGGAGGCGGGTAGGGGCCCGCCCCGAAACGCTGCCTTAGAGCCATACTATCGGTCTGGCACTGCAAATGAAACCGGAAAAAGTAACGGCTTGTTAAGCTTGCTTGAAGGCTCAGGAACCATGGGTAGAACCACGCAGGCGGAGACCGCAGCGAATGCTGCGGAAAACAGCAAGGCACACAGAAATACGGCCACGGTGCGGCCAAGTGAGGCACAGCGGCGGTATCTGGAGCGCGGGCTCACGCAACCAGGAGGAAAACTACCGCTGTTCGACACCGACGGGCGCGAAATTCCGCGCAAAACTATCGAATCCTGCTTGGCGCACGGCTGGGCCACACCATGGTTCGACAACCCGCTGAAGGCCGACTGGTTGGTCTGCAAGCTCACGCCGGACGGTTACCTGGCGCTCGGGCAAGCGCCAGGTGATTCTTTGCCGGATTCCTTACCCGATTGAATCTTTTTCGACGGTTCGATGGAACCGGATCGCTAAGCAATCGTTTACCACGACCGTGAGCGATAGCGGCGCGGCGTTGCGCGCCGGGTGGCGTTTACCCCGTGTTCCCCCTCCCTCGGTTAGTTTTGGCGCCAGAGGGGACGTGCGCAAGAGCCCCAGGAGGCTCAGACATGTTGGAAATGTCGACTGTTGGTGTTGATGTGGTTGGGGCGCCGCCGATTGCGCCCGTTGATGAACCGATCGATCTGACGCACCTCTCACGCATGACGCTCGGTGATTTGAGCCTTGAGCAAGAAGTGTTGAGGCTGTTCGAGCGACAGGCCACCATGTTGATGGCCAGGATGCAGGGAGCCCAGCCCCCGCTCGTCGCGGCATCGGCGCACACGATAAAGGGTTCCGCACGCGGTATCGGTGCCTGGCGCATCGCCCGGGATGCCGAAACGGTGGAAATGGCCGCAACCTGCGCGGATGCCGCAGAGCTCAACGTCGCCATGGCGCGCCTTGTCGCCTCGGTTGGCGAAGCGCAGGCGGCGATCGCTCACCGTCTTCGTGCTTTTTGATCGATAAAACAAGGCGATAGACCGGTCCCATTCGCCCGCGCAACGGCGACCGGTCGGCGCGCTGCTGCCGCGACCCCGGCCCGGATTCCCGCACAAGGTCAGTGGCTAAGCGGCAAGACTTTGTCGCGGGACGGCCTGGCATCCGCGCACATAGCCGGATATACCGGCGCCGGCAGCGGGCCTGATTGCGCCATCGGCTGTCGCGCGTGTCTCCATCCCAGCATCGAGTCATGGTCAAGATCACGTTTATCGATTCCGGCGGCACCGCCCGTACCGTTGAGGCCGAGGTGGGCTCGACCGTGATGGAAACGGCGATCAAGAATAGTGTGCCCGAGATCGAGGCCGAATGCGGCGGTGCCTGTGCATGCTCGACTTGCCACCTTTATGTCGATGAGGCGTGGCGGGAAAAAACCGGGGAACCCTCGCCAATGGAAGAGGACATGCTCGATTTCGCTTTCGAGGTTCAGCCAAATTCGCGCCTGTCGTGTCAGATGAAGGTGCGTGAGGACTTTGACGGTCTCATCGTGCGAACGCCCGAGCGCCAGGCTTGAGCGCGAATCATGACTGAATCGATCAAGACCGACATTCTGATCATCGGCGCGGGCCCCATCGGGCTATTCGCGGTCTTCGAGCTCGGCCTGCTCGATATGAAGACGCACCTCGTCGACATTCTCGACAAGCCGGGCGGGCAATGCGCCGAGCTCTATCCGGAGAAGCCGATCTACGACATCCCCGCGCTGCCGGTCGTCTCGGCGCAGGGGCTTGTCGAGGCCCTGATGCTGCAAATCAAGCCGTTCGGACCTGTGCTCCATCTCAGCGAAATGGTCGAGACCATCGAGCGCATCGGCGAACCGCTGTTTCGGGTCACGACCGACATCGGCAACGTCTTCGAAGCCAAGGTCGTGGTCATTGCCGCGGGCGGTGGGTCCTTTCAGCCGAAGCGCCCGCCGATTCCCGGCATCGAGCCGTATGAAGGGCGATCGGTGCACTATGCGGTGCGCAAGATGGACGCGTTTCGCGACAAGCGCGTCCTGATCGTCGGCGGGGGCGATTCGGCGCTCGATTGGACACTCAATTTGGCGCCCATCGCCTCGCATCTGACCTTGCTTCACCGTCGCGACGCGTTCCGCGCTGCGCCCGACAGCGTCAACAAGATGATGGCGCTGGTGTCCGAGGGAAAGATCGATTTCGTGCTGGGACAGGTGACATCGCTCGAAGGCGAGGACGGCAACTTGCGCGCCGCGCTGGTCAAGCGCAACGACGGCTCGAATTTCTCAATCGCCTGCGACGCCCTGCTGCCGTTCTTTGGGCTGACGATGAAGCTCGGGCCGGTTGCCAATTGGGGTATCGAATTGCACGACGGGGAGCTCATTCCGGTCGACACCGCGACCTTCGAAACCAGCGTGCCGGGAATATTCGCGATCGGCGATATTAATTGGTATCCGGGTAAGCTGAAACTCATCCTGTCCGGCTTCCACGAAGCTGCGCTGATGGCGCAGAAAGCCTACCGGTACGTCTATCCGGAGAAAAAGCTCACCTTCCAGTACACGACGTCCTCCACGAGCCTGCAGAAGAAACTCGGCGTGGCGTGAGCCGGCATCGAGGCGCCAGATCACAGATCGACTGGCCGCGGGGGATTCTTGCGACGCTTGGTCGTCAACTCCGAACCTCGCAGCGGTGAGGCGGCGAAGAAGTCGGCGAGATTGCCGGCGCGTTTCATTTTCCGCTACCATTCGGCGGCAGCGACAATGACCACTGCCCAGCGGCCGTTCCGCGTAATGATCTGTGGACCGTGCGATAGCGCCAAGTCGATCACTTGGCCGAATTTCGCCTTCGCTTCGGCGACGGTCCAGATTCGCTTGCCCATCGTTCGCCACCCACGCAAATGGTCATGCGACCTCCGCCGCGACGTCGGTTAGGCAGCCGCCCATCTATATCGGCCCGGCCGAGGCCTCGTAAAAGCGAACCCCGATACGGAAAGCTATTGCGCAACGTGCGTTGTCGCGGGAAGCGAGGTCGCATGACCCACGAACAATCCGCTGCACCGCCGATCAGCACGACCTGCTGCATCGCCGGCGGCGGGCCGGCCGGGATGATGCTTGGATTCCTGCTCGCTCGTGCCGGCGTCGATGCGATCGTGCTGGAGAAGCACGCGGACTTCTTGCGCGATTTCCGCGGCGACACGGTGCACCCCTCAACGCTGGAGCTGATGCATGAGGTCGGGCTCTTGCCGGAGTTCTTGAGGCGTCCGCACCAGGAGGCGCGCCACCTCGAGGGCCAGTTTGGCAAAACGACGGTGCGCCTTGCCGACTTCACGCACCTGCCGACCCAATGCAAGTTCGTCGCTTTCATGCCGCAATGGGAATTTCTGAATTTCCTGGCCGATCACGGGGTCCGGTATCGGGCCTTCCACTTGCGCATGAGCACCCAAGTCACCAGGCTGATCGAGGCGGACGGCCGCGTCATCGGTGTGCATGCCAGCGGACCCGAGGGTCCTCTCGACGTACGCGCCGACTTGGTCGTCGGCGCCGACGGCCGGCAATCGACGGTTCGCCAATGCGCCGGTCTTATCGTCGAGGACGTCGGCGCGCCGATGGATGTGCTGTGGCTGCGACTGTCATGCCGGCCAGGCGATCCGACGGAGACCTTCGGCTACCTCGGCCTGGGCAAGATTTTCATCATGATCAATCGCGGCGACTACTGGCAGTGCGGATTTGTCATCCGCAAAGGCGGGTTCGACGATATTCGCCGCGCGGGACTGGATGCTTTTCGCGCCGCAATCGTCGACGTCGTGCCAAGACTGCACGACCGGGTCGAAGAGATCCGCGGCTGGGACGCGATCAAGCTCTTGACCGTGGCCGTGGATCGCCTGCGGCAATGGTACCGGCCCGGTCTGCTGTGCATCGGCGACGCCGCGCACGCGATGTCGCCGATCGGTGGCGTCGGGATCAATCTCGCAGTTCAGGACGCGGTGGCCGCGGCAAATATTTTGGTGAAGCCGCTGCGTGAGCGCGCCGTGACCCCCGATCACTTGCACAACGTGCAGCGGCGGCGAGAGTTTCCGACCCGCGTCACGCAGGGGCTCCAGGTGTTCATTCAGAAGAGGGTCATCAGCGAGGTGCTAAGCGGCAGCCCCCGGCTGAACCTTCCGTGGATCTTGAAGCTCGCACAACGCTGGCCGGCGTTGCAGCGCATCCCGGCGCGCGCGATCGGCATCGGCGTCCGTCCAGAGCATGTGCGCACGCCGGAGGCTGCCCCGCGGTAGCTTAGAGGTTGGTCGCATCTTGTTGCGGAAGACGGGCGCCAGCATTTCGGCAAGAAGCCCTAAACACCGCGAGCCCGACGCAGAACGGCGCGAGCCACACCAGCCGGCTCTGATATCGGTCGCTGGCTTTCGAGAACACGCCGCAAATCGCCGCGTTGGCGAGGATCGCGATCAACACCGACGCCGCCAAGGCCGCCGTAGCGGGCTCGACCCGCCGATAATGGCCGAGCGTGACGATGACGATCAACCCGGCCATCGAGAGCGCCGCCACCGGAACGTGCACGAGATTGAGGGCGTCGATGTCGAGCGTTGCCCGCTGCTGGCGCGCGGCGTAAAACCGCGGCAGCGTGCCGGGTGCCAGGTGCTCAATCTGCTCGCGAGCGTCGGCATTGTCCCCGGGGTCGGTGCTGACGACCGTGCGCATCGTGTGCAACTGGCCAAGCGTCGCGCGCGACGCCGCGGCGAGGTGCATGCCGGGATAGAGCACGAGTGTCTCGCCAATGATGCGGCGTTCCTCGGGAGCAAATGCCTGCGCTCCGCCAACTTTGTGCAGCGGGCTATCGTTGGCCCACAGCCAGTCGTCCGCCACGCTCGAGAGCTGCGCGCGGTAGGGGCACAGCGCGGTTGATGCCTGCGGACAATGTTCGGCCAGATAGCGCGAGATAATGCCGTCCTGGATCAGGCGTCCGAACAGAAAGGTCTCGCCGCCGGGCGTGAACGCGAACTGCCCGGTGATCGCAAAGTTCGAGACGAGCGCAAGCGCGGCGCCGACGGCCGTCGCTGCCGCGGGATAAAGCGGGGCAGGGCGCGGCCAATGCATGAACTTGCCGATGGGTTTTGCGAGCGCGAGGGCGGCATAGGCCGCGATCAACACCAGGCTCAGACCCAGGATCGCCATGTGGCTCGCGATCGCGGCCGCGATGACGGCAATCAGCGCGACCACTTCGAGCGGCCGCAGCGCCGCGGATCGAAACGCCAAGAGATGCAGGCCGAGCGCCGCGAGCGGTAACAAGATGTCCGGCATGAGCTGGCCCACGAACCAGGCGAGGCTGGTGAGGACGGCGAGACCGATGACCGTCAGCAGCGCGAGGCCGGGACGGCCGTCGCATCCATGCGCCCGCAAGCTTAATACGATCAGCCAAACCGTGAGAGCGGCTTGCACGAGCACGTTGGGCCAGAAATCGAGGGGAATGCCGGCGGCTAGGAAAGCGCCATAAAAGGCCGACCGGCCGAGCGCGAGGGTGTGCTCGAAAGGACGCGCGAGGTGGCCTCCGGTATCGGCGAAGATCAGCGGAAACCCGTTCCACAACGCCGGCGCCAACAGGACAAGCAGCATAACGGGCCAAGCGAGCCACCAAGCCAGAATGGTGCGGAATACGCTTGTTTCGGCCTTTGCCGGACGGACGGCTGCGGCAGGCGGGAAGGTCATTGGATCCTCGGCAACGGGCCTAGCATGACTGGCGGGCCGACCCAGCAATCGCCCCTCCCATTCCGGCACGCAAGTCGTTATCCTGCGGTCATGTTCATCTCGTTCCTGCACGAGCTCAAAGCCGCGGGCGTCCCGGTGACGCTGCGCGAATATCTGACGCTCATGGAAGCGATGGACGCCGACCTCGCCTCCCGCCGCGTCGAGGACTTCTACTATCTCGCGCGGGCGGCGCTGGTGAAGGACGAGCGCAATCTCGACAAGTTCGATCGGGTGTTCGGCCACGTGTTCAAAGGCATCGAGCTGATGAGCGAGGCCGCGGCGGGGGAAATCCCGGCGGAATGGCTGAAGAAGCTCGCCGAGAAATATTTGACCGAGGAGGAGAAGAAGCAGATCGAGGCGCTGGGCGGTCTCGACAAGCTGCTCGAAACCTTGCGCCAGCGGCTCGCCGAGCAGAAGGGCCGTCACCAAGGCGGCAGCAAGTGGATCGGGACGGCCGGGACGTCACCGTTCGGGGCCTACGGCTATCATCCCGAAGGCGTGCGCATCGGCCAGGACAAGAACCGCAACTTCCGCGCCGTGAAGGTGTGGGACAAGCGCGAGTTCAAGGATCTCGACGACGAGGTCGAGCTCGGCACCCGCAACATCAAGCTCGCTCTGCGGCGGCTGCGCAAATTCGCGCGCACCGGCGCGCCCGAGGAGCTCGATCTCGACGGCACTATCCGCGAAACTGCGCACAGAGGCTACCTCGACCTGAAGCTGCGGCCGGAGCGGCATAATGCCGTGAAGGTTCTCCTCTTCTTCGACATCGGCGGCTCGATGGATTGGCACGTGCGCGCTACGGAAGAGCTCTTTTCGGCGGCGCGCACGGAATTCAAGCATATGGAGCATTTCTACTTCCACAATTGCCTGTACGAGCGGGTGTGGAAGGAGAACCGGCGGCGGTGGCAGGAGACGACCCCGACCTGGGACGTGCTGCACACCTATCCGCATGATTACAAGGTGATCATCGTCGGCGACGCGTCGATGTCTCCGTACGAGCTCAGCATGCCCGGGGGTTCGGTCGAGCATGTCAATGACGAGCCGGGCGCGGTCTGGCTCGAGCGCGTCGCGCGCACCTATCCGGCCTGCGTATGGCTCAATCCTGTTGCCGAGCCCGAATGGGACTTCACCCAGACCATCCGCATGGTACGCCAGCTCTTAGGCGGGCGGATGTATCCGCTCACGCTCGAAGGGCTTGACCGCGCCATGCGTGAGCTCGTGCGGTGATCGGAGCATTTTCGGGGATGTGCGCAGCCGACTTATTTGATCAAGGAGTCCCGATCCTTGCGAGCGCGTCACCGAGGTCTCTGATGCGCGTGATGATGTCGCCGCCGCTCCGCCGTATGAAGTACTCGACTTGAAGATTCACCAGCGAGCCTTCGTTGTCCGCAGAGAGCCTGAAGTCACCGCGGTATCCGAGGATCGGCTTTCCCTTGCCGAAGGCATAGCCGATCTCGGAGGCCGTTCCGCTGTCGACATCGACGCCGTCCAAGACGGCAAATACGAGGTCGCAGCGGTCGATGGCCGCTTGGTTGTTGCTGCCGATTTCAAGATTGAGCTGCCGCCACGCCTCGCGTCTCTCTGAACCATACGGCATGTTGCGCACGGCATCGATCTTGCGCTGGTCGGTCAGCGTCCAAGGATCCAAAGCCTCGTGGCCCAGGCGGCGTAGCTCGGGGAGCAACGTGCTCCGGTGAAAGGCGAGCCCCGCTTCTGAGAATCCGAGCGGTCCTGCGGTATAAACTTTCATACTGTCCGAGGCGCCTTTTTGCCCAAACGCTGTCGTCGCAACCGCGGACGTACCGAGCGCCCGCAGATGCATGAGTACCACGGTTCGTTGATGCATGCGCGCCGAGGGAATACTTTGGTTGCCGTCCAACGGCGTGACGGGCGCCCTGGCCCGGACGCCGCGACCGCCGGAGTCATGGTATTTTCCGTGGGGACGGGTTTTCGATTGACGGCTGGGGAGCGAAGCCAGGGTCGGGCGCTCGCTGCCCTTGTGCGCAGGGAGATCAGCGATGCCAGCGGAGCGACTTGACTTTCCGAATGCAGACGGCCATCGGCTCGCCGGGCTTCTCGACCGCCCGGTCGGCCAGACCCGAGCCTATGCGCTGTTCGCCCATTGCTTCACCTGCAGCAAGGACGGTCGCGCGGCCAAGCGCATCGCCGAGGGCTTGACGGCGCTCGGCATCGCCGTGTTGCGCTTCGACTTCACCGGGCTTGGTTCGAGCGAAGGCGAGTTCGCCAACACGACGTTCTCCTCCAACGTCGCCGACCTTGTCGCCGCCGCGGACCACCTGCGGAACACGATGCACGCGCCGGCGATTCTCATCGGGCATAGCCTTGGCGGCGCCGCGGTGCTGGCAGCAGCCGGAGGCATTCCGGAAGCCCGTGCCGTGGCCACCATCGGCGCGCCCTTCGATCCGGCGCATGTCACGGGCCTGCTGCACGACTACGAGGCGGCCATTCGCGAGCACGGCGAAGTTACGGTCACGCTGGCCGGGCGGCAATTTCGCATTCGTCGCGAGCTGCTCGATGACATCGCCGAGCAAAACCTGACCAAACGCATTGCCACCTTGCGCAAGGCATTGCTTGTTTTCCATTCGCCGACCGACGATGTGGTCGGCATCGATAATGCGAGCCATATCTTCCTGGCCGCGCAGCATCCCAAGAGCTTCGTCTCGCTCAGCGGTGCGGACCACTTGCTCAGCCGCCGCAGTGACGCGAGCTACGTCGCCAATGTCATCGCTGCCTGGGCCGAGCGCTATCTTGACGTCGCCGCCGAGGTCTCCGTTGAAGCCGAGGCGGAAGCGGGCGCCGTCGTGGTGCGCGAGACCAGGGCCGGACGGTTTCAACAAGCCGTCACTGCCGGCCCGCATCGTTTCCTCGCCGACGAACCGGCGCGATCCGGTGGGCTCGACACGGGCCCTTCTCCCTACGACTATTTGCTGGCGGCGCTGGGCGCCTGCACGGCAATGACGCTGCGCCTTTATGCCGAGCGCAAAGCGCTGCCGCTCGATCGTGTCCGCGTCTCTCTGACGCAGGCAAAGATCCACGCAGAGGACTGCCAGACCTGCGAGACCAAGGAGGGGATGATCGACCGCATCGAACGGACGATCACGCTTGAAGGCAAGCTCAGTGACGAGCAGCGCGTAAGCCTGATGCAGATCGCCGACAAATGCCCCGTACACCGCACGCTAACGTCTGAGGTCGAGATCCGCACCGTCGAGGGGCCACCGAGCGGAGGAGGGGACTAGCGCATGTTTCGGGGAATTAGCGCGTCGTTCTTTTCTTCTCCCGCTTGCGTTGCAAGCGGGAGAAGTGAGAAGACGGCCTCAAAACAGCTCGATGTCACGTCGCGCTCTGGCGCCACAATCCTCGGCGAATCTTATTTGGCTTTCTCGTATGGATAGATGATGTCGCCCGACTTGTATTCCGACGGAGCAATGATCACCTCGGTCGAGAGATCGCGGAACGCGTCGACGGTGTTGGCCTTGACGTTCTGGAACTGAACCAGCAGCATCCGGCTCTGCGCCCATTCGCCCTTGGCGCCGAACTTCACCTCGCCAACCACGGTTGGAAAAGTGCTCTTGCGGATGTAGTCCGCGAGCTTGTCATCCTCGAGGCTCTTCGTCGCCTCGATGGCCTGGCCGAGCACCTGCAGATAGGCGTAGGCCCACACCGGCATATAGTAGCCGAGCGGATCGGCCCCTTCGGCACCGGCCCTGGCCTGATATTTTTGCAACAGCTCCATCGAGCCGGGGAACTGCATCGTCTTGGCTGGGATCCAGGTCTCGTAGTTGACGATGCCGTTGAGCAGCGGGCCGAGCTGGGTCTTGAACACGGTGGCCTGTAGGCCGACCATGGCGCCGCCGAGCATCTTTGGCTTGAACCCGATTTCGTTGATCGCCTTCACCAGTCCGACCGAATCAAGCGGATAGGAGCAAATGACGACAAGGTCTGGATTGGTGGCCTGAATTGCGCGCACGATCGGCCCAAAGTCGGTGGTCGTCGGCGGATAGGTCTTGTCGTAAACAATTTTCAGTCCGGCATTCTTCGCGTTCTCTCTCGCGCCATCCGACACGTTGCGCCCGAATTCGGCGTCAGCGGCAACGATCGCGATCGTCTGCGGTTTGGGGTTCTGCGCCAGGGCTACGGCGAAGTAGGGCTGGGTGTAAGTCGGCTTCGGATTGGGGCCGGTCGGCAGCATGGAGAAATATCGATCGTACTTGAACTCGTCGTTGATTCCGGTGCCGAACAGGCTGAGGAACAGCTTCTTTTTCTCGATCATGATCGGCATTGCCGGTGCGATCTGGGTTGAGGCATAGCCGCTGACGGCGAAATCAACCTTGTCGACGTCGAGCAGTTTTGTGTAGATGCCCGGCACCGTCGATGGATTGCTCTGATCGTCATAATAGATGAGCTGGACGGGACGTCCGAGCAGGCCGCCTTTGGCGTTGACGTCCTCCTCCCAGATCTTCATGGCCAGGAGCGACATCTTGCCGTTGGCGGCAAGCGGACCCGTCAGGGCCATGCCGAAGCCGATCTTGATCGGATCGGCGGCCTCTGCCTGCGACCCCGCCAGGGCGCCCAGCAACCCTACGGCGGCGAACGACGCCAGCAAGAATCTTGCAAACTTTCCGAATACTTTTTGAGCCATGCTCTCCTCCCAAACAAACCGTCTGATGTGCTGCCGGAATGTACGATAAAGCCCCGGAAAACGTAACCCTGGAGACGCTTTTTTTGCGCGGACAGAATCTGCTGCCCTTGCCCACGCCTTGGGCGAGGTGGGCAGGTCGCAACACCGCTAATGCGGGTGGGCGACACGAATCGCCCGGCGGCAAGCGGCTCAGCGCCGAACCGCGAAATATGTGCCGAAGAACGCCATGCCGGCGCCGAGCCCCAAGGCGACGAGGCCGGCGAGCAACTTGATCTTCGTGGGAATCCCGACGTCCCCGGTGCCGTAATGCTCGGCTCCGACGAGCAGAACCAAAAAGGCGCCGAGAACGCTCCATTGCACCGCCGTGCGTGTGCGCGTTCGGGCCGGCGGGGCAGTCAGCAGCACCGCGGCGATGAAGCTGCCGAGGCCGCCAGCCGCTGCAATCAGCCACCAGGCGAGCGCCGACCGGAATTGATCTCCCGAGGCCGACAGCGCGTCGCGCCAGGCGCTGGCGAGGCCGAAGCCGAGTCGGCTGGTGATGATGTGCACCGCGAGCGCCAGCAACACGCCGCCGGTCACGGACGCAGCGAACAGCAGGACCGGCGGCATCTGCGGGATCTGTCGTGGCGGCTGTTGCATCGGTCTCGGTTCAGGCGGCCGGTCAGGGGATTTTGGCCTCCCGCCGCAATGGTGTTGAAACACTGTTGGGTATCTTTACGGTCAGGCCATGGCGCATGACAAGACGGGTGGGCTGTGCTCAGGTCGGAGGCGGGGAATACGAGAGGCGAGGCGGGTGTTTTCCACCGGGAATCATTAGCGCGCTCGCGCACGTCGAGGGCTTTATAGGACGGAAGAGGAGAGATGCCATGCAGGCAATTCGCTTAATGATTGCGGCAGCGTTATGGGTCGTCATCACCGTGACGCCAAGCTTGGCACAACAGGATAAACTTGGGGTCGATCGACTTTACGTGCTTGATTGCGGTCAGGGACACGCCCCGGACCAGTCGCGTTGGTCGCCGGGCGTGAATGTCGGCAAGCCGTTGGACGTGTCCGACAATTGCTACCTCATCCACCACGCCCAGGGCTCTCTTCTGTGGGATACCGGAATTCCCGACGCGGTCGCCGCGATGCCCGACGGCCAGCCGGGCCAGAACGGATCACCGACATGGCGCCGATCAAGGACGCTCGCGGCGCAGCTCGAGCAGATCGGCGTCAAGCCGGCTGACATCCGTTACGTCGCCATCTCGCACACCCATCCCGATCATATCGGCAATGTCGAGCTGTTTCCTCAGGCAATGCTGTTGGTGCAGAAGGCCGAATACGACTGGCCGACCGCATCCGGCGGCAAGCGCTTCAAGCCTGAGCATCCGGCAACCCAGCTCGAAGGCGACCATGACGTGTTCGGCGACGGCAGCGTGATGATCGTTGCGACGCCGGGGCATACCCCCGGCCACCAATCCCTGCTGGTGAGGCTGCCGAAGACCGGCGCTGTTTTGCTCTCGGGCGACGCCGTCCACTTCAAGGACAATTGGGACAATCGCCGCGTACCGGTAATGAACGTCAACAAGGAACAAAGCGTCGCCTCAATGCAGCACATCGCCGACATTCTGGCCAAAGAGCACGGGCTGCTTTGGATCAATCACGACGCGCCGCAAACCGCCGCGCAGAAGAAGGCGCCGGAATTTTACGAATAGCGGCCGGTATTGTTGTCGATATCGATAGTGACAGTGTCGCGCAGTTGGGACCGTGGCCGCACGCCAGCCGGCCCGGGCGGTCATTCCGCCGTTACTTGACGGCGCACCCTCTCGCCGCTTGTCAGCACAGCGGCCGCCGCCGCGAAGGGTCGACCGAATAGAGAACTGAGGCGGGCCGCCGTGTCCTGCAAATGGCCACTTGGTGCGTTTTGGCGACCGTGGGTCATCCTGGGGGGTTCACGGCCCGATTAACGTGCGTACGGCCACCGCTGCGGCCTGAGGAAACCCTTCCGACCAGGGCGGTGACCATGCGGCCAAACTGCGGAGGAGGCCGCTGATGCCCATCGAGCGAGGCCGAGGCGCGCCCGCTGCGACCGGCTCATGGATGTTACCGCCACCCGAAGGCCAGGCGCCCGGACGCAACAGCCCCCTGCTCATTCCCTGTTCTGAGGGAATTGTGGTCCATTGGAACGGGCTAGCAGCGCTGTTATCACGCTGCGTCGAGGCGGGCCGCCATGGTGCGTTTTGGCAATCGGGGGGCATCCCCCCCGGGGTCACCGCCCGCTTAACGCGCGTACGGCCACCGCTGCGGCCGGAGGAGGCCGTTGATGCCGCAACAGCCCCTGCTCATTCCCTGTTCTGAGGGAATTGTGGTCCATTGGAACGGGCTAGCAGCGCTGTTATTACGCTGCGCGCCCACGCCTAAGTACCGCTGCTGAAGATGCCAACAGCCGCCGCCAAGTGGCGGCATCTGCGCTGCGGTGCCTACCGTGTCGCAATGGGTGAGATGTTGACAGTCTAAATCTGACGCCTCGCAATGCCCTGAGATTAACGACCTACTGAACGCAGCTCTGCTCATGCTCATCGTTGTTGCACTACACGCTGTGTAGTGCTGCGTTGTATAGCCATGTAGAAACGCGCACCGAAGCGTGGCGTGCAATTGTGACACAGCGTTGTGACGCCGCGGTTTGGGCGGTTCAGCATGGTTGGTTGATCCTTGGCTAACCACTGGATAGAAGCTGTTCGTGGATATTTTTTGATATCGGATTTAGTTCCAGCCTGGCTTTTGGACTTAGAAGCCGCCGGGTCGGTGAAGACGTAGGCGTTGCTGGTGCAGATTACTCGCCGGCGAGTCCATTTCGGCCGAAAGGATCGGTGCAGGCCTCGCGGAC
>JBKQHQ010000223.1:0-10729 GCA_052148715.1 Xanthobacteraceae bacterium | reverse complement strand
TGCAGGCGCGACGGGTAGCGGCCATAAGTGGCGGGGATCGGTAGGCCAGGCAGCGCCGACAGCGAACGAGGCGTGTGCAGGTGTAACCGATCGTAATGCCGCCGCCAGACCGCCCCGACCGCATCCGCCTTATCGAAGATGAGCGGTCTCACGCCCACAGCGAGAAGTTGCTGCGCTGAGGCCAAGCCGGCCGGTCCAGCGCCAATAATGACCGCCTCAGTGCTGGACATCGCTCCCACGACTTCGCCTCGTCCTGCGGGTCGCGAGACTGCGGCGCGGCTAGCCGAAGCGTCGCATAGTCGGGGGCCTGGGAAAATCGCTCCCGGTTGTCGGAAGACCGGACGCCTCGGAAGAGCGGTTTCGCGCGGCCTCGGGTACATTGTCGTCGGCCTTACGAAATCCGCCTCGCGCCAACAGCGAACATCGTTGATCCAATCGCTGCATCGCCCGCTGTCACAATCGTAGCTATCGCCAGCAGGAATACGCTGCCCGCGATAGCTGTCAAAGAACGCGTGTCATGCTACCCGTCGGCCTGCGGCCAATTCCTTCACGGCTTCGGTCGTAAGCGGTTGGCCGCCAATACCCCACTCGCCGCTGTTAACCTCGAAGATTTTCACCCATGTCACGCCGCGCATGTTTTCGCCTTCGACCGAAACCATGGCGTCGGTCAACTTTTGAATGATCTGCTTCTTCTGCTCGGTGTTGAATACGCCCTTGATCAGGTGGACATCGATCTGTGGCATTGCCCTGTCTCCTATGTGTGGGCTTCGATTGAAGATCAAGCTGTGGTTATTACACGGCGAGATCGGCGAGCGGCTGGACTTCATCGAATTGAGTCTGCACCTGTACGCCGTTGCGCAGGGTCTGGAGCACGACACAACTATGTTCAGCCGCCGCCTGAAGCATCCTCACTTTTTCCGGGGGAACCTCGGCGGCCGGCTTCAGGCGTATCTGACACTTGATCTGCTGGAATCCGACGGGAACATTTCGATCAACGAGCAGGGTGCCACGAGCGTCAACTTCCCCGCGCGTGCTGACTTCAAGACTCACGATAGGAATTTCGAGCCGATCCGCAATAATGCGCAATGTTGAATGAAGACAGGAGGCGAGCGCCGCGCAAAGTATGTCGCCGGGGTTGGGAAGGTCATGATAGCCGCCGACCACGCGATGGATGCCGATGCGCCATGATGCGCCTTGGTCCTCTCCCGGCGCCACGGTGGCATGAAAAGGATCTTCGGATCCGTTCATTGCGGTTTTAGCGCTGTCGGTAATGCGGGCCTCCTCGGGTGCTGTTCGATAGCGCTCCCGCAGGGGGTCCTGGCGTCGCTTGACAACGCCTTTCATATTGTTGGTCATGACGGTCGGCTCTTGGCTTGCATCTTTGGTTTTGAAAAGATGCCGCCGGAACACGGTTCTGTATTGAGGCGCCGGCCCTATTGGCGGTCCTCTTTTGGTTTCGATAAGGCCCTTATTTTGGGGTTCTGGCCCTAGCGGCGGAACTGATCAATCCCGGCCGAGCCCCGCCTTGCGAGCGACGACGATCGCCTGGGCGCGATGCTCAACTCCAAGCTTGGAAAAAATCGTCGTGATGTGATTGCGCACGGTTTTCTCAGCAATGCCGGTCTTTTGAGCGATTTCCGCGTTCGCCAATCCACGGGCGATGTAATCAAGAAGTTCTTTCTCGCGCGGGCTCAACATCTCAAGTTTGCTCTGCGACAGAATTTCAGTCGGTTCGTCGGCGGCGAGAAAATTGCCGAGTTCGGTTCTAAAAGTCTGCCAGGCCTTCTCATTGGCCAACAGGATATGATTCTTGCCTTCAAGAGGGACGAAACGAGCGTTTGGAATGGCCGCAGCGAGTTGGCGTCCCGCTTCGAACGGCACCATCGCATCACCTCTGACGTGAAAAACAAGGGTCGGCACTCTGAGTTTGTTGGCCTCTCCACGAATATCGAACTTATTGAACGCATCCCACAGCATTTTGGCATTCACTGCGGAAGCGCTACGACGCTGGAGTTCGCCAATCCACCGGAGTTGTTCTCTGGTTGCATCCGGCATCAGCAGATTTGCAAAAACTTCTCGAAACGCTCCGGCGTCCCGGCCCCAGCCCAGTTCAATCATTTCCGACATCGTACGCGCCTGCTTTTGCATGCGCTGATCGACGCCTTCGGCATAAGCGCCAAACATGTAACTGTCATACAGGATCAGTCGGCTGACACGCTCCGGGTGGCGAGCCGCGAACGCAACGGCAACGACTCCTCCCTGACACAGCCCTATAAGCGGGAAGCGCCGAAGGCCTGCCGCGTCCACTACTGCTTCGAGATCGCTAACCCACGCGTCCAGGGAAAAATCGCCGACACTGCGATCAGACAGGCCTGAACCGCGTGGATCATAACGAACCAGCGTTCGGCCGTCGGCAAGAGCCTCAAACCAATGACGCCAAATTGCGCTTTCCCAATCCAGCTCCAAGTGGGTGAACCAATTCGCGGTTCGAACCAACGGTGGACCCTCACCAGCCTTGGCGAGGGCTAACCGAATTCCTTCCTGCGACGTGCAGAATTGTATCTGCTGCTTCATCTAGTGCGCCCACTGCTCATGCACGGGGGTCGATCTTGTAAGAATAGTACAATGCGCCCCAAGGCGGAAGAGCGGCGGAATTGCGGAGCTTTTCAAGCTCCGAATCTGACAACAAGCATTGCTAAACTAAAACCCCAGAAGTTCTCGGGATGGCTTTCAGCCCCCCGGACTCGGTATCATAGCGGCTAAAGCTGACACATTGGAAGTGGCGCCGATGTCGGCTTGGGGCGGAGTCCCGCCGTTCAAAAGCGCTCTCCTGAAGGGCAGCAATCCGCCCATCTCTGCCGTTGCATCGAGCGCGCGGCCCTCTCTATATGTTGCGGGTGTCTACGTTAGAGCGGTTTCCGATCAAACCGACACCCCGTCATTGCGAGGAGCGCAGCGACGAAGCAATCCAGGGGCCACAGCCCGGCCGCCCTGGATTGCTTCGCTTCGCTCGCAATGACGGCGGCGGTTCACATTGATCGGGAACCGCTCTAGCCGGACAGGCACGGAAGTTTGCATTGGCCGACCAACAGACGTCACGGCGAGCGTGAGCGACGCCATCCAGGGAACGCGGCGCGTCGGTTCGCCGGAAACGGCGCGCAATGCGGCTTCCGGATCGCTTCGCTCGGGCCCGTTTTCGACCGCGCGCTGGCTGCGCCGGCGAAGCCTGCTCGGGCGCCACGAGCCGGCGGCGATCCTGGCTCGGGCCGAACGGTGGCGAGAAGACAAGTGATAGCATATCCATAGATTTGCTATATTTAAGCAATGACATCGTTCTCTGCGACGCGGACCGGCGCAGGGGGGGGTGACAAAAACGACAGCTCGAGCCTTTGAAATCACCCAAACGCTTGACAAAAATGACCCCCCGCGCCGTCTTCCGCGCTGGCGATGACGGAGTGCTGGTTGCGCCGATCAAGGCGGCTCAGCGCCCGAGGGCCGGCGACCCCGGTCGCGATCACGCCGTCGGCAGCTTGTAGTCCTTGAACGTCTCGCGCAGCTTGAGCTTGTTGATCTTGCCCGTCGCAGTGTGCGGGATCTCCTTCACGATCTGCATGTCGTCGGGCATCCACCATTTGGCGATGTGGGGGCGGATGAATTCGAGCACGTCCTCGGTCTTGGGCTGGCGGCCCTCTTTCGGCACGACGAGGAGCAGCGGCCGCTCGTCCCACTTGGGATGGCGCACGCCGATCACCGCGGCCTCGGCGACGTCGGGGTGGCCGACGGCGAGGTTCTCGATCTCGATCGAGGAGATCCACTCGCCGCCCGACTTGATCACGTCCTTGGCGCGGTCGGTGATGTGCATGTAGCCGTCGGGATCGATGGTCGCGACGTCGCTCGTGTCGAAGAAACCGTCCTTGCTGAGGATATTGTCGTCCTCGCCGCGGTAGTAGCGCTTCGCCACCGCCGGCCCACGCACCTCGAGATGGCCGAAGGCCTTGCCGTCCCACGGCATCGCCTTGCCGGCCGCGTCGACGATGCGCATTTCGACGCCGAACGGCGCCCATCCCTGCTTGGCCTTGACGTCGTGGATCTGGTCGTGGCTGCGGCCAACGATCTGCGCCTTCATCGAGCCGGTGGAGCCGATCGGGCTCATCTCGGTCATGCCCCAGGCGTGGCGCACTTCGACGCCGTAGTCGTCCTCGAACGCCCTGATCATCGCCGGCGGGCACGCGGCGCCGCCGATCACCACCATCTTCAGGGCGCTGAGCCGGGCCCCGGTCTTCTGCAGGTAGGCGAGCAGCATCATCCACACCGTCGGCACCGCGGCGGTCATCGTCACCTTCTCGGCCTCGAGCAGTTCGTAGACCGAGGCGCCGTCGAGCCTGGCGCCCGGCATCACCATCTTTGCGCCCTTCATCGGGCAGGAGAAGGCGAGGCCCCAGGAATTGGCGTGGAACATCGGCACGACCGGCATCACCGAGTCGTTGGGTCCGAGCGTCACGCAGTCGGCGCCGCTGGCGATGAGCGAATGCAACACATTGGAGCGGTGCGAATAGAGCACGCCCTTGGGATGGCCGGTGGTGCCCGAGGTGTAGCAGAGCCCGGCCGCGGTGTTCTCCTCGAAACGAGCCCAGCGGAAATCGCCGTCGACCTCCGCAATCCAGTCCTCGTAGGCGACGGCGTTCTTCAGCTTGGTCGCCGGCATGTGGGCGGCGTCGGTGAGCACGACGAAGCGCTCGACCGTCGGCAGTTCGTGAGCAACCGAATCGAGCAGGGCCACGAAAGTGAGGTCGACGAAACACAACCGGTCCTCGGCGTGATTCATGATCCAGACGATCTGTTCGGGAAACAGGCGCGGATTGACGGTATGGTAGATCGCGCCGATGCCGGTGATCCCGTACCAGGTCTCGAGATGGCGTGCGGTGTTCCACGCGAGCGTCGCGACGCGATCGCCGGACTCGATGCCGTCGCGGGCGAGGCGCTGCGCCACTTTCAGCGCCCGGGCGCGGATTTCGCGATAATCGGTGCGGTGAATCGGCCCTTCGACGAGCCGCGTCACGACCTCGCGGTGCGGATGCTGGATAGCGGCGAAATCGATGACCTTGTGAATGAGCAGCTGCCAATCCTGCATCAGGCCTAGCATAGGTTCCTCCGATCCCGCGGCATTGCCACGATCCGCGGTTGCAGCGGCAACATGGCGCCGGCGCTGCGGCTTGGCAATCGGCCGCCGCGCGCCAAATTGCTCCGCCGCGGTTGCGGATGTAAGGGACGCGCGCTCGGGCATCGAGGGCAATGGGGGTGAAATGACGACGAAAACCGTCGACTTGGCGATGCGCGTGTGGTTCCGGCTGATTCGGCTGGAAGCGCGCATGAACGTCGCGATCACCGAACAGTTGCGCGGCATCGGCCTCTCCGTGCCGCAATGCGACGTGCTGACAACCCTCACCGAGGCCGAAGGGGTGAGCCAGCAGGAGCTCGCCAAGCGCCTCTATGTCACCAAAGGCAACATTTCCGGCCTGCTCGACCGGCTGGAAAGCGCCGGGCTCGTCGAGCGCCGCTCCACGGCGGCGGACCGCCGGCAGTACGAGATCCACCTGACTGGGCCGGGCCGCACGATAGCGGAAAAAGCGATCGCGCTGCAGCGCGCCTTCATCGGCGAAACCATGGGCAGGATGCGCGACGCCGACCTCGCGACACTCGAAGAGCTGCTCATCGCGTTGCGCGACCGCGTGCGCGCCGCCGCGGGTCAGCCGCGATAGCGCAACGCCTCCAGCAGCACGGCGAAAGCCGGCGTCGGCTGCCGGCGGCTCGGATAATAGAGGTGATAGCCGGGGAACGGCGGGCACCAGTCTTCGAGCACGCGAATGAGCTCGCCGCGCTCGACATTAGGCGCGAACTCACCCTCGAGCCCGATCGCGAGCCCAACGCCGGCGAGCGCCGCAGCGAGCCGCAGGGGGTTGAAGTTGACCGCCAATTGGCCCTCGACGCGGGCCTTGATCTCGCGCCCGTCCTTCTCGAACTCCCAGGCGTAGAGGCCGCCGTAGGTCGGCAGGCGCAGGTTGACGCAATTGTGCTCGGTGAGGTCCGCGGGCGTCCGCGGCGGCGGATGCGCCGCGAAATAGGCCGGCGAGCCGACGACCGCCATGCGCATGTCGGGGCCGATGCTGACCGCGATCATGTCCTTGGCCACCTGCTCGCCGAGCCTTATGCCGGCGTCGCAGCGCTCGGCGACGATGTCGGTGAGCCCCTGGTCGACGACGATTTCGACCTCGATGTCGGGATACTCGGGCAGCAGTCTCGCGACGGCCGGCCAGAGCACGAACTGGGCCGCGTGCTCGGCCGCGGTGATGCGCACCAGGCCCGAGGGCTTCTCGCGCAATTCGCTCAGTTGATCGAGCGCCTGACCGATCTCGTCGAACCGCGGCCCGACCGCGCGCAGCAGGCGCTCGCCCGCTTCCGTCGGCGCGACGCTGCGCGTGGTGCGGGCGAGGAGGCGCAAGCCCAGCCGGGCCTCGAGCCCCCGAATCGTATGGCTCAGCGCGGACTGCGACACCCCCAGCCGCGCCGCTGCGCGCGTAAAACTGCGTTCGCGGGCGACGGCGACGAACGCGATGACGTCGTGCAGGCGATCGCGGGGCATTCATGAATCTCCATCATAAAGGCATGCGGCTTTTACCATCTACTCCTGCGTTCGCGCCTCCCCTATCTTGGGCCGCAGGCGAGCCTCGGGCTCGCATGTCGACGAGGAGAGGCTCGATGAGAATTCAGCGCAACGGCTCGCAGCCCTCCGGCAAGGGGCCGGCCGATTGGTTCACGGGCGTCGTGCGCATAGACCCGCTGTTTCCGGTCGCGCCGCCGGCGCGCGCGGCCGGAAACTCGGTCACGTTCGAGCCCGGCGCGCGCACTGCCTGGCACACCCACCCGCTCGGCCAGATCCTCATTGTCACCTACGGCGTCGGCCGCGCGCAGCGCTGGGGCGGGCCGGTCGAGGAGATCACGCCCGGCGATGTGATCTCATTCGAGCCCAACGAGAAGCACTGGCACGGCGCGGCGCCGTCGACCGCGATGACCCATATCGCGATCCAGGAAGCGCTGGACGGCAAGGCGGTCGACTGGCTCGAGAAGGTCAGCGACGAGCAATATTCGGCTCGAGGAGACTGAAATGCAAAAGCGCAAATTGGGACGTGGAGGCCTCGAGGTCTCCGCGATCGGTCTCGGCTGCATGGGCATGGGCTTTTCCTATGGCCCCGCCGCCGACAAGGGCGAGATGATCGCTCTCATCCGCAAGGCTGTCGAACTCGGCGTCGATTTCTTCGACACCGCCGAGGTCTACGGCCCCTACACGAACGAAGAGCTGGTCGGCGAGGCGCTCGCGCCGCTGCGCGAAAAGGTCGTCATCGCCACCAAATTCGGGTTCCGGCTGAAGAGCGACGGCTCGCCGGGCTGGCTCGGGCTCGACAGCCGGCCCGCGCGCATCCGCGAGGTGTGTGAGGCCTCGCTGAAGCGGCTGCGCACAGAGGTCATCGACCTCTTCTATCAGCATCGCGTCGACCCGAACGTGCCCATCGAGGACGTCGCGGGGACGGTGAAGGAGCTGATCCGCGAAGGCAAGGTCCGGCATTTCGGCCTCTCCGAGGCCGGCGTGCAGACGATCCGGCGCGCCCACGCCGTCGAGCCGCTCGCGGCAGTGCAGAACGAATTCTCGCTGTGGACGCGCCAGCATGAGGTCAGCGTATTTCCGACCCTCGAGGAACTCGGCGTCGGCCTCGTCGCCTACAGCCCGCTCGGCAAGGGATTTTTGGCCGGCAAGATCGACGCGGGCACCGAATTCGCCGCCAACGACTTCCGCAGTACGCTGCCGCGGTTCACCGTCGAGGCCCGCGCGGCGAACCAGGCGTTGGTCGATCTCATCGGCCGCATCGCGGCGCGCAAAGGCGCGACGCCGGCGCAGATCGCGCTCGCCTGGGTCCTCGCCAAGCGACCATGGATCGTGCCGATCCCTGGCACGACGAAGATGCATCGGCTGGAAGAGAACCTCGGGGCGGCGGCGATCGTACTCTCCGGCGCCGATCTCGAGGAGATCGAAAGCGCGTCGGCCAAAATCCCGGTGGTCGGCGAACGCTATCCCGAGGCAGTCGAGAGGATGACCGGGCTCTGAGGGCGCGGAGAGGACATATGCGCATCGCCAGATATACGGAGCCCTTCGCGCTGCTGGTCGGCGAACTCGCTTACGAGGGCGAGGGCGGACCTCGGCTCGCCTGCCGGTTCGGGCGCTACGGAGCCTGACGCGCATGCAATGGCTGGCGCAATGGGACAGTTTCTATGCCATCGTCGGCAGTGCGGCAGGCGCGCTGATCGGCCTGCAGTTCGTCGTCATCACTCTGATTGCGGCCGTGCCCAGGATCGTGTCTCCGGAGGCCGGAGCGGCCTATTCGACGCCGACCGTGATCCACTTCGGCGTCGTGCTGTTTCTCTCCGCGATCCTGCGCGCGCCCTGGCCCTGGCCCTCGCTCCTGCCGCCCGCAGCCATCTGCGCAGTCGTCGGCCTCGGCGGCCTCATCTATGCGCTGCTGACCGGCTGGCGGCTCACCCGGCCGGTGACCTACCAGCCGGCGTTCGAGGATTGGCTGTTTCATTTCGCACTGCCGCTGGCAGCCTACGCAACCCTCGCCGTCGCCGCCGTCGCGGGCGTCTGGGATGCCCGTGAGGCGCTGTTCGGCATCGGCGGCGTGGCGCTCGCGCTGCTGTTCATCGGCATCCACAACGCCTGGGACGCGGTCACCTACCACGTCTATGTCAATCTGCGCAAAGCGCGGGAAGAACAAGGAAATCAGCCATGACCAAAGGAATCGAGGGCAAAGTCGTCGTCATTACCGGCGCGAGCAGCGGGCTCGGCGAAGCGACCGCGCGTCGGCTCGCGGCGGGAGGCGCGAAGCTCGTGCTGGGCGCGCGGCGGCTCGACCGGCTGCAGGCGATCGCCAAGGACCTCGGGCTCGACGCTGACGCCGTCGTCAAAACCGACGTCACCGTGTTTACCGAGGTCGAGGCGCTGGTCGCGCGCGCGCTCGCCAAATACGGCCGGCTCGACGTGATCCTCAACAACGCCGGCGTGATGCCGCATTCGCTGCTGGAACGGCTGAGGGTCGAGGACTGGGAACAAATGATCGACGTCAACATCAAGGGCGTGCTCTATGGCATCGCCGCGGCGCTGCCGCCGATGCAGGCTGAGAAGAGCGGCCACATCATCAACGTGTCCTCGGTCGCCGGCCACAAGGTGAGGCAGGGCAGCACGGTCTACGCCGCGACCAAGCATGCGGTGCGCGTTATTTCCGAGGGGCTGCGCATGGAGGTGAAGCCCTACAACATCCGCACCACCATCATTTCGCCGGGCGCTGTCATGAGCGAGCTGCCCGATAGCATCACCGACGCCGGTTTCGCCCAAGGCGTCCGCGCTTTCTACGAGGCCAACGCCATCCCCGCCGACACGTTCGCACGCATGGTCGAATTTGCGATGACCCAGCCGGAGGACGTCGACGTCAACGAGATCCTGTTCCGTCCGACGCGCCAGGAGCTCTGAGCGGCGCCGCGCCGCATTCGACAGCCTCGACCGATGGCCTGGAGCAAATGGCGTCGCGCTGGAAAACGCAATTTGTAACCGGGGCAGATTCCCGGGCGGCGCCATTCTGTAGCAGCGGTCCCTCATCCCGGGCTTGTCAAGCGCATAATTCTGCACGAGCAGGGCAATCGGGTGAAAGAAATTGGCGTGACCGTTCCGCCGTCATTGCGAGCGAGAGCGAAGCAGCGAGGTCAGCGACCTCGCCTACAAGGGCGCCCGGGAATTTGCCCCGGTTACTCGCAATTTGCTCTAGGTTCTCGAGGTCGCGCGCTTTTTCTCGAAAAACCGGCGTTCCCTTTTTCGAGAGCGCGCTATGGGATGACGCCAAGTCTGGATGCTGAGCGCAATCGTATGGGCATGCGGCCACGCAACGACGAGGAAGCGAACATGAGAGCCGCCATTCTGAAGGCCTTCGGCGCGCCGCTGGAAATCGAGGAGCTGCCGGATCCCGAGCTCGGCTCCGGCGAGGCGATCGTCGACGTCGCCGCGGCGCGCGTGCTGCCTTACATGGACGAGGTGATCAGCGGTCAGCGCAACTACGCGCTGGAATTACCGCTCGCGCCCGGCGCCGGCGCGGTCGGCCGCATCCGCGCTGTCGGCCCGGACGCGACAAAACTCGCGGTCGGCGACTGGGTATCGTGCGATCCGACGATCCGTTCGCGCGACGACGCGCTCGCGCCCGACATCGCGCTTCTCGGCCTAGCGGCCCCCGGCGAGGGCGCCAAGAAACTGCTGCGCCACTATCGCCACGGCGCGTTCGCCGAGCAGATGCGGCTGCCGATCGAGAACGTGACGCCGCTCGGCGCCATCGATCCCGCCGACGCCGCGAAATGGTGCGCGCTCGGGACCTGCGCCGTGCCCTATGGCGGCTTGCTGGCGATCGGCTTCGAGCCCGGCGAGACGCTGCTGGTCAACGGCGCGACCGGCAATTTCGGCTCAGCCGGCGTCGCCGTGGCGCTCGCCCTCGGCGCGGCCCGGGTCGTGGCGGCCGGACGCAACGGCGCGGTGCTCGCCGGCCTCGAGCGGCGTTTCGGCCCGCGCGTGCGCGGCGTTGCGACCACCGGCGACGAGAATGACGATCGCCAGCGTTTCGCGCACGCGGCCGCAGCGCCG
>JBKQHQ010000222.1:0-26892 GCA_052148715.1 Xanthobacteraceae bacterium | reverse complement strand
CCGCGGTCCAAACGGGTTCGATGCCCGCTCCGCGTTCTTCACCGCGATCAGGCAGGACCCGATCCTCGCCTATGTCAAGCTGATCGCCGAGCCCTGGGACCTTGGCCTCGGGCTCGGCGATCAGCTTGACATTGGCGAGGATCGGGTCCTGCCTGATCGCGGTGAAGAACGCGGAGCGGGCATCGAACCCGTTTGGACCGCGGGCTAGCGTACTTGCGAGGTCGAAGCGAAATCCGTCGACATGGCACCGCGAGACCCAATAGCGTAGCGAGTCCATGACCAGCTGCAAGACTCGCGGATGCGTCAGATTGAGCGCATTGCCGGTGCCGGTGAAATCGTCGTAGTAGCGAGGATTATCGGGCTTGAGCCAATAGTAGGACGCATTGTCGATGCCGCGGAAAGAGAGCGTCGGCCCCAAATGGTTGCCTTCGGCAGTGTGATTGTAGACGACGTCGAGGATAATCTCGATCCCGGCATCGTGCAGCCGCGACACCGTGGAACGAAAGGCGTCAAGCGGATCCTCCGCCGCGTAGCGTTGCTCCGGTGCGAAGAAGCAGAGCGTGTTGTAGCCCCAATAGTTCTTTAAGCCGAGATCCACTAGGCGACGGTCGTCGATGAAGGCGTGGATCGGGAGCAGCTCCAAGCTGGTGACGCCGAGGCGCTTGAGGTGATCAATCACGCCGGGGGCCGCGAGCCCGCGGAACAAGCCGCGCGATCCCGTTGGCACGTCGTCGCGCAACTGCGTCACCCCTTTGACGTGAGCCTCATAAATGATGCTGTGCTCCCACGGGATGCGCGGCGGGCGATCGTTTCCCCAAGTGAAGGCTTCGTCGATCACGACCGACTTGGGCATGCCACGCGTATTGTCGCGACGATCGAAGGAGAGATCGGCGCGCGGGCTGCCGAGGCGATAGCCGTAGTGTGTGTCGCTCCAGGTGAGGTGCCCGGCAAGCCGTCGGGTGTACGGATCGATCAGGAGCTTGTTGGGATTGAACCGATGGCCGTGCATCGGGTCGTACGGTCCATATACGCGATAGCCGTAGATCTGTCCGGGCGAAACATCCGGCAGAAAGCCGTGCCAGACATCTTCGGTGCATTCCGGCAAAACTATCCGTTCGAGCTCACGATGCCCTTGCCGGTCGAACAGGCAGAGCTCGACTTTCTCCGCATTGGCGGAGAACAGCGCGAAATTGGTGCCGCGCCCGTCCCAGGTTGCTCCGAGCGGGTGCGGAGCACCAGCCGTGATCCGCATCCTAGCGCTCCGGGACCAGATAGAGCGCAGCGAGCGGAGGAAGGACGAGGTTGATCTCGAAACCGTCACCCTCAACAAACGACGGGACGAGCCCGGCGTTCCCGACATTCGTCCCGCCGTAGACGGCGGCATCGCTGTTGAGCACTTCGCGCCATGCACCGCCGAGCGGGACCTTGGTTCGGTATTCTTTCCGCACTTCCGGAGTGAAGTTGACGATGACAACACAGCGCTCGCTCGGACTTCGCCCCTTGCGCTGCCAAACGAAGATACTGCGATCGGTGTCATCGGCGACGATCCATTCGAAGCCCTCGGCCTCGCAATCGAGCTCATGCAGCGCTGGGACCGATCGGTAGAGTCGGTTGAGATCGCGGACCAGCGCCTGGACCCCGGCGTGGCGCGGCTCCTGAAGCAAATTCCAGTCGAGGCTTTGATCGTGGCTCCATTCGCGTTCCTGCGCGAACTCGTTGCCCATGAACAGAAGCTTCTTGCCTGGATGCGCGAACATGAAAGCGTAGTAGGCGCGGACATTGGCGAAGCGCTGCCAGCTGTCGCCGGGCATACGGCCGAGGATTGAGCCTTTGCCGTGCACGACCTCGTCGTGGGAGAGCGGCAGAATGAAATTTTCGAAGAACGCGTAGTGCAGCCCGAACACGACATCGCCGTGGTGATGCTTGCGATGGATCGGATCCTTGGAGATATAACGCAATGTGTCGTGCATCCAGCCCATGTTCCACTTGTAGCCGAAGCCCAGGCCGCCGACGTCGGCGGGGCGTGAAACCATCGGCCAGGCGGTGGATTCCTCCGCCGCTGTCATAGCGTTCGGGTGCTCACCGTAAGCCTCGGTGTTGAAGCGGCGGATGAAGTCGATGGCCTCTAAATTCTCGCGCCCGCCGAAGCGATTGGGAATCCAGCCGCCAGACGGGCGGCTATAGTCGAGATACAGCATAGACGCGACGGCATCGACGCGCAGTCCGTCGACGCCGTAGCGATCGAGCCAAAACAGCGCGTTGGAGGCAAGAAAATTGGCAACCTCGATGCGACCGTAGTTGTAGACCAGCGTGTTCCAGTCGAGGTGTCGACCCTGCATGGGATTGGCGTGCTCGTAGAGGGCGGTGCCGTCGAAATAACTCAGCCCGTGCGGGTCGTCGGGAAAATGACCGGGCACCCAGTCGAGGATGACGCCGAGGCCGGCGCAATGGCAGGCGTCGACAAGGGCCGCGAAATCCGCGGGGCCGCCGAAGCGGCCGGTCGGAGCAAAAAGACCGATCGGTTGGTAGCCCCACGACCCGTCGAACGGATGCTCCATCACCGGCAGGAGCTCGATATGGGTAAATCCCATGTCCTTCACGTAGGCCGGCAGCTCGTCGGCAAGCTCGCGGTAGGTCAGCCAGCGTCGGTCTTGCTCGGGCCGCCGCCGCCATGATCCCAGATGCACCTCGTAGATCGACATCGGGGCGCTGAGACTATTGATGTCCGGCGGGCCCGGCGACGGCTTGCGAAGCTTATCGGCGTCCACCACGATGGAGGCCGTCGCCGGCCGCAATTCGGCGGCAAAGCCAACCGGGTCGGATTTGAGCGGCTGCAGCGCGCCGTGGGCGCCAAGGATTTCGTACTTGTACTTGGCGCCGGCCTGGACACCCGGGACGAATATTTCCCAAAATCCGTTGCCGCGCACGCGCATGCCATGGCGGCGTCCGTCCCAAAAATTGAACTCGCCTACGACGCTGACGCGCCTTGCGTTGGGAGCAAACACCGCAAACGACACGCCGCCAACGCCTTCATGAATCAACGGATGCGCACCGAGCCGGTCATAAAGCCGCCGATGCGTGCCCTCATTGAGCAGATGCAAATCAAAATCGGAGATCACCGGAGCAAATCGATAGGCGTCCTCCATTTCAACGACGTCGTCGCCGAAGCGGGCGCGCAGGCGGTAACGCCGGTCGGGCCGAGCGACCGGTCCGGCAAACAGGCCGCCCTTGTGGATGCGCGGCAAATCGATCTCGTCGCCTGCCTCGTGCAGAACCGTCACGCGGGTCGCATTCGGCAAGAGCACCCGCACGACTGGGCGACCGCCTTCGAAATGCGGACCGAGATAGTGGAACGGATCCGCGTGCCGTCCACCAAGAACGGCAAGCGCATCGGACGAAAGTTCCTCCATCAGCCTTCGCCCTCGTGCGCGAACAGGATGCGGCGGGCTCCGGCCAAGGGGATGTGCAGCCAGGTCGGCCGGTTGGCGAGCTCGTACTCGATTTCGTAGAATGCTTTTTCCAGCAAAAAGAATTTCAGCAGGCGGTTGGAGTCGTCTGGATTGGACGGCCACAGGACGGGATTGGTCAGGGCTTCTTGATAAGAGCTCAGAAACGCCTGGACCGAGCTTTCACGCCAATGCGCGAGCGCCTGCAGCATCCGACTGTGGTCGTCGGGCCAAGCCTGCACGGCACGGTCGAAGGCACCCGCGGCGGAGTAGTCCAGCGAACGAATGAGGCCGGCCGCGTCTCGTGCAGCCGGCATCTTGCGGCGGCGCTCCGCAAGATCGCGCTGCGGCTCTCCTTCGAAATCGATGATATACACGTCGTCCTTTGCGAATAGCATTTGGCCGAGATGGAAGTCGCCGTGGTGACGGATTCGTACCGCGTCGACGCGATCTGGCAGACACGTCCGAATCTTCACCCGCGCCTCGTCCCGCCGCTCGAGCAGGATCTCGGCGTTGGCGCGGCCGGTGCCGCTCAAACGATCAAGTCGTGCCGCGAGGCCGTCGAGCGTCCTTTCGGCCCGGAGCAGCAATGCGCTGGTCCAGGATGAAACGTCCTCCGCGCTGATTGGTTCGGGCGCAAAATCGGCGATGTCCGGACGGCTGGCGAGGGCATTGTGGAGCTCGGCGGTGCGGCGCCCGATCTGCCGCATTCGATGCAGATAAGCGGCCTCTTCGGTACCTTCGGCTGGCGCGCCCGCAGCGAGCACGCGCTGCTCGTCGATGTAGCGGTCGAGATAGGCGTCGCTGACCGACCAGGCATCCCCTTGGTTCCCGACGAATTTATGGATGACGGCGAGCGTGCTCGAATCCTGCCCCTCGATGAGCTCGATCGTTCCCAGCAGGGGGGGGGTGTTCTGGTAGCCCGCGACGTCGGTGAGGAACCGCCCCATTTCCGCTTCCGGATGCGCACCCACTGTCACGCGCCGCAAGATTTTCACGACGAACGCGGAATCGGCAATGACCGTGGTGTTCGACTGCTCGCGTTCGAGGGCGTGCGCCCCTTCGATTTGCGGCGCCGGCATCGCTTTGAACACTTGCGTCGGACGGAACGCAACCCGGCAGTGCCCGGCCTCGATCGTCTCGGCGTCGTGGATGTTGCGCAGTAACAGCGCTACAAAATCCCGATCCGCGCAGGCGTCGAGCATGGTGCCTTCGCGCGGGCCCCGCCGTACGCCCGCCACCACATGCGCAAGGTTGGCGCCGATGCCGTCGAAGCGGCCCCACTTGACGGTGAGCGGCAGGACATAACGGCTCGTCCCGCGGCGCGTGGTTGCCTCTATCAGTGTCAGCATGAAGCCGGGATCGCCCGACGACAATCGGATCGCAGTTTGCAGCGATGCCGTCTGCAGGTCCGAATCCTTGTCGGCGAACCAGCGGCGCGCGGGTAGGAAGTTCGGCAGCACATCGCGTTCCAGGGTTCGGCGTGAGCGTCCTTCAACCAGCGACGCCCAGCCGTCGCCCATGACCAGCGTCACGACCTCCGGCGCAATGGTGGTTTCGCTGCTCGGCTCGACCCGCTCGCGCAGATAGAACCAGAAGAAGCCGTAAGGCGCGAGCGTGACCAGGTAGGGCGTCTCGCCGATCGCTGGAAACTGGGTGCGTCCCAGCAGCTCGAGCGGCACCCGGCCGCGCCACTCGGACAGATCGATTTGCGCAGCCTGCGCGGAACGCGAGAGATTGGCGACGCAAAGGATGACCTCGCCCTCGTATTGGCGCACATAGACCAGCACGGATCGATTCGAGGGCCGCAGGAAGGTGAGGCTGCCGCGGCCGAGCACTTGGCTCGATTTGCGCACGGCGATCAGCCGCTTCATCCAGTTCAGCAGCGACGAAAGGCTGCGCGACTGAGCCTCGACGTTCACGGCCTGATAGCCGTAGACGGGGTCCATGATCATCGGCAAATAGAGCTTGGCCGGATCGCAACGCGAGAACCCGCCGTTTCGGTCCGGCGTCCACTGCATGGGGGTGCGCACCCCGTTGCGGTCGCCGAGATAGATGTTGTCGCCCATGCCGATTTCGTCGCCGTAATAGATGATCGGCGTGCCGGGGAACGACATCAGCAGCGAGTTCATCAGCTCAATTTTTCGGCGGTCGTTGTCCATCAAAGGTGCAAGCCGCCGGCGGATGCCGAGATTAATGCGGGCCCGAGGATCGGCCGCGTAGGTCGACCACAGGTAATCGCGCTCGGCATCGGTCACCATTTCGAGGGTGAGTTCGTCATGGTTACGCAAGAACAGCGCCCACTGGCAATTCGCCGGAATGTCGGGCGTCTGTCGCAAGATATCGGTGATGGGAAAGCGGTCTTCGCGGGCAATGGCCATATAGATGCGCGGCATCAGCGGGAAGTGGTAGGCCATGTGGCATTCGTCGCCCTCGCCGAAATAGGCGCTGACGTCTTCAGGCCATTGATTGGCCTCGGCCAGCAGCAGGCGTCCGCGCGCATAGGAGTCGAGCTCGGCGCGGATGCGCTTGATGACGGCGTGCGTCTCCGGGAGGTTCTCGTTATTAGTGCCTTCGCGCTCGCAAAGATAGGGAATGGCATCGAGCCGGAAGCCGTCCACGCCCATGTCCAACCACCGCCGCATGACCTGGATAATGGCCCACAGCACGCGCGGATTATCGAAATTGAGATCGGGCTGATGTGAGAAGAAGCGATGCCAGTAATAGGCGCCGGCTTCCGCGTCCCAAGCCCAGTTCGACTTTTCGGTATCGTTGAAGATGATGCGGGTGTCCAAGTAGCGCTGGTCCGTATCACTCCAAACGTACCAGTTGCGGGCATCGGATCCCGGACGACTGCGCCTTGCGCGCTTGAACCAGGGGTGCTCGTCGGACGTGTGGTTGACCACCAGTTCGGTGATCACCCTCAGACCGCGGCGATGCGCTTCCGTCATGAAGCGGCGGAAGTCCTTCATCGTGCCGAAATCGGGATTGATTCGCCGGTAATCAGCGATGTCGTAGCCGTCGTCGCGGCCCGGACTGGGATAGAACGGCAGCAGCCATAGCGCCGTGACGCCGAGATCCTGCAGATAATCGAGCCGTTCGGTCAAGCCAGTGAAGTCACCGATGCCGTCGCTGTTGTGATCGGCAAAGGCCTTCACATGCAGCTGGTAGATGATCGCGTCCTTGTACCAAAGCTCGTCGACCGGGTGACTATCGGCGGCGACCTGCGGCGACGAAGCGGGACTTGTTTCAAGCATGGCAGCGGAAATACAGCGCCGGATCGCGCGTTTGATCAACGCGCAGCCGGACGCCGCCCCATTCGATCGCGTGCCGCTCCCCGGTCACGAGGTTCTCAATCGATGTTACGCGCCGGCGGGCGCCCGGCGGACCAATCTCGAGGTCGCCGAAGTGAAACCAGAATTGCCTCGGCCCGTGCGCCGTGAGCGCAACGGCCACGGCGACCGCATTGTCGTGCGTGGTCGATTCCTTGACAAAGCCTATGACCTCGGCGTCATCGACGGCGACGAAGCGTAGATCGGCAGTCTGCAGCAGGGCGGGATTATTGCGCCGAATTTGGTTCAGCCGGCCAATATAATCCTTGATGTTGCCGGGCTTGTTCCAGTCGCGCACCGTCAGCTCATATTTCTCCGAATTCAGGTATTCCTCCTTGCCCGGAATGGGCTCGTGCTCGAGCAGCTCAAAGCCGTTGTAGATGCCGTAGTTGGACGACAGCGTGGCAGCGAGCGCGACGCGTGCCTTGAAGATCCAAGGCTCGCCGCCCTGCAGATGGAAGGGATTGATATCCGGCGTGTTGACGAAAAAATTGGGGCGAAAATACTCGCGCTCCGGATAGCCCGTGAGCTCGCTCAAATAGGCCTGCAATTCTTCCTTGGTCGAGCGCCAGGTGAAGTAGCTGTAGGATTGGCTAAAGCCGAGCTTCGCCAAAGCCTTCATGACCTTTGGGCGGGTAAATGCTTCGGATAGGAAGATCACGCCAGGGTCGCGGGTCTGGACTTCGCGGATCAACCACTCCCAGAAGCGCAAAGGCTTGGTGTGCGGATTGTCGACGCGAAAGACCCGCACCCCCTGATCGACCCAGAACAGCACGACGTCGCGCAGCGCCCGCCAAAGGGCTCCCCGATCCGCGCAATCGAAATCGGGATTGACGATGTCCTCGTACCTCTTCGGCGGATTCTCGGCATAACGGATCGAACCGTCCGAGCGGCGCTTGAACCAGCGGGGGTGCTGCGTGAGCCACGGATGATCGGGCGAGCACTGGGTCGCAAAATCGAGCGCAATCTCCATGTCGTGTCTATGGCAGGTGGCGACGAGGCGGCGAAAGTCGTCGAGTGTGCCAAGCTGCGGATGGATCGCGTCATGCCCGCCTTCCGACGAGCCGATCGCGTAAAAACTGCCCGGATCGCCCCGGCTTGCCTTCAGCGCGTTGTTACGCCCCTTCCGGTTGGTGCGGCCGATCGGATGAATCGGGGTAAGATACAGCACATCGAAGCCTTGTCCGGCGATCTCGGGCACGCGGGCAATGCAATCATCGAACGTCCCGTGCGCTCCGGCAATCCGGCCTTGGCTCCGCGGCACCATTTCGTACCAGGCGCCCGCCTGGGCCAGCGGCCGGTCGGCGATAAGCGGAAAGACCCCGCTGCGGGTCAGATCCGGACGCGGCTGATGCTCCGCCATCGCCGCCAAGAGGGCTTCCGCTAACAGCGCTTGCGAATCGTTGGCAACATCGAACTTTTGGCGTGCCTCGACGATGATATTCGGCTGATCCATTACGTCTTCGAGCAACGCGCGACCTTCCTGGCCCTCGAGGGTCACGTCCAGGCCGGCTTCGCGCTTCAAGAGATAGTCGCGACGCCAGGTCGCGAATGCGTCCGTCCACGCCTCGATGGCGTAGCGATAGCGGCCAGGCTGGGGAGGGGTGAAGCTGCCGACCCAGCGGTCGTTGTCGAAGTAGCGCATCGGGCTAGCTTGCCAGCTCGTCTCGCCCTCGCGTTGCCAAAGCAGGGCTGCGGCGATGACCGCATGGCCGTCGCGAAAGATATCCGCCCAGACATCGAAGGCCTCTCCGGCGATCCGTTTGACCGGGAATTGTCCGGCGTCAACGCTGGGATAGATGCTCTCGACGAAAAATCGGCGATCTGAAGAGTCAGCGGGTAGTGAGACGTTCACTGTGACGGCGCTCAGATTGCCTAAGGGCGGGGACATTCCGCCGTCGTATTCGCTGCGGCGGCGTTGGCGGCTCGTGCATGGCACAAAACCTGCAATAAAACGAGGTTGGGTTCCAGTCGCGGAACGATCTTGGACCGATCAGGTCCAATTGCAAGATACTGCTGCAAGACGCCTGCCATGCGGAATTTTTATCCTTAGTAAACGAGAAATTCGCGGCGGAGAATTCGGAACCGACGTTCCGCTAATCCGTTGTTCATCAAGGCATTGGAGGTCCGTGGTGAGCGTTATTCTAGTATCGAACCGGGTCGCCGATCCCAAGCCGGGCGGGCCCATCGAGGGCGGCTTGACCTCGGCCCTGATCCAGGCCGTCAAGGCCTCGGGTGCCATTTGGGTGGGAACCAGCGGCCGGCTGTCGGACGCAAGCCGAAAGGAGCCGCTCGCAGCCCTTGAGGCGCTGGGAAGCGGTACGCTCGCGCGGCTTGACTTGCCTGGGGCGCACTACCAGCGCTTCTACGAAGGATTTGCCAATTCGGCACTATGGCCGGTGTTGCATTCACGGCCGGACCTGATCCGGACCGACGATGATGACTATGCGTCCTATCGCCAGATCAACGCATTCATGGCCCGGGCCTTGCGGCCATACCTCAAGCCTAATTCGTTGATTTGGATCCACGACTATCATTTCCTCGCCTTGGCGCAGGAACTCCGCGAGCTGGAAGTCGACCGGCCGACCGGCTTCTTCCTGCATACTCCCTTCCCGCATCGCTCTGCGTTCGGCAAGCTGCCGCACCATCGTGAACTCGCGGAGGCGATGCTTCATTACGACTTGCTCGGATTTCAGACGGCACGCGATCAAGCGAATTTCGTCGATTATGTCGAGCACGAGCTGCAGCTGGCGGTGGTCGAGGGAGCCCGGGTCGTCACGACGGGGACGAGGCTTGCCGCCTTTCCGATCGGCATCGACCCGCGCGCATTTGCCGAGCAGGCGACCAAGGCCGCCACCCGGCCGGAGGTGTCGCGGCTGCGGGCGAGCCTCCAGGGCGGCAAGCTTGCCATTGGGGTTGACCGCATCGATTATTCCAAGGGGCTCGACAACCGCTTCCGAGCGATCGACCGGCTGTTTACATTGCACCCACGGCTCAGGGGGGATCTGTCGCTCTTGCAGGTCGCCGTCCCTTCCCGTGGTCAGATCGACGCCTATAGCCGGCTGCAAACCGACTTGGCGGCTCTCGTCGGTGAGATCAATGGCCGCCACGGGGACATCGATTGGGTGCCGATCCGCTACGTGACGCGGGGCTTCGCCCAATCCACGCTGGCGGGTCTCTACCGAACCGCGCGGGTCGGATTGGTGACGCCGTTTTTCGACGGCATGAATTTGGTGGCCAAGGAATATGTCGCGGCGCAGAACCCGCTCGACCCGGGCGTGCTGGTGCTCTCTGAATTCGCCGGCGCGGCCGCGCAACTCGATGCGGCGCTGCTCGTCAATCCGCATGATGTCGACCAGATGGCAGCGACGATCGTCAAGGGGCTCAGCATGGCGGCGGAGGAGCGACGCGAACGCTGGCAAAGCATGATGACCACCATCGAAGACTCCGACATCAATTCCTGGTATGCTGATTTTATGGCGGCGCTTGCGGCAACATCTCCGGATGTGCCGGAGCAGGACGCGCCGTTTGTGAGCGCTGAACGGGCCACGCTGCAGAGCCGCTAAACTCAATGGATCGCCTGTCCGAGGTGGCTGCCCTTTGGGGCATCGAGTCGGATTATTATGACGCCCGCGGGCATCGGCGAATTCTTGAGCCCGAAGCACTCGCTAGGATCGTCGAGGCCGTTGCGGCTCATGCGACGCCGCCGCAACGGCGGTTGCTCCCTCCAACGATCGTGCTGCGGAAGGGGCGACCCTCAAAGCTCGATCTGCCTGATCTTCCGCAGGGCTCGATCGTGCGCTGGACGGTCCTCGCGGCAGGCAAACCTGTCACCAGCGGTCAGTTCGAAGTCGCGGCGTTTCGATTGCCGGATGACCTCGCGGTCGGCATGTATCGCCTCCGGTTCAACATCGTTTCGAACCAGGGAGAAACGAACGACGAGGCGACGTTGCTGGTCGCCCCCGAGCACGCCTACCAGGGCGATGGCGGCGGAAGGCTATGGGCACTCGCCGTGCAACTCTACAGCGTGCGCTCGCACCGCAATTGGGGCATCGGCGATTTCACCGACCTCAGGCATCTCGTCGAGCTTGCCGCCAAGCTCGGTGCCGCCGGCATCGGCCTCAATCCCTTGCACGCCCTATTCGATGACCGCCCCGAGCTTGCCAGCCCCTATGCGGCGAACAGCCGGCTGTTCCTCAATCCGCTCTACATCGACGTTGCCGTGATTCCTGAATTTCCCGGCCTGCGCGATGCCGGCTTGGATGGAGACGTGCAGCGGCTGCGTGCCGCCGGACAAGTGGACTATGCTGGGGTCGCCGCAGCCAAGCTCAAGGGCTTGCGGCTTGCCTATGACGCATTCCGTGCGCACGCGAGCCCGACACGGCGGCAGGACTTCTTCGCCTTCTGCGCCGAGCAGGGACAAGCCTTGGCGCAATTCGCGGGCTTCGAGGTTCTCCGCCGCCGCTATGGCGGCCCGTGGTGGGACTGGCCGCCGGAATGGCGCTGCCCAAGCGACGCCGCGCTGAACGAGCTACGCGGAGCGCAATCGAGCGAGTTCGAATTCTACGAGTTCGTGCAATGGATTGCGGATCGCCAGCTCGGCGCCTGCCGGGATGCGGCGCACCGCCTCGGTCTGCCGATCGGCCTTTACCTCGATGTCGCGGTAGGGGTCGACTCCTGCGGCGCCGATGCTTGGAGTGAGCAGACCGCAGTCCTGACCCACCTGTCGGTCGGCGCGCCACCTGACCTGCTGAACACGGCCGGACAGAATTGGGGCCTCGCCGGGTTCAATCCGGCCGAGCTCGTGGCGCTGGAATTCGCTCCGTTCCGCCGGATGCTCGCCGCCGCCATGCGGCACGCCGGAGCCATCCGGCTCGACCATGTGCTCGGCCTCAAGCGGTTGTTTGTCATTCCGCACGGCATGCACCCGAGCATGGGAGCCTATCTGCATTTCCCGTTCGAGCCATTGCTGGCGGTGATCGCGCAGGAGAGCGTCCACTACCGATCGATCGTGATCGGCGAGGATCTCGGCACCGTGCCCGAAGGTTTTCGCGAGACGATGGCCGATTGGGGCTTGTGGTCCTATCGCGTCATGATGTTCGAGCGCGGATGGGACGGAAGCTTCCACCCCCCGGAACGCTATCCGGCGAACGCCCTGGTCACCTTCAGCACCCACGATCTGCCGACCTTGACCGGCTGGTTGGCAAGCTACGATCTGGCCGTGAAGCGCGGTCTCGGCATCGATCCAGGCGAGACCGACGAGGAGCGCGCGCGGGCGGTCGAGGCCATGCGCGACGCGCTGGGGCGGCGCGGATTGTTGCACGACGGCCAAGTCGACGTCGCCGCTGTCACACGCTACCTCGCCCTGACGCCGAGCCGTCTCCTGGTCGTGTCCTTGGAGGACGTCCTGGAGATCAAGGACCAACCCAACGTGCCGGGAACGACCACCGAGCACGCGAATTGGCGCCAGCGTCTGCCGGTCTCGCTGGAAGATTGGGCCACCGATGATCGGTTGCTCAGGCTCGCGCGCATCCTCGCGGAGGCCGGCCGTGCCAATCCGCAGCCGCAAACGCGAGCCGGCGCCGGGGTTTAAGTTCCGATTTTCAGCTCGGAGACGAGGCCGCGCAGCGCCGCCGCGGTGCTCAGCGCCACGATCCGGCCGGTGCGCGGGTTTTCCGACGGAACGTTGGCGATGCTCATGCTGAAACGGGCCGTATCGGCGTCGACCTCGATGCTGTGGGTGTTGCGGTCGATGCCGGGGTCGGCCCAGACCTCGACGCGGGTGCGGTCGGGACCGATGCCGGCGAGACTGAGCGCCACCGCCACGTTCACGTTGGCCGGAAAACCACGCACCGCTTCCCGCGCCGATCCCTCAAACACCTTCATCGCCGTGGTGAGATGCGCCAGCGCGATGCCCCGGTCGCGCAGATAGGGGGCGCCGTCGAGACCTTGCAGCGGCTTGCGCGTGATCATCGTCACGGAGTGGATCGTGCCTTCGGCAGCGGCGCGCACGGCATCCAGCCCGATCAGCGCTCCGGTCGGCACCAGAATGCGCGCACCGGTGCGCCGCGCCCGCTCGACCAAATCCCAATGCTCCAGCAGTTGACCGACGCTGAGCGGCATGAACAGGCGCCCCTGTTCGACGGCGTGGACCGCCACGTCGCGGAACAGGGCTGGCGGCAAGCCCTCCACGATAACGTCGCAGGTCTCGGCGAGCTCAAGCAGCGAGAGCACCGGAATCTTGTCGCCGACCGCGGGCAGGTTTCGATGCGCCTTGTCGGCGTCGCGAACCGCCACTGCGGCGAGAACGAGACCCGGAATACCGGCTTGCAGCCGCCGCGCGACCGCGAGCCCGACCGACCCGAGGCCGGCGAGGCCTACGCGCAGCGTTGGTCGCGTGGTCATGGTGTCTCGTCCGCTGGCTGGAATCCGCGTTGCCCGAACGCATGATGCGCGAGATCAATTCGGTAGCACAATGCCTCCGAGCACGCTCTCATTTTAGGCAACGCCAAGGTCGGGGCTCTATGCGCACGTATTGGTCAGCGTTCCCACGCTCTCGACCCAGACCTTGACGACATCGCCGGGCTTGAGGAATTCCTTCCGCGCCGCCCCCACCCCTGACGGCGTGCCGGAAAGGACCAGGTCGCCGGGATAAAGCGTGAGCCGGGACGACAGGTGCGAGATCTGCTCCGCCAGATTGAAGATCATCTTGCCGGTGTTGGAGTCCTGCTTGATCACCTCGTTGACCCACAGCCTGATGCCGAGATTTTGTGGGTCCGCGATGTCGCTCGCCGGCACGATCCAGGGGCCGAGCGGGCAGGCGCCGTCGAAGCACTTTTGCCCGACCCAGTCGCTGAAGAACGGCGAGGTCGGCCGTACCGGCGGGCGTCGCATCAGGTCGCGCGCCGAAAGATCGTTGGCGATCGTATATCCGGCCACGTAATCGAGCGCATTCTCGAGCGAAACGTTCTTCGCCTGCCGCCCGATGACGGCGGTCAACTCGGCTTCCCAATCGACCTCCTTGGACGCAGGCGGCAAGGTGACCTTGCCGTCGGGATCGGCGAGCGTGCGTGACGCCTTGAGGAAGTGCCATGGCTTGAGGCCCACGCTATGCGGGTCGGGCTCCGGCTCGCTGTTGTGTGCTCGCGCCATTTCCACCACATGATCCGAATAGTTGGCGCCGGCGCAGTAGATCGCCGACGGCCACAGGACCGGAGCGCGCAATGGGGTGCTCGCCAAGGGAAGACCCTTCCCTTTGCCGCCCTTGGCGCTGGCATCCGCGAGAATGCCCTGGGCCTTCCTCCAGTCGTTGAGAATGTCGAGCACGCTCACATAGGAGAATTGGCCGGTCAGCTCGGCGGCGTCGAAAATCTGCTCGCCGATGACGAGGCCGGCGCGCGGGCCTTGCGACGATTGGTAGGTAACCAGCTTATAGCTCGCCATGGGGCGTCTTTCTCCCTTGTCGCGATGATTGAGTGACCGGCGCGAAGTTTGCGCGGATACCTAGCACAGGCCTTCGCGATGCCGAAATGCCCGGTTGCCGCCGGGCGGTGCGACTGCTGGAGTCACGAAAACACTTGCTTGCCGACCAGCGGCACGAATTGGACGGGCCCCAGATTTTTCTCGCTGAACTTGTCGCCCTCGCGCGTGAACACGAGCAGATCCTGATAGCCGTCGGCGCGGACCGGAATCACCAGGCGGCCGCCCTCGGCGAGCTGCGCCTTCAAGGGGGCGGGCGGAGCGGGCGCGGCGGCGGCGACCAGGATGGCGTCAAAGGGCGCATGTTGAGGCAAGCCCAGCGTCCCATCGCCCTCGAACACGTCCACGTTGGCGACGCCCGCGCGGGCCAGATTCTGCCGCGCCGTATGGACGAGATCGGCGAAACGCTCGATGCCGAAAACCTTGGATGCGAGTTGCGCCAGCACGGCGGCGGCGTAGCCGGAGCCGGTGCCGACATCGAGCACGCGATCGCCGGGACCGATGCGCGCCGCCTCCGCCATCAGGGCGACGACATAGGGCTGCGAGATGGTCTGCCCATTCGCCAAGGGCAGGGGCGCATCATCATAGGCGCGGTGGGCGAGACTGGCGGCGACGAAGGCCTCGCGCGGAACGTCGCGCATCGCCTTGAGCACCTGGGGATCGACGATGCCGCGGCGGACGAGCTGCCGCTCAACCATCTCTCGTCGAGCTTGCGCGTGGCTCAGCGGCGTCATGGTCCTTACGTTATGTTCGGCATGTTCGGCGCCTTACAAGGCGCGCTAGGCGGAACGAACCGCGGACGTACGAAACGGTTGCCTCTATGCTCAGGCCGCTCCCTGCGGCAAGATTGCACGGAACGGGCTATACTGCTGACATTGAGATCGAGATCCGGAGGATAGCATGAAAACCCTGTTTTTCGCGACGGCGTGCGCGGTGGGCTTGGCCGCCCCGGCGGTGGCGCAGACCGCGACCGCAAACTTCATCAACGTCGAGGGCAAGGACGTCGGCGCTGCCACACTGACGCAAACGCCGAACGGCGTGCTGATTGCGTTCGAGGTCCACGGCCTCGCCCCTGGTGAGCATGCCTTCCACATCCACGAGAAGGGGAACTGCGATCCGGCCACGAAATTTGCCTCGGCCGGAGGGCATTATGCGCTCGGCAAGAAGCATGGTTACAAGACCGAAGGCGGTCCGCACCCGGGAGATATGCCCAACCAATTCACTGGGCCCGACGGGGTCCTGCGCGCCGAAGTGATCGACCCCAGCGTGACGCTGGGCAGCGGCGCGGGTACGTTGTTCGGCCCCGACGGGACGGCGTTGGTGATCCATGCCAAGGCGGACGACTATCAGAGCCAACCGTCGGGCAATGCGGGCGACCGGGTCGCCTGCGCGGTGATCAAGGCCGGCGGTCAGTAGCAGTCGGTAGCGGTCGCCGGTGGCAGCCATCATAGTAAGGTCGCGCGACACAGGTTGAACAAGAGGGGGCGTGGAGAAATGGCCAAGTTCGGCATCGGGCAAGCCGTGCGTCGAGTGGAGGACCAGCGTTTCCTGCAGGGCCAGGGACGCTACGTCGACGACATCAACTTGCCGGCGCAAGCCTATGGCATGCCGGTCCTGTCGCCGCATGCCCATGCCCGAATCCGCCGCGTCGATACGGCGAAGGCCAAGGCCGCCCCAGGTGTGCTGTGCGTTCTCACCGGCGCCGATGCCGTGGCCGAGAAGCTCGGCAGCTTCACCGCGCATCTGATGCCGGAGGACGTCGGCGCTCCCAAGGGCCACCGCACATTCCAGCCGCTGATCGCCGCCGACAAGGTGCGTTTCGTCGGCGACCGGGTGGCGTTCGTCGTTGCCGAGACGCTGGCGCAGGCGCGCGACGCCGCCGAGTTGGTAGAGGTCGACTACGAGCCGCTGCCGGCGGTGGTCGATGTCGAGGACGCGGCCAAGGCGGACGCGACGAAGGTCTGGGACGACAATGCGAACGGCAATGTCGGGTTCCGTCTCATGTTCGGCAACAAGGACGCGACCGACGCGGCCTTCGCCAAGGCCAAGCATGTCGTGAAGCTGCGGGTGACGAACAACCGCCTGTCGCCGGTCTGCATGGAGCCGCGGGTCGCCATCGGCGACTACAACGCGGCCGAAGAGCAGTACACGCTCTACGCCGCGTCGCAGAATCCGCACGGCGCCCGCATGGAGATGTCGCACATCTTCCACGTGCCGGAGAATCGGGTGCGCGTGGTCTCGCCCGATGTCGGCGGCGGCTTCGGCCTCAAGGGCGGCCCGTTCCCCGAGGACGCCATCGTGCTGTGGGCCTCGCGTCGCCTGCGCCGCCCGGTGAAGTGGCTGGCGACCCGCTCGGAAAGCATGCTGACCGACCACGCGGGCCGCGACATCATCTATTACGGCGAGCTCGCGCTCGACGCGCACGGCAAGATCTTGGGCTTGCGCGCGCGGTGCCTGTTCAACATCGGCGCCTATTTCGTCGGCGCCGCCCTTGCGGCCGGCGCCTTCTCGGTGCGCTTCATTCCGCAAGCCTATGATGTCCAAGACGTGTTCATCACGACGCAGGGCCTGTTCACCAACACGTCGCAGAGCGGACCCTACCGCGGCGCCGGCCGGCCGGAGGCGGCCTATTTCACCGAGCGGCTGATCGAGCACGCCGCCCGCACCATCGGCATCGACCCCGCGGAGATCCGCCGGCGCAATCTGATCCCGACGAGCAAGCTGCCGTACCTCACGCCGACTTTCTGGAACTATGACAGCGGCGAGTTCGAGCGGCTGATGGACGCATGCCTGAAGGCGAGCGACTGGCAAGGTTTTGCCGCCCGGCGCAAGGCCTCGGAGAAGCGCGGCAAGCTGCGCGGACGAGCCGTCAGCTTCTACATCGAGTTCGGCGGCATCTTCAACGAGCGCATGGATCTGCGCTTCGATCCGGGCGGATCGCTCACCGTCTTCGGCGGAACGCATTCGCATGGCCAGGGACACGCGACGGTGTTTGCTCAGCTCGTGCACGAGATCACCGGCGTTCCGTTCGACCTGATCCGCTACGTGCAGGGCGACACCGCGCAGGTGGCGATCGGCCGCGGCACCTATGGGGCGCGCAGCGCCATGGTCGGCGGCAACGCGCTCAAGGCGGCGGCCGAGACCCTGATCGAGAAGGGCAAGCCGATGGCCGCCGCGATGATGGAGGTGGACGCCGCCGATATCGAGTTCAAGGATGGTCAATACCGCGTCGCCGGCACCGACAAGGTGATCCCCATTACCGAGGTGGCGAAGGCCGCCTATGCGCCGATGGGCCCGCTGACCCAGAAATTCGGCGTGGGGTTCGAGGCGAGCGGCTCGTTCAGCGCGGAGCCGCCTAGCCATCCCAACGGGTCGCATGTCTGCGAGGTGGAGGTGGACCCGGAAACCGGGGAGGTGACGCTCGACCGCTACTTCGTCGTCGACGATCTCGGCCGCGTGTTGAATCCGATGATCGTCCGCGGCCAGATCCAAGGCGGCGTGGTGCAGGGCATCGGCCAGGCCCTCATGGAGCATCAGGTCTATGACCGCAATTCCGGGCAGTTGCTGACCGGCAGCTTCATGGATTACAGCATGCCGCGCGCCTCCATGCTGCCCAATGTCGAGACCGCCTTGGAGGAGGTCCCGTGCAAGACCAATCCGCTCGGCGTGAAGGGGATCGGCGAGTCGGGCACCATCGGCGCGCCGCCGACCGTCATCAACGCCGTGATCGACGCGCTGCACGCGCGCGGGGTCGACGACATCGACATGCCGGCGACGCCGGAGCGGGTCTGGCGCGCGCTGAACGGCGCGCGGGCCGCCGCGGAGTGAAGGGGAGGGCGGTAGTCTCGCTGTAAATACAGCGAAAAAACAGCCGGACGGCGTGCGACGGAATTTCCTTTCTGGCGCAGGCGCCGCACATCGTCATTCAGTTCCTCGGTGGGTTCGTTTCGGGATTCGGCAACTCCTGAATGTTTGACGACGGGTTACGACCGGAGCTAAGCGCCGCTTTTCTGCGGTGGGTTCGTTTCGGGATCCGGCAACTCTTGGACGTTTTCACGACGAGCTGCCACCGTGCTGAGCGCCGTTCCTCTGTGCAGCGGGATGACGCGCGCGGCGCAACTGGATCGTTCGGCCAACACATCTCGCTCGGCCGTTTTCGGCGGACAGCGGGCCCGGAAGCCAAGCACGGCCGCGCGGGCGCATCGCTGCGCGGCGCAGCGTATCTGTTCGCACCCATCGGCGGCTCCCTTGAATCGCGCGCATTCTATCATCTACAGATATGATGTCAATACATCGTGTAGATCAGGCGGCGTTGGAGCGACCGCCCCAGCTACCTGCGTCGTCGCGGCCAGCCAAAATGCGCAATAGGGCAATCGGAAGCGAGTCCACTGCAGTGCGCCGGACGCCGCGAGTCGATCTCAAACTCTGCCTTGCTTGGAACGTTCTAATAATGAGCGCAAAGGCTCAGATCGCCTCTGCGCGCCGTCGTGGGGCGACGTACGACAGCATCGCCAGCAAAAAGCCGCCGACGCTCGCCACATTCTTGGCCAGCTCCCAAAGCTCCGTCGCGCTCATCGGCGAGGTCGGGCGCGTCAGGCTTTGAGCAAGCGTGCCAAAGGGGCGAGCGACGGCCGTCACCAGGGCGACGAAGTCATTGTAGACGAAGGACTCGCTGATGCTGAGCTTGCCGAGCCAGGCGTAGTGGGAGAATGCCGAGACCGGCGCGAACGGCAGCAGGGCGACGAACAGCCCGGCGAACAGGACGCCGACCGCCATACCGAATTGGCCGCTGATGACCAAAAGCACGACAATCAAGGCGTAGATTGCGAGGGCTAAGTAGGTAGTGAATAAAGTAATCGACAACAAAGCGTTCACGACCTGAGGCAGCGGAACGCCATGGGCCGCGTTGGCGGCCAGTGCCGCGAACAACGCCATGATAAAATTGAAAATCCACATGCTGGCATAGGTCCGAAATGCCTGCATGGGAGAGAAATTTTGCACCATTGCTGCCTCCCCAGCCCGGTTCAGCGCCACGCCGAATCGCTCGAGTGCCGTCACGGTATTTCGACACCGATCGGCGTCGGTTGCAAGATTTCAACGGCTGGTTCTCCGCATGGAAATCCGCATCAACAGCCCGGGTCCCAGGCCGAGATCGTCTATGGTTGCTCGTAGCCTTCGAGCGCCCGGCGAAGGATCGCGAGCGCCGGGTCGGAGCCGTCGAGCGGGCGCAGCGTGCGGCGCTTGATCTTCCAGCCGTCGGCGCTGCGCACGAGCTCCCAGCGATTGGCGCCGATGCGGTGAATGCGAAATCCCTTCGAGGCGCCATGGCCGGGAACTTCCACGGGCGCGGCGTCGGCGTCGGGGGTCAAAATTTGCAGATAGGACGTGACCACGGCGGTGTCGCCGTCAAGCTCGATATGCGGGAGGCCGGCGAAATGCGCGAGCCCGCCGGCGATCGCGGCTTGATGCGCGCGGGTCGTGACGATCGCGGCGATCGCCTCGTTGCCGGAGGCCTTCTTGTCGCCGCCGAGGTCGAGCACGCCATCGGGTTCGTAGATGGCGCGGACGAAATAGTCGGCGCCGGTGTCGGCGCTCGGCGGATGGCTGGCGATGAGATTGTAGATCTCCAGCCGATCCTCGACGGCGCGCAGCCGCTGCTCCAGCGTGGCGGTTGACCCATTCGCTGCGTTCATGATGAGCTCCTGATTGCAAGGCCGGTAGTCGTGATTGGGGAGTCGTAGGGTGGGTAAAGGCGCATCGTCAAACATATAGGCGGGCACGGTGCCGCGCGTCTTTGCCCACGCGGACGTTTGCCGCCAACACGGAATGATAGCGGTTCGATCGCTCCGTCATCCTGGGTGTAATCGCGGCTATTCTTGCTGAACAGCCGCACGTCGCGCTCGGCCTCGTGGAGCATGCAGGCGCCAGCCGTCCAATTTGATCTCATGCGGCCAGCAAAAGATGTTATGTTGCGCCTATTGGCCGCGCGAGGGTCGTGAGCCACAGTCGCTATGTCGCGTTTCAGATGGCGGAGGCCGCCATCTCGAGGAATCCGTTCGCCGACATTTCGCGGCTTATCGCCGAACTGCGGCCTCCGCCGGTCATGTCAACAGCATGAGGCGTTCAGTGTCACGCGTTCCATCAAAAACAACAGGAGACGTGTGCCTTGAAGGCAGAAAATTCGCCGTTATGCGGCTCGCGACTGGAAGCCGAAGGCCTCCGAAGCGGATCGGCAACCCGCAACGAGGCCCCATCTTGCAAAGGGACGCTGGCGGCGGCAATCTCAGCCCCGCCAGGGCCTCATCTGGGGGATCTCGGCCAAATCGGCGAGGTGATGAAAGCGCACGGGCTTTCGGGCTCCGACTCCACGTATGCACTCACAGCGGCAGTGGCATGGTTCTATTTGTGGCCGCGCACATATGTGCGTCGCAGTCTTGGCAAACGCGTAATAGCTGTTATGCGCTGATGGTACATCGTAATGTAATTGCCAAGAGATAGGATGCCTATGACGGAAAGAATCACCCTGGCCGAGTCATTACCGACAACCGCCGTCGTCCGCGTCTCGCGCGCCAGCTACGACCCGAGCCGGTTCGCCGAGGTCGACGCCGCGAGCAAGAAGACCTCGGAGTACATAATCCCGGCCATCAGACGGCTGCCGGGGCTCCTTCACTTTTATGCGGGCGTCTCGCCGAAGGGCTCGATCGTGCAAGTTAGTGTCTGGGACACCGACGAGCATGCGGCACAGTTGGACCGACTGAAGGAGATGGTCGTCGACGGGCGTAGAGATATGGAGGCGGTCGGCGTGACGTTCACCCCGATTTTCAACTACCCGATCGACTGGACCTGGACCGTCTGACCTGATGCGAAAACCCGGGAACAGGCCGCGTTGCTTACATTGACGTCACCCAGGCATTCAGGCTCGCATCGCCCATGCAGCCAACCGGAGCCGCAATGCTCGAAATAGCCGCCATCCTCATCCGTGAAGGCGAAGGGTGGGCGGGAACCCCGAGCCCTTGGAGGAGGGCGAGCTCACGCATGATAAAGGACGTTATCATGCGTGAGATGGGCTAGCTAAGCTAGCGCGTTACGCTGTTTCACGGTCCCAAGATTTGACTACACTCGCCTGGCGGTAGCACGACGGAAAACGGGGAATGGCGCGGGTCTTCATCAGCCATGCGACCAAGGATGCCGAGGAAGCGCAGCGCCTGCTTGAATGGCTGCGCTCCAGCGGTTTCGACGGCGTCTTTCTCGGCTTCGATCAATATGCCGGCATCCCCCCCGGCGCCGACTGGGAGCGCACGCTCTACGGCGAGATCGCCCGCGCTGATGCGGTGCTCTTGGTCTTCACCACAAACTGGATGGCCAGCAAGTGGTGCTTTGCCGAATTCACTCAGGCCCGCGCGCTTGGCAAGGCGATCTTTCCTCTGATCGTGAGCCCGGCCGGTGAGACCTTCGTTGCGCCTGACATCCAGCATCTCGACCTGCGCAAGGACCGCGAAGGCGGGCTCGAGCGGCTTGCTGCGCAACTCACCGAGATCGCGCTCAACGCCCGCGGCGGCTTCAACTGGGACCGCGCGCGGCCGCCGTTTCCAGGCCTGCTTGCCTATGACGAGCCGGACGCTGCGGTATACTTCAGTCGTGACGACGATATCCGCCGGCTGATCGAGCGGCTCAACGCCCGCCGTGCCCAGGGCGGCGCAAACATGCTCGCACTGCTAGGCGCCTCGGGCTCGGGCAAATCGTCGCTGATGCGGGCGGGCGTGCTGCCGCGGTTGAAACGCGACGGGCGGAACTGGGTCGTGGTGCCGCCGTTCCGGCCGCAGACGCATCCGCTCGATGAGTTGGCGCAGGCCCTCGCTCAGGCGCTCGGGCCCACCGGCAATTGGCGCAAGGTGCGCGCCCTGCTCGGTGGGTCCACCCTGGAACTGAGCCTGGGCGAGCTTGCGCGCGACCTGCGCGCGGCGCATTCCTCTAACGACGCGCGCATCCTCGTGTCGATCGACCAGGGTGAGGAGCTGTTCGGCACCGCACAGGCGGAGGACGCCGCAAAATTCTGGATGGTGCTCGACGTGATGCTGGCCGAGCATTCGCCGTTCCTGGTGCTGCTCGGCTTGCGCTCAGATTACCTCGGGCAGTTGCAACAAGCGCCGGGCCTTTCTGCGTCGTTCGAGGATTTTTTGTTGAAGCCGCTGCCGCTTGAGCGCGTGCGCGACGTTATCGAGGGACCCGCGCGCCTTGCGGGCTTGAACGTCGACAACACGCTAGTAGCCGCAGCGATGAAGGATGCTGCAACCGAGGACGCGCTGCCGCTCCTCGCGTTCGCGCTTCGCGAACTCTACGATCGCTTCGGCACTAGCGGTTCGCTGACCGTCGATGGTTACCGGGCGCTCGGCGACGAAAGCGCCAATCTCTCGCCGCTCGAGAACGCCGTGCGCCGCAAGGCCGACGAAGTGCTCGCCGCGGCGAAGGAGGGCGTAGATCAGTTGCGGGCCCTGAAAGATGCCTTCATTCCCGCCCTGGTCCGCGTCAATCCAGCGGCGGACGGCGAATTTGCATATGTGCGCCGACCGGCAAGCCTAGACACCTTGCCCGCTCAAGTGTGGCCGTTGATCGAGCGGCTGGTGAACGCGCGCCTCCTGATAAGGCGGCAGGAAGGCTCCGCGTCGGTTGTCGAAGTGGCGCACGAGGCGCTGTTGCGTAAGTGGCCGCTATTGCGCGGCTGGATCGAGGAGGAACGTGAGTTCCTGATCGGTACGCAGCAGCTCGAGCAGGATTTGCGCGATTGGCAACAGGCACCCGTAGCTCAAAAACCCGATGCGCTGCTCTCCGGCCTGAAGCTCACGCGCGCCAGCGCATGGCTTCTTGGAAAGCCGCATCAACTGAGCGAGGCGGAGCGTAAATTCATCGAGGCCAGCATTGCGCGGCAAGAGGCCGAAACCTCGCGCCGCGAGCGCACGCGGCGGATCGTGATGACCGGAAGCCTTGCGGCTTCCCTCGTGCTACTGCTCGCGGCGGCGGCTGCGGTGTGGCAGTGGCGCGCAGCGGTGAATTCGGAACAAGCGGCGGTCAAATCCGAACAAGCGGCAGAGGAACAGAAAAAACAGGCCTTTGACCAACGCAACCGAGCGCTACTCACCCAATCCCGCTTCCTTGCCGATCTTGCCAACCAACGAGCGCGGAGCGGCGACATGGCATCAGCCATGCTATTCGCCCTCGAGGCGCTGCCCGACTTCCGCAGCGGCACGCGGCGGCCCTATGCGCCGGAAGCCGAGTACGCTTTGGATCGGGGACTGCGACAACTTCAAGAATTCGCTCTTCTGCGCGGGCATGAGGGCTCCGTGAACAGCGCCGTGTTCAGTCCGGAAGGGCGGCGCGTGCTGACGGCGTCCTGGGACAACACCGCGCGGCTGTGGGACGCCGAAAGCGGCAAGGAGATCGCGGTGCTACGTGGGCATTGGACTTACCTGAACACCGTCATGTTCAGCCCGGACGGCCAGCGTGTGCTGACGGCATCCTATGACCACACCGCACGGGTGTGGGACGCCGAAAGCGGCAAGGAGATTGCGGTGCTGCGCAATGAGAATGACGACGTGAGCAGCGCCGTGTTCAGCCCCGATGGCCGACACGTGCTGACGGCGTCCAGGATCGCTCGGTTGTGGGACGCCGAAAGCGGCAAGCAGATCGCGGCGCTGCGCGGGCATGAGGGCTGGTGGGTGCAGAGCGCCGTGTTCAGCCCGGATGGCCTGACAGTGCTGACGGCGTCCTGGGACCACACCGCGCGGCTGTGGGATGCCGAAAGCGGCAACGAGATTGCGGTACTGCGCGGGCATGAGGGCAAGGTGCTCGGCGCCGTGTTCAGCGCGGATGGCCTAAAAGTGGTGACGGCGTCCGACGACAAAACCGCGCGGCTGTGGGACGCCGCGGGCGGCAAAGAGATCGCGGTGCTGCGCGGGCATGAGGGCGCCGTGACAAGCGCCGTGTTCAGCCCGGATGGTCGGCGTGTGCTTACTGCGTCCAACGACAACACCGCGCGGCTGTGGGATACCGAAAGCGCCAGGGAGGTGTCGGTGCTGCGGCATGAGGACTGGGAGGGGATCGCCGTGCTGCGCGGGCATGAGGGCGACGGGTGGCAGGCCGTGACCAGCGCCATGTTCAGCCCGGATGGTCGGCGCGTAGTGACGGCGTCCCGTGATAGGACCGCGCGGCTGTGGGAGGCCGAAAGCGGCAAGGAGATCGCGGTGCTGCGCGGGCATGAGGGCATCGTCTGGAGTGCGGTGTTTAGCCCGGATGGCCAGCATGTGCTGACCGCGGCCGCCGACAACACCGCGCGGCTGTGGAATACCGAAAGCAAGGAGGTGCTGCGCGGGCATAAGAACGACGTGCTCAGCGCCGTGTTCAGCCCGGATGGCCTGAAAGTGGTCACGGCGTCCCGTGACAACACCGCGCGGCTGTGGGACGCCGCGAGCGGCAAAGAGATCGCGGTGCTGAGCGGTCACACGGACTCCGTGAACAGCGCCGTGTTCAGTCCGGAAGGGCGGCGCGTACTGACGGCGTCCTTGGACAACACCGCGCGGCTGTGGGACGCCGAAAGCGGCAAAGAGATCGCGGTGCTGCGTGGGCATGGTGCTAGGGATGTGCGCGGAGTCCATGCTTACGTGTCGAGCGCTGTGTTCAGCCCGGATGGCCAGCGTGTGCTGACGGCGGCCGCCGACAACACCGCGCGGCTGTGGGATGCCGAAAGCGGCAAGGAGATTGCGGTGCTACATGAGAACTGGTTGCAGGGCGCCGTGTTCAGCCCGGATGGCCTGAAAGTGGTCACGGCGTCCCGTGACAACACCGCGCGGCTATGGGACGCCGCGAGCGGCAAAGAGATCGCGGTGCTGAGCGGTCACACGGACTCCGTGAACAGCGCCGTGTTCAGTCCGGATGGCCTGAAAGTGCTGACGGCGTCCGAGGACAAGACCGCGCGGCTATGGGATGCCGAAAGCGGCGCGGAGATCGCGGTGCTGCGCGGGCATGAATACGGGGTGACCAGCGCCGTGTTCAGCCCGGACGGACGGCGCATGCTGACGGCATCCCCCGAGGACATCGCGCGGCTGTGGGACGCCGCGAGCGGCAAAGAGATCGCTGTGCTGCGCGGGCACGATGGTTCCGTGAGCAGTGCCGTGTTCAGCCCGGATGGCCGGCGCGTACTAACGGCGTCCTCCGGGCCGACTTCTGACAAGACCGCGCGGCTGTGGGATGCCGAAACGGCCAAGGAGATCGAAGTGCTGCGCGGGCATGAGGGCTCCGTGCGAAGCGCCGTGTTCAGCCCGGATGGTCGGCGCGTGCTGACGGCGTCCGACGACAAGACCGCACGGCTGTGGAGCGTGTATCCGACTACGCTGGACCTGATTGACGAATCCAGGCGGGTCGTTCCGCGATGCCTCTCGCGTGCCCAACGCGCGCAGGCCTTTCTCGATCCGGAGCCGCCCACCTGGTGCGTCGAACTGGAGAAGTGGCCATATCAAAAGCAAGACTGAAAGGACTGACTGAAATTCAAACGCGCCGATGCCGGTCAGCCGCTGCCGTCCGCACTTTGTTCTCTAGGGACTTGGTCAGCAAATTAATCTCGCATAAGATGCGTAATTGCATTACACCATCATAAAATGTTCCATAAAAAACGTTATGCGAATCAATTGGTTATAGCTTGACACTTGACACTTTCGCCAGATCACGGGCAAGAACCGCACGATTTTCGGGCGGTTCCGGGCTTGGCCGAGGCCCTATTGACGAGGTGGCCGTGCCGACGCCGTGCGCCGGCGTGCTCGGCGGACAATAGGCCGCGACTTTGATATATCGCCACATGTCAAAGCCGCCGCCCGTCTTCGAGCATTTGGGACCGCACGCGCTTCATCCGCCCATCGCCGCTTGTTGTCGTCTGACGGAACGCGTCTGGTTGACTTATAACGATCTCGCCCAAAGCAACCGGCTAAGGGACAAGCACAGCCGCGAATTCTTGATTCTGCGAATGCTCTATATGGCGGAAATTACGAGCAGCGCCGTCAGGCTCAACGCGAGTTGGGGACTCACCCACGCGGGCATGTCACTCTTGCGGGACCGTTACGAGCAAACACTCCGCTTTTCGTGGCTTGTCCGAAATCCCGATCCGCAGGCGTTCGAGAAGTACGATCGCACGAAGTTTGCAAAGATGGGTGACTTGGCCAGAAGCGCCAAACCAGAAACGCGGAAGCACTTTGAGAAATTGCTTGGACCGCTTCCAGCGTGGGCCACCGAAGCGCCCACGAAAGAGCAACGTGCCTTCTTTGAGGAATGGTCAAAACTCGATCTTCGCTCGATGGGGACGAAACGCGACGAATTTCTGCCACTCGTCGACGAGCCGATTGCAAAGGAGAAACTGGGGCCTTGGTACGACGGCGTCTACGCGCAGTTTAGCTCAGTCTCGCACTACGATAGATACAGCATTGAGCTGCTGACCGTTAATAAAGCCGGCGACGGCCGACTGATACGTAAGCGGTCTTCTGCCCCCACGTTGCGGTGTGCGGCCTAAGCGGCAAGATGCAAGCCGGATTGTCGAGATCGGTTCGCATATATGGTTGACCATATAGTTGATGCTTCGGAGCGGCGTGGCCGTG
>JBKQHQ010000221.1:0-13988 GCA_052148715.1 Xanthobacteraceae bacterium | reverse complement strand
CTCGGCATTCGCGTGCTCGCCCGCTCGAGGCCTGAACGGGCTTTACTGGAAGGCGTCGCGCGGCCCGCGCTTACCCTTCTGGATTGACGCTCTACGATCTTGGAAATTTGGTCAGTTCGGTCAAGCCGGCTTGGTTATGCGGCGAATCCACGCCGTTACGCCGCCGCGGCTTTGCCCTTCGGCTGCACCGCGTGGGTGTAATCGCGCATCAATTGCGCGGTGATGCGCGCCGGCGTGAAGGTCCAGTGGCCGATCTCGGACACCGCCGTCACCTCGGCGGCGGTGCCGGTGATGAAGCACTCGGAGAAGCCGGCAAGCTCCTCCGGCATGATGCGGCGTTCGATCACCTCGATATTGTTGCGGTGCGCCAGCTCGATCGCGGTCGCGCGCGTGATGCCGGCGAGGAAGCAATCGGCGATCGGCGTGTGAATCTTGCCGTCACGCACAAAAAAGATATTGGCGCCGGTGCATTCGGCGACGCGGCCCTGCCAGTCGAGCATCAAGGCGTCGGCGTAACCCTTGCGCTCGGCCTGGTGCTTGGAGATCGTGCAGATCATGTAGAGTCCGGCCGCCTTGGACAGGCACGGTGCGGTCTTGGGATCGGGACGACGGTAGTCGGCGAGGTCCAGCCGGATGCCCTTTAGCCGCTGGGCCGGATCGAAATAGCTTGGCCATTCCCAGCTGGCGATCGCCAGGTGGATCTTGTTGTGCTGCGCCGCCACGCCCATCATCTCGGCGCCGCGCCAGGCAATCGGGCGCACATAGGCGTCGGCCTGGCCGTTGGTATCCAGCACCAGCTGCTTGGCGGCGTCGATCTCGGCCACTTGATAGGGAATCTCGAAGTCGAGGTACTGGCCCGAGCGCTTGAGCCGCTCGGAATGCTCGGTGCCCTTGAAGATGGCGCCCGAATAGGCGCGCTCGCCTTCGAACACGCAGCTCGCATAGTGCAGCCCGTGCGAGAGCACGTGCAGGGTCGCCTCAGCCCACGGGACCAGCTTGCCGTCGTACCAGATGACGCCGGTGCGTTGATCGAATGGTAAAGACATGGCATTTCCCTCCGCAATTCAAGGGGTCGGCGGGGGCGTGGCGGCCGTTCGGGGCCGCGCTATTTTTGCCTCGCCGGCCGAGTCCCGTTATGGTGTGGCACTCATGAGAGCGCCCTTGCGCGGTCGGCGCAACTAGGATCGAACAGGCCGCCGCTAGCACATCGCACCCTGGGTAACAATCGCAGCGAAATATGTCAATATGGCTGACATAATTGGCGCCGCATCCGAGCGGCTCGGCGATCCCAATGGTGAGCGCCCGCCGCAAGGCCCCGAGCCGATTTGGGACCTGATCGAGCTTTTGTTCTTCGCCTACCGTGACTTCGTCGGCGACCCGGATCACATGCTGGCCCGGTTCGGCTTCGGCCGCGCGCATCACCGGGTGCTGCACTTTATCAATCGCAATCCGGGCATGAAGGTCGCCGAGCTGCTCGACATTCTGCGAATCACCAAGCAATCGCTCGGGCGCGTGTTGAAGCAACTCATCGACGAAGGCTACGTCGTGCAGAAGGAGGGCGCGAACGACCGTCGGCAGCGTCTCCTCTACGTCACGGCAAAAGGCGAGACGCTGGCGTTGCGGCTGGCGCGGCTGCAGACGTCGCGCTTTGCCCGCGCGCTATCCGAGCTCGGGCCGGACGCTCATGATCTCGCCCGGCGTTTGCTCACCGCCATGATCGACGTCGAGGATCGTGAGGACGTGTTGCGCCTTATCAGTCGTGCCGATCGGGCGGCGCGACCCCGCGTGTGAGCGGCAGGGAGACACGATGGACACCGGAACCGAAGCTCCGGCCGATAACGCGCCGCATCTCTTGGTCGTCGACGACGATCGGCGCATCCGCGATCTGTTGTCGCGCTTCCTGCTGCGCGAGGGCTATCGCGTCACCACGGCGGAGACGGCGAGCGAGGCGCGCGCCAAGCTCAATGGGCTCCATTTCGATTTGCTGATCCTCGACGTGATGATGCCGGGCGAGAGCGGGTTTGAGCTCGCCAAGGCCATCCGCGAGAGCTCGGCGGTGCCCATTCTCATGCTGACCGCGCGCGATGAGATGGAAAACCGGATTAAGGGCCTCGAGATCGGCGCCGACGACTACGTGGCCAAGCCGTTCGAGGCACGCGAGCTATCGCTGCGCATCAACAATATCCTCAAGCGGGCGCAGCCGCCGGCATCGCCTCCGGCAGCAGAGACCGTCCGGTTCGGTCCGTTCGTGTTCAATATCGGACGTGGCGAGCTCAAACGCGGCGAGGAGGTGATTCACCTCACCGATCGCGAGCGCGAGATGCTCCGCCTGTTGGCGGTCGCGCCCGGCGAAACGGTGCCGCGCCTGGCGCTGGCCGGCGGCGGCGGCTCGGCCAACGAGCGGGCGGTCGATGTCCAGATCAACCGCCTGCGCCGCAAGGTCGAGCAGGATCCCGCCAATCCGCTGATCGTGCAGACCGTGCGCGGCATCGGCTACCGGTTGATGGTGGCGCCGTGAGCACGCTCGACCTCGGCATGGCTCGCCTGCGCCGGGCCGCCGACCGGCTGCTCTTGGCCGCCGGCTGGGTGATCGACCAGTGGGACAGTTTTAGCCGCTGGCTGAACAGCTTCATGCCCAAGGGGCTCTATGCCCGCTCGCTGTTGATCATCATCGCCCCGATGGTGATCCTGCAGTCGGTCGTCGCCTTCGTGTTCATGGAGCGCCATTGGAACACCGTGACGCAACGCCTGTCCGCCGCGGTGGTGCAGGACATCGCCGGGCTGATCGAGATCTACAAGCTCTATCCGCAGGACGCCGACCACGCCCAGCTGCGCCGCATCGCGCAGGACCGGCTAGGGCTCGTGCTCGATTTCCTGCCCCGCTCGGAGATGCCGCCGCCCGGCCCCAAGCCGTTCTTCTCGCTGCTCGACCAGGCACTGTCGGTGCAGTTGCGCACGCAGATTGGCCGGCCGTTCTGGATCGACACGGTCGGCCGCTCGGCGCTCGTGGAGATCCGCATTCAGCTCGACGACGCGGTGATGCGCGTGTTCGCGCGCCGCAATGCCGCCTATGCATCGAATTCCGAGATCTTTCTGCTGTGGATGGTCGGCACCTCGCTGGTGCTGATCACGCTCGCGGTGCTCTTTCTGCGCAACCAGATCAAGCCGATCCTGCGCCTGGCCGATGCGGCGGAGAGCTTTGGCAAGGGGCGCGAGGTGCCGGACTTTCGCCCGCGCGGCGCCCGCGAGGTGCGCCGCGCCGCGCAAGCCTTCATCGAGATGCGCCAGCGCATCGAGCGGGCGATGGAGCAACGCACGACCATGCTCGCCGGCGTCTCGCACGACCTGCGCACGATCCTCACCCGCTTCAAGCTCGAGCTCGCCCTCATCGGCGAAAACCCCGAGCTTGACGGAATGAAAAAGGACGTGGACGAGATGGCCCGCATGCTCGAAGCCTACCTCGCTTTCGCGCGCGGGGATTCGGGCGAGCAATCGGCGACGACCGATATGGCTTCGTTCCTGGATGAGCTCAAGGTCGATGCCGAGCGGACCGGTCACACCGTGAGCGTCGTGTTCCACGGCCAGCCGGTGGTCACGGTGCGGCCGGCGGCTTTCAAGCGCTGCCTCGCCAACCTTGTATCCAATGCGGCGCGCTTTGCCCGCGCCATCTCGATCACCGGGCACCGCGACCATCGCTGGCTCACCGTGACGGTCGATGACGATGGGCCGGGCATTCCGCCGTACATGCGCGAGGAAGTGTTCAAGCCGTTCCTGCGGCTCGACGATTCGCGCAATCAGGACGAAGGCGGCACCGGACTGGGGCTGGCCATTGCGCGCGACATCGCCCGCTCGCATGGGGGTGATATCACACTCTCGGACAGTCCCCTGGGCGGCTTACGAGCAAGTGTGCGGGTGCCGGTGTGAAGCGGACGAGCCCGACGGACAGGCCTTTCCCGAAAATGCATTAGGCGAGGACCGCGTCCTCGTCATGGTAGCGGTCGTCATCGTCATCGCGGCGGCGCCGGCGCCGAGAGCGCAACCGGCACAGGCGCCGCGACGGCGCCAGCCGGCAGAGTTCCGAGAGGAAGCCGGCCCAGCGCTGCCCGCGCGCAAGCTCGCGGTCGAGCGCGGCCATGGTGCGGGCGAGCCCCGGATCGTCGTCGTCCACCCAGACCCGAAGCACCCGGGCAAAGAGGACGGCGAGGCCTTGGGCGCGAAGCGCGCCCGGTGGACCGGCCGAATCGAGGCCGGCGGCGGTCAGCATCCATCGCTGCGAGCGAACCGCGAGGCCATTGACGGCGAAGGCGAGCCCCGGATGGCGCCGCAGCGAACGCAGTAGCGAGCGGATCGCCTCCTTGTACGGGGCGAGCGCTTCGATGCGCCGCATCAGGGCGTCGAACAACCGCTCGCGCGCCGGTTCCTCGGCCATGTCGGCATCGCCGCTATTGAGCACCGCGCGGTCGATTTCCTTGATATGCGCCGCAAGAATACCGAGCGCCGAGTCGAACTCGCCGCGCAGCGTCGCAAGCGACACACCCGCCCGAGCCGCAATCTCCGCACGCTCGATCTCTTCAATCGGCCGTTCCGCCAGCAATCCCATGAAGGCGGCGACGATGCGCTCGCGGTCGGAACCGGATGGGGGAGGCGGCGGGCTATCCGGTGGAGTGGAATTGCCGTTGGAACGTCCCTGCCGACCACGCCGGGGTGCGCGCGCCATTGCCTGTCTCCTTGTCCGTCGCCTGGTGTTGAATGTAAGGCCGCCGCCGGACGGTTCCAAGTTACGGGAGGGCCGGGTGTCGGACGAGCGGATCCGGCGCCAAGCGGCCTGCGTTTTTATCAGCGCGCAAGCGCGCGGGACCGCCGGGTTGCGGCGGCCACCGCCTTGGTCATTAGCGGCGCGAGGCCATCCGCGCTCATCAACACGGCAAGCGCTGCTTCGGTGGTGCCACCCTGGGATGTCACATTTTTCCGCAATGTCGCGGGATCGAGTGCGGAGCGGTGCAACAGCTCCCCGGCGCCGGTGACGGTTTCGCGGGCAAGCTTGGCGGCAAGATCGGGCGGCAGCCCGGCATCGATCCCCGCTTGGGCGAGCGCCTCCACCAGCAGAAACACATAGGCCGGACCTGATCCGGAAACCGCGGTCACGGCGTCCATCAGGGCCTCTTCGCTGATCCACTCCATCGCGCCGGTCGCCGACAGGAGCGCGTGGGCAAGATCGCGCTGCGCGGATGAGACCCTTTGGTTCGCGACCGCAACCGTGATGCCGCGGCCGATGGCGGCCGGCGTATTGGGCATCGCCCGCACGATGGCTGCGCCGGGAAGCGCCTGCTCCAACGTCCGCAGGGGTTTTCCCGCCATGATCGAGATCGCAACGCCGAGGCTCCCGACCAGCGGAGCCAGCGGCGGCACGGCCTCGGTCGCGATTTGCGGCTTGACGGCGATGACGATCGCCGCGGCGCCTTGCGCCTCGCTGGGTGGCGGATTGAGGCGCAATCCTTTCGGGGCCAGCGCCTCAAGATCGGGCGCCGGTTGCGGCTCGAACACCAAGATCCGGTGCGGGTCGAGACCGAGGCCCAGCCAGCCTTCGAGCAGTGCATGACCCATCTTGCCGGCGCCGACGAGCAAGAGATGCCCGGAGAAGCCGCGCAACGTTGCGCCCGCCGAATGCGTCGACATGCTCGATATCCCGCAGCTGCGAAAAGTTTGTCATTGCGAGCGAAGCGAAGCAATCCCACGCGCGCGATGCAAGACGTACCAGCGCCTGTCCCGTTTCTTTGGAATCAGGACAGGCGCTGGAATTTCTCCACGGCGGCATGTTCTTCGCGGCGCACAGCGTCCACGGCAGAAACGCCGGTGTGGAAACATCAGATGTGGGTGGTCACGCCTGGGCTAGGGTTCGCCGGAACACGCGATCCGACTGGTGGACGGATGAGCCTGCCGCAAGCCGGCTCAGGCCTCGCCGGAGGTCTCAAACATGGCGGCATCAAGCGCTTCGCGCGCCGGTTTGCCGGCCCAGACCACGAATTGCAGGGCCGGGAAGTACCGCTCGCATGCCTTGATCGCTGTTGCCAGCATCGCCTCGCATTGCTTGCCGGAGGCCTCGACGCCGCCGGCGAGCATCAGGGCGTGGCGGAACATCACCATGCCGTCCTGGAGCCACAGGTCGAAATGCCCGACCCACAGCTGCTCGTTGATGTACGAAATCAGCTGCTGGACTTCGGCGCGCCGCCGCTCGGGCACCTTGATATCGAACGCACAGGCCAAATGCAGCGCCTCGATATCGGTCATCCAGGTGAAGGACACCTGATAGTCGGTCCACTCTCCCTTGGCCAGAAGGGTGATCTCATCGTCGCTCGCGCGCTCGAAGGACCAGTCGTGAATCGACGCGACCCGTTCGACGACATCGAGTGGGTTGAGGCGGTGTTGCTCAGAAAAGTCAATCAGGGACATGCCGTCTCCATCCTGCCGCCGGAAGTGGGCATGGACACGCGAACGCGCGCGCACAAGACGCTTCGTCGGAACAGGAACCGTTTTGACGCAGGAGATACTGATGCGGTCGTGTTAACGCTCGGGGCCGAATCACTTTCGAATCCGACTATAAACGTTCGATTCGGCCAGCCAAGGCCTCGGTTAATTTAGCTGTGGTCAAGGTTTATTGGCTTGCGCAAGGGTCCCTCCGTGGCGCGAAAAGCTTACATCCCCAACGGCGGATTTCTTCGATCCGTGAGTTGGTAACGGGTTACAACGCCTTGGCATGGGTTGGGTTCCGGTCGCAGCGCAGAAAAACCGCGCCCCCGATTCGGGGTGCCCTGGGTTTGTCCACAAAGGGCGGCGCCGCTCAATCGAACAGGCTGGAGACCGACTCTTCGGCGGCGGTACGGCCGATCGCTTCGCCGATCAGGGTGGCAATCGACAGTACGCGGATGTTGCGGGACACGCGGACTGCCTCTGTCGGCTGAATCGAATCGCTGATCACCAACTCTTTGAGCCGCGATGCGGTGATGCGCGCCACGGCACCACCGGACAATACGCCGTGACTGATATACGCATAGACGTCCTTGGCGCCCTGCTCGATGAGGGCGTCGGCCGCGTTCACCAGGGTGCCGCCTGAATCGACGATGTCGTCCACCAGGATGCAGGTGCGCCCGTCGACCTCGCCGATCACGTTCATCACTTCGGACTCGCCAGGGCGTTCTCGGCGCTTGTCGATAATGGCGAGCGGCGCGTTGATGCGCTTGGCAAGCCCGCGCGCACGCACGACCCCGCCAACGTCCGGCGAAACGACCATCAGCTTGCCGAGATCGAAGCGGTCGCGAATGTCGCGCACCATGACCGGCGAGGCGTAGAGATTGTCGCACGGGATGTCGAAGAATCCTTGAATCTGCCCGGCGTGCAAATCCAGCGTCATCACTCGGTCGGTGCCCGCATGGGCGATTAGATTGGCGACGAGCTTGGCGGAAATGGGGGTGCGCGGCCCGGCCTTGCGGTCCTGGCGGGCGTAGCCGAAATAGGGGATGACCGACGTGATGCGGCGCGCCGATGCACGGCGCAGCGCATCAATGATGATCAGCAACTCCATCAGGTGGTCGTTCGCCGGATATGACGTCGATTGCAGCACGAACACGTCGGCGCCGCGCACGTTCTCCTGAATTTCAACGAAGATTTCCATATCGGCGAACCGCCGCACCACCGCCTTGGTGAGTGGGGCTTCGAGATAGGCGCCAATCGCCTCCGATAGCCCAGGATTGGAGTTGCCGGCGACCAGTTTGATCGCTCCGTTCCGGGCCTCCATTATGCTCGTTCTCCTGGCCGGCCAATTCGCTCGGCGGCGTCGTGATACCAAGGACGCGACGAGGCTGGCAATATGGCAACTCCGTGCCACGGCCTTTTTCTCGCCTTCAGCGGGCCGGCGAGCAGGGCCTAGGTCATTTATTGGTGCCGAGATACCGTTACGCTAGAGCGCGTCGACGAGAGCAATTGCGTTAACGTGCCGGCCGTAATCGGGCTCACCGTGATGCGTTGTGCGACGGTAGCTGAAGAAGCGCGCGGGCTCCGCGTAGGTGCAAACGCCGAGGTCTTCCACCTGCTCTAAACCGGCGTCGGTCAAGCGTGCCCGGATATAGCCGGGAAGGTCAAACATGGCGTGGTCGGGCCGCTCGGCGGCGGTGAAGAAACGCCGGTTGTCGGGATCGGCCGCCGTGAAGCGGGCGACGAATTCGCTACCGACCTCGTAATTAGGCCGCCGAATCATCGGGCCGAGCACCGCAGCGATGCGGCGGCGCTCGGCGCCGAGGCGCTCCATGGCGACGAGCGTTGCCTCGAGAATGCCGGTGAGCGCGCCGCGCCAACCCGCATGGGCAGCCGCGACCACCCGCGCCCGCGGATCAGCGAAGAGGATGGGTCCGCAATCTGCGGTCGACACGCCGACAGCAAGGTTCGGGGTCTTCGTGACGATCGCGTCGCCGCGCGGCCGCGCGTCGGGCGCCCAGGCGCGCTCGGCGACCACGACCTCGGCGGAGTGAATCTGGTAGGCCGTAACGAGCCGGTCGCGCGCGACGCCCAGCGCCGCCGTCATCCGGGCCCGATTTTCGGAGACGTTTTCCGGCTTGTCGCGAGAACCAACGCCGCCGTTGAGCGAAGCATAGAGGCCCTCCGAAACGCCGCCCTCGCGGGTGAAAAACCCGTGCCGGATGCCGGCGTGTTGCGCGAGCGAAGCGGCATGCAGCACGCCGACCATCACTCGAACCCCGGAAGCGGTCCGAGTTGCGGATGCGAAAAGGCGATCACCTTGAACAGCGCGCCCATCTGGCGCTGATCTGTGCCGCACAGCCGCACCAGCGCGGTCTCGATCTCAGCGATTTGCGCCGGCCGGGCGTTGTGCTTGAGGACCTCGGCTCGCGATTCGATGCCCAAGCTGCGCAGGAACGTAGCCTGCGTGACCGGTCCGGATACGGCTGCGCCGATGCTTTCGGCCTCTTCGCCAAGGGCTTGGAAGTCGACATGGGCGGTCAAATCGAGGCGGCCCGGCGTGCTCAGCGGATTAGCGAACGCGTGCTCGCCGACGGCCTGCAAGGTGTCGCCGGGCGCGCTCTGCGTATGGCCATAGTCGATCACCAGTGCCGCACCGCGATCGCGCACCACCCGACGGCCGAGCGCCAGCGCCATATTGTCGGTGCGCCATTCGAACACCGATCCGACCGCGGCATTGCGCGCCTTTGGCGGCAGGATGCGATCGAAATGCGCGATCGGATCGGGGGCAAGAACGAAGTTGAGATTGCGATCGGCGTCGATGCCGATCAGGCGCTCATGCCAGCCGTCCTCCTGCTTGATACATTGGCGGATCGGCAGGGCATCGAAGAACTCGTTGGCGATGACGATGAGCGGTCCGTCCGGCACCTCGTCAAGGCGTTGGTGCCAGAGGGCCGGCACGTCCATTCCGCCCAGCGTTTCCCGTTGGCGCTTCTGCAAGATCGGGCTGATCTCGACCAGATGCAGAACCACAGCCTTGTGAAATCCGGGCACGATATGCGCGACGCGCAAGGCGTCGGCCAGCAGGGTGCCGTGGCCGGGACCAAGCTCCACCAGCCGCACGTTTTCCGGCGCGCCCAACTGGTGTCGCCATACCGCCGCCGCCCACAAGCCGACGAGCTCGCCGAACATCTGGCTGATCTCGGGGGCGGTGGTGAAATCGCCGCGCGCGCCGAGCGGATCGCGCGTCATGTAGTAGCCGTGCTGCGGATGGCAGAGGCATAGCCCCATATATTCGGCAATCGGCATCGGTCCGGCGCGTGCAATCAGCCGCCGGATCTCCGCTTCGAGAGGTGTCGGATTCGCCATCTGAGTGGATCCAGAATCCGCCGGGAGCGACGTCGGCAAAGTGGATACCGGTTTGCCGCGAGAAATGCGACCAAACTTTCGCGTCTATCCGACGGGTTTCTGTACGTTGCGCCTGAGCGCGATGTACAGAAATGCCAGGCCGGCGAGGATCAGTGGTATCGAGAGCAGCATACCCATGGTCAACCCGCCTGCGAGATAGCCGATTTGCACATCGGGCTCGCGGAACAGCTCGCTGAACAACCGCGCCGCGCCATAGCCGACGCAGAACGCGCCGATGATGCAGCCGGGGCGCCGTAATGCGCCGGCGCGCATGAGCAGAAAAAGGAGCACAAACAAAGCAAGGCCTTCGAGTCCGGCTTCGTAGAGTTGGCTCGGATGCCGGGGCTCAGGACCGCCGGAGGGGAAAACCATCGCCCACGGTACATCCGTCAAGCGGCCCCACAGCTCGCCGTTGATGAAGTTGGCGAGGCGGCCGAGAAACAGCCCGATTGGACCGACGGCGCAGGTGATGTCGCCGAGCGAGAGGACCGGAATGCCCCGGTTGCGCCCGAACAGCAAGACGGCCACGACGCAGCCGAGAAAGCCGCCGTGGAACGACATACCGCCCTTCCACAACTGCAGGATTTCGACGGGATGCTCCAGGAAAAACCTGAAATTGTAGAATAGCACGTAGCCGATCCGACCGCCCAGAATGATGCCGAGCGTAACCCACAGGACGAAATCGTCGAAGTCCGTCACCGTCAGGGGCGGCTCGCCGCTCCAGAACTTGGACGAGCGGATGATGTAACGGGCATACAGCCAGCCGAGGATGATGCCGACGATATAGGCCAGCGCATACCAGCGGATGGCAAACGGCCCAAAGGAGACCAAAACCGGGTTGATGGCAGGAAAGGGCAGGACAAACGCCGACATGGGCTGGCTCGCGATGTGCTGCGGCTCATGCGGCTATGCCGGGCCGCAAGTCAAGCGGAACACGGCATGCCCGCCACTTTCGTGTTTGAGCTTCGGTCTTGCGGCGCCGGGCGATGATCGCCATTCTTCTGCATAATGGCTGCACACCCGCGGGAGTGGACCATGGCACAGACGAGCAACCGATTTTTCGACGAGATAGCGCGGCTCATGAACGACGCCACTGGCGTCGCGCACGGTATGCGGCGCGAGTTCGATACCCTATTCCGCGGCCAGGCCGAACGCGTGCTGCGTGACCTCGACGTGGTCTCGCGCGAGGAGTTCGAGGCCGTCAAGGAGATGGCGCGGCTCGCTCGCGAGGAGAACGAGGCCTTGAAGGCGCGCATCAACGCGCTCGAGGCTGCTCACGCTGGCGCGAGTGCGCCGGCCCCCGCCTCAAGCTCGCCGGCCGCCGGTTCGGGCCCGCCGATATCCTGAGCGCAAGTCCGCCGCGCGGCTGATGCTGCGATCTCCTAATCGAGGCGAATCGTGCCGAAGCGGTCGATCTGATCTCGGCCGCTGCGCCGTTCAGGAGCGCCGGCCTGCAATCCAATTGGTGCCACGTACAATCAAATTGGTGCCACTATCAGGTGAGAAGATTGTAAATCACTTGCGGTGCGTCTGGAAAGCCGGACGAGAATCTGCAGGCGAAGAACCCGCCGGCGTCGTTGACCTTAAGCTTCTCCACAACCGCGTAAGAGCAAGCGTGAGCGGCGCCGATTGCAACGTTAGACCTGCCAATCCGGCCAGGCTTGAGCTTGGCGGCGTGGCCCCATGGGGAGCTTCCAATGTCCACTAAAGCTAGTCGATACGTCGTTGCCTCGGCCTTTGCGCTGGGGACGCTGTTTTCGGTCACCGGTGCATCGGCGCAGGTCCAGGGCGGGCCGATAAGCATGTTCCAGGATCTGATCGGTGAATGGAACAACACCAGCACCGGCGCAACCGGCGGTTACAGCATCTCAGTTCGCCGCAATGGCGATGTCTGGCAGCAGGGCGCGCCGATGGCGCGCGTCGCCGATACGATCAGCGCGGGTGCCAACTTCGCGTTCGAAGGCAGCTATCCTCCGCCGGACAATCGGGTGTTCCGATGCACCTATTACATCACCTTCTTGGCTGGGAACACCAAGGCCAGCTTCCGCCTCGTCGACCAGAGGGGCAGCGGGATCACCTGCGCGCAAGGCATTTTCGAGCGGGTCGCCCAGAACTGACGCGGCGGCACCGTTGAAGCCCCCGCTATCGCGCGTGCCGGTCTGAATCCTCGGATTGGGCTCTTGGCCCGGGTAAGGAACCCCCATTCCTTGCGCGGGCCAAAGATTTTGCGCCGGCACCACTTTCAAGGGGAGAACAGTTGCCCCACCGCTTGTGGTTATATCCACGAGGTCGGGTTAGAATGCGGCGGCGAATCAGCGGCGCTGAGTATCGGTGTTTTGTCCTTCGCAACTGCGAGCGCCTGCGCGAGCCAGCATGCGCGGCGCCCGTTGAACGCGGCACCCTTCAATCCGATTGCAGCGCGGCGCCTTCCAATCCATCAAGCTTTAGGATAGCTTGTTGATATCGCACTAAGGGGAGCTTCCAATGTCCATCAAGTCAAGCAGTCGATATCTCGTGGCCTCGGCGTTCGCGCTGGGGACGCTGTTTTCGGTCACCGGCGCATCGGCGCAGGGTGGACCGCAGAGCATGTTCCAGGATCTGATCGGTGAATGGAACAACACTAGCACGGGTGCCGCCGGCGGATACAGTATTCAAGTGCGCCGCAACGGCGATGTCTGGCAACAGGGCGCGCCGATGGCGCGGGTGGCGGATACGATCCGGGCCGGTGCCAATTTCGCGTTCGAAGGCAGCTACCCGCCGCCTGACAATCGGGTGTTCCGTTGCACCTATTACATCACCTTCTTGGCCGGTGGGACGCGGGCGAGCTTCCGCCTCGTCGACCAAAGAGGCACCGCGATCACCTGCGCGCAAGGCATCTTCGAGCGGGTCGCCCAATACTGATACGGCATGGGAGATCGAAGCTCTCCTGATACCCTGCGCATCTAGTCTGTTCGTTACCTCTTTGTTGTTGTGCGGGCCGCCGAGCGAACTAAACCCTCCTGATGCTGACGGCTCGTCTTGAACCGTCGGCTCCAAACAGGATCCGGTCACGTGTTATGTCAACGTTTCACTGGCGCACGTTCCGAAGCGTGCGCCAGTTTCAGTTACAAGACCGCATTTTGTTGCGGATAAATTGGTTTCAAGCCACCTCCGGAAAAACGCTCTGAATTGTGAAGTCCGGAAACGTCTTTCAGGAAGGTGGTCTGCGATGGCTTGCGCCAAGCCAGAAGATCAATCCATGCGAAGTTCGAAAAATGGGCGCGGCGCCCCGCGGGATGCCGAGATGATTGGCCGTGGTGACAGATGAAGCATCAGCGTATTCGGGGCTGCGGATGCGGATCCGCCGACGCTCCGTCAGCGCCCCCCTGGCTTTTCTTGTGATTCCGGCCGAGCGGCGCTATAAGCGCGCGGGTCAGTGGCCGCCTCTGCGGCCCTTCCCCATTCGCGAGCAATAACAAGGACTTGAGCCATGGCGACGGCCAGAGAAATCAAAGCGACGGTACGGCCGCAGGCCGGCAAGGGAGCGGCGCGGACCGAGCGTCGGGCTGGCCGCGTGCCGGGTATCATCTATGGCGACAACCAGCCGCCCCTGACGATTTCGCTCGACCACGCCGAGTTGCGCCAGCGCATCCTGGCTGGGCATTTCCTGACCACCATTCTCGATGTGGCGGTCGACGGTGCCAAGCACCGGGTAATCCCGCGCGACTTCCAGCTCGATCCCGTCAAGGACCACCCCATTCACGTCGATTTCCTGCGGCTTGGCGAAGGCGCGACCATTCGGGTCAGCATTCCAATCCACGTCGTCAATGCCGATCAGGCGCCTGGCGTCAAGCGCGGCGGCACGGTGAACATCGTGACCCACTCGCTCGCAGTGCGGTGCCCGGCGGACGCCATTCCGGCCTCGATCGACATCGATGTCAGCGAGCTTGAGATCAATTATTCCAAGCACCTCAGCGACGTGACCCTGCCGGCCGGCGTCAAGCCGTTGACCCGCAGCGATGTCACGCTGGTGACGATCGTGCCGCCCTCGGGCTACGCGGAAGAGCAGAAGGCGGCGGCTGCCGCCGCCGCTGCCGCGGCTGCTGCCGCGGCGGCCCCTGCCGAGGCCGGCG
>JBKQHQ010000220.1:0-3992 GCA_052148715.1 Xanthobacteraceae bacterium | reverse complement strand
GACTTATGAATGCTGATTATGCGAGACCGAATAAAGAGTCGGTCCTTGAGAGCGCGCCCGCCGATGGCATATGGCTGCCCGTTCGCCCAAACGGAAAACTCGGCACGTCCCGTTTCCAAGGCAGCCTAGACGGACCTTATACGGCGCTGGCCCTTCAAGATAAAGGTCTCATCGCCTGTGCAGTCGGGCGCGGGTTGTTGAGCGTCGGGCCCGTGTCCGCGTAGGGTCGATGCTGTCGAAAAGGATTTTTGGTCCCGGAGCAAAGAAAACAATTCCGAAACCCGGGCCGCCGCCCCAGAGCAAATAGGTCTAAGCTCGCAATGACTGCTTTGGGTCTTGGTTGTGTAAGAACTCTTCGGCGGAAGCTTTGACGGCGGACGATCTCGGCGAGGTAGGCGCGCGGTAATTTTGCCGAGTTTGGCGGTTTTTGTCTGGAAGCGCCTCTGATGGGATTCCCGGCCGTCCGGGGCAGTTCCAACAACAGCGGAAGGCCGCAGATTGGCGGCGCACTATGCCCTCATCGCCGCCATGAGCGGTTGAACACCCATGATGTTCATGACGCGGGTGAGATTGTAGGCGAGTACGTGCAGCGCCATTTCGCTGGCTACCCGTGGCAGCGTCTTCATCAGGAAGTGGGTGGCTCCCATCCGGGCCTTGATCGTGCCGAAGGGATGCTCCACCGTTTCGCGCCGCTGGCGCATCTTCTCCGGATGCTCATCGAGCCGGCGTTGCACCGCATCAATAATGTGCTCATGCTCCCATCGGGAGATCCGTCGCTCCTTGCCCTTGGTGCAGCTGTGCTTGATGGCGCAGTGCCGGCAGGCGTTGGTCACGTAGCGGTGCACGACCAATCCTTTGTCTTCGGTCGTGTAGTAGTAGGCGAGCCGTTCGCCGGCAGGACAAACGTAAACATCCTCCTCAGCGATGTAGCGGAAGTCCTGCTTGCCGAAGCGCCCTTCCGCCTTTGAGTTCGAGGTCATCGGCTTTGGCAGTGTGACCGTGATGCCAGCTTCCTTGCACGCCAGGATTTCTTCGCCGTTGAAGTAACCGCGGTCGGCCACGGCATCGAGCTTGTCCACGTTCAGCGTCGCTTTCGTCTCCTTGGCCACATGGGAGAGCTGCGACCGATCGGATCCCTCGTTGGTCACCTCGTGCGTCACGATCAGATGATGCGCGGTCTCGACGGCAATCTGGACATTGTAGCCTACGACGCCGGAGCCGCGACCGCTGGTCGCCATCGAGCGGGCATCGGGATCGGTCAGCGAGATCTGCCGGTCCGGCGTGGCGAGCATCTCCACCTTGAGAATCTCAAGACGCCGCATCTGCTCCTTCAGCTTCTCGATCTTCTCTTTTAAGCGGCTCGTTTTGGTTTTTAGCACCTCGGACGGCTCCTGCCGGTCGGCGGTGTCGAGTTGCTGAAGATAGCGCGCGATGCTCTCCTCGATCTGCGCCATGCGTCGCTCCATCTTCGCGCCGGTGAAGTTCTTGTCGCGGTTGTTCACCGCCTTGAACTTGCTGCCGTCGATCGCGACGCTGGGTTGCGTGAGCAGGCCAATCATTCGGCACAGCGCGATAAAGCGCGCGCATACCTTACGGATGGCAGTGCCATTGTCCTTACGGAAGTCGGCAATCGTCTTGTGATCGGGGACCAGCCGGCCCGTCAGCCACATCACTTCAACATTGTGCCCGGCTTCACGCTCAAGCCGTCGGCTCGACTGAACCCGGTTGAGATAGCCGTAAATATAGAGCTTCAGCAGCATCGACGGATGATACGACGGCCGGCCGGTCGTCTCGGGATCGACCCCGTCAAACCCAAGTTCGGCTAGGTCGAGTTCCTCAACAAATACGTCAATCACCCGAACCGGATTGTCCTCGCCGATCCAGTCTTCTAGGCATTCCGGAAATAGCGTGCTCTGCCGGCGATCCGCCCCCTCAACAAAGCGCTTCATCCGACCCCTCCGCAAATTGCAAAGGAATCATACCGCAAGAATCAAATGAAGCAGTGCGTTTTCACACAACCTCGGTCAATCGCTACAGATCGTTGCGCGCCGAAAATCGCTCCATGTCTGTTGTTCCCCGAAAGCGACGCAAAGTCAGAGCCTTGGCATCCGTTGCGAAGGGTCACGGCGGCGGTCGCCGTGAGTCCCTGCAACGTCCCGCTATGATGGTTGCGTGGTGTCACCGTCAATCGGCTGGGCCGCGCTTGCGTTTGAGCGCGGCTTTCCGGCGATAGCTCTCGACGTTCATCTCCAGGATCGTGGCGTGGTGCACGAGCCTGTCGATGGTTGCCAGCGTCATGGCCTGGTCGGAGAAAATCTTGCCCCATTCGCCGAAGGGCTGGTTGGCCGTGATGAGCAAGGATCGGCGTTCATAGCGGGTGGCGATCAGCTCAAACAGCACACTGGTCTCGGCCTGATCCTTGGTGACGTAAGCGATATCGTCGAGGATCAGCAGCTGGTACTTGTCGAGCTTAGTGATGGCGGCTTCGAGCCCCAGCTCCCGGCGCGCCACCTGCAGCCGCTGGACGAGGTCGGTGGTGCGCATGAACAGCACGCGCCGGCCATTCTGGACGAGAGCCAGACCGAGCGCTGCCGCAAGATGGCTCTTGCCCCCGCCGGGCGGCCCAAAGAGCAAAATATTGGCACCTTGATCAAGCCAGCTGTCGCCGGCGGCGAGCGCCATGACCTGCGCCTTGCTGACCATAGGCACGGCGTTGAAGTCGAAGGTGTCGAAGGTCTTGCCCGCCGGCAATCGTGCGCTGGCAAGATGCCGTTCGATGCGGCGCCGGCCGCGGTCGGCCACCTCGTGTTCGGCGAGTGCTGCCAGGAAGCGGGCAGCAGGCCAACCCTCCTTGTCCGCACGTGCGGCGAGGGCGGCCCACATCAGCTTGATGGCGGGCAAGCGCAACTCGCTCAGCAAGAGCTCGACGCGGGCAGCGTCAACGGCATTGTTGCTCGTCATGCCGCGACCTCCAGGCCGGAGGTCGGCTCGACGACATGGACAGCCGCCAGTTCGTCGTAGGCGTTGAGTGCTACCAGCTTCACATCGATGACCGGCACCGATGCCGGCGATGGGCCGAAGCGTTCACGCAGCAACGCCAGGTCCGGTAATCGTCCAGCATCGAGTTCCGCGTCGATGGCCTGCGCCAGCTCGGCCTCGCAGGCCCGATCGTGTGCCAGCGCCAGCAACTCGACCGTGACCTGGCACGCCCGCTTGTCGCCCACTTCGGCGCGCAACGCCTCGAAGGCTTTGCGATAGGCCTGACGCGGGAACAGCTGATCGCGGTAGACCAGATTTGGCAGCGCCATCGGCTTCTTGCGCAGCGCGTGGATCACGTGCCGATAATCGACGACGTGACCGCCCTTGCGGTCCGAGACCGGCTGCCCCCGCCTGAGCGTCATCATTGGGGTCGAGCCAAGGAAACAGTCGAGCCGATCGTCGTAGAGGTGCACGCGCAGGCGATGGCCGATCAGCCGCGACGGCGCGGTGTAGAAAACACGGCGCAGAATGAAGCCGCCGCTCGACGTGACCGTGACGATCTTCTCCTCGTAATCGGCGGTGCGACGCTTCGGCAGCGGAGTAAGCCTGGACCGTTCCAACTCGATGCGCTTGCGGTTGTTGGCATTCCGCCGGCCGACGACCTCGTCAACGAACCGGCGGTAGGCATTGAGATCGTCGAAGTCCCGGCTGCCGCGCAGCAGCAGCGCGTCTTCGAGCGCCTTCTTGAGATGGCCGTGCGAACTCTCGATCGAGCCGTTCTCGTGCGCGACGCCGGGGTTGTTGCGGGTCGGCGTCATGCCGTAATGGGCGCAGAACGCCTCGTAGCGGAGCGTCAAATCCTCCTTGGCGTCGGCATCGAGATTGCGGAAGGCGGCCGACAAGCTGTCGCTGCGATGTTGCTCGGGAACGCCGCCGAGCGTCCACAGCGCATTCTGCAGGCCCTCGGCCAACGCGACGAAGCTCTCACCGCCGAGCACAACATGGGCATGCTC
>JBKQHQ010000219.1:0-15536 GCA_052148715.1 Xanthobacteraceae bacterium | reverse complement strand
GCCGCCTGCCGAAAGCGACGAACCGTGTCTTCCTCGTCGGCGCCAACGAGACGGCTATAACCCGCCACGTCCGAAGCCAAGATGACGGCGAGTTTGCGCCTCATCTCGGGCTGGAGAGCAGAGTCGAATTTGCCGGATTCCAAGGTTCACCTCGGGATGCAATCTTCGTTCGAGCGTCTGGACTGATACCGCCGACCGGCATCTTACGCCAGGATGAGGGCGTGAATCGACGCCATTGTGCTATACAGATCTTAGCTCGCGGTTCGACCCGGAGGGGTTGCCATGGCGGTCCTGCCGCCGTCTGCCGATCTTGTGCTGTCGGATTTGCCGACGAAGCTCTATTCAGACCTTTTCGCCAAAGGTCGTACGGTCTCGCTCAAGGCCGCTCAGTCCCTGTTCCTTGCCGGCGATCCTTCAAACGGGTGCTACCGGCTGGATGAGGGCTTACTCAAGGTCAGTGTGATTACGGGCACCGGCGGCGAGCGAATTCTCGCCATTCTCGGGCCTGGGGCTATCGTCGGCGAATTGTCGATGCTTGACGGAGGCCCGCGATCCGCCTCGGTCGAGGCCCTGCGGGAATCGAACTTGTGCTTCATCAGCAATACTGCCTTCGAGGTATTCGCCAACGCCCATCCGGAGCTTTATCGCTATGGCATGATGCTCCTGGCGCGTCGTCTGCGCGCAACCAATGACGCGCTGGTGGCGGCGACCTTCATGTCGCTGAAGGGGCGGGTAGCGCGCGTGCTTTTGAGTCTGGCGGAGGCCTTCGGTCAAGAAGTCGGCAAAGGGCGTATCCTGATCCGACAGAAGGTTACGCAGACCGATCTGGCCGCGATGGCGGGAATTTCCCGAGAGAACGTGAGCCGCATTCTGTCGCACTGGATGCGCGAAGCGGTGGTTAGCCGGCTTGCCGGCTATTACTGCCTGGAGAACAGCGCCGAAATCGAGCGCGAGCTCCACGTTTGATCGGGCGGAGAAGCGCAATCTGCGCGCCATGGCACAAGGATGGATCAACAGCGCCGAACCTTGCCAGCGAGTAATTGACCCGGAAGGGACATAGCAAGGCCAGAATCCGGCGGTGCAGCGACCTCCCTGCCGGACGTAATGTGCTATGGCATCGTCGGAAGCACGGGAACGGTTCGGCCAGGGGCTAATTATGAGCACTTTCTCATCGGTGATCTTTGCCACGCTGTTGTTTGCGCCAGTCGCGGCGTCGGCGCAATTGAACGTTCTGATGTCCGGCGGATTCAGCGGCGCGTACGAGCAGCTGTTGCCGGAGTTCGAGCGGACGAGCGGCATCAAGGTCGTGACTGGATCGGGTGCGTCGCAGGGAACGGGGCCGCAAACGATTGCCGCGCAGCTCGGCCGCGGCGTGCCTGCCAACGTGGTGATCCTCTCCAGGGACGGCCTCAATGAGCTGATCGCCGCGAAGAGGATCGCCGCCGGAACGGACGTGGATCTTGCGCGAGGATCCCTCGGTGTGGCGGTCCGGGGCGGGACTCCGAAGCCCGACATGAGCACCGTCGAGGCCTTCAAGCAACTCCTGCTCAAGGCCAAAACCGTCGCGATCCCCGGAAGCACCGGCGGCATCTGGCTTACGACCGATCTTTTTCCGCGACTCGGCATCGCGGAAAAGATCAACGTCAAGCTGACGCCGCGCGGCACGGACGCGACCGGGATGGTCGCCGCTGGAGGCGCGGATCTTGCGGTCATGCCGGTCAGTGAAATTCTGCACGCGGCGGGCGTCGACTTCGCAGGCAGCATCCCACCGGAGATTCAGTTCGCCCAGGTATTCTCAGCCGCAGTCGTGGCCGGGTCGGGAGAGATTGAAGGTTCTAGACGACTGATCGAATTTCTTGCCTCCGCGAGCGCTTCCGAGGCAATTAGGAAAAGCGGAATGGAGCCGCTCGCGACCTCGAGGTGATGGGGTCGTCTGCGCCCGCGAGCCTCGCGTCGGCCGGCAGTAGAGAGTTCTTGCCGGCGAACCGCATGCCATGGCGCGAGTAGTGGACAAGCGCGATTTCGGTGTCCGAGGCGGGGGGTGGGAAGCGGTCGAGCGCGCAACGCGTACCCGGCCTATTGGCGCTGTTGGAGGTTGCCCGCGATGGCCGCCACGAATGGAATTGCCAAGCCTTCCTTCTTTGCGGTCTAATAGTGGCAGTCTCGCGCAGGCCAAGGAGGAACCAATGACGATGCGGCAATGGGCTATTTGCTTTGCAACGGCCGCAATGACAGCGATATTGGCGGTTGGAACTCCGCGTGGGAGCATTGGCGCCGACAAGGTCATAAAGACCGGGGCGCTGTTCCCCATGTCGGGACCGGGCTCCTATTTCGGCGCCCAAGATAAGCAGGGAATCGAGCTCGCCCTCGAGCAGATCAACCAGGGTGGCGCCATTGGCGACAAGCTCGAGGTCCAGTATGAGGATTCGGCCTGCAGTCCGCTGACGGCGACCCAGGCGGCCAAGCGGATTCTTGACCAGTACAAGCCCGATGTGGCGATCGGCGAGGAGTGCTCGGATGCAACGCTGGCGATCATGCCACTGATGGCGCAGGAGAAGGTGCCGTTCCTTAATGCCGGATCCTCCTCGATCAAAGTGACGGAGCCAGGTAATTCTTTCACGTTCCGCATCATGCCTAACGAAGTGATGCAGGGCATCGATATTGCCAACCACGCCTACAAGACCCTCGGGGCGCGCAGCGCGGTGCTGCTTTACGAGAACACCAATGCCGGCATCGGAAACGCCAAAGTGTTTTCAGACACGTTCACCGCGCTCGGCGGCAAGATTCTGGCCGACATCGGTTTCGGTCGCGACGTAAACGATTTCACGGCGATCGCGACCCGCATCGCTGGCCTCGGTCAGATCGATGTCATTCCGACCTACACCCTCGAAGGACAAGGCCTCAAGATCACTCAGGCCCTCGCCCAGGCCGGCGTGACCAAGGGCGGCGGCGGACATGCGATCCAGCTTGGGACCATTTGGCTACCGTTCGGCTTCGAGCAAAAGGCCGGTAAGGCGGCGCTGGGGTACATCCGCATCGTCCAGTTCGACCCTGCCGACAAGCGCGAGGTGGTGCGCCGCTTCGTGGACGCGTTCAAGGCCAAGTACAATCAGGAGCCGACGCACCTCAACGCCCACGCCTACGATCAGATCATGCTGATCGCTGACGTGGTGCGCCGCGGCGGCAAAGATAAGCAATCGATTCGCGACACGCTTGCTGCAACCAAGAACTTCTCCGGGGTGACGGGCAGCGTCGAGTTCGACAGCCACAACCAGAACACCCGGATGGACACGGTCCACTACATGGAAACTCAACCGGATCTATCCTGGAAGCCGCTGGCCTGGAACTGACGGGCGCACATGCTGTCCATCGTTGTCCAGCAAGGGATCAACGGCATCGTCATGGGCAGTCTCTACGTGCTGGTCGCGTTGGGGCTGACCCTGATCTACGGCGTACTGGTGCAGATCAATTTCGCGCATGCCGACATCGTGACCGTCGGCGCATTCACCGCCTACTTCTTCACCCAAGCGTTTGGCGGGCATTATTTTCTCGGAATCGGCATGGCGCTCGCCGTCGGCGCTGGCTTGGGGTTCCTGATTAATGCCGCCGTCTTCGCCCCGCTGCGCGAGCGCGGCAACGAACTGCTGCCCCTCATCGCCACCATCGGCGTCTCGGTGCTGATGGAGAACGCCATGCTCGCGTGGTTCGGGCCGATTCCGTATGCGTTCGAGTCTCCCTACAGCCAGGATGTAATTCACATCGGTAGCCTGTTCATTACGGTGCAGAATCTCCTCATCATCCTCATCTCCAGTGCCGCCATCGGCGTGCTGTACGCATTCATGAAGTTCACGTTCCTCGGGAAGGCGCTGCGAGCCGTATCGCAGGACCGTGAGACCGCGGGCCTCATGGGCATCAACCCGAACCACGTGATCATGCTCACCTTCGTGATCGCCTCGGCTCTCGCCGGCATGGGCGGCGCGCTGCTTGGGCCGGTGCTGGTGCTCACGCCCTTTGCCGGCGCCTCGGTGATCTTGAAGGCGTTCGCGATCGTGATCATCGGCGGCTTCGGCAACGTCGAAGGTACGATCATCGCCGGCTTGCTCGTCGGAATGATCGAGAGTTACACGACCCAGTTCCTCCAGCCGGGGCTCATCGACATCGTGGTGTTCACGATGCTCCTGCTTACGCTTGCGGTCAGGCCCACCGGCCTGATCGCCGAGAAGCGCGAGGAAAATGTCTAGCGCCACGCCCCGCCTGCAGGCGTCGCCGAAGTCGGCCGCCGCCCGGCCGCCGGGCCGTCGTCTCTGGCTCCTCGGGGCGATGCTGGCGATCGCCGCCGTGCCGATCATCTTTACCGACTCCTACTGGCGCACGAACTTCATCGTCTGCGCCATCAACGTTCTCCTGGCTATCGGCCTCGACTTCGTCCTCGGCTTCGCGGGGCAGCTCAATTTGGGCCAATCGGCGTTCTACGGGATCGGCGCCTATGCGTCGACGCTGCTCATCACGCGCCTGGGGGTGCCATTCTGGATCGCCTTCGTGTGCGGCGTCGCGCTTGCGGGCATTTCCGGGATGCTGCTCTCGGCATTCGCAGTGCGGCTGCGCGGGCATTACGTGGCCATCGCTTCGCTCGGCTTCGCCGTGATCACCTATCAGATCCTGTTGAACTGGATCAGCCTGACCCAAGGCCCCCTCGGGATCTACGCCATCGCGCCGCCGCCGCCGCTTGCGGTTCCCGGGCTGCCATCGATCGGGTTCAGCAACCTTGCCAGTCTATTCTATCTGATAGCTGGCTTCACCTTCCTCTGTTACCTGGCACTGCGTCAGCTGGTTTGCTCGCCGGTCGGGGAAGCCCTCACGGCGGTCCGCGAGGATGAGCTCTCCGCGGCCTCCCTCGGCATCGGCACGCGGGCCTGGAAGGTGTTCGCCTTCGGCATCGGTTCCGCAATCGCGGGAGCCGCCGGCTGCTTCTACGCCAGCTTCGTTGGGACCCTCGTTCCCGATGCTTTCTTTGTCACCGAGTCGTTTACGATTCTAGCAATGGTTATCGTCGGCGGCACGGGCACCCTGATCGGGCCGGTCTGGGGGGCGATCATGCTCACGGTGCTGCCGGAACTGCTGCGCGGACTGGGTGACCTGCGCCTTATCGTCTATGGCGTGGCGCTGACAATCGCGGTTCTTTTCATGCCGGGGGGTGTCGTGCAGGCCGGGCGCCTTGCCGCAGGTCGCCTGCAAGTGTTGTGGCGCGGCGGAGCGCGGACGGCCGCCCCATGAACGGTCCACCGGCGCGTGTCGCTGAGCAATCGGAGGAACTGATCTTCCGGGCCGCCGGACTGCATAAGCGATTTGGCGGCGTGCAGGCGGTAAGCGATATCGCGCTTTCGATTCCCGCGGGGATCGTGTTCGCGATCATCGGCCCCAACGGAGCCGGGAAGTCCACCTTGCTCAACTTGATGAGCGGCATTCATCAGCCGGATGCCGGCAGCATGAATTTTGCCGGCGCCGACCTGACGGGGGTCGCGGCGCATCGCCGCGTGCGGCGCGGCCTGTGCCGGACCTTCCAGAAGATCCGTCTGTTCAAGCACCTATCGGTCCTCGACAACGTCGTTGCGGGATTCCACATCCGTCATGCCATTCCGATCTGGCAGTATGTGTTCCATGGGGCGGCCTTCCACCGCGACCGAGCCCGGACCCGCGAGGAGGCGCTTGGTCTGCTCGGTTTTGTCGGCCTCGAGCATCGGGCCCAGGTGTTGGCCGGGTCTCTCGCCTATGGCGAGCAACGCATGCTCGAAATCGCACGCGCACTGGCAACCGCGCCGCGCCTATTGCTCATCGACGAGCCGGCGGCGGGACTCAACGGCGCCGAGGTGGACCGGCTGCTCGATCGCATAAGTGTTTTGCGAGAGCGCCGGATGACCGTTGTCGTCGTCGAGCACAACATGGACTTAGTCATGCAGGTCGCGGACCGAGTACTCGTGATGGACTGCGGCCGATATGTCTTCGAGGGGACGCCCGCGGAGGTCCAGGCCCATCCGGCGGTCATCGCCGCCTATCTGGGCTCCTCACCGCCGTGAAAGCGCTCCTACAGGTCGAAGAATTGGAGCTGGCATACGGCGACGCTGCCGTGTGCCGCGAGCTGGCGTTCCATGTCGATGAGGGGGAGATCGTCACGCTGATCGGCGGAAATGGGGCCGGAAAGTCGACAACCCTGCGCGCGGTCGCGGGGCTCCTGATACCGCGTGCCGGCGCCATCCGCTTGCGCGGCCGCGACGTCACGCGACTTCCGTCCTACGAACGCTCGCGGCTCGGCATAGCCTTGGTACCTGAGGGTCGACGCGTGTTCCCGTTTCTCACAGTGCGCGAGAATCTCGATCTCGGCGCCTTCAAGCACCGGCATGACAAAGTCAGGGTTCAGCGATTGATGGACAGGACCTTCGCCATGTTCCCCCGCTTGAGGGAGCGCGCTTCTCAGCGCGCCGCAACGTTGAGCGGCGGCGAGCAGCAGATGCTGGCGTTGGGCCGGGCCCTAATGTCGGAGCCGCAGCTCTTGTGTCTCGACGAGCCATCGCTCGGGCTGTCGCCGATTATGATTGCGGACATCTTCCGCACTATCCGCGCCATCAACGCCGACGGCACCGGCGTGCTGTTGGTCGAGCAGAACGCGCGCTACGCACTTGATACGGCGAGTCGTGGGTATGTGCTGCAGACCGGTTCGATCATCGCCAGCGGATCGTGTGCCGATCTGCGGGAGGATGAACGGGTACGTCAGGCCTATCTCGGTCGCAGTGTCGCGTGACCGTGCGGTTGATCGGGCGCGGCATTGGCGCTGGCTCGTTTCTCGCCTTCATGGCCTCGTTCGACAGATATTCCGGTATCGCTGTTTCCCGCCGACGAACGCACCGACGTGCCGCCGATCCGCCTTTGGCAGCGGATCGAGCCCAATCTCGATGTGCGCACGGCGGCGGCTTGCCGTGCGTTGGGGGCCCCCGTGGGTGAGGCAACAAAAAGGGCCGCTGTTGCCCGCGGCCCAAGTCTAGGGAGGAAATGCCCAAGGAGGGCGCCTTAAAGTAAGCAAGACGCAGGCCGGTTTTGCAAGATGCGTCCCTCCAATCAATTTGTGACCCGGTCCGCCGTATCGAACGCCGTCCGGCCCAGGCGGGAAGCTCATAGTGACGGCCTCGTGGTTTCGCCATCTGGGCTCGATGTCCTGACGTGGTACATAACGGACCGGGCCGGTCGAACCGGTCGCTCCGTGAACTGGCGGCAAGCCCCTCGCGGGAGACGTTCTTGGGCGGCTCGCCGCCTGCGGCGACAGCAACGCGCGCGAGGCAAGAACCATGGGTGCCCCTATCGTCGTGGGCGGCGCGCCGCTGAGGATAGTGCCGTCGCTTGCGGAATGAGGCGCATGCCGGCATGTTCGCTGTTCTTTCGCTGTTTTTACAGCCAGGGCCGCCGCTCGGCGGCACCGGGTTCGTAGGTGTGAGTTGCAGGAGGCACGCCGCCACATGGGAGGCCGCCTAAAGGTGTATTCCCTCAAGCGCGCTCTGGTTGGCCTCGCGGCATTGCTGGTGGCCGCGACGCTCGGAGGGTGTGGGGCCATCTGGAACGATCCCTATCCGAGCGCGGAGCAGGGTCAGAATATTCTTTACTCGGCCTTTCTGGAGCGGCCCAAGCATCTCGATCCGGCCCAGTCCTACAGCGAGGACGAGGCGACCATCCATGCCCAGATCTATGAGCCGCCGCTGCAATATCATTACCTCAAGCGGCCCTACACCCTCATTCCGATGACGACGGAGGCGGTACCGGCGCCGCGCTATGTCGACGCGGCCGGGCAACCGGTGGCGGCCGACGCGCCGGAGGTCGCCTTCAGCCTCTATGATCTTCGCATCAAGCCCGGAATTCGCTACCAGCCGCATCCCGCGTTTGCGCGCGACCAAAGTGGCGGCTACCGCTACGACAACCTAACGCCCACCGACCTCGAGAACCTCTACACGCTCGCCGATTTCAAGGAGACCGGCACGCGCGAGCTCACGGCGGCCGACTATATCTATGAGATCAAGCGCCTGGCGCATCCGCGGCTGAGCTCGCCGATCTTCGGTTTCATGAGCGAGCACATCGTCGGGCTCGCCGATCTGGCCAAGGAATTGCGCGCCGCGGACGCGGCGCTGGCGGCGAAGGGCGACAGCGGTGCCTGGCTCGATCTGTCGAAGTATCAACTCAGCGGTGTCGAGGAAGTCGACCGCTACACCTTCCGCATCAAGATCAACGGCCGCTACACGCAGTTCGTCTACTGGCTGGCAATGAATTTCTTCGCGCCGGTGCCGATCGAGGTGGACCGCTTCTACGCCCAGAAGGGGATGGCGGAAAAGAATCTGACCCTCGATTGGTATCCGGTCGGCACCGGGCCCTACATGCTCGCCGAGAACAATCCCAATGCCCGCATGGTGCTCGCGCGCAATCCCAACTATCACGGCGAACGCTATCCGGACGAGGGGGAGCCGCAGGATGCGCAGGCCGGGCTGCTCGTTGACGCCGGCAAACCGATACCCTTCATCGACAAGGTGGTGTTCAGCCGTGAACGTGAAAGCATCCCGTATTGGAACAAGTTCCTGCAGGGCTATTACGATTCCTCGGGCATCAGCTCGGATAATTTCGACCAGGCGGTGCGCATCGCCGTCGGCAGCGAAGCCACGGTGACGCCGGAGATGGCGGCCAAGGGCATTAGTCTCGATACCTCGGTGTCCGCGTCGATTTCCTATATGGCGTTCAATTGGCTCGACGCCGTCGTCGGCGGCGCCGACGGGCGGGTGCGGAAGCTGCGGCAGGCCATCTCGATCGCCATCGACTGGGAGGAATATATCTCCATTTTCAACAACGGGCGCGGCATCGCCGGGCAGGGGCCGATCCCGCCGGGCGTCTACGGCTATCGCGAAGGCGAGGCCGGGATCGACCGGGTCGTGTACGACGTGGTCGACGGGAAGCCGCGGCGCAAGCCGATCGAGGAGGCGAGGAGGCTCGTCGCGGAGGCGGGGTACGCCGGGGGACGCGACGCGAACACGGGCCAGCCGCTCGTCCTCTATTTGGATTGGGTGACCCGGGGTCCCGACGACAAGCCGATGGTCGACTGGTTCATCCGGCAATTTCGCAAGCTCGATATTCAGCTGGAGGTGCGCGACACCGATTACAATCGTTTCCAGGACAAGGCGCGCACCGGCGCGGCGCAGATCTTCCGCTGGGGCTGGAACGCCGACTATCCGGATCCGGAGAATTTCCTTTTCCTGTTCCACTCGTCCCAGGGCAAAGTGAAATTCCAGGGGGAAAACGCAGCGAACTACATCAATCCCGAATTCGACCGCTTGTTCGAGCAAATGAAGAACATGCAGAACTCGCCTCCGCGCCAAGCGCTGATCGATCGCATGGTGGCGATCCTGCGCGAGGATGCGCCCTGGTCCTTCGGCTTCCATCCCAAGGGCTACACGCTGCGTCACAGCTGGCTCGGCAACGCGAAGCCCAATCAAATGGCAAGGAACAGCATCAAATATGAAAAGATCGACGTAGCGTTACGCGAAGGGCGGCGCGCCGAATGGAACAAACCGGTGGTGTGGCCGCTCGCCTTCATCGTGCTGGCGCTGGCCGCCGCCGTCGCGCCGGCGGTGCGCAACTATCGACGGCGCGAACGCGTCACTGCGGCGGGCGGCCCGTGATCTCCTACCTCATCCGCCGCGTGCTCTATGCCATTCCGATCCTCATCGGCGTGAACCTGCTGACATTTGCGCTGTTCTTTGTCGTGAATACGCCGGACGACATGGCGCGCGCGCAGCTCGGCAACAAGCGCGTCACGCAGGAGGCGATCGAGCAATGGAAGGCCGCGCGCGGCTACGACAAGCCGCTGCTGTACAACAGCAAAGCGACAGGGATCGCGAGCATCACCAACACGATCTTCTTCGAGAAATCGATCAGGCTCTTTGTCTTTGATTTCGGCTACGCCGAGGACGGGCGCGACATCGGTCACGAGATCACGATGCGCATGGGGCCGAGCCTTGCCATCGCGCTCCCGGTCTTTGCGCTCGGGCTTTATGTCGCCGTCAGCTTCGCGCTGATGCTGGTGTTCTTCCACGCCACCTATCTCGACTTTTGGGGCGTGGTCGCATGCGTCGCGATGATGTCGATCTCGGCCTTGTTCTACATCATCGGCGGCCAGTATCTGGTGAGCAAGGTGTGGCAGCTGGTGCCGATCTCGGGCTATTCCGCCAGCCTTGACGCCGCAAGATTCCTGATCCTGCCGGTCGTTGTCGGCGTCGTCAGCGGTATCGGCGCGAGCACCCGCTGGTACCGCACGATCTTTCTCGAGGAGATCAACCGCGACTACGTGCGCACCGCGCGCGCCAAGGGTCTCTCCGAGCTGGTGGTGCTGTTTCGGCACGTGCTCAAGAACGCCATGATCCCGATTCTCACCGGCGTGGTCGTGGTGATCCCGTCGCTTTTCCTGGGCAGCCTGCTCATGGAATCCTTCTTTGCCATCCCGGGGCTCGGCTCCTACACCATCGATGCCATCAGGTCGGAGGATTTTGCCATCGTGCGGGCGATGGTATTCCTCGGCTCGGTGCTCTACATCATCGGTTTGCTGCTCACCGATATCTCCTACACCCTGGTCGACCCTCGCGTGCGGCTGCAGTGATGCCTTTCATTCCCGTCATCCTCTGGACCGATGCCCTGATCTACGTGCTGGTCGGCTGCATTATCCTGGCCGGCCTTTACGTGCGCCGGCAGGAGTATCTGCTCGTTGTGTGGCGCAAGGTGCTGCAGAGCCGGCCAAGCATGGCGGCGCTCACCGTGCTGCTCGTGTTCGTCACCATCGGGCTCCTCGATTCGCTGCACTATCGGCCGCGGCAGGCGCCGAACGAAATCTGGAGCGCGCTGGACGCTCTCTTCACCCGATTGAAGAGCGACAGCGAAAAGACCTATTCGGCGCCGTTCGCCACGCATCTCTTCACTACGCAGACGGTGGAAAATGCCGACGGCACCCGGGAAGCGATCTATCCGCGGCTGAAATTCGGCGGCGCGCATCTCGCCGATCCGGCGGAGCGCTCGCGCGATGTGCTGGTGCGCTCGGTGCTCGGCGTGGTCCTCGCGCTCGCGGGTTGGCTCGTCGTAAGCGCGGCATTGGTCGCATGGATGGCGCGGACCGCGAGAATTGCCTTCAAGGAGGCGGCGCGCCGCATCGCGTCCGACGAAACCGAGGTCGCGTGGAAGGCGATCCTGCTCGCCGCCGGCGCGGTCGCCTTGCTCGCCGTGCCGCTTCTGATGCTGTCGTCCTATTACCATGTGTTCGGCACCGACAAGGTCGGCAACGACGTCTTCTTTCTGACCTTGAAAAGCATCCGCACCGGGCTGGTGATCGGCACGCTGACGACCCTCACGATGCTCCCGTTCGCCGCCGGCCTAGGCATTCTGGCCGGCTATCTGGGCGGCCTGGTCGACGACGTGATCCAATACATCTATGCGACGCTCAACTCGATCCCCGGCGTGCTGTTGATCGCGGCGGCGGTGCTGATGCTGCGGGTGGTGATCGACAGCCATCCCCAATGGTTCGCGACCTCGGTTGAACGGGCCGACGCGCGGCTGCTTGCGCTGTGCCTGATCCTCGGTGTGACCAGCTGGACCGGCCTCTGCCGCCTGTTACGGGCCGAGTCGCTCAAGCTGCGCGAGCTCGAATATGTGCAGGCGGCCCGCGCCTTCGGCGTCTCCGACCTGCGCATCATGCTGCAGCACATCCTTCCCAACGTCATGCATATCGTGCTGATCTCGCTGGTGATGGATTTCAGCGGCCTGGTGCTGGCGGAGGCGGTCCTGTCCTATGTCGGCATCGGCGTCGATCCGACCACGACAAGCTTCGGCACCATGATCAACACGGCGCGGCTCGAGCTCGCGCGCGAGCCCGTGGTGTGGTGGTCGCTGGCGGCCGCGTTCGCGTTCATGTTCGCGCTGGTGCTCTCCGCCAATCTGTTCTCCGACGCCGTGCGTGATGCGCTCGATCCGCACACGAGATCCCGCGCCGTGAAGCTCGCGGCCGCGCGAGCCGGCCCATGAGCGGCGCGCAGAGCGGCGTCGAAAGCGGCCCACTGCTCGAGGTCGCGCACCTGAGTACCGTGCTGTCCGGATCGGACGGTCCGGTCCGCGCTGTCGACGACGTTTCGTTCTCGATCGCGCCCGGCGAGACATTCGCGCTGATCGGCGAGTCCGGTTCCGGAAAATCGATGACGGCGCTTTCGCTGATGCGGCTCTTGCCCGAGGCCGGACGGATCGCAGGCGGCAGCGTGCGGTTCGAGCGGCGCGATATTCTGGCGCTCCCCGAGGTCGAGATGCGCGACGTGCGCGGCGGCGCCATGGCCATGATTTTCCAGGAGCCGGCCACGAGCCTCAATCCCGTGCTCACCGTCGGCAAGCAGATCATCGAGGTCTTGGATCGGCACGGAAAATTGTCAAGCGTAGAGGCGCGCGAACGGGCATCGGCCCTGCTCGGCGACGTCGGCATCCCCGATCCGACGCGCCGGCTCGACGATTACCCGTTCGAGCTTTCCGGCGGCATGAACCAGCGCGTGATGATCGCCATCGCGCTCGCCGGCGTTCCGCGCCTGCTCATCGCCGATGAGCCGACGACCGCGCTCGACGTGACCATCCAGGCGCAGGTGCTCGACCTGTTGGCGGCGCTGCAGCGCAAGCGCGGCATGGCGATTTTTCTCATCAGCCACGACCTCGGGATCGTCGCGCAGCTGGCCCATCAGGTCGCCGTGATGTACGCGGGCCAGCTCGTGGAAGTCGCGCCGCGCAAAGCTTTCTATGCGTCGCCGCGCCATCCCTATTCGCTAAAGCTCTTTGCCGCACTGCCTTCGGCCGAGCGGCGGGGAGGGCGACTCGAGAGCATCAAAGGCAACGTGCCGCCGCTGACGCGCCGCTTCACCAATTGCCGCTTCGCCGACCGCTGCCCCAGCGCCTGGGAGCGCTGCCACAACGAGGCGCCGGCCTGGCATCGGGTCGCCGACCACCACCACGTGCGCTGCCATCTGTTCGATAAGGGCGTGGACCGCGTGGCGGTGCGGGAGGCTGCGGAGCAAAATTCGGCCGTGGCGGGCGTCGCGCGCGGCAACGGCCCACTCCTCGAGGTCACGGATCTCACCGTGCAGTTCCCGATCCGCCGCGGCCTGTTCAGGCGGCCCGACCAGCTCACCGCGGTCGACGGCGTAAATCTGCGCCTCGCGCAAGGCCGCACCTTGGCGCTGGTCGGGGAATCGGGCTGCGGCAAGACGACGGCCGGCAAGGCCATTCTGCAGCTCATCCGGCCGACCAAGGGCGCCGTGCGCTTCAATGGCACCAATCTACCGGAGCTGCCGGAGTGGCTGCTGCGGCCGCTGCGCCGGATGATGCAGATCGTCTTCCAAAACCCTTTTGCCTCGCTCGATCCGCGCATGCGGGTGGGCGAGATCATCGAGGAAGGGATGACCGCCCTGAGCGTGGCCGCCGAAAAAGCGGCGCGGGCCGCGCATATCGCCAAGCTGCTTGGGCGGGTCGGCCTTTCGGCGGACGTGCTCGGCCGCTACCCACATGAGTTCTCCGGCGGTCAGCGCCAGCGCATCGCCATCGCGCGCGCGCTCGCGGTGGAGCCGCAATTGCTGATCTGCGACGAGCCGACGAGTGCGCTTGATGTCTCGGTGCAGGCGCAGATCCTGAATCTCCTCAAGGAGCTGCAGGACCAGCTTGGCCTCTCCTACTTGTTCATCACCCACAATATCGCGGTCGTCGACTATATCGCCCACGAGGTGGCGGTGATGTATCTCGGCCGCATCGTCGAGCAGGGGCCGGTCGAGGAGGTATTGCGCGCGCCGCGCCATCCCTACACCGAGGCGCTGCTTGCCGCCGTGCCGCGCGTGGATGGCGCCGAGCGGAAAGCCATCGTCGTCAAGGGCGACATGCCCTCGCGCGACAAGCCGCCGACCGGCTGCCACTTCCATCCGCGTTGCCCCAAGGCCATGGACATCTGCCGGCAAACCTATCCGGAGCCGACGAAGCTGTCCGGCGCCCACGAGGTGCGGTGTTATCTTTACGGCGGATGAGAGGGGTGGTGGCGATACGCATTTGGGATCACCGCGGGCGCTATTCGAACCGATGAAATCAGGATGAGGCGTGTGATTGCAAGGAAGATCGATCAACTGTTCGGCGGCTTGCTGCTGATTGGTGCTACTCTTCACGCATTTGGATCGATCGCCAACTATCCGAAGGGGAGCCAGGTCATGGTCTGGGCGCTGTCGGGCAGCTTGGCGGCCGGCCTCCTGGCCGTTCTCAATCTCGTGCGCGTCGGGCGGCCTGCCGACCGCACGCTCGCCTGGATCACGTTCTTTGGCTGCTTGTGCTGGGTCGCCGTGGCGATCGGATTTGGCCTGGCGATCGGCAATGTCTACGATCCGCGCCCGCTATGGCACGCGACCACTGCCCTCGTGCTCGCCGCGTTCAGCTTGCGCACCGCACTCGGATGGGCGACGACCGCGACCGCATGATACACGAAACAGGAGACGCACCGCGATGGCTCTCACCCTTTATTACATGTCGGGTTCGCCGTATGCATGGCGCGTCTGGCTTGCGCTCGAGCACAAGCGCATCGCCTATGAACTGAAGACGTTGTCGTATGATGGCGGCGACTTTCAGCGGCCGGAGTTTCTGGCGCTGAACCCACGGCACCGGGTGCCGGTCATCGTCGATGATGGTTTTGCGCTCTACGAGTCTGCCGCGATCATCGAGTATCTCGAGGAGCGATGGCCGCAAGAGCCGCGTCTCTTCTCCGTTGACCTTCGCGAGCGTGCCGTGCAACGGCGCATGGTGCGGGAGGCGGACCAGTATTTCGCCGCGGCCCTCGAGTATCTGGCAACGGAGGTTCTCTTCACGCCGCGGGAGCGCTGGTCAAAGAAAGAAATCGCCGCCGCCGGCGCCGACGTCAAGGGTGAGCTGGCGATGTGGGAGAGCACGATCGCCGGCGACTATTTGGCAGGCGCGCTGTCGGCCGTCGATTTCACATTCTTTCCGCAAGTCGCGCTGGTGCAGCGCATCGGCATGCGCAACCCAGGCCTGTTGCCGGCGGATCTGATCGGGCCCAAAGTGAGTGTCTGGATGCGCCGCATGGAGGCGCTGCCCGCCACACAGAAGACCTGGCCCCCGCATTGGCGAGGATAGTCCCTTCAGCGCAACGGCCTAATCTTGGGAAAGCCCGTTGACGCCGGCGATCCAGGCGCGGACGGCCGGCAGAACCTCCGGCAATACGGCCCGTACCTCCTTGGCCGTCATCCCGGGGCGGACCCGCGGATCATAGAGAATGTTCAGGAGGTACTGATCGTAGACGTCGAAGAACCCCATTTGGACCTCGTCGTTGAACATGGTCCAGGGGACGCTGGCGTCGTCGTTGATCGGGCCCAGCGCCTGCAGCAGCTCCTCGTAGGCGCAGTCATGAAAGACGAAGTCGCCGGCATCGGCGACGATGATCACGTCGG
>JBKQHQ010000218.1:0-66418 GCA_052148715.1 Xanthobacteraceae bacterium | reverse complement strand
CTCGAGCTCGGACCGCTGGTCTTGTTCTTCGCCGCCAATGCGCGCTGGGGCATCTATGCCGGAACCGGCGTGTTCATGGCCGCCGTGCTCGTTGCGCTTGCGGTCTCCTATGCGCTCACGCGGCATCTGCCGATCATGGCGATCGTGTCGGCGGTCGTTGTGATGGTCTTTGGCGGCATGACGATCGCGCTGCAGGACGAGACCTTCATCAAGATCAAGCCGACCATCATCTATGTGCTGTTTGCCGTGGTCCTGCTCGGAGGCCTCGCGCTGCGCAAGCCGCTGCTGCTGTTGCTGTTCGATCAGGTGTTCAATCTCACCGAGGAGGGCTGGCGCAAGCTGACGCTGCGCTGGGCGCTGCTGTTTCTGGTCCAGGCGGTGCTCAACGAGATCGTCTGGCGCACGCAGTCGACCGAGTTTTGGCTCGGCTACAAGGCGTTCGGGGCCATCCCGCTGACCATCGCTTTCGCGCTGCTGCAGTACCCGCTGCTGATGAAATACGACGCGGGCGAGCGGGTGCCCGAACGGGACGCGTGAGGGTCACGACTGCGCGGCGAGGGCTTTCTCGATTTGCGGCATGAGCTCGGTCAGCAGGTTATTCGCCGTGATCGGCCCGACCAGCTTGAAGGCGATCTTGCCGTCGCGGCCGACCACAAAGGTCTCGGGCACCCCGTAGACGCCCCATTCTCTGCCCGCCTTGCCGTCAGTATCGGCGCCGGCGGCGGCGAACGGATTGCCGTAACGGCCGAGGAAACGACGGGCATTGTCGGCCTGGTCCTTGTAGTTGATGCCGACGAGACGGATGCGTGAATCGTCGGCGAGCCGCAGCAGCAGCGGAGCCTCGTCGTGGCAGGGCACACACCACGAGGCCCAAACGTTAACGAGCGTCACGGCGCCGAGGAAATCATCGGGTGCCATCCCGGGCACCGGGCGTCCACCGCGCTCGAGCCCGGGAACCGGCGGCAGCGCCGTCGCCGGGACGTCATGCCCGATCAGCGCCGACGGAATGCGCGAGGGATCACCCGAGCGAAGCCCGATCCAAAACAGCAGCGCCAGCGCCAAAAAACCGGCGAGCGGCATCAGCATGACGATGCGGCGTCGCCAAGCTGTTGCTTCTGTCGCTTGCGTCGCGAGCATGACTTAGACGCTGCCCTGACCGGTGAGGCCGGTCCGCGGCAGCGCTTGCTCCGAGCGGCGCACCACGCCGCGCGCATCGAGCTCGGCGAGTAGGCGCCGCTGCGTCCGATAGTCCCATATCACCCAGGCGATCAGCCCGGCGACGATGGTCGCCGCCACCGCATAGGCGGCGATGATGAACGGCGCATGCGGCCCGAGCGTCATCGCAAGCCCCGGCTCGCCGCGCCGGCCTGCAGCAGCCGCAGCGTGCGCACGCGCCGCCGCAAGATTTCATTGCGCATGGCCGACAGCAGCAGGGTCGCAAACAACAGCACGAAGGCGAGCGCCATGATCATCAGCGGCGTCAGGATCGCCGGATCGATGGTGGAGCCGCCAACGCGAAACACCGAAGCGGACTGATGCAGCGTGCTCCACCAGTCAACCGAGAACTTTACCACCGGCAGGTTGATGGCGCCGACCAAGGTCAGGATCGCCGCAGCGCGCGCCGCGCGCGAAGGGTCCTCAACGGTCCACCATATTGCGGTCACCCCGAGATACATCAGAAACAGCACCAGCATCGAGGTGAGCCGTGCGTCCCATACCCAGTAGGTTCCCCACATCGGCCGCCCCCACAGCGACCCGGTGATGAGACACAGGAGGGCGAATGCCGCGCCGATCGGTGCCGTCGCCTTGGCGGCGACATCGGCGAGCGGATGCCGCCAGACGAGGGTGCCAAGCGCGGCGATGGCCATCAGTCCCCATGCCGCAAGGCTGAGCCAGGCGGACGGGACATGGATGAACATGATCTTCACGGTCGCGCCTTGCTGGTAATCGTCGGGCGCGACGAACAGCGCCTGATTGAGGCCGAACGCGAAGGCCAGCAGGCAGGCACCGGCAAGCCACGGCAGCACCCGCTCGACGAGCCCGAGAAAACGCGAAGGGTTGGCCAGATCGATGACCGGCATGGCGGGGGTCTTAGAGCATTCGCCGGAAAAATGGAATCCCAGGTTGCGGCGGCCGTCATTCGGAACCGTAACGAAGCGCGGCGGCGGCAGCCACGGGCCCAACCACCAAGGCCGCCAGGCTCAACGCGCACAGAATGGTGAACGGAGGCCCGAACGGCATGGGGCCGGTGGTTACCGCATTGCAAGCGGCGACCCCGAAGATCAGCACCGGGACGGTCAGCGGCAGCACCAGGACGGCGAGCAGCAGACCGCCGCGGCGAAGCGCCACGGCGAGCGCCGCGCCGATCAGGCCGATGAAAGTGAGCGCGGGCGTACCGACTAGCAGCGTCAAGGTAACGGCGCCCATGGCCGGAGGCTCGAGGTTCAAGAGCAGGCCGAGAATCGGCGCCGCGATGACGAGCGGCAGCGAGGTCGTCAGCCAATGGGCGACGGCCTTGACCGCGACCGCCAATTCGAGCGGCGTGGGCGCGGTGACGATCAGGTCGAGCGAGCCGTCTTCGTGGTCGACAGCCAGCAACCGGTCGAGCGCGAGCAGCGTCGAAAGCAGCGCACCGAGCCAGAGAATTGCCGGGCCGATCCGCCGCAGCAGGGCGAGATCCGGCCCGATGGCGAAGGGGATCAGGGTAACGACGATCAGGAAAAACAATACGCCGATGATCGCGCCCCCGCCGATACGGACGGCGAGCCGCAGGTCGCGCAGGAGCAGCGCCGAGAGGGCCTTCATGGTTGCCCGGTCATGCGGGTTCTCCCAACCGGAGCTGTTGTGCCCCCTCCAGCCCGATCGGGCCATGGGTCGCGGCGATGACCAGTCCGCCGCTCGAAAGGTGCGCGCGCATGAACTCGGCAAGCCGTGCTTGGCCCGCCGCATCGAGCGAGGACGTAGGCTCGTCCAAGAGCCAGATCGGGCGCCGCACCGCCAGCAGCCGGGCAATCGACAGCCGCCGCCGCTGGCCGGCCGAGAGGTAGGCGGCGGGTAGGTCGGCGATCTCGTCCAGCGCGACGGCCGCTATCGCGGCGGCCGGCGAAAGCCCGCCCTCGCCCAAATACGCCCTCCAGAATTGGAGGTTTTCGGCGACCGACAGGGCCGGCTTGATCGGGTCCTGATGGCCGAGCAGATGCGATTGCTCGGCGACGCTGAGCTCCGGCTCACCGCCCTCAAATTCGATGCGGCCATGAGCGATGCGAACAAGCCCCGCGATCATGCGCAGCAGCGATGACTTGCCAGCGCCGTTGTTGCCGCTGACCTGCAAAGCCGTCCCCGAATCCAGAGAAAAATTGAGGTCCGAGAATATGTTGCGGCCACTGCGCACGCACGCGAGGTCGCTTGCCAATAGGCGCATCAAGGCCGCCCGCGGTGCCCGACTGCTGCGCTTGCGGTCTGTGCGTCAGCGGAATCACGTATTTTGGTTGTCGGCATGTTGTTGACGCCCCTCGTTTTTCTGGCACTAAGCCGGAAAAGACCCTATAAGCCGCAGCTCAAGCGCCGACGCAATCAAGCGATCCAGCCACGCGTCGGTCGTCACGAAAACGTGAGCATTGTTAGCCACTTACCGCGCGCCCGTCGCGGTGTTTTGGACTCGGGGAAGAGGAATCCGGCATGACCTCGCTCGATAGCTTTAAGTGTTGCAAGATCCTTAAAGTCGGCACCAAGACCTACGCCTATTACAGCCTTCCGGCGGCGGAGAAGAACGGCCTGAAAGGAATTTCCCGGCTGCCGTTCTCGCTGAAGATTTTGCTCGAGAATCTGTTGCGTAACGAGGACGGACGCTCGGTTACGAAGGAAGATATTCAAGCCGTCGCCAAGTGGCTCAAGGAGCGCTCCTCCGACCGTGAGATCGCGTTCCGTCCGGCGCGCGTGCTGATGCAGGACTTCACCGGAATTCCGGCGGTGGTCGATCTCGCGGCGATGCGCGACGCGATGAAGAAGCTCGGCGGCGACGCCAATAAGATCAATCCGCTGGTGCCGGTGGATCTCGTCATCGATCATTCGGTGATTGTCAACTTCTTCGGCAGCCGCGATGCGTTCAAGCGCAACGTGGAAGAGGAATACCGGCAAAATCAGGAGCGCTATGAGTTTCTGAAATGGGCGCAAAAGGCGTTCGATAATTTCCGCGTCGTGCCGCCCGGCACCGGCATCTGTCACCAGGTCAATCTCGAATATCTTTCGCAGACGGTGTGGACCCGCAAGGACAAGGTCGTGGTCGGCGGCAAGGAGATGACCGTCGACGTCGCCTATCCCGACACCCTGGTGGGCACCGACTCGCACACCACCATGGTGAACGGTCTTGCCGTGCTCGGCTGGGGTGTGGGCGGCATCGAGGCCGAGGCGGCGCTGCTGGGCGAGCCGTTGTCCATGCTGCTGCCCGACGTGATCGGCTTCAAGGTCAGCGGCAAGCTGAAAGAGGGCGTCACGGCGACCGATCTCGTGCTCACTGCCACCCAGATGTTGCGGCGACATGGAGTGGTGGGCAAGTTCGTGGAGTTCTTCGGTCCGGGTCTCGCCAGTCTGTCGATTGCCGACCGGGCGACGCTCGGCAATATGTCGCCCGAATACGGTGCGACCTGCGGTTTCTCGCCGGTCGACGAGGACACGATCGCGTATCTGGAAAACACCGGCCGGTCGAAGGACCGCGTGGCGCTGGTCAAGGCTTATGCCAAGGCGCAGGGGCTCTATCGCACCAAGAACACCCCCGATCCGGTGTTCACCGACGTTATGGAGCTCGACCTGCAGAAGGTCGAGCCGTCGCTGGCCGGTCCCAAGCGGCCGCAGGATCGCGTGCCGTTGAAGGACGCGAAGAGCGGCTTCACCGTGGCGCTGGAGGGCGAGTTCGGCAAGGCCGGCGAGGTCGAAAAGCGCGTCCCGGTCGAAGGCAAGAATTTCGACCTGGGCCATGGCGATGCGGTGATCGCCGCGATCACGTCGTGCACCAACACATCGAATCCGAGCGTGATGATCGGCGCCGGGTTGTTGGCGCGCAAAGCGGTCGCCAAGGGTTTGAAGGTGAAGCCGTGGGTGAAGACCTCGCTCGCCCCCGGATCGCAGGTCGTCGCCGAGTATCTCGACAAGTCCGGCCTGCAGAAGGATCTCGACAAGCTCGGCTTCAACCTCGTCGGCTTCGGCTGCACCACTTGCATCGGCAATTCCGGCCCGCTGGCGCCAGAGATCTCCAAGACCATCAATGATAAAGATTTGGTCGCCGCCGCGGTATTGTCGGGCAACCGCAACTTCGAGGGCCGCGTCAACCCGGATGTGCGCGCCAATTACCTCGCTTCGCCGCCGCTCGTGGTTGCCTATGCGCTCGCCGGCTCGATGCAGCTTGATCTCACAACCATGCCGCTCGGCACCGATCAAAAGGGCAAGGCGGTATCGTTGAAGGACATCTGGCCGTCGAGCCGAGAGATCAACACGTTCATCAATAAGAACATCACCAAGCAGATGTTCACCAAGAAATATGGCGACGTCTTCAAGGGCGACACCCATTGGCGCAAGATCGACGTCAAAGGCGGCCTGACCTACGCATGGAGTCGCAAGTCGACCTACGTGCAGAACCCGCCCTATTTCGTCGGCATGGCCCGCGCCGCCCCGCCGATCATCGATATTGTCGATGGGCGGATTCTCGGCCTTTTCCTCGACTCCATCACCACCGACCACATCTCCCCGGCGGGCTCGATCAAGCTCAACTCGCCGGCCGGCCAATATCTCGTCGACCACAAGGTGAAGCCCGCCGACTTCAATCAATACGGCACGCGGCGCGGCAATCACGAAGTGATGATGCGCGGAACCTTCGCCAATGTGCGGCTCAAGAATCAGATGGTGCCGGGTGTCGAGGGCGGCGTTACGGTTCACTACCCGTCGGGCGAGCGGATGCCGATCTATGACGCGGCGATGCGCTACAAGGGCGAGAAGGTGCCGCTCGTCGTGTTCGCCGGCACGGAATATGGGTCGGGCTCCTCGCGCGATTGGGCGGCCAAGGGAACGATCTTGTTGGGAGTCCGCGCCGTGATCGCGCAGTCGTTTGAGCGCATCCATCGGTCCAACCTGATCGGGATGGGCGTGCTGCCACTGGTCTTCGAAGAGGGGGCTTCGTGGCAATCGCTCGGGATCAAAGGCGACGAGCAGGTGACCATCCGCGGCATCAGCGGCGAGCTCAAGCCGCGCCAGCGGCTGTCCGCCGAGGTCGTCGCCGCGGACGGGACCCTTAAGCGTATTCCGCTTATTTGCCGCATCGATACCGCCGAGGAACTCGACTATTTCAAGAACGGCGGTATTCTGCAATTCGTATTGCGACAACTCGCCGCCTAGCGGGCGGCTCACCACGAATTGAGTAGCAGGTGAAGGCTAAGCTCTTCTAAGACTTGCTAAACGCGACCGAGGCCTTTGGGGCGTCCGCGTCCCAAGGTGGAATGAGGGAGATCGGGAATGCGCTACGGCCGCACGGCCGCTTGGATGGTGGCTGGCTGCACTGGACTCGCGATGCTCCCGCTGGCGGCCGGCGCCCAGACCCGAGGGGTGGTCGAGCTGTTCACCAGTCAGGGTTGCTCATCCTGCCCGCCGGCCGATAGGCTGCTTGGTGAAATGAGCGCTGATCCCTCAATCGTAGCGATCAGCCTTCCGATTGATTATTGGGATTACTTGGGTTGGAAGGATACCCTGGCAAGCCCGAATAATTCTGCACTGCAAAAAGCCTATGCCAAATCGCGGGGCGACCGGGAAGTCTACACGCCGCAAGCGGTGGTTAACGGCAGCGTCCACGTGCTCGGGAGCGACCGCAGGGCTATCGAGCAGGCGCTGCGCGCCGGGCTGCAGGGCGACGGTTTGTCGCTGCCGGTAAATCTGTCGATTTCGGGCGGCCAGCTCAACATCGGGCTTCCGGATGCCACCAGAGACCAAACGAGCGGCGAGGTTTGGCTGTGCGGGATGGTGAAGGCCACGTCGGTAATCGTTGAACGCGGTGAGAACAAGGGACGTACAATCGTCTATCACAACGTTGCGCGTCGCTGGACGAAGCTTGGCGAGTGGAACGGCCAGGCGCATACGTTCACGATACCGCTGGCTGAGCTCAAGGCCGACGGTGTCGATGCTGTCGCCGTCATCGTGCCGGCCAACACAACGGACGCGCGCCGGGTCGAAGCAGTCCCTGAATCAATCCCAATTCCCGGTCGATTGCTTGGGGCGGCGGAAACGCTGATTCGCTAAGCGCGGTGCCGGTGCCCTACCGGTGCGCTCTGCGTGGGCCTGATATCCTCTGACACAAAAAAATTGGGCCGGCTTTAGCCGGCCCAGAACGTTTGGGGATTGAACCGTACGCGGAACTGGCCTGGTCGGTCCGAGCCCCGGGGGGCTGGGGGGCTGAGGATCCGGGGCTCGGACCGGGCCTGAGGCAACGATTGAGGTTATCGCAGTGCCGCACGGCGCGCGATGGGCGCAAATAGGGCGGTATTATGAATCGATTGACGAATCCGTGAGCGCCGGGGCGCCCCGTTCGGGGTGATCAAGGTCCCTTGGATACTGGCCGTCGATCGCCAAGCGGGTCTTGCCGGAACCGCGCGCAGGGGCGATCATGATCCCGACAATAGTGTTAACAAAGGAGGCGCCGCATGACACTCGGTCCCGGCGAAACCGACCCGAGTCAGCCGCGCGGCGGCGAAACCGCGGGCGCAGCCCCGTTCGCCGCCGCCGTCCATCCGGTAACCTTCGATCGGCGGGAGCTTAACCGAATTCTCGGGCTCTATGGTCGCAAAGTGGCAGCCGGCGAGTGGCGCGACTACGCCATCGACTTCCTCAAGGACCGAGCCGTCTTCTCCGTGTTCCGGCGGAGCTCGGAAGTGCCGATCTACCGTATTGAGAAGAATCCGCGCTTGGGGCGGCGCCAGGGGGCGTACAGCGTGATTTCGGCGACCGGGCTGATCGTGCGCCGTGGCCACGAGCTTGATCGCGTGTTGCGGGCGCTGGACCGGTCGCTCAGCGTGGTTGCGGGCTAACCCTACTCGACCGGCGGCGGGGTGGTCGCGCCCGCCCCGAGAGGGCGTTGCATCAGCATCGCGTCGAGCCATCGTCCGTGCTTGAAGCCGATGGACGCAAGCGTGCCGGCGAGCCGAAAGCCCACGGCAGTATGCAGGCCGACCGATGCCGTTTGGACCGCAGGATCGCCGATTACCGCGACCATCTGCCGAAAGCCCAATCCTTCCGCCTGTGTGATGAGGCGATCCAGCAAAGCGCGTCCGACGCCACGGCGTTGTGCGGGCGCGGCGACATAGATCGAGTCCTCGATGCTCCATCGATAGGCCAGTCGGCGATGGAATGGGCTCAAATACGCGTAGCCTGAGAGGGCGCCATCAAGCTCGGCGGCCAAATAGGGATAGTTGTTCGCGAGGAGCTCGGTCTGTCGCCGCGCCACCTCGTGCTCGCTGGGTGGACTAAGCTCGAACGAAGCGGTTCCGTTCTTGACGGCGTCCGCGTAGATTCGGGTTATGGCCGCAATATCCCCGGAAGTGGCCGGGCGAATGTCGATCATCGACTGGTCAAATTCGCGTAGCGGCTCAGCGACGGGCGGACAAAAAGACGCCCCGGATAGCCGGGGCGTCTTTTTCGCGGATCAAGGCTCAGCGACGGTCGCCGAAGAGGCGCAGGAGCATTAGGAACAGGTTGATGAAGTCCAGATAGAGCTTCAGCGCGCCCATCACCGCCTTGCGGCCGGCGACGGTGCCATCGTCCATTGGGCTATACATCTCCTTGATCTGCTGCGTGTCCCAAGCGGTGAGGCCCGCGAAGACCAGCACGCCGATGATCGAGATCACAAACTGGAGCATAGAGCTTGCCAGAAACAAGTTCACGAGCGAGGCGAGAATGATGCCGAACAGGCCCATGATCAGGAACGAGCCGAAGGCGCTCAGATTCCGCTGGGTCGTATAGCCCCACAGGCTCAAGCCGCCAAAGGCTGCCGCCGAGATGAAGAACACTCGGGTAATCGAGGTTGCCGTATATCCGATGAAGATGGTGGCAAGCGAAAGCCCGAGCAGCCCCGCATAGGCGTAAAACAGCGCAAGCGCCGTTCCGGCCTGCAGGTGTCCAATTCGGAAGCTGATGAAGAACACCAATCCCAGCGGTGCCAGCATCAGCACCCACATTAGGGGACTATGGAACAGGGCCTGTCCGAGGGGCGTGAATACCAACGAGCCGGCGCCATCGCTGGTGACCGCAAGGTTGAAGGTCAGCCACGCGACGACACCGGTCAAGGCGACGGCGCTGGCCATGTAATTGTACACGCGGATCATGTGCGCGCGCAGACCCGCGTCGATCGCTGCGGCTCGGTCGGCATAGCCAGGGCGCGCTGCCGCGATGTTCCGGTCGAAGTCCGACATGGAAGCAACCCTCTATATTCACCCCCCTAAGGGAGTACGACGCGGTGCCACGCACCGACGTCCGATGCCGACAATGTAGTGCGCATTGATTGCCGCCGCTAGGTGTACCGGCGGGCAATCGTTAACGGAGCCTGGCGATCGAGGGCTTGAAAGCGTCCCGGGCCCGTCTTTGCCAACGGGGCCCTTCGACCGGGGTCGGCGGTGCGTGGTTACTCGTCGCGTTGGCCCAGCAGTTGCAGCAGGAGGGTGAACAGGTTGATGAAGTTCAGGTAGAGGGAGAGCGCGCCCATGATCGCCGAACGCTCGGCGATCTCGCCTCCAAGTCCGCCGTAGATGTACTCGTTCTTGAGCAGCTGCGTGTCCCAGGCGGTGAGGCCGGCGAAGACCAGCACGCCGATGACCGAGATCACGAATTGGAGCGAGGAGCTTCCCAGAAACAGGTTCACGAGCGAGGCGATGATGACGCCGAACAATCCCATGATGAGGAACGAGCCGAAGCCGGTCAAATCGCGTTGCGTCGTGTAGCCCCATAGGCTCAGCGCGCCGAAGGAGGCGGCGGTGATGAAGAACACGCGCACGATCGAGGTATGGGTATAAACGAGGAAAATCGCCGCGAGCGACATGCCGACCAGCGCCGCATAAACCCAAAACAGCAGTTGCGCTATCGCCGGCCGCATTCGTTCGATGCCGAAGCTCAAGACGAAAACGAGCGCAAGCGGGGCAAAGATGATCGCCCATTTCAGCGGACCCACGAACACCGCGTAACCGAAGCTCGTCAACGCGAGCCCGTCCCGCAACCGGAAGGCCACCGCGGACGGATCGTTGGTGACGGCCAGCATGTAGGTACCGAGCGCCGCGCAGCCAGTTATGGCGAGGCCGAGCACCATATAGTTGTAGATGTGCAGCATGTAGGCGCGCAGGCCCGGATCCACAACCGCGCCGGTGACGACGCCGGGGCGTCCGAAACGCGTTGTAACGCGATCAAAGTCCGACATGGTCGAACTCCTCGTTGTTGCTTCCCTTGATGCTCAGGCGCGGTCTGCCCGCACCTCGCGCGAGGGCCGATATAAGCGCATCATATGGCACCACAAGGTTCGGCCGCAGCTCGGTCGAATGCGGCTAAAATACGCAGTCAGGGAGCGTGTTTATTAGAGGTTTCTCAGGACCGCAGCCGGTTTCTGCCCCAATGCTCGGAAAGTGCCAGCTAAGCCCAGCGCAACCGTGATGAGCAGGGCGCCGAGAGCTGCCGCGAGGGCCGGCCCCGGCATCCAAACAAAGGGAAGCATCATCAGCTCGCCGACGACCAGCCAGCCGGCGGTCGAGCCTACCGCGACGCCGAAAAAGCCGGCGGCTAGTCCGAGCAGCAGGTATTCGAGAGCATAGGCTGCGAGCAGGTGGGCGCGCGTTGCACCGAGCGTCTTGAGTATGACGGCGTCGTAGACACGGTGTCGATGACCCGCGGCGAGCGCGCCCGCCAAGACGAGACTGGCCGAGAGCAGCGTCACGGCGCTTGCCGCGCTGATCGCCAGGACGAGCTTGCCGACAATGGCGCCGATCGCGTCGAGCGTCTCCTTGACACGCACGGCGGTCATCGACGGAAAGGCTTCGGCGGCCGCCTTGATGAGTTTCGCCTCGTCGTTCGCGGCGCTGCCGTCGGGGTAGGTCAAGGTTGCAATCTCCGTGTGCGGCGCGCCGCGAAAGGCGTCCGGCGAATAGACCAAGATGAAATTCATTCGGAGGCTTTGCCAGTCGACCGTGCGCAAATTGGCGATGTGCGCACTGACATTCCGGCCCAACACATTGACCGTGATCTCGTCGCCGATCTTCAGCCCCAGGCCCTGCGCAAGTTTCTGCTCGAAGGAGACGAGCGGCGGCCCGTGGTAGTCCGGCCCCCACCATTCGCCGGCAACGATGCGCGAGCCCGCAGGGATTTGGCCCGTATAGGTGATGCCGCGATCGCTCTGCAACACCCAGGCCGCCTTCGAGGACACATTCAGATCCTCCGCCTTGATGCCGTTCGCCGACACGATGCGTCCGCGCAGCATCGGCACGCGCTCGAGTTTGGCATTCGGCGCCATCTCGTGGAGGAGGGCATCGACGCGGCCCACATCGGCGCCCGGTATGTCGAGGAAGTAGAAGGACGGCGCCCGCTCGGGGAGCGTCGCGCTGAACTGTCGGCGCAAATTGCCGTCGATCTCGACGACCGTCACCAATAGCGCGAGCCCGAGACCGAGCGACAGAACGATGCTCGGGGTGAGCGCGCCGGGCCGATGGATATTGGCAACCGCGAGACGAAGCACGGTCGACCGGGCTCGCGGCGCAAGCGCCGCAGCGCGCATCAGCAGTATCGCGATCAGCCGCAAGGCGACAAAGACGACTCCTGCCGCGGCGACAAAAATGATGGCGATGCGCCGATCGTAGGCGAGGGTGACGGCTAGGAGCGCGAGCACGATCAACACGGCGGCGGTCGCCACAATGTAGGGCATGCGCGGCCAGCGGCGGTCGGCCGCAACCTCATCGCGGAACAACGCCGAGACGGGCACCTCTTGGGCGCGCCCGAGCGGCCAAAACGCAAAGGCAAAGGCCGTGAGGACACCGTAGATCAGCGCCAACGCGAGTTCGCCCAGGTGCACGGAAGGCTCGATCGGGAGAGGAATGATGGGACCGAGCGCCCAAGTGGCGGCAAAAGGAAGTGCCGCGCCGAGCGCGACGCCGATCAACGAACCGATCAGTGCCAGGACGAGCACTTGTAAGAGGTAGATGGCAAATACCTGGGAGCCGGTCGCTCCGACCGATTTCAGGGTGGCGATGACGGCGCGCTTGCGGTCGAGATGACTCTTCACCGCATTGGCGACGCCGACGCCGCCGACCAGCAGCGCGGTCAGTCCGACTAGCGTTAAGAACTGCGTGAACCGGTCGATATCGCGTTCGAGTTCCGGCGAGGCATTGGTTCGGGTGCGAATGTCCCACCCAGCTTCGGGAAAGCGCGCGCCCGCCTCGCCAATGACCGCGTCCATCGCATCCGTGCTGCCGTCGTGCAGTCGCAACCGGTAGTGCCAGCGCACCAGGCTCCCCGGCTGCAGCAAGCCGGTCGCGCGCAGCGCGGCCTCGCTGACGAGCAGGCGTGGTCCAAAGCCGATGCCGCCCCCAAGCTTATCAGGTTCGGCCTCGAGCGCCGTGCGGATCTCGATTGGCGCCGACCCGATCGTGATCCGGTCGCCGGGGTTCAGACCGAGCCGCAACAGCAATGCGGGATCGGCCGCCGCGCCGAATACGCCGTTCGTTTCAGCGAGCGCCGATGGTAGCGCAAGCGCGGGCTCGAGCACGGACGAACCGTAAAGCGGATAAGCATCATCCACCGCCTTGAGCTCAACGAGCGTTGCGCGCCCGTCGGCAGTGCGCGCCATGGCGCGCAACGTCGCCGAGGCCGACAGGCGGCCTTGCGCGATGAGGAAGTTTCGTTCAGCCGCCGTGGCCTCGCGCTGAATCAGAGAGAATTCGAGGTCGCCGCCGAGAATGGTTCGGCCTTGCTCGGCGAGCCCAGCCATGATGCTGCCGGCGAATGAGCCGACGCCGGCAATCGCCAGGACGCCGATCGCGATGCAGGCAATGAACACGTAGAAGCCGCGCAATCCTCCACGCAGCTCGCGCAAGGCGAGGCGAAGCTCCAAGAGAAGCTCAAAGAATCGGCCCCAGCGGCCGCCCCACCCGTTCTCAGACCGCTGCTGACTTTCGCTCGGAAAGCGGGCGAGATCGAAGCCAGATAATTTCTGCGGCTCGCTCGAGCTCATGCCGATGCGGCCTCGCGTGCCGCCTCGGTGATCTGTCCGGAGCGCAGCCGCACGACGCGATCGCAGCGTCCGGCGAGCATCGGATCGTGCGTTACCAGGACCAGTGTGCTGCCGCGCTGCGCGTGTCCGGCGAACAGGATATCGACGATTTGCTTGCCCGTTGCTTCGTCGAGGTTGCCGGTTGGTTCATCCGCAACAAGGATCGCCGGGCTCGGCGCCAATGCGCGGGCGAGCGCGACCCGCTGTTGCTCACCACCGGAAAGCTCGGCCGGATAGTGGCTGAGCCGGTCGGCCAGGCCGACTGCGTCGAGCTCGCGTGCTGCTCGCAGGCTCGCGTCCGCGGAGCCTGCGAGCTCCAGCGGGACCGCCACGTTTTCAAGCGCGGTCATGGTCGGGATCAGGTGGAATGATTGGAATACGATCCCCACATTGCGACCACGGAAGCGCGCGAGCGCGTCCTCGTCGAGTGTGCCGAGACTCGTTCCGGCAACGATCACCGAGCCGGTATCGGGCCGCTCCAGTCCCGCCATGACCATCAACAGCGTCGACTTCCCGGAGCCCGATGGACCAATGAACCCGACAGCCTCGCCGGTTCGAATTTGCAGATCGATATTCTTGAGTATGTGGACCCGTGCGGCGCCGCGGCCGAGTGCGAGATTGACCCCGTCAAGCGCGATGGCCGGGCCTGGCGGGGTCGTCGACAAGGCATCCATGAGGATCTTCCGCAGCCTCCCTGGGGTGCAACGCGCGCGCCCCCTTTGGATTTGGCTTCGCTCATATGGGGCGTGGCAGGCCTTGGTCCAGGGACCGGCCTTTTTCACTCGGCTTGTGACGGCCGCGTTCCTTGCGTACTTCGGGGCGATCGGAGCCCCCGCCGCGGCGGAACGGCCGATCAAAGTTGTCGCACTGGGTGATTCGCTGACGGCCGGCTACGGACTTGCGGCCGCGGCAGCGTTTCCGACGCGGCTCGAACAGGCGCTGCGCGCGCGGGGTGCCGAGGTTACGATTGCCAATGCCGGCGTTTCCGGTGACACGGTCGCAGACGGACTTGCGCGCCTGGATTGGTCGGTCCCCGAAGGGACGGAAGCCGTCATCCTGGAGCTTGGCGCCAACGACGCGCTGCGCGGCCTCGATCCGCAGCTTGCGCGGCACGCGCTCGACACGATTATTCGGCAGCTCAGGGAGCGCCATGCCGAGGTGCTTTTGTGCGGCATGTTGGCGCCGCGCAATCTCGGTCCCGACTACGGGCGCGCCTTCGATGCCATCTTCCCCGACCTTGCCTCAGCCTATGGCCTTGTCTTCTATCCCTTTTTTCTCGCTGGCGTCGCCACCGACAAGACCCTCAACCAGGGCGATGGACTGCATCCCAACGCCGCCGGCGTGGACGCGATCGTCACCCGGATTACGCCGAAGGTGGAGGAACTATTGGCGCGGGTTCGCGCCCATAGAGGTTCGTAACGATTGCGCAGCGGCCGGCGAATCAGCATGCTGGGAGCTGAAATGCCGGGTGACGTCTGGTGGTTCTGTAGGGAGGAGCGATGCCGCGCCTTTTCACCGGTCTCGAAATCCCGACATATGTTCGTCAGTCGCTCTCGATCTTGCGCGGAGGCTTGCCGGGTGCGCGTTGGATCGACCCTGAAAACTATCACCTGACCCTGCGATTTATCGGCGACGTGGACGACACGGTGGCCCACGAGGTCGCCTATATGCTTGGCCAAGTGAAGCGCATGAGGTTCGAATTGCGCCTCGAAGGGCTCGCCTCGTTCGGCGGCCGTCGGCCGCGTGCCGTGATTGCGACCACGGCTCCGACCCAGGCATTGCTCGAGCTGCAATACGAGCACGAGCGTCTGATGCAACGCGTGGGTCTCGAGCCGGAAGGCCGCAAGTATACACCGCATATCACGCTGGCGAGGTTACGGGATTCATCGAGCCGGCAAGTCGCTGACTATCTCGCCGCGCGCGGCCCGTTCCGTTCCTTACCATTTCAGGTTTCGCAGTTCGTGCTGTTCTCATCGCGAGCCTCGGTTGGCGGCGGCCCGTATATTGTCGAGGCAGCCTATCCGTTGGCAGGGCTTAGAGAATTTTCTCGAAAAGTGGACGCCGGTTACCCTTAGGAACTTCTTGCGCCCACTCGCATGCCCCAATCGCTTAGCACCCGTTACGCGGCTTTGCTCGCCGCCGGCGCGATCGAGCGCGATCCGGCCCAGGAGGCGATGGTCGAAAGTCTGTCGGCGCTCGCACAACGACTCGCTGAGCATCGTTTGGCACGAAAGGCGTCGTCGCTCGGCTGGCTCTTCGGAAGGCGGCCGGCGGCGCCCATCAAGGGCCTGTATATTTACGGGGAGGTCGGGCGCGGCAAGACCATGCTGATGGACTTGTTCTTCGAGACGAGCCCGATCACACGCAAGCGTCGCGCCCATTTCCATGAGTTCATGGCCAACGTGCACGCGCGCGTGCATGCGATGCGGCGCAAGGTGGAGGCCGGAGAAAGCCTGGACGACGATCCGATCCGCTCGACGGCGGCGGCGATTGCCGAGGAGACTTGGCTGCTGTGCTTCGACGAGTTCCAAGTGACCGACATTGCCGACGCGATGATTCTTGGACGGCTGTTCACGGCGCTGTTCAGTCGCGGCGTTGTGCTGATCGCGACGTCCAATATGGCGCCGCAGGATCTCTATGCGGGTGGGCTCAACCGCGCGCTGTTCCTGCCATTCATCGGGCTTCTGGAGAAGCATATGAATGTCGTGCACCTCTCGGCGCGGACCGACTTCCGATTGGAAAAGCTCGCCGGAATTCAGGTCTGGCACGTGCCGGCCAATGCGGCGGCTGACGCGGCCCTTGATCAGGCCTGGCAACAAGTGACCGGCGATGCGCCGGGCGCCGCACGAGAACTGGAGATCAAAGGTCGCATCATACGCGTGCCGCGCGCCGTCGACGGGGTCGCGCGGATTTCATTTCACGAGTTGTGCGAGCAGCCGCTGGGCGCGTCCGATTACCTGAAGATCGCGAGCGAGTTCCACACGCTGATCATCGATCATATTCCGGTCATGGGATTGGCCGAGCGCAACGCGGCCAAGCGCTTCATCATTCTGATCGACACGCTGTACGATCACGGCGTCAAGGTGATCGCTTCCGCGGCGGCTGAGCCCGGAAAACTGTACCGCGCCGATACCGGATTTGAGGTCCTCGAGTTCCAACGTACGGTGTCGCGGCTCATTGAAATGCGCTCGCAATCCTATCTGGCACTGCCGCACGGGCGGCGCGACGCCCGAATGGCCAACTCCGTGACCGGGATCGTGGAGACGTGACGCCCGCCGCGGCACCAGTTCCGTTCGCTTCCCGATGCAACTCCGCTGCAGGCCCCGGCATCGTGGCGCTTCGGGCCGCAGCGGGGATGACTTGAACGCTCTTGCCGAAAGGGTTAATGACCCAGTGCCGACGGTTGGGCCTGCCGCCGCCACCACCGCTCATGTCGAGGATCCAGCGCAGATGGCACGTCACAAAGTAGCATTGATTGGCGCAGGTCAGATCGGCGGCACGCTCGCCCATCTGATCGGGCTGAAGGAGCTGGGCGATGTCCTGCTGTTCGACATTGCCGAAGGTATTCCGCAGGGAAAGGCGCTTGATATCGCCCAGTCCTCGCCGGTGGATAAATTTGACGCCCACTTCGCCGGCATCAATACCTACGAGGCGATTGAAGGTGCGAGTGTCTGCATCGTCACCGCCGGTGTGCCGCGCAAGCCCGGCATGAGCCGGGACGATCTCCTCAGTATCAATCTCAAGGTGATGGAGCAGGTGGGCGCCGGCATCAAGAAATACGCGCCGAACGCGTTTATCATCTGCATCACCAATCCGCTCGATGCGATGGTGTGGGCCTTGCAAAAGACCTGCGGCCTGCCGCGTCAGATGGTGGTCGGCATGGCGGGCGTGCTCGACTCGGCCCGCTTCCGTTATTTTCTGGCCGACGAGTTCCACGTATCGGTCGAGGACGTCACCGCCTTTGTGCTCGGCGGCCATGGCGACACAATGGTGCCGCTGCCGCGCTACTCCGCGGTTGCCGGCATTCCGCTCCCCGATCTGATCAAGATGGGTTGGACGACGCAGGCACGCATCGATGAGATCGTCGAGCGTACACGCAATGGCGGCGCCGAGATCGTTAATCTGCTCAAAACCGGGTCGGCGTTCTACGCTCCGGCCGCTTCCGCGATCGCCATGGCCGAGAGCTTTCTGCGCGACAAGAAGCGCGTGCTGCCCTGCGCGGCGTGGCTCAATGGCGAATACGGCGTCAAGGACCTCTATGTCGGCGTGCCGGTGGTGATCGGCGCCAAGGGGGTCGAGCGGATCGTCGAGATCGAGCTTGCGGGTGCCGAGCGTGCCATGTTCGAGAAGTCGGCCGCGTCGGTGCAAACCCTGGTCGATGCGTGTAAGCAGATTGCCCCCAATTTGGGCCGATAATCTCCAGCGCTGAACCTGCCGCGCGCAGGCGCGGCCTCGGGCGACATCCATGAACATTCACGAATACCAGGCCAAGGCGGTGCTGCGTGAGTTCGGAGTAGCAGTCCCGCGCGGTGTTGCGGCCTTCACGGTCGATGAGGCCGTGAAGGCCGCCGAGACGCTCGGCGGCCCGGTATGGGTGGTCAAGGCGCAGATCCACGCCGGCGGACGGGGCAAAGCCGGCGGCGTCAAGGTGGTGAAGTCCGCCGCCGACGTGAAGCGCGAGGCGCAACGCCTGCTCGGCTCGACCCTTATCACCCACCAGACCGGCCCGCACGGCAAGCAAGTGCATCGGCTCTATATCGAGGAAGGTTCGGCGATTGCGCGCGAATTCTACCTTTCGGCCTTGATCGACCGCGCCACCTCGCGCGTCGCCTTCGTCGTATCGACGGAAGGCGGCATGGACATCGAGGAGGTGGCAAGGAGTCGCCCGGAAAGGATCTTCACGTTCTCGGTCGATCCTGCCACCGGCATCATGCCGTATCACGGGCGACTGGTGGCGAAGGCGCTGAACCTGACCGGGGCCTTGGCCAAGCAAGCCGAGGCCTTGCTGCCGAAGCTCTACGCCGCGTTCGTCGCCAAGGACATGAGTCTTCTGGAGATCAACCCCTTGGTCGTCACCAAGGCGGACGAACTGATCTGCCTCGATGCCAAGGTCGGGTTCGACGACAATGCGCTCTATCGGCATCCCGAGATCGTGGCGCTGCGCGATCTGACCGAGGAGGACGACAAAGAGATCGAAGCGTCCAAATACGACCTCAACTACATCGCGCTCGACGGCTCGATCGGCTGCATGGTGAACGGCGCCGGGCTTGCCATGGCCACCATGGATATCATCAAGCTCTACGGCGAGACGCCGGCTAATTTTCTCGACGTCGGCGGCGGCGCGACCAAGGAGAAGGTGGCCGCTGCTTTCAAGATCATCACCTCTGATCCGCACGTCCGGGGAATTCTGGTCAACATCTTTGGCGGCATCATGCGTTGCGACGTGATCGCCGAGGGGGTTGTCGCGGCGGTCAAGGAGGTCGGCCTCAAGGTTCCGTTGGTGGTGCGGCTCGAAGGGACCAATGTGCAGCTGGGCAAGGACATCATCAGCAAATCTGGCCTGAACGTCGTGTCGGCCGATGATCTCGACGACGCCGCGCAGAAGATCGTCAAGGCGGTCAAAGGTGCATAGTTGAGTGCGCGCGCCAGGCTGGAACTGGAGCATTATTGGTCCTGCTGTTGAACGACGACGGCAACGCCGGCCCACCCACCGGGCGTCTTCCTGACGCTCATGCATCATCGGCAGCCAAGCGGTAGCGCGCCCATGTCCATTCTCATCGACAAGAACACCAAGGTTCTCTGCCAGGGGTTCACCGGCAAGAACGGCACCTTTCATTCCGAGCAGGCGATCGCCTACGGCACCAAGATGGTCGGCGGCACCTCGCCCGGTAAGGGCGGCACCTTTCATCTCAATCTGCCGGTATTCGATACGGTGGCCGAGGCGCGGGAGAAAACCGGCAGCGACGCGAGCGTGATCTATGTGCCGCCGGCCGGCGCGGGCGACGCGATCTGTGAGGCGATCGGGGCCGAGATCCCGCTTATCGTCTGCATCACCGAAGGTATTCCGGTGCTCGACATGGTCAAGGTGAAGCGGGCGCTCGCGGGCTCGAAGTCACGCCTGATCGGCCCGAATTGTCCCGGCGTGATGACGGCCGGCGCGTGCAAGATCGGCATCATGCCCGGCAACATTTTTCAGCCCGGCAAGGTGGGTATCGTATCGCGCTCCGGAACCCTTACCTACGAGGCCGTCTATCAGACGACGCGCGAGGGTCTCGGCCAGACGACCGCCGTCGGCATCGGCGGCGATCCGGTGAAAGGCACCGAGTTCATCGACGTGCTGGAGATGTTTTTGGCCGATCCGGCAACCGAGGCGATCGTCATGATCGGCGAGATCGGCGGCGCTGCCGAGGAGGATGCCGCCGACTTCCTCGCGCAGGAGGCGCGGCGCGGCCGCAAGAAGCCGATGGTCGGCTTCATCGCCGGGCGCACCGCGCCGCCCGGACGTCGCATGGGGCACGCCGGCGCGATCATCTCCGGCGGCAAGGGCGACGCCGAGTCGAAGATCGCCGCCATGCAGGCGGCCGGCATCCGCGTGTCGCCCTCCCCGGCACGGCTCGGCAAGACCCTCGTCGAGGTGCTGGCGGGTCGGTAAAATCACGGCTGCAAGGAGCGGACGCATGGGACTGACATATGCCCGCGTGAGCCTCGCCAATCCTCGGCGCCCTGAACTCGACCCGATTGAGGTCGACGCGCTCGCCGATACTGGGGCCCTGCACCTATGCATCCCTGAGCATATCGCCATCCAACTGCTGCTCGATGAGCAGGAAAAGCGTGAGATCACTATCGCCGACGGGTCCAAACACCTCGTCTCCTATGTAGGACCGGTGACCGTGGGGTTCGGCAAGCGGCGCTGCTTTACTGGGGCCATGGTGCTCGGCAACGAGCCGCTGTTGGGGGCAATACCCATGGAGGACATGGATCTTGTGGTTCTTCCGGGCACGCGAACGGTAGCCGTCAATCCCGTCAGCCCGAATTTTGCAACCTCTGTGGTGAAGGCAATCCCGACAGGCTAGCGCGTTGAGTATCGCCTTTGATTGCAAGGATAGCTTGCGGGGGTGCCTAAGTTTTGAACTCGTGATTCAGTCCTTAACGCTTTATACGCCGTCAACAAGTCTTACATAACGTGCATATGATGGGCCCGCGCCGGCGTGGTCGATTCGGCCGTTTGCGGTCGATGGGTTTAGGTCACAACTACCAGGACACCTCAATGTCTCGCCAAGATGCGAACGCCGCCTTCGCCCTCACGTCGTTCCTGTACGGTGGCAATGCCGGCTATATTGAAGACCTCTATTCCCGCTACGAGCGTGATCCGAAGGCGGTCGATGCAGACTGGCAAACCTTCTTCAAGAGCCTGAAGGAGGATGGGTCGGGTGCGCGCCGGGCGGAGCGCGGCCCTTCGTGGAAGCAGGCGAATTGGCCGCTCTTGCCGCGTGGCGAGCTCCTGTCCGCGCTCGATGGCGACTGGGCCGAGGTCGAAAAGCGAGTTGGCGAAAAGGTCAAGGCGGGCGCCCAGGCGCAAGGCGTGGAGATTTCCGCGGCCGATGTGCAGCAGGCGACGCGGGATTCCATCCACGCGCTGATGCTGATCCGCGCCTATCGGGCGCGCGGCCATTTGCATGCCCGGCTTGATCCGCTCGAGCTTGAGCGGCCGCGCGACCAGGGCGAGCTCGATCCCCGCTCCTACGGGTTCAGCGAGGCCGATTACGACCGCAGGATTTTCCTCGATTACGTGCTCGGCCTCGAGTTCGGCACGCTGCGCGAGATCGTCGCGATCCTGCAGCGCACGTATTGCCAGACGCTCGGCGTCGAGTTCATGCACATCTCGAACCCGGCGCAGAAGGGCTGGCTCCAGGAGCGCATCGAGGGCCCGGACAAGGAGATCACGTTCACCCGGGAGGGCAAGCGCGCGATCCTCAACAAGCTCGTCGAAGCCGAAGGGTTCGAGCAGTTCCTCGACGTGAAGTTTACCGGGACGAAGCGCTTCGGGCTCAATGGCGGCGAGTCGATGATCCCGGCGCTTGAGCAGATCATCAAGCGCGGCGGCGCCTTGGGCGTGAAGGAGATCGTGCTCGGCATGTCGCATCGCGGCCGTCTCAATGTGCTCGCCCAGGTGATGGGCAAGCCGCTGCGCGCGATCTTCCATGAGTTCAAGGGCGGGTCGTGGACGCCGGAGGAGGTCGAAGGCTCAGGCGATGTGAAATACCATCTCGGGACGTCGTCGGATCGCGAATTCGACGGCAACAAGGTGCATCTCTCGCTGACCGCCAACCCCTCGCATCTCGAGATCGTCGACCCGGTGGTGCTTGGGAAAGTGCGGGCGAAGCAGGATCAGCGCGGCGAGAAGCCGGATGAGCGGGTCCTGGTCATGCCGCTCCTCATCCACGGCGATGCGGCGTTCGCCGGCCAGGGCGTGGTGGCAGAATGTTTTGGGCTTTCCGAGCTCAAGGGCTATCGCACGGGCGGCTCGATCCACTTCATCGTCAATAACCAGATCGGCTTTACGACCTATCCGCTCTACGCGCGCTCCTCGCCCTATCCCTCCGACGTTGCCAAGATGATCGAGGCGCCGATCTTTCACATGAACGGCGACGATCCGGAAGCGGTGGTTTTTGCCGCCAAGGTCGCGACCGAGTACCGGCAAAAATTCCACAAGCCGGTGGTTCTCGACATGTTCTGCTATCGGCGGCACGGCCACAACGAGGGCGATGAGCCCGCGTTCACCCAGCCGTTGATGTACAAAAAGATCCGCTCGCATCCGACCACGCTGGAGATCTACGGCAAGAAGCTCATCGGCGAAGGCGTCGTGGCGGAAGCCGACATTGAGAAAATGAAGGCGGACATTCGCGTCAAGCTCGACGGCGAGCAGGAGGCGGGTCAAAGCTATCGGCCGAACAAGGCTGATTGGCTCGACGGGCGCTGGACCGGATTGAAGAAAGCCTTGATGGATCCGGAGGACGCGCGCCGCGGCAATACCGGCGTCGACGCCGCGCTGCTTCGCGACATCGGTGACAAGATCACCAGGGTTCCCGCGGACTTCCACCTGCACCGTACGATCCAGCGGTTCCTCGACAACCGCGCCAAGGCGATCGCGAGCGGCGAGGATATCGATTGGGCGACCGGCGAGGCGCTGGCCTGCTGTTCACTGCTGCTCGAAGGGCAGCCGGTGCGGCTCTCCGGCCAAGACAGCGAGCGCGGCACGTTCTCGCAACGACATGCGGTGCTGTTCGATCAGGAGAACGAGAACCGGTACACGCCGTTCAACCATCTGCGCGAGGGTCAAGCCCGCTACGAGGTCATCAACTCGATGCTGTCCGAAGTGGCGGTGCTCGGTTTCGAATACGGCTATTCGCTCGCCGAGCCCAACGCGCTGGCCATGTGGGAGGCGCAGTTCGGCGATTTCGCCAACGGCGCTCAGGTCGTGTTCGATCAGTTCATATCGTGCGGCGAGCGCAAATGGCTGCGCATGTCCGGTCTCGTGTGCCTGTTGCCGCATGGCTATGAAGGCCAAGGTCCGGACCATTCCTCGGCGCGGCTCGAGCGCTTCCTGCAGATGTGCGCCGAGGACAATATGCAAGTGGCGAACTGCACGACGCCGGCCAACTACTTTCACATCCTGCGGCGCCAGCTCAAGCGCGAGATCAGGAAGCCGCTGATTCTGATGACGCCGAAGTCGCTGTTGCGTCACAAGCGCTGCGTCTCCCGGCTCGACGAGATGGCGACTGGCACGTCGTTTCATCGGCTCCTGTGGGATGACGCGCAACTGCGGCCTAACGAGAAGATCAAGCTCGTCCCCGACGACAAGATTCGCCGCGTGATCGTCTGCTCCGGAAAAGTGTACTACGATCTTTACGAGGAGCGCGAGAAGCAAGGCATCGACGACATCTATATCCTGCGTATCGAGCAGCTCTATCCGTTCCCGATGAAGGCGCTGCTTGGCGAGCTCACCCGGTTCAAGAATGCCGAGATGGTGTGGTGTCAGGAGGAGCCGCGCAACATGGGTGCCGGGCATTTCGTCGAGCCGTATTTCGAATGGGTGCTCAACCAGATCGGCGCCACCCATCGGCGTCCGCGCTATGTCGGCCGGCCGGCCTCGGCGGCGACCGCCACTGGCTTGATGTCGAAGCACTTGAGCCAGCTCAAGCAATTCCTCGAGGAGGCGCTTGGCTAGTATTGTCGTTTGGCGCATGTTCTTGCCGGCAGACCGGCGTCCACCGCGGGAGCTCCGGTGTTCCCGAGTTCCTTCTTTGCCGGAACATGCGCTAATTTCAGGATGGGCCGCCGCCGAAGCTGGCGCCGCGCCAGACCGCAAGGATCGGTGAGATGGCTGATATCCGCGTTCCCACGCTTGGCGAGTCGGTGACCGAAGCGACGATCGGGCGCTGGTTCAAGCATGCGGGTGATCCGGTCAAGGTCGACGAGCCGTTGGTCGAGCTCGAGACCGATAAGGTGACGATCGAGGTTCCGGCGCCGGCTGCGGGCGTGCTCAGCGAGATCGCCGTGAAAGATGGCGAGACCGTCGCGGTGGGTGCGCTGCTGGGGCAAATCCAGGAAGGCGCAGCCTCGGCGAAAGCGTCGCCGACTGGCAGGCCCGAAGTGAAAACCGACGGCGCACGGCCGATCGCCGCGGGTCCGGAGCAGCCGCGGCCAAAGGAGGCCGCGGTCGCCGCCGCGGCTAGCAGGCCCGCGGTGCCGGCCGAGGACATTCCGCTTGCACCGTCGGTGCGCCGGCTCGCCGCGGAGAGCGGGATCGATCCCGCCAAGGTTGACGGAAGCGGGAAGGACGGAAGGGTCAGCAAAGGGGACATGCTGGCCGCCATCGAGCGCGCTGCCGCCCAGCCGATCCCGGTTCCGGCGCCGGCGGCCTCGGCGCAGCTGCGCGCGCCCTCCCCGGCCGACGATGCCGCCCGCGAGGAGCGGGTGCGGATGACCAAGCTGCGGCAGACCATCGCGCGCCGCCTCAAGGACGCGCAGAACAACGCCGCGATGCTCACGACGTTCAATGAAGTCGACATGACCGCGGTCATGGCGATGCGCAGCCACTACAAGGATCTGTTCGAGAAAAAGCACGGAGTGAAGCTCGGCTTCATGAGCTTCTTCGTGCGCGCCTGCGTGCAGGCGCTCAAGGACGTTCCGGCGGTCAATGCCGAGATCGACGGCACCGACATCGTCTACAAGAACTATTATCATATCGGCGTGGCCGTCGGCACCGAGCGGGGGCTTGTCGTGCCGGTCGTGCGCGATGCGGATCGGCTTTCGCTCGCCGCCATCGAGAAGGCGATTGCCGAGTTCGGTCGCCGTGCGCGCGACGGCGCGCTCAAGATCGAGGACATGCAAGGCGGCACGTTCACGATCTCGAATGGTGGCATCTACGGCTCGCTGATGTCGACGCCGATCCTGAACGCGCCGCAATCGGGCATTCTCGGCATGCACAAGATCCAGGAGCGGCCGATGGTGGTGGATGGCGAGATCAAGGCGCGGCCGATGATGTATCTGGCACTCTCCTACGACCACCGCATCGTCGACGGACGCGAGGCGGTGACCTTTCTGGTGCGGGTGAAGGACAGCCTCGAGGATCCGGCGCGGTTCGTTCTTGACCTCTAGCGCATGTTTCGGCGAAGTGGATGCCGGTTCGCCGTCAAGAATATGCGCCAATTATTGCGCAGTCCGCATCGCCTAACATTCACGAGGCCCATCGGATAACGCCATGGCTCAGTATGATCTCGTGGTCATTGGCACCGGCCCGGCCGGCTATGTATGCGCCATCCGCGCCACTCAGCTTGGTTTGAAAACGGCCGTCGTCGAGAAGGAAGCGACCTACGGCGGGACCTGCCTGAATATCGGCTGCATTCCGTCGAAGGCGCTGTTGTATACCTCCGAGCTCTTTGAGGAGGCCGGTCACGCGTTCGGCAAGATGGGCATCGAGGTCGGCAGTCCGCGGCTCGATCTACCGGCGATGATGAAATTCAAGGATGAGGGCGTCGACGGCAATGTCAAAGGCGTCGAGTTCCTGCTGAAGAAGAACAAGATCGACGCGGTGCGCGGTTTGGGCCGCATCGTTGCGCCGGGCAAGATCGAGGTGTCCGCCGGCAACGGCAAGTCGCAGACGATCGAAACCAAATCGATCGTGATCGCCACCGGTTCGGACGTGGCGAAGCTGCGCGGGATCGACATCGACGAGCGCCGCATCGTGTCGTCGACCGGAGCGCTGGTACTCGACAAGGTGCCGGCGCGGCTGTTGGTCATCGGTGCCGGCGTGATCGGGCTGGAGCTCGGCTCGGTGTGGCGGCGGCTCGGCGCGCAGGTGATCGTGGTCGAGTTTCTCGACCGCATCCTGCCCGGCATGGACGGCGAGGTCTGCCGGCAGTTCCAGCGCATGCTGCAGAAGCAGGGCATCACGTTCAAGCTGTCGTCCAAGGTCACGGCGATCGATTCCTCGGGCAATACGCTCAAGGCGATGGTCGAGCCGGCGAACGGCGGCGCCGCGGAGACGATCGAGGCCGACGTGGCGCTCGTTGCCATCGGCCGCGTGCCCTACACGGAAGGGCTTGGGCTCGAAAATGTCGGCGTGCGCCAGGACAACCGCGGCCGGATCATCGTCGACGACCACTTCGCCACCAATGTCGCGGGCATCTATGCCATCGGCGACGTCATCCCGGGACCGATGCTGGCGCACAAGGGCGAGGACGAGGGTGTCGCCGTGGCCGAGATCATTGCCGGCCGTGCCGGGCACGTGAACTACGACGTCATTCCCAACGTCGTTTACACCATTCCGGAGATTGCCTCGGTCGGCAAGACCGAGGAGGAGCTCAAGCAAGCCGGCATCGCCTACAATGTCGGCAAGTTCCCGTTCACCGCCAACGGGCGCGCCAAGGTGAACCAAATGACCGATGGTTTTGTGAAAATCCTCGCCGATGCCAAGACCGACCGGGTGCTCGGCGTCCACATCATCGGCGCCGACGCCGGCAATATGATCGCGGAAGCTGCTGTGGCCATGGAGTTCGGCGCTTCGTCTGAGGACATTGCCAGGACCTGCCACGCGCATCCGACCCTGACCGAGGCGGTCAAGGAAGCCGCACTGGCGGTGGCGAAGCGGGCCATCAATATATAGCCGATGCCTTTGGCTCTGCGCCTGAACGGCTTCGCTCCGAAGTTGAGCGTCGCGGGCCATTTGAGAGGGTGATATGGCAAGTCCCCTGGGGCGCCGCTTGGCAAAGCCGTTTTGGGTCGTCCTGGCGCTCGCCTTTCTGGTCGAGGCGTGGCTGTGGGATCACCTGCGGCCGGTCGTTGCGGCGATCGTCAATGTCATTCCATGGCGCCGGCTCAAGGTGGCGCTCGCCGGGTTGGTTGATCGGCTGCCGCCGTGGGCGAGCGTGATCGTGTTCGTGATCCCGCTGATCGTGCTGCTCCCGCTGAAATTCATCGAAGTATGGTTCTTTGTTCACAAGGACTGGCTCGGGGTGGCCGTCACGCTGATCTTGGCCAAGCTTTTGGGCCTCGGCGTCACCGCTTTCGTGTTCGATGTGACGCGCTCGAAATTGCTGCAGCTCGGCTGGTTCCGCGCATTGTACGAACATGTGATCGCTTGGCGGGTCTGGGCCCACGCGCTGGTTGACCCGCTCCGGCAGCGTGCGCGCATTTACCTCCGGTACCTGCGGCGACGGTTCTTGCGGTCGCAAAGGACGGGCCGGTTATTCCGGCGCATGGCGGCCTTGCGCCGAAGCAAGCAACCGGCCTGAGTGGAGGTCAAGCGATGGCGGTTAATCCGGTCCGAAACAACACTGGGCTCAACCGCTTCGAGCTGGACGCCGACGGCCATGTCGCTGTCGCGTATTATCAGCTGTCGCCTGGCGTGATCACGTTCACCCATACCGAGGTCCCGGCGGAGCTGTCCGGCCGTGGAATCGGCTCGGCGCTTGCGCGCGGAGCACTCGATCAGGTGCGGGCGCAAGGTCTCAAGGTGGTCGCTCAGTGCCCCTTCATCGGCGCTTTCATAGGCAAGCATTCCGAATACGGTGATCTGCTGCGATGATAGCCGACCCCAGGGTTGGCGCGGCGTGCCACGGCTAAACGCATGACGATGCTGCGAAAATTGCCCAATTCGGCCCAACGTTTCTTGCCGTGGCGAGTTCCCCCGGGCCGGGTGCGCCGGCTCAAGGTTAAATCTTAAGCCTATTGCTTGGCCTTGAGCGCCGCCAGGCGTTCCGTCAGGCTCGCGGAGGTGGGTGCTTTTCCGGACGCTGCCGCCATCGCCCGGGCGATGTTGGGGTCGTCCTTCTCGGGCGCGCTCGGCGCCAGCACCGTGGCCTTGCGTTGGGCGGCGTCGGCGGCCTGTCTGTCCTTTGAAGCGGCCTCGCGCATCGCCTGCAAGGCGACGTTGAGGCTGTTGGTCGAGTTCGCAAGTCCCGCCGCTTGGCGCGCCTGCTCGGCCCGCTGCTGCGCGACGTCCCGCTCTTGCGCAGCCCGGCTCATGTCGCGCGTGGCCCGGGCGAGCTCGGCCTGAGCGCCCTTGAGCTTCTTCGCGGCTTCGTTGTAGGTCTGCTCGAGCGATTGCATAAAGTTCTGGGCGTCCTGGACGTCCTTCTTCTCTTGTTCGAGGTCGGGGGCCATCTCTTCAAGCATCGATACCAGCTTCTCAAGAGAGCCTTGCAGGGCGACTTTCTTGCTGGGATCGGACTCGGTGTCCATCTGTTTCTGCAGCAGATCGGCCGCCGACATGCGTTGGTGGGAGAGGTTGTCGATCGCGTCAAGCTCCTTGCGCTCTTTATCGTAGGTTTCGCGCGCGGCTGCGATCTGCTTTCCCAGCACGTCGAGGTTCTGCTCCATGGTCAGGAGCTCGGCTTGGCTCGACGCTGTCGGGTCCCATCGGACCAGAGCTTCGACCGCCATTTTCGTAACGTCGTTGGCCTTGACGCCGATCAAGTTGCTGATGAAGGGAAAGGAGCTCATGGGAAATCACCCTCGGTTCCGGGCGGTTGATCGAAACGTCGGCTTCCCGGGCATGCGCCGACGTCGGAATTTACTGTCTGCTCTACGCGGCCATCACGCCGGCATTGAGCAGGGCGACGGCGATCTGCAAGCCGGCGAGCGTCACGGCGGCCGCGACGTTGTCTTCGAGCACCATCTTGCGCATGTTGTGCAGAAATAGCGACACGGCCGCAACCGTCGCAAGCTGGATGATCAGGGCGACCAAGCCCCAGATGATGATATCGACGAAGCTGCTGCTCGTCGCAAGCGTGGTGGTGAGCGGGATGGCCAACGCGATCAGGGTGCCGACGAGGACACAGGCCGCCGCGACGTTGTTCTCGGCGATGAGCTTGCGCTCGTTGAACGGCGTGATCTTGAAGTAGCAGAACACGCCGACGAACAGCAGGACCAAGGCGACGAGGAACCGCCCGATGAGGGCGGGCAGACCGTTTTGCAGTCCGTCGACGATCAATTGGATGCTCGTGTTCATGATCGAGTGTGCTCCGAGGTGTCAGGTCAATGACAGGGCGGCGGGATTGACGTCAATGCCGGCATGAATGGCGACCCAGGCGCCCTCGGAGGCCGATTCGGCGCTGGCGACGAGAATGTATTCGGTTTGCGGCGCCGGTTCGGCCAGTCCGGTCGCAGAGCCGTAAAGCATCATCACGCCTTTCACGGAGGGAGAGGCGGCCTTGCCTTCGAGCGCTTCCACATAAGGCACCGGCGCGACCCATTGCGCCCCCGGCGACCAGACCCGATCGTAGAGCTTGCCGTCCTTGGTTTGGAATTGAGGCCACCCGATCATGCCCTGACCTTGCTCCAGCCAAACCTTCCACTCCTCGGCATCCGCCGGCTCGACCTCGTCGATCTGTGCGAAGTAGCGGCACTCGTCGGGCCTGTTGCCGTCGAGGTGGATCTGAATGAAGGTGCTCTCGTCGAGGTGTAGCCGGTGCAGCGGCGCGCCTTCGATCGTGCCGATCGCCTGGACGCTGGCGAACGCCGTTTGTCCCTGCGCTTTCGGCACCGGCACTTTGGTCGCGCCCTGGGCCAAGATGAACGGCGTCGGATCGAGCGTCAGCGCCATCCCGACCCGGAACGGCTTCAGCGTCACGGGGGTACCGGACATCTTCTGCCGAAGGATGTTGGCGGCCGTCTTGAGTCCGTCCATGGATCCTCCCGTCGCTTGGCCCAATGCCGCCGTCGCATGGCGCCGGCCCACATAGACGATGAACACCACAGCGCCTCCGATCAGGAGCGCGACCAGCAGCAAGCCCCAGGGCACGCCTTCCGAGGCTGGGGCATCGACCGGCGCCGCCGCGGCGTGCGCCGAAGCCGCGGACACCCCGCTGGGCAGGAAACTGGCATTGCGCGGATCGCCCTCCTTTGCGGCGAGCCGCGCATCGAGGGCATCAAGCTTCGCCCTGAGCTCGGCATCGTTCTGCGCCTGACGATCGGCCTGTGCCCGCCATTGCCGGTAGCCCGGATCGTACTCCTGGTCGTGGAAGAAATCGACGCTGTCCGGCCGGTTGAGGCGATCCAAGAGCAACCAGAAAAGAAAGGGGTTCCAGCCGTTGAAGGTGCTCTGGGTCGGGCGTACGTAGTCCGGCGGGCGCCAGCCCCAGCCCTCGGTCGCCGTCGGCCGATAGGTCGTCTCGAACGACGGACGCCCCGAACCCCAGCCGGAACCGGTCGTCTCGCGCGAGGACCTGCTCCCCAAGTCGGGACGCCATGACCACCCCGATCCCGAATCGGAGGGCGCGGCCCGCCTTTCGTTGGACCGGAACTGGTCGAGCGCGCTCCCGGAAGATCGGCGCGACACGGCGCGGTCGCCGGCGGAAGGCGTGAACGTCGACCGCGGCGGGCTGAACGAGGGGCGCGCGTAGCCGCCGCTACTGCCGCTCGAATGGTAGCTCGACGAGGAATGATAACTGGACGAGCTCGATACCGATGGACGGGAATAGCCGCCGGAGCTCCTCGCCTCCGCGGGCGCGGCGGCGGCGAGCAACGAGGCCGCGGCCAATGCAGCGATCAAGCCGCAACGAAGGCTGCGGGCCGCCCCGCTAAGACGCCGGAGAACGATCGTAGTGCTGTGGGTCGGCATCGAGGATGGCACGCCGGTTACGGTTGAGTGTGGACCCGCGTCGCGGGACTGTTGTTCTAGCGATTTAGGTTCTACAGACTTGGGGTCCGGGGTGAAATCATAAATCGGCACTTGGGGCAAAGGTCTCGAATACGCGTCCTTGCGCGTTGCTCTATGCGGCAGTGGACGGGAGCGACAAAAACGAGCGGGACGCGGCGGGAGGGCCGCGTTCAGAGTATCTCGAACACCTGATAGACGGGCCCTTCCTTCAGCCGGTGGCCGACCGCGACGGCGATCATATCGTTGAGAAAGCCGTAGCGCTCGGAAGCGGTCTCGAAGAAGGGCGACGCGCGGAGATAATAGGCCGACGGGCTGACCGTCTCGCCGCGCGCGATGCGGTCGAGCACCTCCTTCGGGCCGTGCCGCAGGCCGCGATAGGTCATGCCGATGAGCTGGTTGTCGTCCGTCTGCAGCACGATCCGCACGTCGAGCGTCCATGCCCCGTCGCCGTGGCGGACGCTCTGCCAGTCGCTGCCGCCGGACAGAACCGTGCCCCGCAGGCGCTCGCCCTCGAACCGCCCGCCCGTGATCACGCCGACGCGTCGGTCGACGCCCGGCGTCTTGCCGACGACCGTCGCCGGCTGCACGTCGAGCAGGAGCGCGAACAGCGGCCGGCTGCGCAGCTCGGTCATCTCCTTGGGCAGGATTTCGGCTAGCGGGCGTTGGGTCATGAGCGGGATCCTGCTTGCACCGATCGCACCCGAGGATGGCCGTCTTGCGGCGAGGACGCAAGGCGCGGCAATCCCCGTGTCCGTAGCGGGTCATTTGTCCGCCTTTTGTAGCGCGTGAGTTGTCCGCCAAGTTCGCTGGGAGGCAGCGATGCGGCGTGCAGCGGCGCCATGGGAGGTTTTTGTGGCGCGTCTTGCGGAGACGTTTCAGCACCAACGTGTGCCGAAGTGCGAGGCTGCCGTCATTTTGAGACGTATCCGAACCTCTCCAAGTAGCTTCATCTAGGCTGCAGGCATCCAGCGAGGAGGATTTAAATACGATCTTCGATGAGCCATGTCTTCGCGAAGGATTGATCCGCGGAAAGCCTTCGCCTCGGTGATCGAAGAGTCGAAGACTAGGTTTGCTGCTGACTAAAATGTGATAATAACGGAAGGTTGTTGGTGGTAATATCTTGCTGAGAATCGGCGGCCCGGGGCGATACGTTGACGGAGCAGTTAAATGGGGGAACCGGGTCGAATGTCCCCTTGTGTTGGTTCCGGCGTCGAACGTGGCGGGCCGTGCGTTGCAAAATCCTGATCACTCAGGCGCCGATTTCCTGGTGGTAGTTCAAACGCAAATGTGCTGAGACTGCTTGTCCTGGCCGGCAGAAATGCACGGCTAGGCGTGTCGCGTTATCGATCGCCGAATCAATACGGAGATTGACCATTCCGGCCAAGACCACGGTTGCCGTTGTTGCCGGTCATTAAGTTTACCGCAGATATCGTAGAAAAAATCAACAGATCATAGAGGGGTTCAACAATGAAACGGGTTCTCCTATGTTTGCTCTCTGCTTCGGCAGTATTTGCCGTGGCGGTGAGCAGCGCCGATGCTGCCGCATCGAAGCATCATCCGAAGGGTCACCACCACTACGGCAAGAGCTGGACGCATCATCGTGGTCCCGGATGGGCCGGATGGCGTCACCACCATGAGTGGGGCTACGAGCACGACTGGTACTACGACCACGAATGGGGTCATTGGGGCCACTACCGGCATCACCACGAGTGTGACTGCGAATATTCGAATTCGCACGTCAACGGCTGGTGGGTAATTTAAGTCTGCGACCCCGTCTCGGTCCGAATTCGTTCGCGCTACAACGAGCCGCTCGCAAGATAATCCGATCCGGCCGTCACCGGGGTGACAGAGCGGAATCCCGGCGTCGCGACCGGAAAAACTGCGCTACGCGTGCTGCTGCCGGGCATCGATAGCTGCCCCGGCGGCGGCACCGTTCTGCGGACAGCTTAGGTCAAAGGACTGCTTCGCAGGTCTCCGCGACCGGCCGGCCATCTCCTGAAAGGGGCTCGGGGCCGTTACGGGAATCGCGCCAAGCGTGATTCAGGGATCGGAGGACGTGCTCGCGCATGCGTTGCGGATCGCGCTCGCCGGTCTGGGCGATGCGGATGATTCTCTTCGCGACGAGGTCGATCAGCGGGTCTTTGCGGTCGGTCAACCGCAACGCGCGCAAGATCTCCTCCAAGGCTAGCGCCATGGCATCGATGAGTTCGGGCTCGAAGGCTTGCCCGTGCAGCAGCGGGTATATCGGCATGGCGTGTTCCTTGGGACGAGGGAGCGCGAAGACTAGAACAAACAGAGAACATTTTGCAAGATCCTTTTCCGTCTCATGGGCGGTCGCGCTCAAGAAACCGAGTCCGACCATCTTATTACGTAGATACCATCGTCGCGGTTCACGCCGACGTCCAAGCCCAACCCGAGCGGATCTGATTACAGCTCGCCTGCTTCTCATCAACCGGCCGGGAGCGGACGATTTTCGCGCGGCCGTCACGCAAATCAACGAGCGGACGACCGATCAACTGAAAGAAGGCTCGGTTGTTGACGCGTGGCCTGGTCGGGATCGCTGAAGCCGCTGCAAGCAGTGCCAGCGGAAAAATTGCCGGGTGCACGCGAACGTCGGTCGCACCAAGTTCCAGCCGCCGGCCGTGCGATTTTACCTTATTGGCGGGAAATTCAAGCAACCGGTGCCCAATGTAATACAGTGGGTCGAACGAGCACGAGATGGACAGTTCACGCTGTTCGTCGACTCAGCTATGGGAACACTTTCTACGCGGGTGAGGGCGGCATATGGGCTTGCGCAAAGACCCGGACAATCCCGAGTTACCCAACGAGTCTCTCGCAGGAGAGCAAATCTCGCACCTCGGCGAGAGGTGTAAGGTTCCCCCGTCGAACATCCGCGTGATCCCTCGCCAGTTGGCAGGTGCGGTCGGACAGCGCAGCGGGCCGCGCAAGAAGTGGCTGCGGCAAAAGCATTCTCTTCCTGTCGCCGCGGATTAACATCATGCGACGGAATGGATGCTCATGCCCAGGCGGCGTCTGCGATTGGTCGTGCAGCGGTTCGTGGACGAAAGATTCAGCGCCGATACCCGAAGAGCCCGGTGCGGTGGCGCAGCAAACATCAGCAGCTGAGATGAAAGTTCGTCTCTGCTCGAAGTGCGTCTACAAGCCCGAGGACATTCCACACGCATATGACGCCAATGCCGCCAAGTTGTGCTGCGCCGACTGTCCCGAACGGAGCGGCATAGCCGCCGCGGCCGTTTATCCACAGGGCTACCCTGATCCCGAATATCGGGCGAAGTGCCGAGTCTGGCACCGAGCTTGGAGGCAGCGTCGTGCAGCCGAGATGTCCTCGGTTCTGTGGTATTACTAGCGAGCTCAGCTGCACGCTCGTGTTGGTTGCTCCGTCCATGGTCTTTTAGATCCCAGCAACTCACGATTTGCACGAGCCAGCGGGAGCTAGCGATCCCAAACGCGCGAACGCGGCGCGCTGTGCGCGACTGCGGAGAACTCGCGCGCTCGCGTGGCGGAGAGGGAGGGATTCGAACCCCCGATACGGTTACCCGTATGCCGCATTTCGAGTGCGGTGCTTTCAACCACTCAGCCACCTCTCCGCGAGGCTGCGACAGGGCCGATATTGTCCTTGGCGAGTTCGCGCTTTCTATCGAAGCGTAACAGACGAGACAAGCGCGTGGCGGCGTTTGCATTCAGGCCTGCGGCTGCGCTGTGGCCGCCCCGCAAGGCCCGCGAAAAGCTTCGCGGCGGCGCGTCTTGTACTATCGTCATCGCCGCGCGGGCTCGACATCGAGCACGACCAAAGTCGGCCTGACCGCAACGGGTTGCCGATCGCAGCGGCAAACGCAATGAATTCAATGCCAAGGTCCTTGATTGCGGCGAGAAGGCAGCCGCCGCGTCTCGGTCGTTGCACCCATCGCCATTCTTCATCATTTCGCGACACTTCTTGCACTTTCGTAGCGGTAAGATCGGTACACGCTTTCGGCAGAAAATAATTCGGAACATGCAATTGTGGCAGTGACTGCGGTTCGCTGTGCGATTTTACCGCTTTGCCGCAGTTCGCGGATGCTCGGGCAGGGCTTGCGCCCTCCATCGCCCCCTGAGCAGCCAGCGAGGGCGAGTGCTGGTAACGCCGCCTGGAGCGGGCCCCGGCTGCGCCGGGCCGAATATCGCCTCGGTCGGAGCAAGCCGCAGGTTTGTGAACGGACCGTCAGAATGCCGACCAATCGCCGCGATCTGCCATTCACCACGAAAAATTTTTTCTGGGGAATAGGCGTTTTCCTGCCCAAAAAATTGCCGCACAATTGGTATGCCATTGCATGGGGCGTTCGGCTGTAATTGGAGCAACACCCAGGCATACCGGTGCGGAACATCCCGGCCGGTCAGAAAAACTGCCGCTGCGACGCGAAAACCGCCCAACCGATTGGGCGGAAGGCACGAAACGAACGACGCCTGGGCGTGTTACGCTAAATGTGATCTGCCTGCGGGATTGGCAGAAGCCGACATCGAAGCACATATATTTGCTTGTTGTCCCCCGCTTGGAGGGTATCCAATAGAGACTTAAATAAAGTTGATTCGGGAGGAAGTAAGGGGCAGGTCCGGCTTCTCGGATGAAGTATCGGGCGGTGGCGATAGCAGGCCGAAGGTCAAGAGGAAGGCATGTCCAACGACTATCTTTTCGATGCCTTTGCGCGCTCCTTCGAGGCGCGGCGCGAAGCCGAGATGTCGCTCGCGGAATACCTTGAGTCCTGCCGCGGCGATCCCATGCGATACGCTAGCGCGACGGAGCGCCTCCTTGCGGCCATCGGCGAGCCCCAGATGATCGACACGGCCAAGGACCAACGCCTTGGCCGAATTTTTATGAACCGGACGATCCGGGCCTATCCGGCCTTTCCGGGGTTCTACGGCATGGAGGAGACGATCGAGCGCATCGTCTCGTTCTTCCGCCATGCGGCGCAGGGCCTCGAGGAGCGCAAGCAGATTCTGTACCTGCTCGGGCCGGTCGGCGGCGGCAAGTCATCGCTCGCCGAGCGGCTCAAGTCGCTCATGGAAGTCAACCCGATCTACGTGCTTAAGGCCGACACTGAGATCAGCCCGGTATTCGAAAGCCCGCTGGCGCTGTTCGATCCGGAGACGATGGGCCCCATCCTCGAGGAGCGCTACGGCATTCCCCGCCGGCGGCTGACCGGATTGATGAGCCCGTGGTGCCTGAAACGGCTCGAGGCTTTCGCCGGCGACATTTCCCGTTTCCGCGTCGCCAAGATCCAGCCCTCGCGCTTGCGGCAGATTGCGATCTCCAAGACCGAGCCGGGCGACGAGAACAATCAGGACGTTTCCTCGCTCGTGGGCAAGGTCGACATCCGCAAGCTGGAGACATATGCGCAGAACGATCCCGACGCCTACAGCTACTCCGGCGGGCTCAACCGGGCAAACCAGGGCATCCTCGAATTCGTCGAGATGTTCAAGGCGCCGATCAAGATGCTGCATCCGTTGCTGACCGCCACCCAGGAAGGCAACTACATGGGCACCGAGAATATCGGCGCCATCCCGTTCTCGGGCGTGATCCTGGCGCACTCGAACGAGGCCGAGTGGCAGAGCTTCAAGAGCAACAAGAACAACGAAGCCTTCATCGACCGCATCTGCGTGATCAAGGTTCCCTACTGCTTGCGGGTGACCGAGGAGCAGAAGATCTACGAGAAGCTCATTCAAGGCTCCGAGCTTGCGAGCTCCCCGTGCGCGCCTTCGACGCTCGAGACGCTCGCCCGCTTCACCGTGCTCTCGCGCTTGCATAAGCACGAGAACTCGACGCTGTTTGCCAAAATGCGGGTGTATGACGGCGAGAGCTTGAAGGAGTCTGATCCCAAGGCGCGCAGCGTCCAGGAATACCGGGACTCGGCAGGCGTCGATGAAGGCATGGACGGAGCCTCGACGCGCTTCGCGTTCAAGGTTTTGGCGGCGACGTTCAACCACGATACGACCGAGATCGGGGCCGACCCCGTACACCTCATGTACGTGCTCGAGCAATCGATTCGCCGCGAGCAGCTGCCGAACGAGGTCGAGAAGCGTTACCTCGAGTTCATCAAGGCCGAGCTTGCGCCGCGCTATGCGGAGTTCATCGGCCACGAAATTCAGAAGGCGTATCTAGAATCCTACTCGGACTACGGGCAAAATCTGTTCGACCGTTATGTCGACTACGCCGACGCCTGGATCGAGGACCAGGACTTCAAGGATCCGGACACCGGCCAGCTCCTCAACCGCGAGCTCCTCAACCAGGAGCTCACCAAGATCGAAAAGCCGGCCGGGATCGCCAACCCGAAGGATTTCCGCAACGAGATCGTCAAGTTCGCGCTGCGGTCGCGGGCCGGCAATTCCGGCAAGAACCCGTCCTGGACGAGCTACGAGAAGATACGCGAGGTGATCGAGAAGCGGATGTTCTCCCAGGCGGAAGATCTGCTGCCGGTGATCTCCTTCGGCTCCAAGAAGGACGGCGAAACCGAGAAGAAGCACGGAGAGTTTGTCGAACGCATGAAGGCGCGCGGCTATACCGAGCGCCAAGTCCGTCGCCTGGTCGAGTGGTATATGCGCGTGAAACAAGCCGGGTGAGACGAATGCGGGAGCAGCCATGCACATTGTCGACCGGCGTCTGAATCCGGGCAGCAAAAGCCTCGAGAACCGCCAGAGGTTCTTGCGCCGCGCCAAGGCTCTCGTGCAACGGGCCGTGGGGAAGACCTCCCAAGATCGCAGCATCAGCGATATTCTGGAAGGAGGGGAAGTCAGCATCCCGCTCGACGGGGTGAAGGAGCCTCGTTTTCACCGCGGCCCCGGCGGGATACGCGACTATGTGCTGCCCGGGAACAAGAAGTTCATAGAGGGCGACATCCTTCCGCGTCCGGAAGAGGGCGGCGGCAGCGCGCGCAATGGCGAAGGAGGCGAAGGCGAGGACGAGGATACGTTCCGCTTCGTCCTGACCCGCGAAGAGTTCCTCGACCTTTTTCTGGATGACCTCGAGCTGCCTGATTTTGCCAAGCGGCGGCTCGCCGAGGTCGAGCACGAAGGAATTCGCCGCGCCGGCTACTCGGTGTCGGGCTCGCCCTCCAACATCGCGGTGACGCGCACCATGCGCCTGGCGATGGCGCGTAGAGTGGCGTTGCACCGCCCGCGTCCGGCGACGCTCGAGCGATTACAGGCGGAGATCGACGCCTGCGAGGACGATGAGCGCCGCGTCGCGCTGGTGAAGGAGCTCGAGATCCTTCAGGCCAAGACGAAACGCATCCCCTACATCGACCCGTTCGACATCCGCTATCGCCGCTTCGAGAACGTGCCGAAGCGCGTCGCCCAGGCGGTCATGTTCTGCCTCATGGACGTGTCGGGCTCCATGTCGGAGCACATGAAGGACCTCGCTAAGCGCTTCTACATGCTGCTGTACATCTTTCTCACCAGGCGGTACCGGCATGTCGAGATCGTGTTCATCCGCCACACCGATCGCGCCGAGGAAGTGGACGAGGAGACCTTTTTCCGCAGCCCGGCGACGGGCGGCACGCTGGTGTCGAGCGCGCTCGAGGCCATGCGCCGGATCGTCGCGGACCGCTACCCCGTGGCCGATTGGAATATCTACGCGGCGCAGGCCTCGGACGGTGACAATTCCTACGCCGACGGCGAGATGACCGGCGAGCTGCTCAAGAATGCGATCTTGCCCGTCACGCAGTATTTCGCCTACCTCGAGGTCGCCGAATTCGGCGAGCAGCGAGCGGGCTTCGTGTCGGACTCGCCGTTGTGGGCAGTGTACGATCGGTTGCGCGCGGAGGGCGAGCCGCTGTCGATGCGCAAAGTCAGCTCGCGCGGCGAGATCTTCTCGGTGTTTCGCGAGCTGTTCCGGCGACGTCAAACGGGTGAAGGGGTCGCCCCATGAGCGCGCAATCGTCCGAGCGCCTGTATCAAGGGGCCGACTGGGATTTCTCGACCATCCAGCGCATCCATGATGCCTGCGAAGAGATCGCCCGCACCGAGCTTGGGCTAGACCCCTATCCGAACCAGATCGAGGTGATCACGGCCGAGCAGATGCTCGACGCCTACGCCTCGATCGGGATGCCGCTGTTCTACAAGCACTGGTCGTTCGGCAAGCACTTCACCCAGCACGAGGCGCTCTATCGCCGCGGGATGCGAGGGCTCGCCTACGAGATCGTGATCAATTCCTCGCCCTGCATCTCCTACCTCATGGAGGAGAACACGGCGACCATGCAGGCGCTCGTCATCGCGCACGCCGCCTTCGGCCACAATCATTTCTTCAAGAACAACTATGTTTTCAAGCTGTGGACCGACGCCGAAGGCATTCTGGACTACCTGAATTTCGCCAAGAGCTTTGTCGCCCGGTGTGAGGAACGGTACGGCGCCGCTATGGTGGAGCGCACGCTCGATGCCGCGCACGCGCTCATGTCACACGGCGTCCACCGCTATCCGCGTCGCAAGAAGCTTGATCTGCGTCAGGAGGAACGGCGGGAGCGGGAGCGGCGCGAGCACGAGGAGCGCACCTTCAACGACCTGTGGCGTACCGTGCCCGCGGGGCCGGGCAAGACCGCGTCCGAGCTCACCGACGAGCGGCGCCGGGCGCTGCTCATGCTGCCGCAGGACAACATCCTCTATTTTCTCGAGAAAACGGCACCGCGGCTGCTCGCCTGGCAGCGCGAGCTGCTGCGTATCGTGCGCCACATCGCCCAGTATTTCTATCCCCAGGGACAGACCAAGGTCATGAACGAAGGCACGGCGACCTACGTGCATTATCGGATCATGAACCGCCTGCACCAGCAGGAACGCATCTCGGACGGCGACTTCTTGGAGTTCCTCCAGTCGCACACGAGCGTGATCTTCCAGCCGGCCTTCGACGATCCGCGGTTTTCCGGCTTCAATCCCTATGCGCTCGGCTTTGCGATGATGCAGGACATCGAGCGGATCGTCACCAATCCCGAGGATGAGGATCGGGAATGGTTCCCCGAGATTGCCGGCACCCAGGATACGATGGCAGTGCTGCGTGATATCTGGGCGAACTACCGCGACGAAAGCTTCATCAGCCAGTTCTTGAGCCCTCGCCTGATGCGCCAGATGCGGATGTTCCACCTGCACGACGATCCGGCCGAGGAGGAGGGCGTCAGGGTCGACGCCATCCACGACCAGCGTGGCTATCGCCGCATCCGCCGCGAGCTCGCCCGGCAGTACGACATTGGCTTTGTCGACCCCAATATCGAGGTGATCGATGTCGACCTCGCCGGCGACCGGCGGCTTCTCGTGCAGCACGTGGTCTCCAATGGGAACTTGCTCGCCGAGGCCGACGCCGAGCACGTGCTGCAGCACCTCGCCGATCTGTGGGGCTACGACGTGTGGATGAAGGAAGTGGACTCCTCCGACAACGTGCTGCAAGAGCACGAGGCGAGCCCGCGGACGCCACCCTTGGCAGTTGGCTGAGGGCGTCCCGCTTGCCGGCGGGCGCGGCTGTGTTCCCTAAGCGTTCCTTGCCGTTTTCTTGACACTCGGCGGTGCAACCGCCATAAGAATGGCGCGAGCGCGGGCCTGTACGGGCTCGCGTTCTTTGTTACGGCCCGGTGTTCACGCTGGGCTCGTAGCCGGAAACACCACAACCCGACTGTCAAGAAGCCGGTCCGGACTTGTTCCGATCACCGGGAACCGAACACGAGGACGAAAGATGTTCGCAGTCATCAAGACCGGCGGCAAGCAATACCGCGTCGCCGCGCAAGACAAGCTGAAGATCGATAAGGTCGACGGCGAGCCCGGCTCGATCGTTCGCTTTGGCGAGGTGCTGCTGCTGGGCGGCGACAGCGTCGCGCTCGGAACGCCGACCGTTGCGGGCGCCAGCGTTGCGGCCGAGGTCTTGGAGCAGGGGCGCCACCCGACCGTCATCGCTTTCAAGAAACGCCGACGCAAGAATTCGCGGCGCAAGCGCGGCCAACGGCAGGAATTCACGCTGGTGCGGATCACGGAGATTTTGACCGAGGGTCGCGCCCCGAGCCCAAAGGCGGAGCAGGCGCAACCCGAGATAGCGGCGGCCGCGCCTTCCGAAGCGGCCGCCCCGCCGCCGGCCTGATGGGTCCGTCAGGCAGGCTCGCCGCAAAGTGAACAAAGAAGTGAGATGAATTTGTCACGGAATCAGTATAGATTCCAGCAAGACTAAGGGATTAAGTAGGAACTGAGCGATGGCTCACAAAAAAGCAGGCGGCTCTTCGCGTAACGGCCGCGACTCGGCAGGCCGGCGCCTCGGCCTAAAGCTGTTCGGCGGCGAAGCAGCGATCGCCGGCAACATCATTGCGCGCCAACGTGGCACCAAATGGCATCCCGGACAAAATGTCGGGCTTGGCAAGGATCACACGTTGTTCGCACTGATCGATGGTCGAGTGGAGTTCCGTACCAAAGCTAAAGGCCGCACCTACGTTTCGGTTGTTCCGGTAACGGAGGCCGCGGCCGAGTAAAGACGGTGGACCATAATCCGCCGGCATTCAGTCGAACCGGCGGAACCAAACGGGTTCTGATGAGGGGGAGACCGGATGCCGGCTCCCCCTCATGGCTTTTACAGAGGAGCCCGTGCCATGACCCTACTGGAAGTCTCTCCGCAGACCCTGCGGGAAAGCTGTACTCCCGTCCTCGAGACCGAGCGGCTCGTTCTGCGTGCGCCGCGCTTCGAGGACGCAAAATCGGTGGCCGCGCTCGCCAACGATCGCCGCATCGCCGAGAACACGCGCCGAATTCCGCATCCGTATTCGCGCGCGGACGCAGATGAGTTCATTGCTTCGGTCAATACCCGTACCGGCGATGTGGCCTTTCTCGTCGCGCTGGCCAATGGCACGCCGATCGGCGCCTGTGGGCTCGCCATGACCGATGGCCCGGCGCCGGAACTCGGCTATTGGCTCGGCGTGCCGTTCTGGGGCCAAGGATTCGGCACCGAAGCCGTGCGCGCGGTGATCGACTATGCGTTCACGGATCTCGCGCACGAGGCGCTGCAAGCCGGCGCCCGCGTCACCAATCCGACGTCGCGCCGCGTGCTGGAGAAATGCGGTTTTCAGTGGACGGGCGTTGGCCTGTGCCGCATCCGCGCGCTCGCCAGCTCGGCGCCGATCGACCGGTTTCGGCTCGAGCGCAGCATCTGGGCCTCGCTCAAAAGCTGGGGATCGGTGCGACGGGTGGCGTGAGCGCTTTTCCGATCAAAGCTGATCGGATCGCAATCCGCGTTCGACGATCCTTCCAAACAAAAAGATCAATGGTTTCCGTGCGCAACGAGGGCGCGGAAACCGCTCCTTGTGGACGACGGGGGGATATATCGTCGCATGCCCTATCATGCGGCCGCCGACGGCCTGTTGGCCACGGCGCCTTCTCAATTTCGCCGCGATTTGGCGTTCTTTGCCTGCTTCGAGCATTGTCGCGGCGCCGGAGGCCTGTAGCGCAAGCGGGCTTCGAGCGTAACGGGATGCGTTTGCAACAGTAGGGGGTAGCCGGTCCCTTGAATGGCCGGCGGGACTCTCGACGCCGTCCACCCCGACGACGCCGGAGATACGAGTTCTGTCAACCGCATCACCTGATTTCGACGTCGCGTGGTTCGACCGCGGCGCGGATATTCCGCAACTCCTGCGGAGGCCGGCCAAGGCGGCGGCCCCGCGGGCGGGGAGCGTTGCCGGCAGCCTGCGGGGTCTCGACTGGTTCACCTTTTTCCTCGCCGACATTCAGACCGGCTTTGGCCCATTCGTCGCGGTCTATCTCACCGGACAGGCGTGGAGCCAAACGGATATCGGCCTCGTATTGACGGCGGGCGGATTGTTCGCCCTGGCGGCACAGATGCCGGGCGGCGCCATCGTCGATGCGGTGCGCTCGCGTCACCTGATCGCTAGCCTCGCCATTGCGGCGATCTGCGTGAGCGCGCTGACCCTTGCGATCTGGCCGCTGTTCCCGGTGGTGATGGCGGGCCGCATCCTGCAGGCCGGCGCGAGTTGCGTTCTCGGTCCCGTCATCGCCGCGCTCAGTCTCAACCTCGTTGGTCACGCTGCCCTAGGTGAACGGCTAGGGCGCAACGCGCGCTTTGCCTCAATCGGCAACGGGCTTGCCGCGGCCGGCATGGGCGTGTGCGGCCAATGTTTGTCGCCGCGCGCCGTATTCGTTCTCACCGCCGCTCTGGTTCTGCCCGCGCTGTTCGCGCTCGGACGAATTCGCACGCCCCGCACGGATCAGCCGCCGGAGCGCCGCGGCGAGGTCGCGGATGCAGAAACCCGAACCGCCCCGGCGGCAAGCCTCCTTAGCGTGATTGGCGATAAGCGGCTGCTCATCTTCGCCGCTTGCGTCGTTCTTTTTCATTTCGCCAACGCCGCAACGCTTCCGCTGATGGGCAGCATCCTGACCATGCGTGCCGGCCAATGGGCGCTGGGCCTGACGGCCGCATGCATCGTCGTGCCGCAAATCGTCGTTGCCGGACTGTCGCCTTTTATCGGACGCAAGACGCAGCTATGGGGGCGGCGTCCGCTGCTCATCGTTTGCTTCGTCGCGCTGGCGCTTCGTTGCGTGCTGTTCGCGCTGATGCCCGGGCCCTACGCGGTCGTCGCCACGCAAGCCTTTGACGGTCTGTCGGCGGCAATTCTCGGCGTGCTGTTTCCGCTTGTCGTCGCCGATATCACCGGTGGCACCGGGCGGTTCAATCTGTCGCTCGGGTTTGCCGGCACCGCCGTCGGCATTGGCGCCGCGCTCAGCACGACCGCGGCAGGCTTCACGCTCGATCACTTCGGCTGTGCCGCTACCTTCTTCGGTCTCGCCGGCATCGCGGTGGCGGGCCTTGCATTGGCTTCGGCCCTGATGCCCGAGACCCGCCCCGAAGCGATGTAGTCACCGCCGTTCGGCGGACGCATGACGCCGACGCATGGCTCGTGCGAATCCTGGCTCCCAACCGGGTCGCGGCAGAGCCACGCAAATCCTTCGGCGACACATTTCCCGGCCGCCGCGGGAACTTTCGAGCCACCGTCGTGCTTTCATTTTCATGGCCTATGGAGACGCACCTGCGTTGATGCTCAAGGGATACGCCGAGAAGGCGGCCACCTATCAGCGTCTCGCCGCCCAAGCCAAAGACTTCGCCGTCAAGTCGTTCTATCTCAATCAGGCGCAGCGCTTGCGCGAGCTCGCCAAGCCGACCGTCCGCGAGCCTGCGAGGCAACGATCCGGGATGGCCGAGGCGGTCTAGGTCACGCCGAGCTCGTCCTGCGAGTAGCTGCCACTCCGTTTCTTCAGTCTCATTTTTCTCTCAGCGTTCGGGATCAGGCGGCAGCGACGGCGCGGTCTTCAGTTCGCGCGAAACTGAAAACCGCTCCTGCTCTCGCGACTACTCGCCCAGATATTTCAGCGCGAGTTGGATCCCCTCATCATACATTTTCTGGAAATCAGCGCGGAACTGATCACCGCGACCCGTGCTGCGATGAAAAAATTGGATTACGGAGGCGATCGGCGCGCGCGGCGGCGGTTCAATTCGCGTGGTGCTTCCGACATCGATCATCCCGTCGAGATCCTAGTCGACCATATAGTAAAAAAGCGCGCCCACGAATATCCCCTCCGCCTCGTTGCGGATGCGAAGGTCACATCGTGTCCGAGCGCGACCAATTTGTCGGTCAACCAATGAACAACGCGTTCGGTGCCGCCATAAAGCTGTGGCGGAATGGCCTCAATGATGGGATCGATTTGGGCGATGCACATCGCCGATCCAGCCGTTCGTCTGCCCGTGAATCCGCTCACAAAGCGCCCCGGCAAACCCGCCCAACCGTCGCTGCCCCGTGTCCAACAAAAAGGCTCGCCTAAGGTTCCTGCAACCTTTCAACGCACTTCGCGTTGTCCCGTCGAAAGCCGAACGTAGGGTCATGCACCCGGCGCTAGCGAATGGATTGGGGGAGATGGATAGCGACCAACAAGAATGACCTTGCTTTAAGGACAACTGTTGACGTTCAGGGCGGCCGTTGATCAGGGGAAACAATCTCAAAGGACAATCACATCTTGCACATCTTGGTCAGCGATCGAGTCTGGGACAACGATCAATCACGTCCGAGCGTGAGGCATCATCCGATGGACAGCCTTTGTCGTTTCACCCATGCGCCGTTCGCTTTCGTCGCGCATTACGTGCGGCGGCGCGCGCTGGCGCACGCGGTCATTCTGCTCGCGGTCTTGGCGGCGGTCGGTTGCTCGGTCGGCGCGCAATATGGCGTGAAATTCATCGTCGACACGCTGTCGCATGCCGCGGACATGGCGACCGACGCCTGGCTGGCCTTCGCGTTTCTCGCGTCCCTCATCATCGCCGACAACCTCCTCTGGCGCATCGCCAGTTGGATCGCCAGCTACGCATTTGTCCGAGTCACCGGCGACATGCGCCGCGATCTGTTCCGGCATCTGACCGGCCATGCGCCCAGCTACTTCAACGATCGCTTGCCGGGTACGCTTGCGAGTCGCGTCACGGCCACCTCCAACGCTGTCTTCACGTTGGAGAACATGTTCGTCTGGAATGTGCTGCCTCCCTGCGCGGCCACGGTCGTGGCGATCCTGCTGATCGGCACGGTCAGCGTCCCGATGGCGGCGGGGCTGTGCCTTGTGGCGACGATCATCGTCGGCGCGATGTTCTATCTGGCCGCGGCGGGCGGTCCACTGCATCACGATTTTGCCGATAAGGCTGCCGCGGTCGATGGGGAAATGATCGACGTGATCAGCAATATGCCGCTGGTGTGGGCGTTCTGCGGTTTCGGCCGCGAGCACCATCGGTTCGACGTGACCATTGATCGTGAGATGACGGCGCGGCGGCGCAGCTTGCAGTATTTGGAAAAATTGCGGTTGGGACACGCCCTGCTCACCGTCGCGCTGACAACGGCGGTTCTTGCCTGGGCTCTCATGCTTTGGCAGCGAGGGGCGGCGAGCGCCGGCGACGTGGTTCTGGTGTGCACGCTCGGACTTTCCATCCTGCACGCGACGCGCGACCTGGCGGTCGCGCTCGTCGACGTGACGCAGCACATGGCCCGGCTTTCAGAAGCCTTGGCCACCATCCTGACGCCGCATCAGCTGCGCGATCATCCGCAGGCAAGCCCGATCGCGTGGCGAGCAGCGGCGGTCGCCTTCGAGGATGTCTCCTTCACCTACCCGCACGGACGCAAGGTGTTCTCGCGGTTCAATCTGCGTATCGAGTCAGGCCAGCGGGTCGGGCTGATCGGAACGTCGGGCTGCGGAAAATCAACCCTGATGTTGCTGCTGCAGCGCTTCTACGACGTTCAGGGCGGGCGCATCGTCGTGGGAGGGCACGACATCGCTCAGGCCACGCAGGAGAGCTTGCGGGCGGGGATTGCCGTCGTGCCGCAAGACATTTCTCTGTTTCATCGGTCGATCCTTGAAAATATCCGCTACAGCCGCCCCGATGCGTCGGACCACGATGTGATCGGGGCCGCCGAGGCGGCCAAGTGCGGCAAATTCATCGAAGCCTTGCCGGGAGGTATCCACACCATCGTCGGCAACAGGGGCGTGAACCTGTCTCCCGGCCAGCGCCAGCGCCTCGCCATCGCGCGCGCGTTCCTCAAGGATGCACCGACGCTGCTGCTTGACGAGGCCACCTCGGCCCTCGACTCGGAGTCGGAGGAAGCCATTCGCGAGGCCTTGGATCGGCTGATGGTCGGCCGCACCGTCATCGCAATTGCGCATCGGCTCTCGACCTTGCGCAGCTTCGACCGCATCGTCGTGCTCCAGGCGGGCAGCGTCATCGAGGACGGTCCCCCGAAGGATCTGATGCGAAGCAAGGGCGTGTACAGCGGGCTTGTCCAACGCGAAGTGGCGCGGCTCGGCAGGCAGGCCGCATAGGCGAATTCTTGATGCGGTTTTCAGGAAAGGCGCGTGTCGAGCTTTGCATCAGACAGCGTGGCCGGGACGCAAGCGAGATTTGGTTTCGTGTCCTAAAAATCGACATAAAATGAATTGAGCCAATTCGGTTCCGCGAAACACGGCCCTGCATTGGCGTTGAGGCTGGGGCCGTGAGAAGCATAGCTTGCCCGTTGACAGGGAGCCGCATTTGTAGGACGTTTGGAACGCTGCGCTGATGCGGATATACCCTTTCGGTCCGTGTCACAGCTTAGGAGGCGAAGGATGACGCCACCGGGCCAGTCGCGCCGCGATGATCGCCACGGCAACGTTCGGGCCGCGGCGTAGCGGCATACCCACGACGACACGTCGGGAGCGGCCGATGGGCTGCATCAGTGAGGCATGGCCCTCTATGGCCCCTCCAGACGCTGATTTGTGCGTTGGTACGCAGGCTGGACATTTAGCCGACGGCCGGCGCGAGTTTTGGCCGGCACTTCATGCGTGCAGGCTAGCCTCGAATTTCTCGCAGAATTCGTGCAATTCCTCTGCATTCAGATCGCTGATGGCGATGACGTTGAGCCCGCTCGCGCGCCAGCGGTAAATGTTGAAACCTTGCACGGTTTCCATACGCGATTCTGGCGCGGCAGCCGCGCCGCCCTGCATCGCGAACAGATTGATCACATGCGTGCGGCGACGATAGACGATCACGGCCGCCGGCTTGCCCTCGACATAATCCAGCCGTCCGCCCAGGAGCGTGAAGCCTTGTGCCGTCAGGTCGACCACGGGTGGCGCCAAATCGATCCGGCCGTTGAACCACGGTTTGACGTTGTGTTGATCGCTTGACAGCACATCGGTCAGATGGTCGGCCTGCAGCGAGCGCAGGTGCGCGGAAACGACATCCCCAAGGATGAACTGGTCTTGGTCGGAACGGAATACGGTCACCACGACGCCGACCGCCGCCACCGCGGATAAGGCGGTGCCGAGGGCAAAGCCGCCGAGGAATCCGCGGCGGCTCGGCGCGCGCTTGACCGGCGGGCGCGAGGCGGGGGCCGGAAGTGCGTTTTCGATGCGTTGGCGTAGCGCCGCGGGCGCGGTCATGCGCAGGTCGGACGCGGCGATCGCTTGCCGCAAGTCGCGAAACGCCGTGAGCTGCGCGGCACAGCGCGGGCAGGTTTCCAGATGCGCCTCGAGGTCGCGCGTGTGGCCGGCATCGAGCTCGCCGTCGAGCAGCGCGTGCACCAGGATCTCGGCTTCGTCGTGCGTCATGCGCGCTTCTCTTCGTTGCCGGCCGCGATCCAGGCGTCGCGCAAGAGCGCGCGCGCCCGTGCCAGCCGTGACATGACCGTTCCCACCGGCGCGCCGATCACATCGGCGATCTCGCGGTAGGAAAGGTCGTTTAGCTCGCGCAGCACGAAGGTCTCCCGATACGGATCCGGCAGGGTGTCCACGAGCCGGTGCATGGTCTCAGTTTCAAGCCGCTGCAGCACCTCGGTCTCCGGCGAGTCTTGGGCCTCGACCCAGAGCGGCACGACATTTTCGGTGTTCACCACCTCGGCATCGGTGAACTCCGCGCGCCGCGCATATTCGGCGCGGCAGACATTGCGCAGGATTGCCAAGAGCCACGGCTTGATCAGCGTGCCGCGAAAACCGTCGAAGTGACGGAAAGCGCGCAAATAGCATTCCTGGACCGCGTCCTCGGCGTCGGCGGAATTGCGCAGCAGATAGCGGGCGAGCGTGTAGACGGCGTCGAGATGCGGCAGCGCGGCGTCGCGAAAACGCTGCGTCCTGCCCACCTCCCCACTGCTCACGCCGTCCGCCATCGTCTGTGTCGAATCGTGTCCGCAAGTAAGCCTCAGTTTGAGCCGGTCGCTGCCTCGACCACGATCGATGCCTTCATGTGCGGGTGCAGCGAGCAAAAGTATTCGTAGGATCCGGGCGTGGTGAACGTGAACGAGAACTTGTCGTTGGTATCGAGCACCTTCGACTTGAACGCTTTCGCCGTCGCCGCGACCGTGTGCGGAATGTCATCTTCATTGGTCCAGGTCACCGTGGTTCCAGCCTTCACCGTAAGCGTTGCCGGACTGAAGGTGAAGTTGTCGATCTTCACCTCCATGTCGGCGGCAAGGGCGGGCGCCGCAAATCCGAACGTTATCACGATGCTGGCCGCCGCGAGCAAGACGGCACGCGACCGCAACTCATTCGTTTTGGAGATTGCCATGGTTCTTCGCCCTCAACCTTGCAGCGGCCGGTCGATGACCGCCAAGCGCTGCTCACCGCGCTTGAAGGTCACCTCGGTGATGCCGAGCAAGGAGCGCAGCTTGTCGTCGGCGACCTTCATCGGTCCCGGTGACGGTGCCGAGCCCGGCGCGGGCTGCGCAAAGGCCGTCGAGTTGGCGGTATGGAACGTGACGTTCCCCTCGACCTTTTGCATGATCTGGTGGATGTGTCCGTTGAGCACGGTGACCGAGCCGAAGCGCTTGAGAAATTCGAGCGCTCGAGCGGCATCCTCGGTGCCCCAGCCCCAGGTCGGATAGACGGCCCAGAGCGGGATGTGCGCGAACACGACGATCGGCGTCGAATCCGTGCGGCCCTTGAGGTCGGCCTCGAGCCATTCGAGCTGCGCGGCGCCAAGATTGCCCATGCCGCCGGCCTTGAGGTCGACCACATTGACGAGGCCGATGAAGTGCACGCCGTTGGCGTCGAAGCTGTACCAGCCGGCGCCCTTGGCGCCCTTGCCGTAGCGGTCGGCGTAAAGCTTCTGCTCCTCGTCAAGGAAATCATGCTCGCCCGGAACGTAATGCACGTCGAGCCGCGCTTGTGAGATGATCCTGTCGGCGTCGTCGAACTCGGCCACCTTCGAGAGGTGCGAGATGTCGCCGGTATGGATCATGAAGGCGGGCTTCACCCGTAGGCCATTGACCTTCGCAATCGCCTCCTCGAGGGTGGCCGATGTGTGCGGGTTGGCCGGCTTGTCGAAGCCGATATGGCTGTCGCTGATCTGCAGGAAGGTGAGGCCGGCGGCGTCCGCGGCAACCGCCTCGCCGATGATGCCGAGCGAGCGCGGCACGCCGCCGGAGAGGGTCCACAATACCCCGGTGCCGGCCCAGGTCATGCATTCCAAAACTTTGCGGCGGCTCACGCCGTCGCCATTGCGGTCGTCGTTGGAGGTCATTCTTCGTCTCCATCCGAAGCTTGATCGCTTCGAGGACCAGATCGGCGACCGCTGCCGTTTATTCCCGAACTCGCGCATGGCCGCCCTGGAGGGGTGACGTAGGCGCCCCGCGCGCATAGATTCGCATCCGCAGGCCGCCCGTCCGACGGCCTGGAAACAATGTTGCTCGTTCATGAAATTTCTTGATGAAGCAAAGGTTTACGTCCGATCGGGGGACGGCGGGAACGGCTGCGTGGCGTTTCGCCGGGAGAAGTTCATCGAATTCGGCGGGCCGAACGGCGGTGACGGCGGGCGCGGCGGCGATGTCGTGGTCGAATGCGTCGACGGGCTGAACACCCTCATCGACTATCGCTATCAGCAGCACTTCAAGGCGCGGCCCGGCGGCGGCGGCATGGGTAAGGATCGGCACGGCGCCAACGGCGCCGATGTCGTTCTCAAGGTTCCGGTCGGCACCCAGATCTTCGATACCGACGGCGAAACGCTGCTCGGAGATCTCACTGCGCTTGGCGAGCGGCTAGTGCTGGCGCGCGGCGGCAATGGCGGCTTCGGCAACGCCCATTTCAAGAGCTCCACCAACCGCGCGCCGCGGAACGCCAACCCAGGGCAACCGGGCGAGGAGCGGTGGGTGTGGCTGCGCCTCAAGCTCATCGCCGATGCCGGGCTCGTCGGGCTTCCCAATGCGGGCAAGTCGACGTTTCTCGCGGCCGTCAGTGCCGCAAAGCCGAAGATCGCCGATTATCCGTTCACCACGCTGCACCCGCAGCTCGGCGTGGTGTCGGTGGACGTGCGCGAGTTCGTGCTCGCCGATATTCCGGGCCTGATCGAGGGGGCGCACGAGGGCGTCGGCCTCGGCGATCGCTTTCTCGGTCACGTCGAGCGCTGCCGTGTGCTGCTGCACCTCGTCGATGCGACCGGCGAGCATGCCGGCAAGGCCTACAAGACGGTGCGCGCCGAGCTCGAAGCCTACGGCAATGGCCTCGCCGACAAGCCGGAGATCGTCGCCCTGTCGAAGGCCGATGCGGTCGATGCGGATGTGCTGAAGGAACAGAAGGCGCGCCTCAAGCGGGCGGCGAAGAAGACCCCTTTGGTCCTTTCTGCTGTGAGCGGCGCAGGCGTGCCCGAAGCATTGCGCGCGTTGCTTGCCGTGATCGACGGCGCGCGCTTGACCGATACGGACGCGGAAGAGCCGGCGGCGGCCTGGTCGCCGTGAGTGTTGCTGACGTTGGTAGCGGATCTGGCCTCTGCTAGTGTTGTGACTCTCTAGTGTTGTGACTCTAACGGATGCTTCCCCCTCGGTTGTCATTCCGGGGGCAGAGCGAAGCGAGGGAGCCCGGAACCCAGTAATCACTGGCCGGGGTTACTGGGTTCCGGGCTCGCCGCTTTCGCGGCGCCCCGGAAAGACAACCGTCGGTACAAGAACAACGTCCAAGACCTACGCTCATGTCCCGCAAAGCACCAGCGCTTGGCGATTTTCGCCGCATCGTCATCAAGGTCGGCTCGTCGCTGCTGGTCGATGCCGAGGGCGGGCGCATCCGCGAGGATTGGCTCGCCTCGTTGGCCGACGATATCGCGTGGCTGCATGGCGAGCATCGCGACGTTCTGGTCGTGTCGTCGGGCGCCATCGCGCTGGGGCGCGCGGTGCTGCGGCTGCCGCCCGGGCCGCTCAAGCTCGAGGATAGCCAGGCGGCCGCCGCCGTCGGGCAAATTGCGCTTGCCCGCACCTGGGCCGAGGTTTTGGGGCGCCACGGCATCACCGCCGGCCAGGTTTTGGTAACACTCGGCGACACCGAGGAGCGGCGTCGCTATCTCAACGCCCGCTCCACCATCGGCAAGCTGCTCGAATGGCGTGCCGTTCCGGTCATCAATGAGAACGACACGGTGGCCACGACCGAGATCCGCTACGGCGACAATGACCGGCTGGCGGCACGGGTCGCCACCATGACGAGCGCCGATCTGCTGGTCCTTCTGTCCGACGTCGATGGCCTTTACGACGCTCCGCCGGGCGAGGGCCGGACGGCCGCGCTGGTGCCGCTGGTGCCGCGGATCAGTCGGGAGGTCGAGGCCATGGCGGGCGCGGCCGGCTCCGAGTTCTCGCGCGGGGGCATGCAGACCAAGATCGAGGCGGCCAAGATCGCCACCACCGCCGGCACCCACCTGGTGATTGCCTCCGGCCGGATCGCGCATCCGCTCCGGGCCATCGCCGAGGGCGGGCGCTGCACCTGGTTCCTGACGCCGGCCAATCCGGTCACGGCGCGCAAGAAATGGATCGCCGGCTCGCTCGAGCCCAAGGGCACGCTGTTCATCGATTCCGGCGCGGAGGCGGCATTACGCCGCGGCAAGAGCCTGCTCCCCGCGGGCGTGATCCGCGTGGATGGGAGCTTCAGCCGCGGCGATGCGGTCATCATCCGGGGGACCGACGGGCATGAGGTCGGCCGCGGCCTCGTGGCCTACGATGCCGAGGACGCCGCCAAGATCATGCGCAAATCCTCGCCCGACATCCTGTTGATCCTCGGCATCGAAGGCCGCGCCGAGATGGTGCACCGGGACGATCTGGTTCTAGGAGGCGAATAGCGCGATGCCGCCGACCGGCGGCAAAGATAAAGCCCAAAAAAAAGAAGCGCCGGGCTCGCCCCAGTCTAAAGTCGGCGGCCCCCGTCCAGCCAAAGTTGAACCGATCCGGGAGCGGCCGAATGGGCGTGGGACGGGTCCGCCCAGCCCGGCGCGTCGGCAGGGCAACGGACCAGGATGCGTGCAGGTTCCCGGTATCGTTTGCCGCAGAGTCGATACGGCGGTCGGGTCAGGCGCGAGCGGCCTCGGGGCGCGAACGGGCGCGTCTGGCCCGCGACAACGCGGGCGCGCGACGCGGAACGATCGAAGGGGACACGGTCTTGTGAGCTATCGATTTCTTCGGAAGATCGATGTGGCGACCGTTGGGGAGCAATACATAACGGGCTGAAGTGTGAAACACGCCATCCTCGTCGCACCGCCCCTCGATGACATACTTTGTGCCTACCGGGAAACGCTTGGGCAGGCGAACCGCTTGACGACGCATGATACGCTCCACGTAACCTTTGTTCGGGACGACAATAGGCGAGACAGTAACCAGTTCCGGACGACGGTATGGTTATCCTTGTTTTCCACAGGAGACGCAAGACCATCTTCGGTCTAGCCTCGCGCTGGGGCCTTCTCGTGGCCGCGCGGCCCCCATGCTACATTTAACGCCGGTACGCATAATCTTCGGTAAACCGTCCGCTCCCAAAGGCACGGATACCCGCAAAGGCAGCCATGACTGCGACGCTCAAGAGTATTGATGGAACGGCGGATATCGCCGCTTTGATGCGCGAGATCGGCGTGCGGGCAAAGCGCGCCGCCCGGGTGCTGGCGCTCGCCCCCGCGGCCCGCAAGGATGCCGCGCTCGCGGCCATGGCGGCAGCAATCCGTGACACCAGGACCGAGATCCTCGCGGCCAATGCCGAGGATGTCGCCGAGGCGCAAAGCGCCGGTGCCGATGCGGCCTTTCTCGACCGGCTCGGCTTGAACGAGGCGCGCGTCGCCGCGATGGCCGACGGGCTCGACGTGGTGCGCTCCCTCAAGGACCCGGTCGGGTCTGTCATGGATGTTTGGACGCGCCCCAACGGCATGACCATCGAGCGCGTCCGCGTGCCGCTCGGCGTCGTCGGGGTCATCTATGAGAGCCGGCCGAATGTCACCGCCGATGCCGGCGCGCTGTGCCTGAAAGCCGGCAATGCCGTGATCCTGCGCGGCGGCTCGGAAAGCCTGCGCTCCGCCCGCGCCATTCACGCGGCGCTCGCGGCGGGTTTGCGGCAGGCGGCCCTGCCGGAGCATGCGATCCAGCTCGTGCCGACCCGCGACCGCGCCGCCGTTGGTCTTATGCTTGCCGGGCTTGACGGGGCGATCGACGTGATTGTGCCGCGCGGCGGCAAAGGCTTGGTGACGCGCGTGCAGGCCGAGGCCCGGATCCCGGTCTTCGCCCACCTCGAGGGGGTCTGCCACGTCTATGTCGACAAGGCCGCTTCGCTCGCCATGGCTAAATCGATCGTGCTCAATGCGAAGATGCGCCGGACCGGCGTGTGCGGTGCCGCCGAAACGCTGCTCGTCGACGCTGCCGCCGCGCCCACCCATTTGCGTCCGCTCGTCGAGACGCTGATCGAGGCGGGCTGCGAGGTGCGGGGCGATCCGGCGGTGCAGGCGGTTTCAGCCCGCGTAAAGCCGGCAACCGAGGAAGACTGGTCGGCCGAGTACCTCGACGCCATTATTGCGGCGAAGGTCCTCGATGGCGTCGACGCGGCGATTGCGCATATCGAGCGCTACGGCTCGCATCACACCGATGCGATCATCACCGAGGATGCGGTCGCGGCGGAAAAGTTTTTGGCCGAGGTGGACTCGGCCATTGTGTTGCACAACGCATCGACCCAGTTTGCCGATGGCGGCGAGTTCGGCTTTGGTGCCGAGATCGGCATCGCCACGGGCAAGCTGCACGCGCGCGGGCCGGTCGGCGTCGAGCAGCTGACGAGCTTCAAGTACCGCGTGCGCGGCAACGGACAAATTCGACCGTGATTGCGATCGGGTTGCGCAAATCCGAGGTCTCATCGCGGTCCAGGGAGGGTTCTTTGTCTGGCGCGGACGCTGATCGAGCTGCGCCCGGCGCGCTTCCTCGCACAAGCCGGCTCGTCCTGCCGCTGCACGCGCCGGGGTTGCGCATCGGCCTATTCGGCGGATCCTTCAATCCGCCGCATGCGGCACACCGGGCGGCAAGCCTCTACGCGATGAAGCGGCTCGGGCTTGACCGGATCTGGTGGCTGGTCACTCCGGGCAATCCGTTGAAAGATACGAGCGCCCTGCCGCCGCTCGAGCAGCGTCTCGCCGAAGCCCTCGCGGTTTCCAGGCACCCGCGGATCGATGTCACCGGTCTCGAAGCTGTCATCAAGACACGCTATACTTACGATACGGTCGCTTTCCTGACCGCACGTTGTCCCAATGTCCGCTTCGTCTGGGTCATGGGAGCCGACAACCTGAAGCAGTTCCATCACTGGCAACGATGGCAGGACATCGCGGCGCTCGTGCCGATTGCCGTGATCGACCGGGAGCCGGCTGGCCTGCGAGCGGCCGCGAGCCCGGCGGCGCAGGCGCTCGCCTCGGCCCGGATCCCCGATGCGGTTGCCAAATCGTTACCGGATCAACGCCCGCCCGCCTGGATTTACCTTTACGGCCTGAAATCGCCGATCTCCTCGACGGCGCTGCGAAACCAAAAAATCGGGCCGGGGGAGGTTGAATCCGTTCACGACTCCTGACTATCTTAATGTGTCTTGGGCGGCCGCCCAGGGCCCGTGACCAGTGAAAGGAAAGGAACCCTGACCACAACGGCAATTCATCGGGCCATCGATCCAATGCCCGAGCCCGTCTCCAGGAGGCGCCCTGACGCCAGGGAGACTCTTCGCCGCGTCCTTGCTCGCCTCGATGACATGAAGGCCGAGGACACCGTCACCATCGACCTTACCGGCAAAACCTCGATTGGCGACTACATGGTCGTGACCTCTGGCAGGTCCAACCGCCATGTCAGGGCCGTCGCGGATCGCGTTCTCGAAGAGCTCGCCGAGGCCGGCCTGCCCGACGTTCGGGTCGAAGGCATGCCGCATTGCGATTGGGTCCTGATCGACGCCGGCGACGTCATCGTGCATGTGTTCCGTCCCGAGGTCCGCACCTTCTACAATCTCGAGAAGATGTGGGCGGCCGGACAGTCGGCGGAGCGACGGGCGAGCTGACTCAAAAGCTCAGCCCGGCGACGGCGCTCATGCGTGTGGTCGTTGCTGCGGTCGGCCGCCTGAAGGAGGGACCCGAGCGCTTGCTCGCCGCGCATTATCGCAAGCGCGCGGCTGATGCCGGGCGGGCTTTGGGTGTGCGCGACGTTGAGGTCGTCGAGGTCAGGGAAAGCCGGGCACGCGAGCCCGGCAAGCGGATTATCGAGGAGTCGATTGCGCTCGCCTCGCTGGTGCCGGATCGGGCGGCGGCGGTCGTGCTCCACGAGCGCGGCCATAACCTCAGTAGCAAATTGTTAACGAACCAGTTGCAGCGCTGGTGTGACGAGGGCCGCGGGGAGGTAGTATTCGTCGTCGGCGGTCCCGACGGGATGGCGCAAACCTTGCATGATAGAGCCAATCTCTGTCTATCTTTCGGGGCCGCGACATGGCCGCATCAGCTCGTCAGGATCATGCTTCTGGAGCAGATCTATCGCGCGATGACAATTTGGGCGGGTCATCCGTATCATCGCGAATAGAAAGGAATACGCTTCCGAGTCACCGATTTGTGAGTGCACGGTGCGGCCCCCGGTCTTATTCACGCAACAATCGCCGGGCCTATGAGCCTTTCGGTTGGCGGGTGGTTGGGTTTCGATGGTATTGACGCCAGGTTCCGACTTTAGCGGCCGCCGACAGGCGCTGACGGCAGCGCTTGTATTGGTGCTGCCGCTTTGGCTTGCCGGCGCCGCTCTTGCCGAACCGCCCGACACTCTCTTTTTTCCTCGGCTGGCCCAGGCCGCGCCGGGCGGCGATTCTGACGCCCTGAGGACGCGCGACAAGGAGCTCGAAGCCGCGCGCGCCGAGCAACAGCGGTCGGTCGATACCGAGAACCGGTTGCGACGTGAAATCGAAGTCATCGGCAACACCCGGCGCGATTTGAACCAGCAATTGATCGATACCGCGACCCGAATTCAGAGCGGGGAGGCGCGGTTGAGTGCGATCGAAGGGCGGCTCCAGTCGCTTGACGAGACCGAGCAGAATATCCGCAAGTCGCTGGCGTCGCGGCAGGGCACGATCGCCGAAGTATTGGCGGCATTGCAGCGGATCGGCCGCCGGCCCCCGCCGGCGCTGCTGGTGCGGCCCGAGGATGCCCTGCAGTCGGTCCGTAGCGCGATGCTGCTTGGTGCCGTCGTGCCCGAGCTGCGCGGCGAGGCGGAATCACTGACCGGCGATCTCGCCGACCTGGTACGGGTTCGCAAGGACATGACCGGGGAGCGCGAGCAGCTTCAGCGTGAGGTCGCGGCATCGACCGAGCAGCGGCAGCGGATGGCCCTGCTGGTCCAGGAGCGGCAGAAGCGGCAGGCGGAAGTCGAGACCGCGCTCGATGCGGAGCAGCAGCGCGCGGCGCAGCTGGTGCGTCAGGTCGACAACCTCAAGGAGCTGATAGCCAAGCTTGAGCTAGGCCGCGCGGGGCCATCCGTTCCGACCGTTGCGGCGCCCGAGGATGGCGACGCCAAGGCGCGCGTGGCGGCGCTGAAGGATCCGGGGCGGCTCGCCCCGGCGGTCGCTTTCTCGGCCGCGAAGGGCTTGCTGCCGTTACCGGTCAACGGCATTAAGGTGCGCGATTACGGCGCCCCCGACGGACTTGGCGGTGTCATGAAGGGCATCACCTTCGCGACCCGCGCCGGCGCCCAGGTCACGGCCCCGTGCGACGGCACGGTCATGTATTCTGGGACCTTTCGTAGCTATGGACAACTCTTGATCCTCAATGCGGGCGGCGGGTATCATGTTTTGCTTGCCGGCATGGAGCGGATCTCCGTCAGTCTCGGTCAGTTCGTCTTGACCGGGGAGCCCGTTGCCCTCATGGGGGGCGGCTCGCGGGTAGCAACGGCCCTAAACACCGGCTCGAGCCAGCCGGTTCTGTACATCGAGTTCCGTAAGGACGGGGCTCCCATTGATCCCAGCCCCTGGTGGGCCAGCGAAGGCGAAAAGGTTCGCGGATGATACGCAAGACCTCACTCGTTCTCCTCGGCGCGGTGGCCGGCGTGGCCCTGACGCTCTTTGCCACTCAGCCGCGCCTCTTGTTCGTCGGATCCACCGCGAAGGCAGCCGCGGCGGACACCTACAAGCAGCTCAACCTGTTCGGCGACGTGTTCGAGCGGGTGCGCCAGGATTACGTCGAGAAACCGGACGACGCCAAGCTCGTCGAGGCGGCCATCAACGGCATGCTCGCCGGGCTCGACCCGCATTCCACCTACATGGACCCGAAGAGCTTCCGCGACATGCAGGTGCAGACGCGCGGCGAGTTCGGCGGCCTCGGCATCGAGGTCACCATGGAGGATGGTCTGATCAAGGTGGTGGCGCCGATCGACGAAACGCCGGCTGCCAAGGCGGGCATCATGGCGAACGACATCATCACGCATCTGGACGACGAGCCGGTGCAGGGCCTGACCCTAAACCAAGCGGTCGAGAAGATGCGCGGCCCTGTGAACACCAAGATCAAGCTCAAGATCATGCGCAAGGGCCAGGACAAGCCGATGGACGTGTCGATCACCCGCGACGTGATTCGCGTGCGCTCCGTGCGCTCGCACGTCGAGGGCGACGACATCGGCTACATTCGCATTACGCAGTTTACCGAGCAGACGAGCGACGGCCTCAGGAAGGCGATCAACGACATCAGCAGCCAGGTCAACGGCGACAAGCTCAAAGGCTATGTCGTCGACCTGCGCAACAATCCGGGCGGCCTGCTCGATCAGGCGATTTCCGTCTCGGATGCCTTTCTGGAGCGGGGCGAGATCGTCTCGACGCGCGGTCGCAACGCCGAGGAGACGCAGCGCTTCAGCGCCCACCCGGGCGATCTGACCAAGGGCAAGCCGATCATCGTCCTGATCAATGGCGGCTCGGCGTCGGCCTCCGAGATCGTCGCCGGCGCGCTCCAGGATCACAAGCGCGCGACGCTGCTCGGCACCCGCTCGTTCGGTAAGGGGTCGGTGCAGACCATCATCCCCCTTGGCGCCGGCAACGGCGCGTTGCGGCTGACCACGGCGCGCTATTTCACCCCGTCGGGACGCTCGATCCAGGCGAAAGGCATCGTGCCTGACATCGAGGTGCTGCAGGATGTGCCGGACGAACTGAAAAGCCGCACCGACACCAAAGGCGAGGCGTCGCTGCGCGGACACCTGAAGGCGGAAGGCGACGAGGAGACCGGCTCGCAGTCGTACGTCCCGCCGAAGCCGGAGGACGACAAGGCGCTGAAGATGGCGGACGATCTCCTGCGCGGCGTCAAGATCAACTCGGCCTCTCCGGCCACTCCGGCCTCTCCCGAGACCCCGCCGCGCGCGGCGAACTGAAGCCGCCACTACCGTCGTAAGCCAACAGAGGGCGGCGCAGACCGCCCTCTTCGCTTATCTGCAGCAGAGCATGATCCCGAAAAAGCCTGCCCTCGGGCTTGACCCGAGGGTCGGCACCGATTTTCGGAGATGATCATGCTCCAACAATAATAGCGTGCATTCGTCCCCCGCGAGGCCCATCAGTGCATACGGGCGAACCCGGAAATCGGGTTGGCTGGCCGCCGTGATAGGCTGCGCCCCGTGATTCGTGAGGGGTTGGCGCCGTGACGGACGATGATTTGAATGCTCCGCTCGGCCTGGATTTACCGAAGAAACGCCGGTTCGTGCTGCCGGTCAGCGCCTCCACGCTGGTCATGGCCGCGCTTGGCCTGAGTCTGGTTGTTTTTGCCGGATGGATCATCATGGTCGATGACCCGCTCGGCGGCGAGCCGCTGGCGGTCGTGCCGACTGCCGTTCGTGCCCCCGCCGAAGCAAAGAATCAGACTCGCGCCCCGGAGACGGTGGACGCGAAGCCCGATGCGAAACCCGCGGCCCCCGGCCGTTATGACGGACCGGCGTTGCAGCCGTCGGCTTCGCCGGCTCCGCCTGCTCCAACAACCACGCCGTCGGGCGGCAAGATTGTAACGATCATCGACGGTACCAGCGGCAAGCGCCAGGAGGTCGTGCTTTCGGCAGCGGCCGACAACAAGGCCGCGCCATCCGACGGAAGATCTGCTTCGGCCGAGCCGAAGTCGGTGCCCAAGGCCGAGGCGCGGCTCCTGGAAACGACGCGCCACGGCTCGATACCGAGGATCGGCGAGGACGGCGCGCGGCCGGCGGATACTTATGCCAGCGCTGCCGCGAGTGCGGCGGCCAAGCCGGATGTTCCGCGCATCGCGCTCGTGGTCGGGGGATTGGGGGTTGGCGCGGGCAGCACGACCGAGGCACTCGCCAAGCTCCCGGCAGCCGTCACCCTGACATTCGCGGCTTACGGAACGGACGCCGACCGCTGGGTCGCGCGCGCGCGCAGCGAAGGGCACGAGATCCTGCTGCAGGTGCCGATGGAGCCGTTTGACTACCCCGACAACGATCCCGGGCCGCAGACCCTGCTTACCTCGCTTGCCGCCGAGCAGAATCTCGATCGCTTGTACTGGCTCATGAGCCGGTTCCAGGGCTACGTCGGCCTCACCAATTTCATGGGCGCGCGCTTCACCGCCTCGGAGCCGTCGCTGGCGCCGGTGCTGCGCGAAGTCGCCAAGCGCGGTCTGATTTATGTGGACGACGGGTCGTCGCCGCGCAGTCTGGCCGGTCAGATCGCCGGTGCCAACAGTCTGCCGTTCGTCAAGGCGGACGTTATGCTGGATGCCGTGCCGACGCCGGCCGCCATGGATCGGGCCCTGAACCAGCTCGAGTCGATTGCCCGCGACCGCGGCTTTGCGGTCGGCTTCGCCACGGCCCTGCCGGCCACCATCAGCCGCCTTTCGGCCTGGGCGAAGACGACGGAAGGCCGCGGCCTGACCCTGGTGCCGATCACCACGGTCTTGGCAAAGCCGGGCTGAACGTTCACACCTCTGCCATCGTTTGCTGCTGGACGTCCTCCCGCGAACGCCTGACAGCAATCGATGCAATGGAACCTGGTTCACATGACCCGCTACGAGGACCTGCCCCGCCGCCCGTGCGTCGCCGTGATGGTGCTGAACCCGGCCGGGCGGGTGTTCATCGGCCGCCGCACCGAGGGCCCGGAGCAGATCGATCCGACCCATGTTTGGCAGATGCCGCAGGGCGGCGTGGATCCGGGCGAGGAGCCCTATCCGGCCGCATTGCGGGAGCTCTATGAGGAAACCAATATCCGGTCGGTCGAGCGGCTCGGCGAAATCGCTGATTGGCTTTCCTACGACATTCCGCGCGAGCGCATTGGCGAGGCCTGGGGCGGCAAATATCGCGGCCAGACCCAGAAATGGTTTGCGCTGCGCTTCACCGGCGACGAGAGCGAGATCGACATCCTGCATCCGGCCGGCGGCCAGCACGTGCCGGAATTCGTCGAATGGCGCTGGGAGCCGATGCGCAATCTCCCCGACCTGATCGTGCCCTTCAAGCGCCCGGTCTACGAGCGGGTGGTGAAGGAGTTTGCCCACCTGGCGCGGAGCTGACGGCCGGGGCGCCGTGGCATTTGGGCTCTAGGCCCAGTGGCCGCCGCCGTCATTCAGGCCGCTCGTGCCCGGGACTCGTCGCGCAGCAAGCTCTGAAACTCAACAGAGCGCAGCCGCGCAGCCGCGCCAAACTTGGAGCGTCGAACCCGGCAGAAACCGAAAAGGGAAGAGCCATCTGATGGCTCAACGGACCCATAGAAAATAGGTCGGAAGTTCTGTTTCGCGATGCTCTCGTTTGCACCTCAAGCTATAATTTGCATCTGCGGAGGTGCGCAATGACGCGACTCTGGACCAAGGGGCGAGCCCGCACCGCACCATCGCTTCGTGCCACAGCACGAAATCGCTGCGCGATACCGCTGGCGTGGCAGATGGCATCTGTCGCTGAGTGCATGAGCACCGTTTCCGGAACGCACAAAATCGTGTGCTGAGCACGCCCAGGCATTATGGTACAGCTGGCACGTCTAAGGAGCCAGCGTCCGGCGGCCGCTCCACTCCCTTCCAGCTAAAGAGTGGCCGATTTTTTTCTCTACTGCTCGGGAAAGCGACGTCTGGTCCCGTCAAACCCTAAGGAGTAGTGCGTCATGAGCGATCTCGTCGTGATTGAGTTTCCCTCTGAGAGCAAGGCAGAGGAGGTTCGGGAAAAGCTTCTCGACTTGCAATCGGAGTATTTGATCGAACTTGAAGACGCGGTCATCGCGGTCAAGAAGCCGAACGGTCGAATAAAGCTCAACCAGCTCTTTCATCCCGCCGGCGCTGGGGCGGCCTATGGCACTGTCTGGGGCACGCTGGTCGGGTTGATTTTCCTGATGCCGTTGGCGGGCGCTGCGCTAGGGGCGGCATCGGGTGCCATTGCTGGGGCACTTACCGACGTAGGGATCAACGACCGTTTCATGAAGGACGCGGCGGCGACGCTGCAATCAGGGAACGCCGCCCTATTTCTCTTGATCCGAAAGGTGACGGCCGACAAGGTTCTCGACGCTATCAAAGGCGTTGGCGGTAAGGTGCTGCGGACTTCCTTTGATCACACCCGGGAAGACGCCTTGCGCAAGGCGCTGGCCGGTCCAATCGCTACTGAGCTCAAGAAGAGCAACGCGGCCTGAGATCCTACTACCACTCTCGGGCTTGTCGATCGGGGCGCCACCGCAGTTTCGCGCTGTCCTGCAAGGGGCAGACCGCAACTGCGGTGCGCCTTAAGTTTCGCGGCTGGTTCGACGAGACGTTCGCCTTGGGCAAGGGCAATGCCCTCCGTCTGTTCGGCTGCGCCGCAGAGCCCCCGCAAATGTCCCATGGCATGGGCTACCAGGGTTGTTGAAGGTGCCGTGGCCGGAACTACCAGCGAACGTGGCCGAATAATACGTCGGCGGTCCGTGAGTGCAATCGCTGCCTGTCTCCATTCAACTGCCCCGGGAGGCTGATCACCACGTATAGCGCAGCGTGCCGGTTCCGCCGAGATACTGCGAGCCGACGGCAAGCTGGCTGTCGAACCTGGCGGTGAGCGAGACCGAGGGGGTCACGCGCAGCTCGGCGCTCGCCGACGCCACGGCGGAGTTTGCCGGCAGCGCCGCGCCGTTGACCATGAAGCTCGCGCTCGCGCCGGGTAGCGCGCCTGGCGCCAGCGCTGCCTGGAAGGTCGCCGTGAGCGCGGGGTTGCTCACCCAGTCGTGCTCCCATGCCGCCCACGCGCGCAGCATCAGCGGCATGCCGTGAAGCGTCTGCAGACTATCGACGCGTGCGCCGATTTGACTGGTTATGTCGGTTGCGCCCGCGGCGTCGTAGTTCAGCCCGAAGCCACCGCCGCTCGAGTCGGTCTCGCCGAAGCTCGGCGCGTGGAAGTATTGCGCCTGCACCGCCGCGAACGGCGAAACGCCGGTGGTCTGCAGTGCGGCGAGGCGGTAGCCGGTTTCGATCCGCCCGCCATAGTTTTGCGCGTTGAAGCGCGCGGCAAGCTGGTCGCCGCCGAACGCGATACGCGAGGTCGACATCCAGTTATTGGCGAAGGCGAGCGCGCTGTACACATAGGCCGGGCCGGAATGCATCGTGCCGTAGATGCCGGCCTGGAAGACGTCGCTGCGGCCGGTGCCGAGCCCTTGCGCCAGGCCCCAATTGGTGCCGCCGGCGGCCAGCGCGAAGCCCACCACGCTGTCCGGCGTGTAATTGTAGTTGATGCCGGCGGCGTAGCCGTAGGTGCTCGCGGTGACGTTGGTCGTGCCTACCACCAGATCGCCGTTGGTCTTGTTGACTCCGCCAAAGGCCGTGCCCCATGCGCTCCAGCGCTGATCGAATGTCGGGGTCGCCGGCGCCTTGAGCACCGAATCATAAGCGGCGGCGATTCTGGACAGCGGCGTGTCTTGATCGTTGGAAGCCAGGCTCATGGCGCCGTCGGGAGCAAAGCCGATGGCGGAGCTTCCGTCGCCGACGCTGACGGACCGGCGATTCACGGTCGGATCGAGCATAAGGGCGAGGAACTGGCGCATGATCTGGAACGAGCTTTGCTGGGCGCCGGTGTTCACCTCGCCCGAGAGCGTGCTGAAGATACCAGGGAGCGCTTGCGGTTGCTGCGGGAACAGATTGCCGAAGTCCCAAGTCGCCTCGTTGCTGTTTTTCACGCCGGCCGGGCCACGCAGCGCATTGAGCGCGGAGGCAACCTGGCTCTGGTTCTGGTTCAGGTTGACGTTCCAGTACGACAGATTCTGGTAGTTCGCCGGCGTCACCCAGAGGTCGATGGCCGTCGGACCGGCCGCATAGGCAAAGGCACCCGAACCCAGGCTCGAGGCAGCGTTGAAATACAGAGCGTCGAACCGTGTCCCCGGCGCCAGCCCCCCCGACACGTTCGGCACACCCGCGGCCGGTTGGGTGAGCGAGGCGAAGCTGCCAAGCACGCCGGCGGGAGCGTAAACCACGGTGAAGCTTGTCGTCACCGGCGGGATGTAAAGGTTGCTGGCCGGGGGGCTGATCCCGGTCAGGACCGGCGCGATCGCGCCGCCGGCAGTGTAGGTGTTGCCGGCCCCGGTCACATAGGTGGCGCTGTACTGACCCTTACACCCGATGCTGACGGTGCAATTGGTGGCGCTCGGCAAAGGACCGTCGATCTCGACCGTAAAGATCGAGTTGGGAAGGTTGGTCACCGACGCGTTGACGACGATCGTCCCGGGGCCGTCACCGGGAGCATTGGTGCCGCCGCCTTGGAACACGATGGGGACGTTGACGCCGCCCACGCCTTCCAGCGTAGCGCCCGGCACGATGATCAGCTCGGTGGTCGGCGCCCCGTTCACCACATCAAGCGGCCCGACGACATGCACTGAACCGGTGAACAAACCGACCGGAGTGCCGCTCGTCGGCACCAGCACGATCGGCGTAGTGGCGAGGCCGGCGCTGGCGGAAGCGCTTGTGGTCAACGTGGTACCCGGTCCGAGCACCAGGCCGCCGATGCTGTTGACCGTTCCGGTCAGGTTCAGCGTGCCGCCGTTGATGGCGTCGAGCACACCGGGCCCGTTGATGGCGCCGGACAGCGTGACCTTGTTCGAGTTCAAATTGATCACGTCCGCGCCGGGAGGTGCCCCGAGCAGCGTCACCGGTTGTGGGATGGTGATACTGGCGTCGGCGACCAAAGTGCCGTTGTTAAGGGTCAACGTGCTCGTCGCAGCGCCGAGCGACGACGGACCGTTGATGCTGAGAACCGCACCGTTGGTCACGGTCGTGCCGCCCTGGTAGGTGTTCACCCCCGTCAGCTCCTCGTGGCCCCCAGTGATCGCCATGCCGCCGAGCCCGCTGATGCCGCCGGAGAAAATGCCGGCCGGCGACGTGCCGTTAGGGCCAGCCGCCGCCGCGGTCAGGGTGAGAAACTGGCTGCCCAGCACGACGGATCCGCTGCCCGACAGCGTCGCGATCGAGGCGCCGGAGGTCGTACCCGAAATGTCGAACGTGCCGTTGGTGGCGACCGACACCCCGCTTGATGTCGCGATGCTGCCGTTGCCGGTAAGCGCCAGGGTCGCAGTGCCGCTGGTGGGAGCGATCGTCGTCAGGCCCGTATAGGTGTTCGCGCCCGCCAGCGTCTGCGTGCCGCCGGTGACAGTCAGGTTGCCGCCGGAGCCGCCGCCGATGCCGCCATCGGCGATGGCGCCTGAAAATGTCGTCGAGCCGTTGGTGATCGTCAGCGTCTGCGCCCCGAGCGCGACCTTGCCGGACTGGCCGGCGCCGGAATCCGCCAAGGTCATGATCGAGGCGCCCGCCGAAGTCTGCGAGATGTCGAACGTGCCGCCGGTGGCGATCGCCACCTTGCTCGAGGTCGCAATGCTGCCAGCGCCGGTCAGCGCCAGCGTGGCCGTGCCGCTGGTCGGAGCGATCGTGGTGTCGCCGGTATAGGTGTTCACTCCTGCCAGCGTCTGCGTGCCGCCGCTGACGATCAGGCTGCCGTGTTGGCCGGCGGCGGTGAGGATGCCGCCGTCGGCGATGACGCCGGAAAATGTGGTCGAGCCATTGGTGATGGTCAGTTCCTGGCCGCCGAGCCCCACTTGGCCGCTGCCCATCAGAGTCTTGATCGAAGCGCCCGCATTCGTCTGCGAAATATCGAAAGTGCCGTTGTCGACGACGACGGCGGAAGTGGCAATCGAGCCGTTGTTGCTCAGCGCCAGCGTGGCGCCGCTGTTGATAAGGGTGGCCCCCGTATAGGTGTTGACACCTGACAGCGTTTGCGTGCCCCCGCCGACGGCCAGCATGCCGCCCGTGCCGGGGACAGCGCCGCCGCCGTCGGCGATGATGCCGGAGAACGTCGTCGAGCCCTTCGTGATCAGCAGCAGATTGGCGCCGAGCGCCACATTGCCGGAGCCCGACAAAGTCTGGATCGATGCGCCCAACGATGTCTGCGAAATATCAAAGAGGCCGTTGGCGATCACGTTGGAGGAGTCGGCGATCGAGCCGGTGCCGGACAGCGCCAGCTTGGCGCCGGGGTCGATGGTCGTGGTCCCGGTATAGGTGTTGGTCCCTGTCAGCGTCTGGGTGCCGCCGCCGATGTGCAGGTTGCCGCCGGTGCCGCCGCCGAGGCCTGAATCCGTAATAGCGCCAGCAAACGTTGTCGAGCCGGCGGTGATCGTCAGCGTCTTCGAGCCCAACGCCGCGGTGCCGGTACCGGTCAGGGTCGTGATCGAAGCGCCCGTGGTCGTCAGCGAAATGTCGAACGCGCCGTTGTCGATGACGATGGAGGAACTGGCGATCGCCCCGTTGCCTTGCAGCGCCAGCGTCGCGCCGCTGTTGATAAGGGTGGGCCCGGTATAGGTGTTGACGCCCGACAGCGTTTGCGTGCCGCCGCTGACGGCCAGCATGCCGCCGATGCCGCCGCCGATGCCGCCGGCGTCGGCGATGACACCGGAGAATACGCCCGCCGCGTTGGTGCCGGACGCCCCCGCGGCGCCCGCCGTGATCACTAGCATCTGCGAGCCAAGATACACCTTGCCAGAGCCAGACAAGCTTGTGATGGCGGTGCCCAATGACGTCTGGGTGATGTCGAAGGTGCCGTTATCGATGACCGGGCTGGAGTTGGAGATCGAGCCGGTGCCGAGCAGCGCCAACGTGGCGCCGGGGTTGATGGTGGTGTCGCCAGTGTAGGTATTGGTGCCCGAGAGAGTTTCAGTTCCGCCGGCGACGATCAAACTACCTTTGGTACCGCCGCCGACGCCGCCATCGGCGAGGACGCCGGAGAATGTCCCGCCGCTTGTGA
>JBKQHQ010000217.1:0-6030 GCA_052148715.1 Xanthobacteraceae bacterium | reverse complement strand
AGCGACGTCTTTGCCAACGCTTGGACCCGGGCAAGGCGCTCGGGTTTCATTCCGACAACGATAAATTCTTATGCCGGATCAATTCGAGGGTGGACGGCGAACTTGTCGGAACGGTATTGATTCTGCTAACTTCTTAGCTGACTCTTAATCAGCGGGTCGCAGGTTCGAGTCCTGCTGCGCCCACCAAAAAAATCAATGACTTAGCTAGAAAAACGGGACGGCGAATAGCCTGCTCAGGCTCGCGGGGTAATCTGTGGGGTAACAGTTTAATGCTCCTTCCTGGCGGAATCGTGTCGATGCTGGCCCAGGTCGCCGCGGATCCCGCGTCTACGATTCCCAATTTGGGTGCAAACGGGGCGATTGCTGCCGTGATGGGCGCCTTTCTGGTTAACTACCCTCGTGATAAGATTCGTACCGTCTTGCTCATTGGGTAGTTCGTTGATGTCACGTTTATACCCGCCGCGGTCTTAATTGGACTTTGGTTTCTCATCCAGTTGGTCGATTTTGGTGTCGTAACAGACGTGCAGTCGGGCGGGGTAGCCTATCTTGCTCACATCAGCGGCATCATCTTTGGGGCTCTTACCGGGCGTCTATTTGAAGATCCGCTCCAGGTTGCTGGACAACAGGGAAAAGCCGATCATTAGTACGACGCCTGATGATACGTTCCTTGATAACTCACCGCAATGATCAGCCAGTCGAATCCGATCACTCGCTAGCTGGGCGGAGCCGCGCATGAGCCTCGACAGAATGGTCGGAACGACGTGCGTCGCTCCGTTTCCCATCTACGCGGACCTCACCGAGACGTTTACGGCCCCACACGCAACCGGCGCGCCGCAGCGCCATGCCACCGTCGCGCATGCGCTCGGCATATGCGCAGGGTATGCATACGCGGACATCGAGACCGTCGCAACGATGATGGCGAGGCTCGGCATCGAGCGTCCCGCCTGCGTCCGTATCACTCAAATCGTCGACGCGATGTTCATCTTCTCGACAGCCTACCTTGTCCAGAGTCGCTGCGGTCGCGTGTTAATCTTATGCTACCGCGGCACCGAGCCCGGCACGCTGGGCAATTGGCTGGGCGATGCGGATGTGGGCCTGGACTCGAGCACGCTGGCGTTCGCCTCCGGCACCGAGAAGGTCAGAGTACACGCCGGCTTTCATCGGAATCTTCGCGCCACATGGTTGCCAGTCCTGGGCGAGCTGGCCGCCGCTGTCGACGGGCGATCATTGCTCGATCACGACGCCCGGGTCCAGCATCCGCTGGAGGCACTGTTCGTGACCGGCCACAGTCTGGGCGGTGCCATGGCTGTCCTCTTCGCTCTGAGCCTGTGCAATACCGAGAGCCAGAGAGCGATCGCCGAGCGGCTGCGGGCAGTCTATACCTTCGGGCAGCCAATGGTTCTCGCAGGACAGCTGCCGCGTGCCATCGATAGTCTCGAGCCCAAGCTCTTCCGGCACGTGCTCCCGGAGGATCCGGTTCCCGCGCTCCCGCCGGAGCCTTGGGGACCCTTCGTTCATTTCGGGCAAGAATACCACTTTGTGCAAGGTGACTGGCAGCGGGCCCAGTCTCCCGTCGGACAGCTCCCGAGCGTGAGAGAAGTCCTGCGTTCGGGTCTGGCCTTCTTTGCGAACGCGAGACGCCATGGCTCTTTCCAGTACAATTTCGCAAAGCACCCGCCACATCACTATATCGCGGCGCTCCGTCCGCACGGCCGGGTAAGCGAGTTCGGAGATTGATCTGGACTAAATCTACGCCGACAGCACACCCGGCCAGTAGCGCATCCATTTGCGCTTTTCCGCGCGCCGGCGCCAATCGGTGTCGTTGGGTTCGATGCGTGCCGAACCGGCTACCAATTCGTCCAACCGGGCTTCGACTGCTGTAGTTATGGTCGCGTCCTCGACAACGAGCTGCAGCTCGCTTTCCCAATATCCCCCCGTGACGTCGGGGTTGGCGCTGCCAATCGCGCAGATCGCTCCGTCCACGCTCATTGCCTTGGCGTGGACGTAAGGCCGGACATCGCGAACGGCCATGTCCCAAGCCGGTTGATGCCGGACCACTAACTCGTAGCACTCCGCTCCAGCGGCGACGAGCGGATCAATCCGCGAATGCACGAACGAGGTCGCCACGTTGTGAGCCACCGCCCAGGGCCCGGTAAATGACTCGTCGCCGTACTTCGGCCTGAGATTGCCGACAAGGACACGGATGCGGATCCCTCGGCGCAGCGCGCGCAGGAGACCGTTCTGGATCTCGAGTAGCAGAGGAAACCCATTCACAACGTAAATATGCGAGCGCGCGCTCTCGATGATCCCAAGATAGGCTTCGACGGTGTATGCGTCGCGCAATCCGCGGTGCAGCACCACGCGAGCCCTGACCGGGCCCACCGGACCACAATCTCCGACCTCGAAGGGCGAGCCGCCGGCGGCGGTCCATGCGTCGAGGAAAGCACGCTCGACCACCCCGACGGCGGGCCCCTCGACGCGCGCGCCCCCATCCAGCCACGGCACCATTCGCCAAGGCGCCTGCGTGCTCAACGGCACCTCGCCAAATCCGGCATAGTACTCATGCGAGAGATTGCGCCCGCCGAGGAGAGCCAGCTCGCCGTCGGCGACGAGCAGCTTGCGATGGTCGCGCTTCTTCAGATCCTCCAGCGACGGCGTGCCGGTGATGGGGCTCACGACACGGAGCTCGACGTTGTCATATGACGCAAGCCGCTCGAGAAGCGGATTGCGCGCGCCAAACGAGCCGTGAAGCGCGTGGAGCGAATCGACGAGCACGCGAACGGTCACGCCGCGCGCGGCAGCGGCTGCCAATGCGACCTCGACTTCGCGTCCAACGTGGTCATCGGTCGCCATGTATGTTTGAAAGTGTACGCGCCCGCGGCTGCCATTGATCGCGCCGAGGAGCCAGCCGCGCGCGGTTGGATTGTCGAACTAGATCTTAACGCAGTTGCCTTCGATGACCTTGCTGCCGGTCCTGAGGTCGAGCCGCTTAGCCGACGACGCCGGCCCCGCCGAAACCGTAAGAGGCGGGGCGATGTCGGCGAGGTCCTCTGGACGGACGGCGATGAAACTTTGCGTCGTCGGCGCGTGCGGACCGCGGTAGACAATGGCGACTACGGCGAATCCTACGGTACGCATCCGCGTCGCCGTGCGCGCGAGCCGGACTGCGTCCGCGAGGGCAGGCACATCGGGCGCCTCTCCCTCCCCGAGCACGGCGCGAGCATCAATGACGTGCGGATTGAGGCCGACGGCGCGCAGCTTCGCCCGAAGGGAGGCACAGCTCCGCGTGGCACGGACGCGCACCCCCACGGCAGTTGCCCAAGTCGCGCTGCGGATCAGGGCCAAGTGATCGTTTTCAAGTTCTGCGTCGAACAAAAGCAGCGTGCCCGGACCGCAACGAAGCACGGTGACGTGCAACTCGAGCGACGCCAAGGGATCCCCAGTTTGCCTGCCTGCACTGCGGAACACGCCAAGAGAAGGACCAAGCCCGGAGGGAAGCTCCACTTCGCCCTCGCGCGAAGTCACTCGGGCTACGAGCCGCGCTGCGGTCACAAAAGCCAATTCTTGGTCGGCAATGGGGGTGCGGCGTCCCGCGCCCAAGGCATATTCGAGACGCGCGCGAATGAGCGTGCCATCATCGACCAGGTCCGGCATGTCGATAGGAAGTTGCCACTCGTTTGCCACCGGCCGGTGGGGTGGCAGGACCAGCACGGCTGGCGCCGCAGGAACGCGCAGCAGGAAGCGGGGTGGGAAGCGCGTGAGCACAACGAGATCGGTTTCCCGGCCGGCCTGCGGGTCGAGCAGGTGTCGCAGCAGCTCGTTGGATTGTTCGACCGGCCTCACTTCCGCCGTGAGGCCCGATACGTCACGCAGACTGCGCAGCTCGGCTGTCGACAAGGGAGTCGACCAGAGGACCGCGATGCGGTCGGCCGGTCCGGCCTGATCCCGGAGAAAGGTCGCGATCGTAGACCGGTCCAACGCCGTGAATCCAACGCAAAGAAGGCGGTCGCCGCTTGTGGCGTGCTCCGCCGGGCACCCGGAGCCCGCGCACAGTACAGGCACGGCGCGGCGCTTCCGGAGTTCTGAGGCGATGCCCAAGATGTCGAAGGGGGTCGAACCAACCGCGACGAGATCGACCTCGGCGTTAGTCACTGCGTCGGCCAACGCGTCGGCGGTGAGGTTGGACGCCAGAAACACCTCGGCCGATGGCGTCAGTCCGTTCGCCGCTTCACGGAGCGCGTCGAGAGCGCGATGGGCCGCTTCGTCGAGCTCCGGCGACCGCTCCGGGATGAACCAGGCGAGGTGGTGCGGCTTTTGCCGGGCAATGACGATGATCTGCTCCGCGGATGGGGCAAAACGCCCAACCGCCGCAAAGATGGGTCGCGCATCGAGCCCGAGTTCGGTAACCACAAGGACATGCCGGAAATTCATCGCTTCAAGTCCTCGCTGGGATGCGGCCACTATATGCGACTGGCAGAACGCGGCACATCAGGTGCATCCGGGCCGATCGGGTATCGCAGTGCGCTCCATCCCGCCCGTCTCAGGATTAACCACATGCGCTTCCGCCAAGGCGAGGCTTCCGTCCGAGGCAAACTCATAGAGGTTGAAGCCGGCACGTACCGATAAATCGGGATGATCGAGTGCAGCCCGCTCGCACCGACGACGTCGAGCTCTCCGGTGGGTGTCCGTAAGGTACAGCGGGCCCGGACGTGGATATGACCGAAGAGCACGACGCCGCGTGCCAGCTGTATGAGCGCGCTGCGAAAGTGCGCAGCGTCCACCAGGCCGTCGCGAAGCTGCATCAGCCGGGATCGGCTGTCGACGGGCGGATGATGAATCAGCACGACCGGCATCCTCGCCCGTACTTCGGGATGTGCGAGCGCGGACTGGAACGCCTCAAGCTGCGCGTGACCCAGATAGCCGGCCGAAACGAACGGCGGCCGTGGCACAGCGATCGACAGCGCGATTATCGCGATGTTCCCGCGCAACTTGACACAAGGAAAGCGGCCGGACGGCAGGTCGCGGGCGAGGTCGGGAAGATCGCTTTGCAGGAAGTACGGCGATGGACGCGCCCGCAACACGATCATTCGCTTGGTCGCGGCTGGCATTTGTGGTCGCGTGAGCTTAGCTCGCGCCTACACGGGAACGGGATTTCAGAGGCCGCTATCAACCAGTCACTGGTCGCCGATCCGACCTGGGCTGAAGATGCCCAGCAGGGCAATGGATGCGCACCGCCTGATCAATCGGACCATCCTGCAGCAATTTCTGGCGCCCGGTCACCAGGTCCGCGGCGACGGCTGCGTACCGCTTTAAACATCATGGGGTGAGCAGCGCTCGCCCGGGTCGGCCTTTCCTGACGTGATCGAAAGCCTCCTCGGCTTGCGTGAGCGGCTTGCGTACGGCGATAGGAAGGCTCAGACGCTGGTGCTCGACGAGTTGAGCCAGATCCGCGAGCGCTGCCGCATCTGGCCGGAAAAGGGTCCATGTGTAATTTCTCGTGCCCTTCGGCAAGGCGGCACGGTGGCTTTTCTTTTCAGAGAAAGACTTCAGTCCAACGCGCACCCAGCCGTACCGGTCCAAATTTCCCAACATTGGATGCACCGTGGTCGCATGGCCCAGAGCATCATCCCGCAAGCAGCGGACGAGCGCAAGGTCATCGTCCATGTGGCGAAGTTGAGCGTCGCATCGAACGTGCGGCCAAGCGAGGCGAACGACTGATTATTGCCATCAAGAACTTCGGTGGCGCCCGCCTGCAAACATCCAGCCAACGTTGGCGGCCGCGCGATGGCGGTGATGTTGGCACCCCAGGCTGACAGCATCTGTAGCGCCAATGTCCCGAGTCCGCCGGCCGCCCCATGCACCAGCACTCTCTTTCCTGCCGCAATACGGCGGGTAAGTCCGGCGCCGCGCACCGCCAGTCACACGGTGACGAAGCTGTAGGGGATCGCTGCGAGAGCCTGAAGATCGCCGCTGGCAGGCGCCGGCAGCACATGGGCAGCCTTGACCAGAACCTGCTTGGCATGAGTGCCG
>JBKQHQ010000216.1:0-135267 GCA_052148715.1 Xanthobacteraceae bacterium | reverse complement strand
CCTGCCGAGGCCGGCGCTCCGGGGGCGCCCGGCGCGGCCCCTGCCGGCGGTGCGCCCGGCGCGGCGCCTGCGGCTGGCGCGGCTGCCGGAGGGGCGGAGAAGGCGGAGAAGAAGTGAGGCGCATCTTGCGGCAAAACCTGCCCCGGGCTTGACGTTGCAAGTCGGATGTTTCCGGCTTGCAAATAATTAGATAGGCAGTCGGAACACCCGAGTTCCTGTGGTAGGCACCGGTTTGCGGCAGCGCCTGTGGCCCATTGAAACGAGCGCGTTCCGGCTCACCGCGTCGGAACGCGCTCAAAACTTGCCGGTCTTCGATCCATGCGCTTGTTCGTCGGTCTCGGCAATCCGGGCGCGCGCTATGCCGGGAACCGGCACAATGTCGGCTTCATGGTGGTCGACGCGATCGGGCGCCGGCATCGCATCGGTCCATGGCGGCGAAAATTCCAGGGGGTTGCGTGCGAAGGTCCGCTCGCCGGCGAGCGGCTGCTGCTGCTGCTTCCGGGCACCTTCATGAATGAGTCGGGCCGTGCCGTCGCCGAGGCTATTCGCTTCTATAAGCTCGAGCTCGGCCAGCTGATCGTCTTCCATGACGAGCTCGACCTGCCGCCCGGCAAGGTACGGGTGAAGATGGGCGGCGGCATCGCCGGTCACAACGGCTTGCGGTCGATCTCCGAGCACGTCGGCAACGAATATCGCCGGGTGCGTATCGGCATCGGACACCCGGGCGCCAAGGATTTGGTCCATCCCTACGTGCTCAGCGACTTCGCCAAGGGCGAGCGCGGATGGGTCGATGCGGTGAGCGAGATCATTGCCGACAATGCCGAACTGCTGGTTCGCGGGGAGGACGCGAGCTTTCAGAACAAAGTGCACCTGGCGATGGACGCCAAGGGCTTTGGCGAGCCGAAGTCGCCCGGCCCGCCGGCACCGTAGCGGCCGCTGATACTCCTGGAAAAGAGCTGATCGAACATCATGGGTTTCAAATGCGGCATCGTCGGGCTTCCCAATGTGGGCAAGTCGACGCTCTTCAACGCGCTGACCGAGACCGCGGCGGCGCAGGCGGCCAACTATCCGTTCTGCACCATCGAACCGAATATCGGCGAGGTGGCCGTGCCGGATCCGCGGCTTGATACCTTGGCGAAGCTCGCCAAATCGGCGCAGATCGTGCCCACGCGGCTCACCTTCGTCGACATCGCCGGGCTTGTGCGCGGCGCCTCGAAAGGCGAGGGGCTCGGCAATCAGTTCCTCGGCAATATCCGCGAGGTGGACGCTATCGCCCACGTGGTGCGTTGCTTCGAGGACACCGACGTTACCCATGTCGCGGACCGCATCGATCCGATCGCCGATATCGAGACGATCGAGACCGAATTGATGCTGGCCGATCTCGACAGCCTGGAGCGGCGCGTCGACGCGCTGGAAAAGAAGGCGCGCGGCAACGACAAGGAAGCGAAGGAAACGCTCGACTTGGTGCAACGGGCGCTGGTCCTCCTACGCGACGGCAAGCCGGCGCGCCTCTTGCAGCGCAAGGCGGAGGAGGAGAAGCTGTTTCACCTGCTCGGCCTGCTCACCGCCAAGCCGGTTCTCTATGTGTGTAATGTGGATGAGGCCTCGGCCGCTGCCGGCAATGATTTCTCGCGCCGGGTCGCGGAGCGCGCCGAGCTCGAAGGGGCGGCGGCGGTCGTGATCTCGGCGAAGATCGAGGCCGAGATCGCCGTGCTCTCGCGCGACGAGCGTGAAGATTATCTCGCGGCGATCGGGCTCAAAGAGCCCGGCCTCGATCGGCTGATCCGCGCCGGTTATGCGCTGCTTGATCTCGTTACCTTCTTCACCGCCGGGCCGAAGGAGGCGCGGGCCTGGACGGTGACGCGCGGCACCAAGGCGCCGCAAGCCGCCGGCGTCATTCATACCGACTTCGAGCGCGGCTTTATCCGCGCCGAGACTATCGCCTATCAGGATTACGTGGCGCTCGGCGGCGAGGCCGGCGCGCGCGACGCCGGCAGGTTGCGGCTCGAAGGCAAGGATTACACGGTGGCTGACGGCGACGTCATGCATTTCCGCTTTGCGACGTGAACGGGTTTGGTTGGAGCCCTTATCCGCAAGAGGCGAATGGCAGTCTTCCGTTGCAAAGGCCTAGCGCGCCTCGCCGCGATTGCGAATCTCGCCGAGATGCTCGTTGATGCGAAAGACGATGAGAATAAGCTCAGCTGCAATGCGCGCGAAGATCACGCCAACGAACACACCGACGACGCTGCCGAAGACCATGAGCAATCCGCGCAAGGGGTTGAGGAACATGGCGCTGTAGCCGGACATGATTCCGGACAGGCCGAACAGCACCGCCACGGCCACCGCAAGCCAATAGAATATCTTGATGATCGACGGGGTGATGAACCGTTCCCATTGAAACAGGTCTTCATAATTGAACATCAAGGTCCTCCTCGCCCGGTCGTGCGACCGTTCTCCGCCACGGCCATCGACACTGCACCGGAGCTTTGCACCGGTCAATTGACGCAGTCCGGCATGGTTGACGGCGCGGGATCGGCCGTCTAGAGCCTGCCCCGTTCCTCTGGAAAATCCAGGAACCGCGCCCGCTTCCGCCGCAGGATTCCGGTGTCTAAGCGCAACTGGGAAGATTTCACACAAGGCAGCGTGGCTGAATACGGACCGCGTCTCGTGACACGCGATGAGATCATTGCGTTTGCGACCGAATTCGATCCGCAACCCATGCATCTTGATGAGGCGGCCGGGCGAGCGAGTATGCTTGGCGGACTGGCGGCTTCCGGATGGCACATGTGCAGTATCATGATGCGCATCGCTGTCGATGGGTTTCTGGGCAACTCGAGCTCGATGGGGAGTCCTGGCGTCGACGAGGCGAGATGGGTTGCGCCGTTGCGCCCCGGCGACCGAGTGTCGGTGCGCGCGACCGTGCTCGAGACCCGGGCCTCCGCCAGCCGGCCGCAAATGGGTTTCGTCAAATTCCTCCTCGAAATGTTCAACCAAGATGGTGTTCAACTGATGACGTTGACGACGTCGCTGATGATCGCTCGTCGTCAGAATCCCGCGGCCGAATGATTTAAGTTCCGCAGCATGCGATTCTTCGAGGACATTGTGGTCGGGGAGCGGATCGAGTTAGGCCGCCACACCTTTGGCGCCGAGGAGATCAAGGCGTTCGCCCTGCGCTATGATCCGCAGCCCTTCCATGTGGATGAAGCCGCCGCACGACGTTCGCATTTCGGGCGGCTCATCGCGTCCGGTTGGCACACCGGGTCGGTCTTCATGCGGCTGAACGTCGAGCGTCGACTGCGTGAGGCGGCGGCGATGCGCGCGCGCGGCGAGCCCGTCGCCGTGCCCGGGCCCTCGCCGGGGTTTCGCGAGCTGAAATGGTTGAAGCCGGTCTATGTCGGCGACACGATCAGCTTCACCAGCGAGGTGATCCAAACGCGGCGTTCAAACAGCCGGCCCGGCTGGGGGCTTGTGACAAGCCGAGCGAGCGGAAGCAACCAAGATGGAGAACCGGTGCTCTCGCTCATCGGCACCTTGTTCGTCCCGTGCCGGTCGGTCGCGAGCACGCCCCCATCAGGTTGAACGTGTTCTCGACGCTTTGTCCCGCCTGTCGGGGCGCTCCGTGCACTTGCTGAGGGCGGCGGGCGGCGCGACAAGATACCGAGGAAGAATGCTTCCCCGCCCCGTCCTGTATAAGCGCCATAGCATCGATCATCGTATGGACAGGCGGTGTCGGAATGCTTGTACGGTGGAACAGATACGGACGCCCGGCGTTGGCCTCGTGAATATTTCCCCCTACACGAGTGCAGCCATGTCGCTCAGAAAGAGTCCGCGTGAGGTGGCCCCTGCTGATGAAACCGGTGGTATCGCTCCGCCCGCAGCTGTCGCCAAGGATCAAGCAATCTCGGAGCAGGCGCCGATGACGGCCGCGCAGGCCGCCGAGCTGAAAGGGCTGGCGGAGGAGGGACTTGAGCCGGACGCGTTTGACCCGTCGTTGACCGAGTTAGAAGCCTCCAAGCGAATCAAAGCGCTCAGGGCGAAGCTTCGTTTGATGAGCGAGCCGCCGCACACCGTCTGAAGGCGGACATCACCCGTCCTCACGCTCGCCTTCCCGAGGGACGACCGTGCCGCAATTCGGGCAGACGATGTCGGTGTCACGGCGCAAGCGTTGTGCTGTGCGGAGCATGTGGTAACCGCAGCAGCGGCAGATGATCTCAACTTGCGTGGCCGCAAAAGGGTCGTCGTCGGCCATAGCTTTGCCCTCGGCCGTAGGACAGCAACTCCGGAAAAGCTGACGCCGGCCTTTTCCGCAGCTGCGACAGAACTCCAGAGCACATTCCTGGTCGGCTCTGCAAATGTACGTGGAATCGACCGGGATGATGGTGCTATGGTAGCCTGCTTTCGCGTTCATGTAAGATTGCAAAAACCTCGGAGGATGCAATGAAGAAGTTTGCCTTTGCTCTTGCCGCCATCGGCTGGCTGAGCGCTCCAGCGTTCGCCGCCGTGGCGAATGAAAAGCCGATCGTGGTCGCGCAGATAGGCGAAACCGCTCCCGGCGGTCCTGGCCCCGGCTATGGCCCTGGCCCCGGCTATGGCCCCGGTCCGGGCTACGGCTCTGGCCCCGGCTACGACCGGGACCGTCGCTACCGCGACGGGGACTACGTCCCCCGCCCGCGATGCCGCGTGTTCCGCGACTCATACGGGGAGCTGCACCGGCGCTGCACCGGCTACTGAAAGTATTTGTCCTGAGTTGATCTCGTTTCAGTTCAATAAACATCGATAGAGTAAAGGTAACGCGTAGTTTCGCCGGGAGGAATCCGGCTCCAATTAGTCAACACTTGCTTGGGGCGCGTTGTCGGCTGGTTTAGACTGACGGCGCGCCCAATTTGCATTCTGGCTTGCAGGTTCTAGGTAAGCGCGGGCCGCGAAGCCGCCGCAACGATCCCTTTAGACTTAACGAGATGCCAACCTATTGATGGGATGCTTCGACAACACCCGATTATGAACGGGAGGGGGGCATGGCTGACAGAAACGGCCTGGGGGTACTCGGATTGGCCTTCGGCGGCGTCACGGCCGCGGTTCTATTGATCGCGGCTTTCGTGGTGTCGAGCCATCTAGACGGCCGTCTGGCGTTGGACGATGGTCGAGAGTTGGCGGCTTCGGTGGGCGAATCCGGAGGTTAAGGCGAATGACGGCGAGCGGCCCACGCCGTCGAAAAATGATGATCTTGGTATGCAGTGCCTTAACCTTCGATGTGCCGGCCGTGTCGTTCGGCGGCGGTTATGGTACGTTGCGCGACTCTGTCGGTCGGCCTGATACCGATTAGGAAAACCACCATGCCGCTTCCACTTGCGCCGCTTTTCATCGCTTCACAGCTGCTGATCACGGTTGCCGACTCGGTTCCGCAACTGAATGTGCGGACAAGCTGCAGCGCCGCGAACCGCGGCGGCGGCGCGACCCAAGACATGAACAATTGCCTGCAAGAGGAGCAACTCGCCCGGACGCAGTTGGTCAAGGACTGGGGCCAATATGCCGCCGCCGATCGCTCGGGTTGCGTCGAATTGTCGACCATGGGCGGCTCGCCGAGCTATGTCGAGCTGCTCACCTGCTTGGAAATGGCCAAGGCCGCGAAAGAGAGTCCGGCCGAACTTGGCGCCAGCAGCAGCGGTAGCAGCAAGCGGCACAAGCGCTCGCCATAGTCCCGCCATTAAACGGGGACGCGATCTATTGCAGCGTAGGGGAGTATCCCTGAAAGCGTGCGGCCCGCGCCGGCTCACGTGGCATGCGCTGCGAGGCGTCGAATGAGTGACATCCGCCGATCTCTGTTTGTTCTCGCACTGGCCGTGCTCGTTCCGGTCCTGGTATTCGCCGCCGTCCTCGTGGCCGTCTTGAGCCTGCGCGAGCAGGCCGCGATCGAAGCCAATGCGCTCGCCGAAGATCGGCAAATCGCCTCCGGTATCGATCAGTTCATGGCCGCGCAGCTCAAGGCCGCGGATATCATGGCGCAAGCACCGGAGTTGCAGCGGGGGGATCTCCGCGCCTTCTACGACTATGCCCGGAGCCTGAAGGCGCGCGAGCCGCTGTGGTCGAGCGTGGTTTTGGCCGATGCCGAAGGACGCCAGCTGTTCAATGTCGCCGAGCCGTTCGGAGCGCCGCCCGTGCCGGTCATCGAAACCGAGAGCTATATGGCGGCGGTCGCCTCGCGCCGTCCGGTGATCGGCAATATCTACGCCGGCGGTGATTCCGCTAAAACGGCTTTTGTTCCGGTACGAGCGCCGGTCCTGGTGAATGGCGAGGTCAGATACGTCGTCTCGCTGTGGCTCGACCCGCGGGCCATGGAAGTGCTGTTTCGACGGGCGAACGCGCCGGCGGATTGGGTCGGCGCCGTGATCGACCGCAACGGCCGGGTGGTTGCCCGCTCGGTCCACGGCGACGAGTATGTCGGGCACCTCGCCAATGCGGCCAGCCTGGAAGCCCTCAAGCGCGGCGCGGAGGGCATCTATGCGGGCCGCACGCTGGAAAATCTCGACATGGTGTTTGCGTTTTACACCTCGCCGTTGACCGGCTGGTCGGTGCACTACGCGCTGCCGGGTGGGGCGCTCCAAGCCCCGCTGCGCCTGACGCTGTGGATCTCGACCATGAGCGGCATCGGCGTGGTGGCGCTGGCGGTGCTGCTCGCCACGCTGATCGGACGCGAGATCGCCCATCGGCGCCGCATCGAGGCCGCGACCGCACAGTCGCAAAAGTTGGAGGCGCTCGGCCAATTCACCGGCGGTATCGCCCACGATTTCAACAATATGCTTACCGCGGTGCTCGGCAATCTCGAGCTCGCGCGTCGACGGCTTGCCGACCATCCGGTGCTCAAGCACATTGAGCGGGCGCAGCAGGCGGCGCAACGCGGGGCCAAGCTCACCGGGCAGCTCCTGGCCTTTGCCCGCAAGCAACACATGACGCCGCGCGCGGCCGACGTGAATCCGGTGATTGAGGCCACCCAGGAGCTGATCCGCACCACCCTGGGCGGCACGATCGAGATGCGCATGCGGCTGCGGCCCCAGCTCTGGCCGGCGCTGATCGATCCGACGCAGATCGAGATGGCGCTCGTCAACCTGGCCCTGAATGCACGCGATGCCATGCCGGACGGCGGCACGCTCACGATCGAGACAGCCAACCTTCCGGCTCGGGACGATCGGTTGCCGCAGGGGCACGACGCCGCCGATCACGTGATGATCGAGGTTCGCGATACCGGCGCCGGCATGAGTGAGGCGGTACGCAACCGGGTGCTGGAGCCGTTCTTTACCACCAAGCCCCCCGGCCAGGGCACCGGGCTCGGACTGAGCCAGGTGCACGGCGTGGTGACCCAGCTCGGCGGCGCGCTCACGATCGACAGCACTCCCGGCGAGGGGACCACGGTGCGCATGCTGCTGCCGCGCGTCGCGCGGGCTGACGCGGCCGCGGTGACCGACCCAACGCCCACGCAACCGCGCCCGAATGTGATGCGCATCCTGCTCGTTGATGACGATGCCGAGGTGCGGTTCGCGACCGCCGAGCTGCTGCAGAGCCTCGGCTGTCAGGTCGAGGAGGCGGCGGACGGCGAAACCGCGCTGCGCGTGGTCAATGGCAGCAACCGCTTCGATGCGATGCTGACCGACTACGCCATGCCGACAATGGTTGGCACCGAGCTCGCGCGGCGGGTGCGCGCACACCGCCCGGATCTGCCGATCATCATGGTGACGGGTTATGTCGACGCGATTGCGGACATGAGCAGCATCACGCTGATGCTCAAGAAGCCGTTCAGCGTCACGGAGCTGACAGCGGCCCTGCGGCGGTGCCGGGAGTTCGCCGGCCCGAGCATGCAACCGGAAACGCAAATTTAAGCGGTTTCCGTTTCGGGGCGAAACGGAAACCGCCCAAAGGGCATTTTTTCCGGCGACGCGGGACCGGTTTGCCGCAAAAAATGCGACCTAACTGGTAGCCTGGAGCGCACCGACACGCGCTCCAGCAGGCTTTTCCGCCGCGCAAAGGCGGCGCTAAGCGTCCCGGCGTTTAGCGGCCTTCGTGCTTGATCTGCGGGACCGGAGTTTTCAGCTGCCGCAAGCTGTCGCCGATGACCCGCATCGATGACATGGCAGCCTGACTCATGCCGGCGTAGTTGGTGATGTCGCGCTGGACGCGGTCGGCCTCGGCGCGCAGGGAGTCGCGCATGGCCTGCAGCTCGGAGATAACGCGCTCAATCTCCTCCATCGAGGCGATCGACACGCGCTGGATCAGTGAATTCATATTCTCCGCGGCGGCGTCACCGCCGGCGGTCGGCGTGCGCGGCCGCTGGCGAATGGAAATGTCGCGGCGCACAAATTCTCGTACTTCCCCTTCAAATTCCGCCGCCGCGGCACTCGCCGGGTCGTTAGCGGCCGTGTTCGCCTGGTCAAGATTACGGTCTGGCTTGGCGTTCATCACAACTCAACCCTCTTCAGGTGTCGCGCGAATGCGCAATGGTGGGTCCCCCGATAGGGTTAATAGCGCCATGCGAGTGCGGCAGCGCTTGGGCCTGAATACGGCATTGAAATGGTATCTAGGTGTGGATTTCTGCCCAATCGCCCCAATAATGCCATATTATAATACCGACAGAGCTCGAATCACGGCAAAAAACACCCTCCGGGTCAAGGGGTGCGACGGACTGACGCGGGGCGGAACCAAACGTCGTCGCCGGGAAGAAAGCTGGGATTTACCATTTTGGCGGCGAACTTTCACCGTCGTCGGCTGTTCCACTCATACGGCAGTCGGTTTGGGGAGACGATCATGGCCTTTCACTTCAAAGTGCTGACGCCGATGCTCCAGACCGCGGACATGGATGAAACCGTCGCCTGGTACGTGTCGGTGCTCGGCTTCCACTGCGTCGCCCGGGAAGGCCAGATCTGGTGCCGGTTGGAGCGTGGCGCCGTTGCGCTGATGTTCATGCGCAACGATCAATTGGGGCAACCCTTCGCCACCGCCACGCAATGCATCTATGTGGACAATGTCGCCGCCCTCTGGGCCGCCATCAAGGACCGCGTGACCCCGGAGTGGGGGCCCGAGCAGATGCCCGACGGCATGGTCGAGTTCGCCATCAAGGATCCGAGTGGCTATCTCTTGAGCTTCGGCCAGCCAGTGCCCGTCCGGCCGGCGCCGACCTTGCAGGGTCCCGGTGCGGACGATTTCGGCCACGAGGGCACCGTGAGCAACATCAAGTCGAACACTACCAACCACGGCGCCCGCCAGGACCGCGGCGCCTGAGCGCGGGCGCTGCGCGCAAAAGGTCATGAAGGCCTTGGGCCGCTGAACGGCCGGCCGCCGGGTTGGGGCGCGTTGCGTTAGCTTGATAGCTTCTGGGCGACGAATCTTTCGGCATCGAAGATCGGTCCGGACGCAAAGGCAGCTTGCGCGTCATACGCCATGCGCTCGAGCGGGCTGTCACGATAGCCGCAAGCCTCGAGACCCGCCGCATAGGCGGCAAGAAATTTTTCCGGCCCAAGCAACCGCCATTGCACGATATGAATCAGCTCATGGAAGTGCAGGTCTTCGTCCCTCGCGCGCCCGCGCCGCACGAAGAAGGTGTCGAGGTAGGTGATGCCGTCGGGATCGCCGAGCACAAAGGCCGCAAACCGGCTCAAGCCGAGCGCGGCAAGCGGCGGCGTCGGCACGCGATCAACCACTACGAACTTGGCGCTCCCGAGCAGCTCTTCGCTGAAGTAACTGGGCAGGCGCGCAAATCCAGCGGAAGCCACGGACCGGGCATCCTGTTCGTGCGCGGCCAAGGTGGCCTGAATCCAGCCGATGACGCGGGGAAAGAGGGCTTGGAATACTTCCGGTGTCATGTTCCTGCGCCATTCGAGGGGCTTGAGAACAAAAAAGGAACATTATATGTCTTGGACAGGCGAATATTGATATTTCTGAGGACAGTTCCGATGACAATCCCTGCCAACGGATTTCAAGATGATACTGCTTCCGGCAGCGAGTCGTCCGAGAAAGAGTCGATGGCAAAGCGAGAGCGCGGATTAGAGCCAGTTCTCACGACAGCGCTCGGAAGCTTGTATGAAGCGGACTGCATGGACGTGTTGAAGCTGCTAAAGAAGGGCTCGGTCGACACGGTATTTGCGGACCCGCCTTTCAATCTGAAGAAGCATTATGGGCGGAAGAGCTCCGACGATAGGGACGACGCGAAATATCTCGACTGGTGCCGGGCGTGGCTGCGCGAATGTGCGCGTGTGCTCAAACCCGGCGGGTCTTTCTTCGTCTATAACCTGCCCAAATGGAACATCCATTTGGGCTCCTATCTGGTCGAGCAGGGGTTAGATTTCCGCCACTGGATTGCCATCGAGCACAAAAGCAGTCTTCCGATCCCAGGCCGTCTGTACCCAGCGCATTATTCGCTTCTCTATTTTTCCAAAGGTAAACCATCGCGCTTTCAACGCATACGGACGCCCATCGAGACCTGTCGGCATTGCGGTGGCGAGATCCGCGATTACGGCGGGCACCGTCATGCCATGAATCCGAAAGGCGTGAACCTCAAGGACGTGTGGACCGATATCCCCCCGGTAAGGCATCGGAAGTTTAAATCGGACAAGCGGCCGGCGAATGCGTTGAGCACTAAACTGCTTGAACGCGTGATAGAAATAAGCACCTACCCGGGTGATCTGGTGCTCGATCCGTTTGGTGGCAGCGGAACGACCTATGCGGTGTGCGAGCGTCGGCACCGGCACTGGATTGGAATCGAGATCGAAGACCCCCAACCGATTATCGATCGCCTCAACGGCCAGATTGATCACCATCGGAACGATGACGTCGTCGAAAGTGAGCATGGGACTTTCTCAGGAATGGCCGCTGAATAACTTGCCAATCGTCTCTCAAACCCTCGACTACAACGGCTTCCTCAACAAGGCATCCCGTCTTGGACTCGATGATCTCGCCGCCGAAGCGGCGTCCACACTGTCGCGCTTTCAGTTATTGATTGAAGAGACAAGGCACGCGAACGGTACGAGGGGGCTTCGCCAATCCATTGATCAAGGATTTGCTCGGCTTGGGGGATGGAGGAAGATAGCGTCAGGAGGAATCGATTGGACCAAGCAGAGTTCGAAGGGAGCGACGGTTGGCGTTGAGGTGCAGGTCTCCGGACGCAGCGATATGCTGGCAGTTGACATCATGCATTTGAAGGAAGAACTCGTTGCCGGCGTGATTGACGTCGGGATCATCATCGTTCCAGATAATGTTCTGTCGCGCTTCCTCACCGACCGGACGCCGAACCTCGCGACCGCGGTGAAGCATGTTGAGCACCGAGCGAGAGATCTGCCGATCCGCATCTTGGCTTTCCGGCACAATGGCATTGGCCCCGCGCTGGTCAAGATGCGCACAAACCTCGGGAAAAGGTAGTTACCTTCGACGCTACCGCCGCTACGGCGCCACCGGGAAATACCGGTCCAGCCAGTCCTTGAGGATCAACTCCACCCGCGGGTCGGCGTTGACGAACATGAAATGGTCCGTTGCCGCCATCAGGTGCAGCTCGACCGGCGGCTTGGCGCGGCGCACCAGGCTAAAGGCTTCCTCGTAGTTGGTGACGCGGTCGCGCGCGCTGTGGAGGAGGAGGATCGGGCGCGGGCTGATGCGGCCGATCATCTCCTCGGGCCGAAAAGTGAAGAAGCCGACGGCTGTCTCGGCGGTGAATTGCATCAGTGAATTATTGGACGTGAGGTTGACCTGTAGTTCCTTCGGCATCTCGAAAATGTCGAAGCGATGGATCATCTTCGACGTGCCGTGCTGTTCGCGGTAGCGTAGCCCCTCCTGCATCAGCGCGAGGAATTTTGCCCAGGACTCCTCGGTGTGCATCGCGCGGATCATGCGCTCGCCGTTGCCGAGCCCATTCTCCAAGATCACGGCCGCGGCGCGCGGGTCGATGCCGGCGGCGTGGACCGCGACCGCCGCCCCGAGGCTCGAGCCGCACAGCGCAATGCGCTCGGGGTCGACCTCCGGCCGCGTCATCATATAGGTGATGGCGTTCGAGGCGTCGGCGACTTCCTCAAGCGGAATGACGCGCCCGCGCTCGCCTTGGCTCTCGCCGCAGCCGCGGTAGTCGAAGCGCAACGCCACATAACCCCAGGCTGCAAATCGGCCGCAGACCCATTCCGGCCCGCCGTCCTTGTTGGCCCCGAACCCGTGCATCATGATGATGGCCGGCCGGCGCTCGCGGGGCTTGAGATCGTCCGGCACATGCACGATGCCCGCGAGCGCCAAGCCGTCGGATGAGAATGTCACGGGTTCTTGCAATCGGTTTCCCCTGCTGCGGCATCCGGCGTGGCCGCGCCCGCGGGATCAAGCCACCCGCCAACCGATGGCGAGGCTAACGGATTCCTGCCATGAGTTGAAGCAACGCGCGCCCCAGGTGCTGGAATGAGCGCGGCAGCGCTGCAGGTCGCCGGGCGAGGAGAGGGCGCTTGCGCGCGCTTCCGGCCCGGTCGGCCTTGTGGCAAGGTATTTTTCGTCGGGAACTTTCGCTGGGGAACCTATGATGCGCCTTTTGGCCGCTTTCGCGTGCGCCGTGCTGCTGATCGGCTTCGGCGTCGAGTCGGGGCATGCCGAGAAGCGCGTCGCGCTGGTCATCGGCAACGGCGCCTATGCGAATGCGCCGCGTCTGACCAATCCGCACAACGACGCGGAGGACGTTGGGGCTGCGCTCAAGCGTAGCGGCTTCGAGACTATCGTCGGCTTCGACCTCGACAAGGCGGGCATGGATGACGCCGAGATTCGGTTCGCGCGTGCCGCCCGCGACGCCGACGTCGCGTTTTTTTATTACAGCGGCCATGCCATGCAATTCGCCGGCATCAACTACCTGATGCCGGTCGACGCCAAGCTGACCGACGAGGCGGACCTGCGCCGCCTAGTGCGTACCGACGATCTGCTTGCTGATTTGCAGCGGGCCAAGGATCTCCGCGTCCTGGTGCTCGATTCCTGCCGCGACAATCCGTTGGCGGATGAGCTCAAGCGTTCGATCGGCTCGACCCGCTCGGCGGCGGTCGACCGTGGCTTAGCCCGCATCGACTCGCCCGAGGGGATGATCGTCGCCTATGCCACCCAGGCGGGCCGCACGGCGGCCGACGGCACCGACCGCCATAGCCCTTATACGGAAGCTTTCCTACGGCACATCGACGCGCAGGAAGAAGTCGGCACCATGTTCCGCCGGGTCAGCTCGGATGTCTATGAGGCAACCAAGCACGCGCAGCTTCCCGAGTTGTCGCTGTCGCTGATCGGCGAGTTCTATTTGCACGGACAGCCGCCCGCCGCCGCGAAGCCGGTGGCGGAGGGGGCCCCGCAAGCCTGGGCGGTGGCGCAGACGAGCACGAGCGCCACCGTCTTGCAGTCTTTCATCAAGCAGTATGGCAACACGCCGTTCGCCTCGAAGGCGCAGGCGCGGCTCGCCGGCCTTGCCGACCTGTTCGGCGATTGGGAGAACACCGATCCCGCGACACGCGGCATCGTCCGCCTCCAGATCGCCGATAGCGACGGCAAGATGCAGGTCCATGCCTGGGGCGCGTGCACACCAAGCCCGTGCGATTGGGGCGCGGTGCCGGCGGTCGCCTACGCGCCGAATGTCGGCACCCAGCTGTCGGTCGGCACCGAATATCTGCTGGCCCGGTTCCCGACGAGCTTCTCCCAGCGCGACATGATCATCGGGCCGACCTCCAAGAGCGGCGGGCCATTGCAGGCGGTCGTGCTGACCCGATTCACGGATGGAAGCCGCCGCAGCAACTACGCGTCGACGAACCTTTTTAAGAAGAAGTAACGAGGCTGATGCGCGGCTGTGCGCGCAGCAGCCCGACACTTAGCAACCGGCCGCATGAGCCGGCATCACCAAACGGGCACCCGCAGGAGGCCCGGCATCGCTCAAGGGAGGGAAACATTCATGCGCTTTGCTCGGACGCGTTCATCCGGCTTCAATCTCGGCGTCGCCGTCGCTTGCGCGACGCTTTTGCTGGCGTCGGCGCCGGCGACCTTCGTGCAGCAAGCAATGGCGCAGCAAAAAGTGGCGCTCCGCGTCGCCTATATTCCGGTCGTCACCTGGCTGCCGATGCTGGTGGCCAAGGATCAGGGCATCTTCGAGCGCAATGGCCTCGACGTGACCCTGACCAAATTCCCCAACATCGTGAATCTGCCGGGCACCCTCGGCAAGCAATTCGATCTGGTCCCGACGACCGCGCCCGATCTGATCAACGCCGCCGCCAACGGTCTCGACATTGCCGCCGTCGCCGGCGAGACGCTCGAGACGTCCGGCAGCAAGTCCTATCAGGTGGTGGTGCGGGCCGACAGCGCGATCCAGTCGTTCAAGGATCTCACCGGCAAGCGCGTGCTCGGCCCGGGCGTCGGCTCGGTCATGCACCTCGCCTTGCTCTACGCGGTGAAGCAGGAAGGCGGCGATCCGGGCCAGGTGACCGGTCTCGAGTCCGGCTTCGCGGTGATGCAGGATCAGCTCAAGGCCGGCAGCGTCGACGCTGTCGAAAGCTTGGAACCCTTCGTCGGCCGCATGCTCGGATCAGGCTTCCGGTCGATCGGCGATCCGTTGCTGGCGGTCTCCGATCCAGTGCTGTTTCCCTTCTGGATCGCCGATGCCGATTGGGCGCGGGCACATCGCGACGTGCTCAAGACTTGGGTCGCCTGCCTCGAGGCTGGGCTGCAAGCCATCAAGACCGACGAGAAGGGCGCGCGCGCCGTGCTCGCCAAATATTCCGGGCTGCCGCCCGATGTGGTCGCCCAAGTGCCGCTCCCCCACTTTGACTTCAAGATTACCACCGCGCAGCTCGCGGTCTGGCAGACGATGATGCTTGCCCAAGGTTATCCGGTCGCCAAGCTCGACCTCGATCGCATCGTCGTGACACCGGAATGATGGTTCCACGAGTTCCGCCGCCTGAAGACCGTGAAGACGACGATGCGCAGGCGAAGCAACGCCGGAAGCGGTCAGTCGGGGTAACGCTGATCGCGCTCGGGGCCGGCGCGGCGGCAATGTGCGCCGCCGCGCAAGACGGGCGCTGCCGGCAGGACGCGCCGGATCGGCCGCAGGACTGCCGCTCCTCCGGAGGCGGCGGCCACGGCTGGTTCGGTGGCGGCCACACCTCTGCGAGTTCGGTCGCGCGCGGCGGCTTCGGCGGCGCCGGCGCGGCGCACGGCGGCGGCACATAGACCGACAACGAGGATTTTCGTCCAAGAATGCGACGTGTATCGGTTCAGCCCCGCCGGAACTTGTATGACCGGGCCCGCGAAACCGGCTTCGAGTGCGTCACCGTGGATGGGGAACCCTATTGGGACGAGAGCGCCTATTACGCCTTCACCCTGAAACAGATCGAGGACGACATCGAAGGACCGTCCAAGGAGCTGGCGGCCTTGTGCCTCGGACTCGTCGACCGGATCGTCGGCGACGAGCAGATGCTGCGGCGCCTGAAAATTCCGAGCCATGCTTGGGACTTGATCGCCGAGAGTTGGCGGCGCCGCGATCCCACCCTCTATGGCCGGTTCGACTTCGCCTATGACGGGCGCAATCCGCCGCGACTGCTTGAATATAACGCGGACACGCCGACCGCGCTGTTCGAGGCCGCCGTCTTTCAATGGATCTGGCTGGAGGATGCGATCGCGCAGAACATCGTGCCTGCTGGCGCCGATCAGTTCAATTCACTGCATGAAAAGCTCATCGCCCGCTTCGCGGAGATCGGCAAGGCGGCGCAGCACCCGGCTCGACTACACTTGGCCTGCATGCCGCATTCGATCGAAGACCGCGGCTTGATCGCCTATCTCGCGGACTGCGCCATTCAGGCGGGGTTACGGACCCGTGCCCTCGTCATCGGTGACATCGGCAACAAGGGCAAGGGAGCTTTCGTCGACCTGGACAATCAGCCGATCCAGCTCCTCTTCAAGCTCTATCCGTGGGAGTGGATGTTCGCCGATCCGTTCAGCCATTCGGTTTCCATGGACGAGACCCGCTTCATCGAGCCGCCATGGAAGGCGCTTCTTTCCAATAAGGGAATTCTGCCGCTGCTCTGGGCGGCGGCACCGGGACATCCGAACCTGCTGGCCGCCTATTTCGAGGACGATCCGGCCCGCGTACAGCTCGAAGGACGCTATGCCAAAAAGCCGCTCTACTCCCGCGAAGGCAGCAACATCGTTCTTGTCGACGGGCAACGCGTGCTCGACCGCGACGATGGTCCCTACGGCGGGGAGGGATTCATTTGGCAGGCGCTGGCGCAACTGCCGGCCTACGACGGCAACTTCCCGGTAGTCGGCAGCTGGATCATCGGTGAGGAAGCTTGCGGGATGGGCATTAGAGAGGACACCTCGCCGATCACCAAGAACACCTCGCGCTTCGTGCCGCACGCGATAGTCGGGTGAAAGCGCAAGGACCCATCGTCGTCACCGCGGCGGGATTTCCGCCGTTTGTTTTGCCTGGAGCCGAGGAGCCGTGAATGAGCAGCCAGTTTGATTTCCATGGCCTGATGCTGTTTGGCCTCTATTTCGCCGCCGGTCTCCTGATGTTGGCGGTTTTCACCCGTCTCTACATTTGGGTGACGCCTTATGACGAGCAAAGCGAAATCTCCAAGGCCAATATGGCGCCGGCCATTGCGCTGGGAGGCGCCATGCTCGGCTTCACATTTCCATTGTTGGTCGCCTCCTACACGCACAGCAGCATTTGGGGATTTTTCGCCTGGGGCGCCGTTGCGTGCCTGGCGCAGCTCCTCGTTTTTTGGGTGCTGCACTGGCTGCTGCCAAAGGTGATCGAGACCAACAACGCCGCCGGCGCCACCTGCTTCGCCGCCGCCTCCATCTGCGTCGGCCTGATCAACGCCGCCTCGTTCATTCCGTGAGGCGGGGCGAGGGGTCCTTGTCCTCCTCATGCGGCACGGGTACCTCCGCCTCCAACCGCCAAATGCGCTTGAGAACCCGGATGGATATCTACGTCATTTTGGCGTATAGCATCCTTCGCCTGCCGTTGGCGAAACAGCGCCCCCTTCATGGATGGTCGACACTGTCCTGCAGCAGGCCGCACTGGGTGCTCGCGGCGGTCGGATGAACGAGGACGTCGTCTACGATTTCGAATGGGACCCTGCAAAAGCGCTGTACAACGCCCGCAAGCATGGCGTCACGTTCGACCAGGCCGCCACTGTGCTGTTGGATGCGCTGGCGTTGACCGTCTACGACGACGCCAACAGCCAGCACGAGGAACGCTGGTTCACGCTGGGGCTCGATGCGGGTGGCAACCTTCTCGCCGTCGCGCACGCGTACGAAATTATTGGGCCGACCAATGTCCGGATCCGCATTATCTCGGCCCGCAAGGCGACCAAACGTGAACGCCGCTCCTACGAAGATGAACCGCGATAGGTGAACCCATGAGCGCAGCCGCCCCGTCCCAGGACGACGACATCCCTACTGAGATCGACTTCTCAGGCGGCGTCCGTGGAAAGTTCCATCGGCCCAATGCCAGGCTCAATCTTCCGGTTTATCTCGACGCTGATGTGCAGGCCTACCTCTCAGCCCTGGCGGCGAAGAAGGGCGTGGCGCTCTCCGATCTCGCCAACGACCTACTCAAGAAGGACATTGCCATCCTCGAAGCAGAAAAGTGAGCCGCAGGATGATCCCCCATGGCTGCGGGAACCCGGACCGGGGGGCTCAAAACGAGTGGCAGAATTTTAGAAGTAGAAGAATTCCCTGATGAGTAGCGCACCTGTTCTAGCCGGGGTGCCTGATCCTTCTACCGCCGCTTGCCGCGCCAGCCGCCGCGCATGCCGGGGCGGCCGGTCTGCGAGCGCGGGCCGTCCTTGCGTGGGATCGACTCCACGCCCGGGCCCATCTCGTCGAGGGTCGGCAAGCGCGCCTTGCCCGGCTTTCCGCGCGCCGCGGGCGTCGACCCGGGATGCGCGGTCGGATCGTCGATGACGGCGAGCTCGGTGGCGCGCAGGCGCTTGAGCTCGTCGCGCAGCCGCGCGGCTTCCTCGAAGTTCAGGTCGGCCGCCGCCTCGCGCATGCGCGTCTCGATGTCGGCGATCACCGCCTCGAAATTGTGGCCGATGGTCGCCACGTCTTCGGCGAAGCCGCCGTCGCCGGTCGACACCAGCACGTGGTCGCGCTCGTATACGCTTTGCAGAATGTCGCCGATCGACTTCTTGATCGATTCCGGCGTGATGCCGTTGGCGACGTTGTACTCGACCTGCTTTTCGCGGCGGCGGTCGGTCTCGGCGATGGCGCGCTGTATCAGCCCCGGCCCAAGGTCGTTATTCCTGGGCGCGGTGAAGCATAAAAGGGAATGCTAGCCTGCGATATAATCAGTGATGTAGATCGCGCTGTGGTCAGAACCAGGAACTATTTTTTCCCGTTTTCCTTAATTCTCCTAGTCAATTCGTAAACGTCCGTGTAAGGGTTTCCCATGGCGTCACCCTCCTCAACTCTACGCCGCGCCATCCTCTCAGCGCGTTCATCAGCTTCATTGTATGCGGTGCGAATTAGCTCGTAATCGATGCGTTTGGAGCGTTGGGCATCATATCCGGGCATGAGGTTGGCAAGTCTGCGTTGCAAATGCTGGCGCGAAATCGGCGCGTCATGATCCTCCAAGTGCAGTAAAGCCCAAAGTTCGAAGCAAGGATTCGAATAGGCAACGTTCACGCCGTTGTCGCGCGCTCTAGCGATTGCCGCTCGAAGATTCGGGTGGTCATCGCAATCGAAAACGACCCACACTTGATCTCGTTTCTCAAAGCTATCCCTCCTTCGGCGCCGACTGCGATTTAGGTAGGTCACCGCGGCCTCAACCAGGGACGTAGGGACGCCGTGCGGACCAAGCTCAACTTTAACCAAGCTGTTGCCGTGATCCCTTACGAAATCCCGAATGTAATCAGGCTCTGTCCTGCTGCCCTCAGAGAAGATCATAAGTGCTAGCTTGGCATCGACTCTCGCTCGACCGCGTCTAATGCACAGAGGAGGTTTAGGATGCCGAGCCACTACGAATACTCACCCCGAAGCGATGTCTTCAATCGTGTCGATGAATGGAATGGCCCCAAATCGGCCCTGCAAGTAGCCTTTTTCCAAGTTGTCGCCTCGGCGGGTATGTATGTCCGAGAGGGGATAGAGGTGCGTTGCCCCGCTGCGGTCCTTCTCAGTAAACCAAATCTGATCTCGACGAAGTAGCCCAGGCCTCAACAGATTTGTGTCGTGAGTGGCCGCAATGAGCTGCGCACCCTTTTCATTCGTCCTCTTGTTGGTGAATAATCGAACGATCTGTCTAGAAACTAGTGGGTGAAGGCTAGATTCTATTTCATCGAGAATAAATATTCCTCCTGTAGAAAGGAGCCTTAATATTGGATCTATCAAAACTAATAGACGGCGAGTGCCTTTGCTTTCTAAGCTCATATCTAAAAATGTTTCACCTTCATCAGAAGCATGTCCAAGCGTTAATTTGTGGGAAGTCGTGTCATTGATAATACCTTCTGGAAGATCTGTAACTACTTCGCCTATGAGTTTGTCAAGCTTACTCATAAACTGGCTGACTTCCTCTGAAGCGGAGACCTCGTCTACCTTCATGGACTTTATCCCAACATCGGACGATCGCAAGAAATCGACTATTTTCTCTCTGTCGGCAGAACTCCAATCAACTTTAGATACCGGCAATCGGCGTTCCTGCTGGAGATCCTTGTCGAAGAAGCTGTAAATGTCCAGAAGTTGCTCGTGCGCGTTTTGGGCGGCCGAAGAAATAAATAGACTGTTTGGTCGAGTTAACTCTTGGATTGCCTTGTTCTTCCCTTTCAAAGACTTTCCAAACACGAAAGTTCCTGCCTCGCGCTGATACCACAGCTGCCGTTTTCCATTTGGAAAAGCGTACAACCATTCTTCAATGAATTCATTGTCGGTAACTGAGAACCCAAAATGATATCTCACGCCCGCGATGATGACGTCGCAGTCAACCTTCGTAAGCCGTTCCTTGCAGGACCTATCAAGCGCAAAGGATGGTCTGGAGATCCCTCCACTCGGCGACGCCTTTCGTTGGGAGTAGAGGATATTCCAGCGGAGGAAGTCGATCGCAGCCAGTACGTTGCTTTTCCCTGAGGCATTCGCGCCGTAAATTAGTACGGCCGGCAGGAGTTTTTCGGACAAGCCCGAAACTTCAATCAATTGATCGGTGTCCTCTTTCAAAGAGGAGGCGACCAACGAGAGTTCTTGATAGTCGCGAATTGAGAGGAAGTTCTCGATTCCGAAACGCATTAGCATCGTAGGCTCATTCGGTTGTGCTTCTGCTCTTTATCAAGCGATTTTTGACGAGAATTGTCAAAAAAGTCCTTCAAAAGTGCACAAAGAAGAAAAATACCGGCCGGCGGGCAAGGAATGCAAGTGATTTGCATCTGAGCCGGATGCGGCCATTTGTGGGTTAACATTAAGGGTTGACGCCCTGGCCGGAGATTGCGTGAGATTCCCATACTGCTGTCCCGCCTAGCAGCAATTCGCGGGGTCTCCTACCGGCGCTTCCCGCGCCAGCCGCCGCGCATGCCGGGGCGGCCGGTTTTTGAGCGCGGGCCGTCCTTGCCGCGCGGGATCGACTCGACGCCCGGGCCCATTTCGTCGAGCGTCGGCAGCCGCGCCTTGCCCGGGTTTCCGCGCGCCGCGGCGGTTGACCGGGGATGCGCGGTCGGATCGTCGATGACGGCGAGCTCGGTGGCGCGCAGGCGCTTGAGCTCGTCGCGCAGCCGCGCGGCTTCCTCGAAGTTCAGGTCGGCCGCCGCCTCGCGCATGCGCGTCTCGAGGTCGGCGATCACCGCCTCGAAATTGTGGCCGATGGTCGCCACGTCTTCGGCGAAGCCGCCGTCACCGGTCGACACCAGGACGTGGTCGCGCTCGTAAACGCTTTGCAGAATGTCGCCGATCGATTTCTTGATCGATTCCGGGGTGATGCCGTTGGCAACGTTGTACTCGACCTGCTTTTCGCGGCGGCGGTCGGTCTCGGCGATGGCGCGCTGCATCGAGCCGGTGATGGTGTCGGCGTAGAGGATCACGCGCCCGTCGATGTTGCGCGCGGCGCGGCCGATGGTCTGGATCAACGAGGTCTCGCTGCGCAGAAAACCTTCCTTGTCGGCGTCGAGGATCGTCACCAGCGCACATTCGGGAATGTCGAGGCCCTCGCGCAGCAGATTAATCCCGACCAGCACGTCGAAGGCGCCAAGCCGCAGGTCGCGGATGATCTCGATGCGCTCGATAGTATCGATGTCGGAATGCATGTAGCGCACGCGAATGCCCTGCTCGTGCAGATACTCGGTCAAGTCCTCGGCCATGCGTTTGGTCAGCACCGTGACGAGGGTGCGGTAGCCGCGCGCGGCGGTGGCGCGCACCTCGCCGATCACGTCGTCGACCTGGGTGCGCGCCGGGCGCACCTCGACCGGCGGATCGATCAGGCCGGTCGGGCGGATCACCTGCTCGACGAACACGCCGCCGGATTCCTCGAGCTCCCATGATCCGGGCGTCGCCGAGACGCACATCGTCTGCGGCCGCATCGCGTCCCATTCCTCGAAGCGCAGCGGCCGGTTGTCCATGCAGGAGGGCAGCCGGAAGCCGTACTCGGCAAGCGTCGCCTTGCGGCGGAAGTCGCCGCGATACATGCCGCCGAGCTGCGGCACCGTCACGTGGCTCTCGTCGACGAACACGAGCGCGTTGTCGGGCACGTATTCGAACAGGGTCGGCGGCGGCTCGCCGGGCTTGCGGCCGGTGAGATAGCGCGAATAGTTCTCGATGCCGGCGCAGGAGCCGGTTGCCTCCATCATTTCCAGATCGAAGGTCGTGCGCTGCTCGAGCCGCTGCGCCTCCAGCAGGCGGCCGGCGCGGGTGAGCTCATCGAGGCGGACGCGCAGCTCGGCCTTGATGCCGTGCATCGCCTGGATCAAGGTCGGCCGCGGGGTCACATAGTGCGAGTTGGCATAGACCTTGATGAATTCGAGCTCGTCGGTCTTGCGCCCGGTGAGCGGATCGAACTCCTCGATGCGCTCGACCTCGTCGCCGAACAGATTGACGCGCCAGGCGCGGTCCTCATAGTGCGCCGGAAAGATGTCGACGGTGTCGCCGCGCACCCGAAAGGTGCCGCGGGAGAAATCGCCGGCCGTGCGCTTGTATTGCAAGGCCACGAGGTCGGCGAGCAGTTGGCGCTGATCGATGCGCTCGCCGCGCTTCAGGGCGAAAGTCATGGCCGAATAGGTCTCGACCGAGCCGATACCGTAGATGCAGGACACCGAGGCCACGATCACCACGTCGTCGCGCTCGAGCAGCGCGCGCGTCGCCGAGTGGCGCATGCGGTCGATCTGCTCGTTGATCGAGGATTCCTTCTCGATATAGGTGTCGGTGCGCGGGACGTAGGCCTCGGGCTGGTAGTAGTCGTAATAGGAGACGAAATACTCGACCGCGTTGTCGGGGAAGAAGTTTCTGAACTCCCCGTAGAGCTGGGCGGCGAGCGTCTTGTTGGGCGCGAGGATGAGGGCGGGGCGCTGCGTGCGCTCGATCACCTTCGCCATGGTGAAGGTTTTTCCCGAGCCGGTGACGCCGAGCAGCACCTGATTGCGCTCGTGGCGCCGCACGCCCTCGACCAGTTCCTCGATCGCCTGCGGCTGGTCGCCGCGCGGTTCGAAGTCGGAACGGATCACCAGGCGGCGGCCGCCCTCGGTCTTCTCCGGCCGTGGCGGGCGGTGCGGCACCCAGGGCTTTTCGCTGAACTCGGAGCGTCCCTCGCGCAGCAGCCGCTCGAGCGCCCGCACCGTCGCGGTGACGCCCGAAGGGCCGAGCACGGCCGCGTCCTCCGCGCCGTCGAAGCCCAGCGCCTCGGCGAGCTGCGGGTCGATGCCGGCGAGCGGCGTCGGTCCCTTGGCGACGTAGCCGCCCTGCGCCGCCTCGCCAAAACCCTCCGGGGTGGATTTTCGCGCCCTGTGCGCAGCGGCAAAATCCGCCCGCCGGTCGCGGGAATTGTCCGGCGGCGGCTGCAGCCCGGTCTGCGCGCCCGGGCCGGCCGTGCCCTGGCCGATCCCGGGATTGAGCAATTGCGCGAGCGCCGGCCCGATCGGCTCGCTGTGCTCGCGCGCCGCCTTCGACCGGGTCGGGCGCGCCGGATCCTTTTGCGAATGCTTGGCCGGATCGCGTTTCGGCCTTCCGCGCGGCTTGTCGGGCTCGTCCGCCATGGCCGCAATATGGGCCGGCCCCGGCGGGCAGGGAAGGGTGCCGTGGCATGCCGCGCGCGCGCGCGTTCAAGCCACTGTCATAAACCGTAGACAAATCAGCGGTATGCGAGCCGCATGTCGTTGCTGGTCAATGGAATCGGAACGGTCGGCGCCGCGCTCACCACCCTGTGCTGGCTGCCGCAAGCGGTAAAAATCCTGCGCGAACGCGACACCCGCGCAATCTCGCTCCCCGCCTATGTCGCCTTCGCGGTCGGCATCGCCTTCTGGCTGGTCTATGGCCTCGCCATCGTCGATTGGCCGCTGATCGGCTCCAACATAGTGACGCTTGGGCTCCTGGTGCCGATCCTGGTACTGAAGGTGAAGCACGGGTGAGGCAGGGGCGGACTTGAATACATGACGAAGACATTTTCTCCCGATGCGCGCCGTGCGTTGCCTTTGGCGTTGCTCTTGCTGTCGACACTCGCCACGATCGATCTGGTTGGGGTACCGGCGGTCGGTCGTGCCGCAGCGGAGGGGGTGACCAGGCAAGTGCGGTTCGCGCGCGGCTCCGAGACGGCGACGCTTTCCGGCGGCGTCGTGCGCGGCGACCGCGACGTCTATGTCCTGAGAGCGGAAGCCGGGCAACCGATGCGCGTCAGCATCACGTCCTTGGAGCACAATGCCGTGTTTCAGATCGCGGGACCTGACGGGCGCGACCTCGCCGGTGCCCGCGAGGGCGAGGACGCCGACGGCTGGTCGGGCCGGCTGGCACAGTCGGGCGACTACCGCATCACCGTCGGCGGCACACGCGGGAATGCGACCTACACGCTGACGGTCGGCATCGGCCGCAAGTGACGGGCGCCGCGCCTTTTCGGAAACTCATCATGACGCGCGGCGAGATGACGGGTTTTGGAGAGGTTCAACCCGCTCCCTGGGAGAGGTGTCAGCGACGAGGCGTATTGGGTTATCCCCGAGATCCGCGGCGACGTCCTGACCGTCGATCGAGATGCGGTCGCCCTCTATGTCGAAAAAATGCTCCGACAGATTGACAATAGAACCAATCGAGAGAGCCTACCTGATCTCAAGAGTCCTAACGTCATTTTCGCCGGGGATAGGATCTCCATTGCTATCAAATATTCTCGCCTGAATTGTTCCAGGACACGGCATATTGCGAAAATCATGTATTCGAAAACCCTCTGAAGTCGTAACGAAAGCTAAGTTGATTTTAGCATCGATTTTTCCCTTTAAGCCCGCTTCAAGGCTCAGATCTTTAATCGAAAGGCGTGATAGTAGGTCTGATAATGTAACTGAGGACAGGTAACTCCAAAGCGTTCTAAGTTTTCCAGGGTTTGCCTTAAATCTCGACTCGGGCAGGTTTATCTTTTCATCGTAGCAAGTTCCTTGACGGACCATCACAATTGCGATCGCCGCGTCGTTCGCATTTCGCAGTTTAGCCCAATAGTGGATCAAAGGCCCGTTTTCGTTCTTACTTAGGTCACGTAGGTCAATACCCGAGCCAGAACCTGCAGGGATAGCCCCAACGCATTCTTTACCGATGATTGACTTACAGAATGCGGTATCAAGAACGTATTGCGAGTATCCGCAACATGGATACAAGACTGATATAGTTAGTATGAGCATTGCCCGTAGGTTCAACATGGTCGCGTCCGCCAAGATTGCTCCGCTACAATCTAAACCATAGTCAGCAATATATTCAACGGTTATGTGATTTTTTCAAAACGAAAATGATGAACCATCACCTGACAAAGCCGCAATAACGTTGCGACCCGACCCAGATTTTGTCCAATTGGGGTATGGCGGCCGTTAATGTCCGTTTGGGGCGCGCCAAAGGTCTGTCGCGTGGAGGCGTTGGTGAGCGTTCCGCCGCGGGCCGTCGGACTTGGAGAATCCGGGCGCTTGGTTGTAGTTACCTCTCCAGTCTCACTCCGCCGCCTGGGCCTCGCCGACATCGATGAAGCCGCCGGACTGGCGCCGCCACAGCGACGCGTAGTGGCCGCCGAGGCGCAAGAGCTCATCGTGCGAGCCTTGCTCGACGATGCGGCCGCGGTCGAGGATGATCAACCGGTCCATCTGCGCGATGGTCGAGAGCCGGTGGGCGATGGCGATCACGGTCTTGCCGGCCATCAGGGTGCTCAGGCTCGCCTGGATCGCCGCCTCGACCTCGCTGTCGAGCGCGGAGGTCGCTTCGTCGAGCACCAGGATCGGCGCGTTCTTCAGGATCACGCGGGCGATGGCGATGCGCTGGCGCTGGCCGCCGGACAGCTTCACGCCGCGCTCGCCGACTTGGGAGTCATAGGCGCGTCGCCCCTTCCAATCCTCGAGGCCGAGAATGAACTCGTCGGCGTGCGCGAGCTTGGCGGCGGCGATGATCTCAGCCTCGCTCGAGCCGGGGCGTCCATAACCGATATTGTCGCGGATCGACCGGTGCAGCAGCGAGGTGTCCTGGGTCACCACCGAGATCTGCGACCGCAGACTCTCCTGGGTGACCTCGGCAATGTCCTGGCCGTCGATCAGGATGCGGCCGTCCTCGACGTCGAAGAAGCGCAGCAGCAGGTTGACCAGCGTCGACTTGCCGGCGCCGGAACGGCCGACGAGGCCGATCTTCTCGCCGGGGCGCACGGTCAGCGACAGGCCGTCGATCACGCCGGTCTCGCGGCCATAGCCGAAGCGCACGTCCTCGAAGCGGATCTCGCCGCGGTTGACCTTGAGCGGCGGCGCATCGGCCTTGTCCATGAGCGCGATCGGCTTGGCGATCGCGCTCATGCCCTCCTGCACCACGCCGACATTCTCGAACAGCTCCGTCACCCGCATCGCCACCCAGCCGGAGATGCTGATGATCTGCCAGGCAAGCGGCAGCGCCATAGCCACGGTGCCCACCGCCACCACGCCATGGGTCCACAGCGCGATGGCGAGGCCGGCGGTGCTGGTGACGAGGAGCGCGTTGAGCGTCGACAGGCTGAGCGAAAACAGCGTGTTGAGCCGCAGCGAGGCATGGAACAGGCCGGTATGCTCGTCGACCGCCTCGCGCACATAGGCGTCCTCCTGCCGCGCGCGGGCAAAGAGCTTCACGGTCAGGATATTGGTGTAGGTGTCGACGATGCGGCCGGTCAGCACCGAGCGCGCTTCCGACACGTCGCGCGAGCGGTCGCGCATGCGCGGCACGAAGGTGCGCAACAGCACCAGGTAGGCGCAAAACCACAGCAGGACGGGCAGGGCAAGCCAGGCATCGGCGGAGGCGAGCAGAAACACCGCGGCCGTGCCGTAGACCAAGATGTACCAAACGCCGGTGATCAGCGCGACCAGGCTCTCGCGCAGGGCTGGGCCGGTCTGCATCACCTTGTTGGCGATGCGGCCGGCAAAATCGTTCTGGAAGAACGCCCAGGTCTGGCGCGCCACATACCAATGGTTCTGCCAGCGGATCAGATTGCTGACATTGGCGGCGATCGCCTGGTTGGAGACGAGGTTCTGTGCAGTGAGCGCGAGCGGCCGCAGCACCAAGAGCACTACCGCCATCGTCAGCAGTGTCGGCCACGATTGTGCGAAGAGCCGGTCCGGCGCGCTCGACGTCACCAGCGTTACGACCCGGCCCATGAAGACCGGAACGAGCGAATCGACCAGGGCGACGACGAAGCCGGCGACGAACAAGGCTACGAACAGGCGCTTGGCCTGGCGTGCAAAATGCCAATAGAACGCGATCAGCCCGCCGGGCGGCTCCGGCTGCTCGGGCAGATCGGTCGTCTTCAGCGCTCGCTCGAACAACGAGAACATGGTTCGCTCGCAAAAAAGCAGGCGAGCCGGCGCAGCCGTTGTTCGGCTACGCTGGCCATCGCCATTGATACACGCTCGGATTCACGCAAGCGGATAGACGCCGTTCGTGTCCAGAGGATGGCGCGGGGCGTGGAAATAGCGCGGAATCTTACGGCTGCCCGCTCAACCGATCCACTTCCGAAAACTCCTCTGCGCTCAGCGTCCAGGCCACCGCCCCGACGTTCTGCTCGACCTGCTCCGGCAGGGTCGCGCCGGCGATGATGCTGGCGATCTGCGGCCGCGCGGCGAGCCAAGAGAAGGCGAGCTCGAGCAAACTGTGTCCACGCTCGCGCGCAAAAACCTGGAGCCGCTCGACGCGGTCAAAATTCGCGTCGGTCAGATAGCGCTCGGCGAGACTTTTCATCTTCGCCATGCGGGTGCTGGCGGGCGGAAGCTCGCCGCGTCGGTATTTCCCGGTCAGTAATCCGCTCGCCAGCGGAAAGAAGGGGAGGAGACCCAAGCCATAGGCCGCAGCCGCAGGGATCAGCTCCTTCTCGATGCTGCGCTCGACCAGGCTGTATTCGTCCTGGCACGAGACGAATGCGTGCAGATTGTCGGCCTGCGCGGTCCAGTGCGCGCCGACGACTTGCCACGCCGGCATGTTGGAGCAGCCGATGTAACGCACCTTGCCCTGGTGGATCAGATCGTCGAGCGCGCGCAGCGTCTCCTCGATCGGCGTGCGCGGATCGGGGGCGTGCAGCTGATAGAGGTCGATCCAGTCGGTCTTCAGCCGTTTGAGGCTCGCTTCAACCGCCAACATGATGTAGCGCCGCGATGCGCCGGTGAGCCCGCGCGCCTCGTCCACCGCCAAGCCGAATTTGGTGGCGAGCACGATGTCCTTGCGCCGGTCGCCGAGCAGCGTGCCGAGGGCGGATTCGGAGCCGCCCTTCTCGCCGTAGATATCGGCGGTGTCGAACAACGTGACGCCGAGATCGAGCGCCTTGTGCACCACCTTGCGCGCGGCCTCCAGATCGATCCGGCCGCCGAAATTGTTGCACCCTAGACCGCTGAGCGACACGCGCAGCCCAGACTTGCCGAGATTGCGAAACTGCATGGGCCACTCCTATCCGCCGGAGGTCGACGTCGGACCCGGCGGCGATGTTCCCGCCGCGCGTAAACAATCCGGACAGAGGCAGTCGTCGTCCAGGCCCGCCGCCGGCATCGGCAAGCGGATGGACTCCGTCGCGCACCAGCAGTCACCGCCCGGGCGGCAATCGAACGGGGTGCCGCAGCGGGCGCAGGCAATGCGGCGCGGCTGCGGTTCCAATGACTTTTGCGATCGATCAGGCATGTTTCCTACACTTCCGGATCGGCCCAGGCGGTCAAGTCGAGCTCGGCGACGTGCCGATGCAGCACGAGCAAGTGCGCGATAGTATCCGGCGAGCGGCGGCCGAGGCCGCATTCGGTCGCGACGCCGAAATCCGCGACGACGCGCTCGGCGGCCGCCAGCCGCCGCTTGGCGCCTTCGATGCCGTCGGTGAGATGGATCAGGCCAAGATAAAGCTCGGTGTCCGCTTCGCTGCGCAAATCGGCCAAGGGCGCGAAATAGTCGTCGTCGTCGCGGTCGCGCGGCACCGGCACGTGCAGCCAAGTGATTGGCCGTGTGACGGTCGCTGCAAGCCGGTTGAACAAGTCCACCATCAAGAAGGAATCCGTCGGCTCGACCAGATGCCGGTGTCCCATATCGCCATAGCAGAAGTGCAGACCGAGCTCGGTCTCGGCTGGAACATTGTCACAAACCCGAGCGATCGCACTAACGAGCTCGTCGATGGGATAGTCTTGGGCGCTGTCGGGAAATTCCAGGATGCGCGCGATCTCAGTCTCGATATCCCATTGGATCGCCAGATCCGCATGCGGAATGCCCTGCACGATCTGATCGAGCTCGAGCAGCATGCGGCGTTCGCAGGCCGGCCATACGGTGCGCACCGAGGTCGGAGCGAAGAAGCCAAAGGCGACGGCGATCGGCGTCGGCAGGCTGACCTGGAAGCGTATGTCGGGTGGGATTATTCCCTCCCGGCGCAGCCGGAGGAACTCGGCATAGGATTGCAGCGCCGCCTGCGCGTATCCGACGGGTCCGAACTGCACGTCGGCGGTCGATGCGCCGGGCTTGGCCGCCAGCACCGGGCGCCTGGTACCGTCCGGCATGGTGCGCTCGCCGAGCGTGACCACGCCCTTGGCCTGCCGCAAGGGGGCGCCGAGCCAGGTGATCCCCTGGCTTCGCTCGCCGGTCTCGCCATCGGGAATCCGGCGAACGAGCGCGCCCAATGCGGCGGCGACCGCCTCGAACACCGCGGCGGGCGATGCCAAGGGAACACTGCCGACCAGCAAAACCGGACGGTGGCCTGATACGTTCATTCCCAGATCCGCGGAGGGTGCCGAGCGCCGCCCTTGCAAGATCGGCAACCCGCGATTTAGCAAAACGTAGCACGAGCGCGTCACGAAATCCGTATCAACGTAAGCGGATTGTCGTTTTGCGTCGCGCCGCTTGTTATAAACAAGCGGCGCTTCCTCGCGCATGTTCCGGCGAGGTGGATGCCGGTTCGGCGCCGCGGGCGAGGTGGTTCAATGGCCTGGTACGTTGACTTCTCATTGGGTAAAGGCAAGGCACTCCTGTTGGCGAGCGCGCTGGCTGGTTCGGTCGCCACCCAGGCAGCGGCGCAAACAACGCTGCTGAACGTGTCGTATGATCCGACGCGCGAGCTCTATCGCGACCTGAATGCGTTGTTCATCGCCGATTGGAAGAGCAAAACCGGCGAAAGCCTGGCCATCCGTATGTCGCACGGCGGCTCGGGCGCCCAGGCGCGGGCGGTCATCGATGGGCTCGATGCCTCGGTCGTGACGCTGGCGCTAGCCGGAGACGTCGACGCCATTGCGGCCGCCACCGGCAAGATTCCGGCCGATTGGCAAAGACGATTGCCCAACAATTCATCTCCGTATACGTCGACCATCATCTTCGTCGTGCGCAAGGGAAATCCGAAAGGCATCAAGGATTGGAATGACCTAGTGCAGCCGGGTATCGCGATCGTCACCCCCAACCCGAAGACGTCCGGCGGGGCGCGGTGGAATTACCTCGCTGCCTGGGCCTATGCGCTCGATGCATTCAAGGATGACGCGAAGGTCGAGGACTTCATGACCCAGCTGTTTCGCAACGTCACCGTGCTCGACTCCGGCGCGCGCGGGGCGTCGACGACGTTCGGGCGCCGCAACATCGGCGATGTCCTCGTCTCGTGGGAGAACGAGGCCCATCTCGTGCTGCAGGAGATGGGCGCGGATGCGTTCGAGTTGGTGACGCCATCGCTTTCGATTCTCGCCGAGCCCGCGGTCTCCCTGATCGACGGCAACCTCAAGGCTGAGCCGATGCGCAAGGCAGCGCAGGCCTATCTCGATTTCCTCTACACCCCGACGGCGCAGGCCGTGATCGCCAAGCACTTCTACCGGCCGGCCGACCCTGCAAGCGCGGCCGAGGAGGATCGCGATCGGCTCGCCCCGGTCAATCTCGTCACCATCGACGGGGTGTTTGGCGGTTGGGGCGAGGCGCAGAAGAAACATTTCGGTGATGGCGGGATCTTCGATCAGATCATGAAGAACGCCCATCGCTGACCCTGCATCGGCGCCAGACTGGTCATGATCAGCGTACCGCGTTTGAAGCAACCAAGCGCCATCCCCGGCTTCGGCCTCGCGCTCGGCTATACGCTGCTTTATCTCGGACTGATCGTTCTGTTGCCGCTGGCGGCGCTGGTCGCAAAGGCCGCCGGCCTTGGCTTGAGCGGTCTCTGGGCCATCGCGAGCGACCCGCGCGTGATGGCGGCGTTGCGGGTGAGCTTCGGCTTGGCGTTGGCCGCCGCCGTGGTTGATTCAGCATTCGGCCTGCTCGTGGCTTGGGTGCTCACGCGCTATCGGTTTCCCGGACGCAAGCTCATCGATGCGACCGTCGACCTGCCGTTCGCGCTGCCGACGGCGGTCGCCGGGATTGCGCTCGCGACGCTCTATGCGCCGACCGGCTGGGTCGGCGCGATTCTTGGCTCGGTCGGCATTCGGGCGGCTTTCACGCCGCTCGGCATCTTCATCGCCCTGGTCTTTGTCGGCTTGCCGTTCGCGGTGCGCACCGTGCAACCGCTCATCGCCGAGATCGAGCGCGAGGTCGAGGAAGCCTCCGCGACGCTCGGAGCGAGCCGCCGGCAGACCGTCGTGCGCATCATCCTGCCGATGCTCGCCCCGGCCGTTCTGACCGGCTTTGCCCTGGCCTTCGCGCGCGCCGTCAGCGAGTACGGTTCCGTGATCTTCATTGCCGGGAATTTGCCCTATGTGTCGGAGATCGCTCCGCTCCTCATCGTCATCAAGCTCGAGGAGTACGACTACGCCGGCGCCACGGCCATCGCCGCCATCATGCTGATCCTCTCGTTCATCATCCTGCTCCTGGTCAATTTGATCCAGGCCTGGAGCCAGCGGAGGTTCGGCCATGCGTGAGGCGAGCGGTCGCAGCCGGTGGCGGCGCGGCCGGGCGCCGCAGCGCCAACCGGTGACGACGGAAGGCATCGTCGCGCGCTGGTCGATGATCCTCGGCGCGCTGATATTCGTGGCCCTGTTTCTCGTCCTGCCGGTGATTGTCGTCTTCACCGAGGCTCTGCGTAAGGGCTTTGCCGCCTATGTCGGCACCTTCCACGATCCGGACGCGCAGGCGGCCATCCGTCTGACGTTGACGGTCGCGGCCATCGCCGTGCCGCTCAACGTGATCTTCGGCATCGCCGCGTCCTGGGCGATCGCCAAGTTTCAGTTCATCGGCAAGAACCTGCTCATTACCCTCATCGACATACCGTTCTCCGTCTCCCCGGTGGTTTCCGGGCTCGTCTATGTCTTGCTGTTCGGCGCCCAGGGCCTGTTCGGCCCCTGGCTCAAGGCGCACGGCATCGAGATCATCTTTGCCTTGCCGGGCATCGTGCTGGCGACGGTTTTCGTGACGTTTCCGTTCGTCGCCCGCGAGCTCATCCCGCTCATGCAGGAGCAAGGCAATGCCGACGAGGAGGCCGCCCTCACATTGGGTGCCGGCGGGTGGCGCGCGTTCCTCACCGTGACCCTTCCCAATATCAGGTGGGGGTTGCTCTATGGCGTGCTCCTTTGCAATGCGCGGGCGATGGGCGAGTTCGGCGCCGTCGCCGTCGTCTCCGGCCATATCCGCGGCCTCACCAACACGATGCCGCTGCACGTCGAGATCCTCTACAACGAGTACAATTTCGTCGCGGCCTTCGCGATGGCCTCGCTGCTTGCTTTGCTCGCGCTCGTGACTCTTGCGGCCAAGACCGTGCTCGAATGGCGCTACGGGGAAGCCATCGCGGGCGGGACGCGCATTTAGATCTGGAGACCGAGGTGCAAATCCGCGTCGTCGATATCGCCAAGGACTTCGGCACGACCGGGGCGTTGCGCGGCGTCAGCCTGCGGATCGAAAGCGGTGAGCTGATCGCGCTCCTGGGGCCGTCCGGCTCCGGCAAGACGACGCTCTTGCGCATCATTGCCGGGCTCGAGACGCCGAGCGCCGGCAAGGTCTATTTCGGCGACGAGGACGCGACCGGTGTGCCGGTGCAGAGCCGGCGCATCGGCTTCGTGTTTCAGCAATACGCCTTGTTCAAGCATATGACCGTGCTCGAGAACATCGCCTATGGCTTGCGGGTGCGTCCGCGCGATGCCCGCCCGGACGACGGCGAGATTCGCCGGCGCGTTCGCGAGCTGCTTGATCTGGTGCAGTTGCCGGGGCTGGAACGGCGCTATCCGGCGCAGCTATCCGGCGGCCAGCGTCAGCGAATAGCGCTCGCACGCGCGCTTGCGGTCGAGCCGCGGGTGTTGCTCCTGGATGAGCCGTTCGGTGCCCTCGATGCCAAGGTGCGTAAGGACTTGCGTCATTGGTTGCGCGAGCTGCACGATCGGACCGGCCATACGACCGTCTTCGTCACCCATGATCAGGAAGAAGCTCTCGAATTGGCCGACCGCGTTGCCATTCTCAACGATGGACGGCTCGAGCAGGTCGGAACGGCGGATGAGGTCTACGACGCTCCGGCTTCGGCCTTCGTCATGTCGTTCGTCGGCGACACGACGAGCATCACTGTGCAATGTGCCGACGGCGGCGTGCGCTTCGACGGCAAGACCCTCGCCGCCGAGATTGTCGGCTCCGCCAAAGGCGCCGGCCGTTTGTACCTGCGCCCGGGCGATGTCGAGCTCGCGCCGGCCGACGCCGCCGAGCTTATCGGCATCGTGACGAGCGTGCGCAGAACCTCAACCGGGCGGCGCGTCGCGCTCGCGCTCGGTGCGGGCGAGCTCGTCGAGCTGGAGCTTGTTCCGTCGCAATCCGCCAAGGTCGGCGACCGCTTCGGCGTGCGCATCCTAAAAGGGCGGCTGTTCGGTTGAGAGTAGTCGGCTATGCGGGCTGTTAGCACCGCCGCGGCACCTTCAACTTTCTTGCCGCAGCGATGAACGCAGCCCGTATTCATGCAGCCATTTAGTACATACCTCGGCAGCCTCTGATGTAGCCGGTGCGCGCACCGCGCTCGGAATCGACATCGCCCGGGGAAGCCCCGAGACACCAGTCGTAATGAACGCGGAAATCCGCCGACCAGCGAGCACCCTGCAGCCCGGGCTTGCACGCGGGGGTGGATAGCGCTATTTCGACCTGCTTCAGAGCAGCCCCTGCGTAATCGCGGCAGAATCCGGGACCAGCCGCGTGAGCGGTCGGCGGCATCGACACCATAAGTGCCGAGCCGAATACGTCACGGAAATCAGTCGTTTCACCACGTCAACCTCCCCAGTTGCCTCATTGCGCGATTCTCATCGTGCACGCCGCCGGTTCCGGCTGCAAGCCGGAGGGGCCGATGTTTCACAGCCTCGGCCGCAGAAGGCTCGACGAATGATCTGGATCAAGTCTGCGAACGCGGATTGATGTTAGAAATTCCAACCTTTGACGCGAGCGAGGATGGCGGCCATGGCACGACGGTTTGACGCGATCGTTGTGGGCTCGGGACTTGGCGGGCTCACGGCCGGAGCGCTCTATGCGCGCACGGGACGCCGGGTTCTCGTTCTCGAGCGCAACGGCAGCTTCGGCGGAGCCGCCACGGTCTATCGCCACGGCGGGCTTGCCATCGAAGCCTCACTCCACGAAATCAACGGGTTGGATGATGATGACCCGAAGTTGCCGGTGTTGCGTTCGCTCGGGCTCGACCGCGATCTCACCTTTGTCGATGTCGGCGAACTACAGGAGGTGCGTGGGCCGCAAATGGGTGCACCATTTGTGATTCCGCATGGCGTCGAGGCTGCACAGGCGGCGGCCGTGGCGCGTTTTCCTCAGCATGAAGCAGGATTGCGAGAGTATTTCCGCCGTATCGTGGCGGCCCTGGAGGCCGTTAGTTTCGCCAGTCGTCATCAGGACGACCGGATGTGGTGGCTGACGCATGCGCCGGAGGCGGTGCGTCGGCTTTGGCCGCTCATCCGCGAGGGGCGCGCCACGGTCGGCGCCGTGCTCAATGAATTGTTCGGCGCCGACGAAGTAATCAAGATGACGCTCGCCGCCAATCTCGGCTACTATCACGACGATCCCGACGAGATGCTCTTCTTGCGCTATGCCATTCCGCAAGCCTCCTATCTTAAAGGCGGCGGGCACTACGTGCGCGGCGGCTCGCAGGCGCTGAGCGATCAGCTGGTCCGATTGATCCGCCAGGCCGATGGCGTGGTCGAAGCCGGGCGGGAGGTTGATGCCCTGCTGCTCGAGGGCGAGCGGATCGTCGGCGTCGGCCACCACGCGCGGGAGGGCGGCGATCCCCAAGTCGAGTTTGCGCCGGTCGTGTTCGGCAATGCGGCGCCGCATGTGCTTGCCAAGATGCTGCAGGAGAACAAGCGCGAAGCCTTTCTCGCGCCCTACGGCGAGCGCCGCCTTTCGATTTCGCTGTGGACCATCTCGGTTGGGCTCAGTCGTCCCGCCGCCGAGTTCGGGGTCGGCAGCTATTCGACGTTCATTTTTCCGGCCTGGATGAAATCGCTCGCACAAATGCGAGAGGTCGGCGCGATCATGGGGGAGGAGCCCGGTGACCGCCTGCCGTCTTACGTGTTCGTCGACTTTCACAAGATCGATAGCGGCCTGAACGAGGCGGGCCCCTATCTCGGATCGTTCTGCAGCGTCGATCGGCTCGACAACTGGACCGGCCTCAGCGCGGATGCGAAGCACGCCCGCAAGGAACGGTGGATGGACCGCTTGATCGGCGACCTCGATCGGGAGTTCCCCGGCATCGCCCGCGCCGTAGTGCAGCGGGAGATGTCGACCGCCGACACCATGCACCAATACCTCAATACGCCGGGTGGCGCGGTCTACGGTTTCGCCCCGTACGGGAGCCCGGGACAAGCGTTCGGCCTCACGCCACGGACGCACATAGCGGGGCTGTTGCTCGCATCTGCATTCACGTTTGGCGGCGGATTCTCGGGCGCCATCATGGGCGGCGCCGAAGCCGCGCGCGCTGCCGTCAAGGCGGCGCGATAGCGTGCGCTGTGGAGGATAGAACTGGCCATCCGGGCACTCAGCTGGAGCGGGGTTGGCGCCAGCGCCCGCACGGACCCAAGAGGCCGCGACAGAGCGCTGCCGGCTATCGGCTACCGATCAAAGGCAGCAGCATCGGCACGATGGCGAAGGTCATGAAGGTCAAGATAACCAGGACTGCGGCCCCCTCGCCGAGGTAGTGGGCGTAGCGTCCGTAAGCGGATTTGCGCAACATACGCGCAACCCCCGTTGCATGTAGAAGTTCGCCCGCGCGCTTTCACTCGTTGAGGTCAAGGTTCGCTGACACGGGCATCTGAAATCACAACGAATCTGACCACGGCCATGCCGTGGCGTAATAATGTGATGAATCAAGAAACTTGCAAGTTACAGTTTGGTCAGATTACACCTGCAGGATTAAAATAGTGTAATGTTTGCTCCCGCCGCGAAGCGAAGCTGAAGCATGCCAAGGTATTAATCTGGTATTTCTTCCTCTCGCCGCGATCAATACCGCTCATTGAAGGGATACTCGTAACCGCCGCGCGGCTGCCGCGGATAACCCGCCGGCGGCGGCGCATATCGCGAGTCGTAGTCAGGCCTAAAAAATCCCCGCTCGAAAAAGTTGTCCTCGGTCTGGATCGCGGGGTCCGGGCGACCTGCGACCGCTCCACTTTGGCCGGACACGACGATCGTGGTCGCACCCATGCCCTCCTGCTTGACCAGCGCGAACAACGTTGCCGCGTTCGACGGATGCAGCCTGATGCAGCCATGCGAGGCCGGTCCGCCCAGGCGATTGATCTCGTAGCTGCCGTGAATCGCATAGCCGCCATGGAAGAAGATCGAATGCGGCATCGGGGAGTTGTAGTACGCCTTGGAGAACCATGTCGTCTCCAGCCGCTGTGGGTGGTAGGTGCCGCTGGGGGTGCCGTAGCCCGCCCGCCCCGTCGATACGCTCCATTGGTAGCGCGGCGCGCCGTCGACCGACACCGACATCTGCTGCGTGCTCTTGTCGACCGCGATGAGAATGTTGGCGCGGGCCGTCGCTGCGATCACGCTTGCAACGGCTGCGGCCGCTAACGTGACAAAGAGAGATTTTCCACTAAACATGTCCCACCTAAATGTTGCGCCCGAGGCAGAGCTTCTGTTCCGGCAGGATCATTTGCTCGGCCCGCGCGCGGGATGATCGTGCAGTCCGTCTAACCGTTTCTAAGATTCTGACTCCCGGCACTAGGAGCCAGGAGCCGACACCTATAGTACCATTTGCTTAACAAAACTTTCCGGCTGCTTCAAGGCGCTCAGCATATGGCGGGCACGTGACGCGACCGCTCGATCGCCGCCGAAGCCGTGGGTTTGCGCGCCGGTCATTTGGGTGCGGCATTGTCAGGCGGCGGTCCGTCCCAAACGGTGCGGAAGCCGGTATGTGACGCTCCGACCGAAGTGTCGCCGGGCTGGCGCGCCGCCGGCCGGTAACGCATGCAGAAATTGTCGGCGCAAAGAAACGAGCCCCCCTTGATGACATGCGCCTCCGCGGGCCGGGCCTGGCGAGCGGGTGATGCGTCCAGAGCGCTTTCACCTTGCCAAGGATCGCGCGTCCACTGCCATACGTTTCCGGCCATATCGTAGAGGCCAAAGCCGTTGGCCGGAAAGCAACCGACCGGCAGCGTACCGACGTAGCCACCGGCGTTGCGGTTCCAGAACGGAAAGACACCGTGCCAATAGTTGGCCCGCGGTTTTCCTTCCGGTTCAGGGTCGGTGCCCCAGACGAACGGCGCGGCGTCGAGACCGCCTCTTGCCGCGTATTCCCATTGGGCTTCGCTCGGCAGGTCGTGACCGGCCCATCGCGCATAGGCCACGGCATCTTCATATGCGACATGCACCACGGGATGGCTCTCCCGCCTCGACAAGTCGCTCATCGGACCCTCCGGATGACGCCAGCTCGCGCCCGGAACAAACTTCCACCATTGTCCGATGTCTTGGAAGTTGGACACCTCCTCGGTCCGGATGAAAACAAACGAGCCGGCCTCGGGATCGTTCGGCGATTTTCCGGGGCGTTCAGCTACGGTCACGTACCCGGTCTCGGTGACGAAGCGTCGGAATTGGGCGTTCGTCACATCGTGGCTGTCGATCCAGAAGCCGGCGACGGCCACATCTCGGACCGGCGCTTCCTCGGGCCGAAACTGCTCCGAGCCCATCTCGAACCGCGCGCTCGGAATCCACACCATGCCGGCGCCAGGCGATTGCGGCAAATCCTGAACCGTCAAGCAGCCCGCCGGCAACGGAATCGCGCCCTCGTTCGGTGCTTGGCGATGCCACCACCAGCCGGCGCCGACGCCGATCAACATTCCGAACGCCGCAGCTCCCGCAATATGGGTCCATCGCCGGTTCACGCGGAGCACTCCTGAATTTAATTGGCCCAGTAGATGTATTCGTCGTCCGGCCTGTTCGGGCTTCCGAGGGGATGGTCGATCCTCACCGGGCCTTCGAGCAAAGCCGGCCAGAGCGGCTTGGCTTGTTCCGCATCGATCGTCGCGAGAGCACGTTTCATCTCGTTCACTTTGTCCGGCATTGCGCTTGCCAGATTGTTCTGCTCGGTCGGATCGTCCTTGAGATTGAACAGCCAGTCTTTCTTTGGCCGTTCCGAGACCTGTAGTTTCCAGTCGCCGGCCAGGAGAACCTTATAATCGCCGTCACGCCAATAGAGGGTCTGGTGCGGTCGGCCCTCGGCCGCACCGGTCGCAAAGGGCAGCAGATTGATGCCGTCCATGACGCGGTCGCGGGGAACGTCGGCGGCCGCTGCGGCCGCAGCCGTGGCAAAGATGTCGACATGGCCGACCGGCCGGTCGAACTTGGCGGCCTTAGGCAGCTTCGCTGGCCATTTCATGAACAACGGCACATGAATGCCGCCTTCAAAGAAGGTGGCTTTCCAGCCGCGGAACGGTTTGTTGATGTCGGGAAGGCCGATGTAGTCGGCGCCGCCGTTGTCGCTCGTGAAGATCACCAGCGTGTTTTCTTCCAGCCCATTGGTCTTCAGCGCGTCGAGCACATTGCCGACGTTTCGATCGAGCGCGCGGATCATGGCGGCATAGACCCGCAGCCGGTGATCCGCGATCTGCGAGAGAGCGTCGTAGTCCGCCTTCAACGCCTGGAGCGGGGTATGCGGCGCATTGAACGCCAGATACATGAAGAACGGTCGATTTCGATTCGCCGCAATCGCCTGCACGGCTTGTGCGCCGAGGTAATCGGTCATGTAGTTCGACGGCGCGAATTGCTTGCTGCCATTGAAGCGGATGCCGAACGGGAGATTGGCCCAAAGAAACTTGTCGATCGGATCGAAGTCCTGTCGGGAATTGACCACATTGGGATCGTTGGCGGCCAGATACAAGGACGCGCCGGGGTAAAAGCCCAGCGCCTCGTCAAACCCTCTGGCGGAAGGCCTGGTCGCCGGCGTGCCGCCCAGATGCCACTTGCCCAGCATGCTGGTGTGGTAGCCCTTCGATTTCATCACCTGGGCGATCGTGATTTCCGACGGCGGCACAGTCTCCTCGTCGATGGATGCCGGAATATCCTTCTTTTTCGCCGAATAGTAGAGCGGTTTGAGGTCGCCGTTCGCGAAGGTGCTGATCAGCTTCTCGAACGCCACCGGTGCAGGGGTGAACTCGAAGCCGAACCGCGTCGCGTAGCGGCCGGTCATGATCGCCGCGCGCGACGGCGCGCAGGTAGCGTCGCCCGCGTAGGCTTGCGTAAACGCGATGCCATCCGTCCCGATCGAGTTGATGTTCGGGGTCGGCACCTTGCCGCCCGCCACCCCGCCGCCGTTGAAGGTCAGATCGTTCCAGCCAAGGTCATCCGCCAGAATGACGACCACATTGGGTGGGCGCGCGGATGGCGGCGCCGTCGCAACCTCGGGCCCTTGGTTCCAGTGCACATCCTGAGTCGGGCCGACCGGGTCTCTGATCGCCTCGACGATGCCGGGAATGTAGTACCAGTAGCGTTCGAAAAGCTGCCATCCGATCGCAGCCGCCACGGCGGCAACAGCGGCGGCGATGAAAAGATGTCTGCGCTTCATGATCCGGACTCTCGCGAGCCGCCACCGTTGTTGCGCATCGTAGGTGATGAATCCAGTGGGATCTGGAAATTCGCTGCCGTCTGATCAGGGACAGCGCCGCCACCGTCGCTTGGAAGAGTTATGTTTTGAAGCGCCTTCCGCCACGCCTTCGGTGCGGCCTACGTCATTGGGCGCCTGAACCGCCCCGATTTCTTTCGTTCGTGTCAATCCGCTCGGCCATTTGACGCCAATGTTTCGCCTGCGCCTCGTAATCGTCACGCCTGGAGGGGTCGGTGGCGTCCCTCGCCAAGCGCGCGCACTCGTCAGCTTTCTGCCGAAACCATGATGCTTGCGACATTATGACATTTTGCGCCGAGCACGCTCTTATGTCTGTGCAATACAGCACACCGCGAGCACACATCCAGCGGGCTCGTGATTTTCGGCTGAGCGGTACCACGCCTATCCAAGCAAGTACCACCCATGCAGCCACAGCACGAAGCCGGCAGAGGCGCCGAAAAACGCCCCGGAGAGTCGCTGTGGACGCCACAGCACGGCGCCGGCAAGCGCGCCAAGCAGCACCCCGGGCCAACTGACGCCGAGCGCTGTCCATGCGGCGGGTGCTGGATCCAGGTTCAGGGACAAGTTGGAGGCGAGATAGACGTGCCAGTAACCGACCAAGAGCACGAAGCCGATGATGGCGCCGAGCGCTCCGCCCCGCAGGCGATGCCGTGGCCATCCGAGCGCGCCCGCGACCAGCCCGCCCGCGATGCCCGGCGAGCACATGAACAGCGCGACCAGGGCGATGTCGGCCGGACTCCAGTTCAGGGATATGTCCGACATCGGCGGCACCTCACCTTTCAGTGTTCACGTTCAAGTGTCCAAATTGGCCGAGCCTACGTCCGACACCGTTGCGGCGACACCTAGGCGTACCAGAGAACGACGCCCACACGCGAAGCGACGCAACGGCCGCCAACGACGGCTTGGTGGGACCTTTGTTGTTTTCTGAACAATTGGTCAGAAAACGCTATCGTTCTGCTGCATGATTGGGCACGACCAAACCTTTCGATTTTTTCATTTGGCGGCCATGCTTTGGAAAGGCTGCCGCCGCAGTATCGACACGGGAGCGGCCGAGGGTGAGCGCTCCCGCGCAGTGCAATGTGCGAGGACTTTGCAATGACAGCTGATCCCCAAGCCGATGCGGTATTGGCCTTGCATCGTTTCGGCCTCGGGCCGCGGCCCGGATCGATCGCAGCGATTGCCGCCGACCCACGCGGGGCGATTTTGGCCGAGCTCGACGTGCCCGGCGCCGGGCGGATCAGCGATCCGGGGCTTCTCACCAGCGGCGAAGCGGCGCGCGAAGCCTTCAACTTTCAGCTTGCGCGGCGGACCGCGCGTCTCGCCGAGCGCGCGGCCAAAGATCAACTCAAGGATCAATCGCCGCCGGCCGGCGCGGCCAATCGCGCCGATACCGCAACCGATATGCCGTCTCCGGGGGGAAGCGGTGCGATGTCGCCGCCTGCCGCCGGTGCTGCTCCTGCGAATCCTGGTCCAGGCGTTCCGCAGCAGATCTATCGCGCGGAAGCCAAGGCGCGCATCGATGCGGCGCTCGCGGCGGACATCGGCTTTGTCGAGCGGCTGGTTTGGTTCTGGTCGAACCATTTCTGCGTCTCGGCGGACAAGGGCGTCGCGGTGCGCGCGCTGGCCGGGGCCTACGAGCGCGAAGCCATCCGTCCGCATGTGCTCGGCCGTTTCGCCGATCTGCTGCTCGCGGTGGAAACGCATCCGGCCATGCTGATCTATCTCGACAATGCGGGCTCGATCGGTCCCGAGTCGATTGCTGGAATCAATCGGGGCAAGGGGCTCAACGAGAACCTCGCGCGCGAGATCATGGAATTGCATACGCTCGGCGTGCGCACCGGTTATACGCAAGACGACGTGACCCGGTTCGCCAATGTCATCACCGGCTGGACCGTGCAGCCGCCGCGGCAAGATCCCGTCCATGGCGGCGAGTTTATGTTCAATCCGCGCATGCACCAGCCGGGTCCGCAACAGGTGATCGGCCGGGGCTACGCAGATGAAGGTTTTGCGCAGGGGCGCTCCGTGCTCGATGCCCTCGCGCGCCATCCGGCGACCGCGCGCCACATCGCAGCAAAGCTGGCGCGCGCCTTCGTGGCCGATGATCCGCCCAAGGCTCTGGTCGAGCGCCTCTCCCAGCGGTTCGCGGCAACGGACGGCGACTTGCGCGAGGTTTCGCGTATGCTCGTCACCGACGCCGAGGCTTGGGGCGCGCCGCGCAGCAAACTGAAACGGCCGGGAGAGTGGATTTTTGCTGCCCTGCGTGCGACGGGCGTCGTTCCACCTGATCCCGGCCCCGTGATCCAGGCGCAAAATCTGCTCGGCGAGCCGCTCTGGCGTCCGCCGGCGCCGAACGGCTTTGCCGACGACAGCGCCGCCTGGATGGACGGCCTTGCGCAGCGGCTCGATGTCGCCAACATGCTGGCCAGGCGGGTCGCTGCATCGATCGATCCCGATGGCGTTGCCGAGGTGGCGCTCGGCCCGCTCGCATCCGCCGAGACGCGGCAGGCCCTGGCGCGCGCCGAGAGCCGACCGCAAGCGCTTGCGCTATTGTTGATGTCACCGGAATTCCAGCGGAGGTAACCATGCCGACCCCTCATCTGCCATCGCGCCGCGAACTCTTGCTCGGCTCCGGCGTTCTGTTTGCGTGGGCCTATCTGCCGAAGGTCGCCCGCGCGGAAGGCCGCGATCCGCGCCTCCTGGTGATCGTCCTACGCGGCGCGCTCGATGGGCTCGCCACCGTCGCGCCGGTCGGCGATGCTGACTGGGTCAAGCTGCGCGGCGACCACGGGCTCAAGCTCGAGGGCCCCACGCCGGCGCTGCCGCTCGATTCGTTCTTCGCGCTCAATCCGGCGATGCCCAATCTGCATCGGCTCTACAAAGCCGGGGAGGCGACCATCGTCCATGCGGTGGCGACGCCCTATCGTGAACGGTCGCATTTCGACGGCCAGGACGTTTTGGAGAACGGGCTCGGCAAGCCGGGTGCCACCGATACCGGCTGGCTCAATCGCTCGCTGGTCGCGCTCACGCCCGACGAGCGAGCGAATGCGAAAGCGCGCGAGGCCTTCGCGGTCGGACCCATTGCCCCGCTGGTCGTGCGCGGGAAGGCCCCGGTCCTGTCATGGACGCCGCCACGGCTGCCGCCTGCGAGCGACGACACGGTGATGCGGTTGCTGGATCTCTATCGCCACACTGATCCGGGCCTGGCCCGCGTTTTGGAGGAACGGCTGGGGCTGGCGGCGATCGCCCGCGCCGGTGGCATGGACAACAAATCGCCGCCGCCGGCGGGCGGTGGTGCCGCGCAGGTGAAGGCCTACTTTGCCGAGTCGGCGGGGTCCGCGGCAAAGTTCCTGGCCAGGCCCGACGGTCCGCGCATCGGCGCCTTGTCGTTCGACGGCTGGGACACCCATGCCAACGAGGGCGCTGTGAATGGCCGTCTGGCTGCTCTGCTCGGCGCGCTCGACGGCGCCGTCGCGGCGGTCGAGACCAATATGGGTCCGTCCTGGCGCGAGACCGTTGTTGCGGTGGTGACGGAATTCGGCCGCACCGCGCGCATCAACGGCACGGAGGGCACCGACCATGGCACCGCGACCATCGCGCTCCTGGCCGGCGGCGCGCTCAAGGGCGGCCGCGTCATCGCCGATTGGCCCGGCGTGAAGGAAGCGAGCCTCTACGAAGCGCGCGACCTGAAACCGACGACCGACCTGCGCGCCGTGCTCAAGGGCGTGCTGCGCGACCACGTGCGCGTGCCCGAGCGGGCGCTCGACACCGGCGTTTTCCCCGACAGCGGCGCGGCGAAGCCGATGGGCGGTCTATTGGCGGTTGCGTGATCGGGTTGCGTCCTAATAACTGACCGATGGTGAGCGACGAGGATTTTTCGCATATGGGTCTCGATCCGAAGGCTCAAGCCGCGCTGCTGCTGCACCGTTTCGGCTTCGGTCCGCGCCCGGGCTCGATCAACGCCATCGCTTCCGATCCGCGCGGCGCCCTGGTCGCCGAGTTGCATAAGCCCGGCGCCGGGCTGACCGCTGCCCGTGATCTGCCAACGGCCGCGCAAACCTCACGCGCGGTGTTCGAGTTCAATGCCGAAAAGCAGGCGCAGGATCGTCTGGAAAAGCTCCGGCGCGAGGCCGAGCAACAAAAGTTGGCGAGCGCCGGGACCCCGCCCACTTTGCCGCCCCAGCCGCCACCGCCGGCTGCCGCCCCCGCTTCGCCGCCGCCGGTGCCGGTTCCGACGCAGCTGTTCAACCGCGAGGCCAAGGCCCACTTCGATGCCGCCCTTGACGGTGAGATCGGCTTTGTCGAGCGGCTGGTTTGGTTCTGGTCGAACCATTTCTGCGTCTCGGCCGATAAGGTGCAGGCCGCCGTCGCCGGCGCCTATGAGCGCGAGGCCATACGCCCGCATGTGCTCGGCCATTTCAGCGCCATGCTGGAGGCGGTCGAGACCCATCCGGCGATGCTGCAGTATCTCGACAATGCCCAATCGATCGGGCCCACTTCCATCGACGGCATCAACCGCACCAAGGGGCTCAACGAGAACCTCGCACGGGAAACGCTGGAACTGCATACGCTCGGCGTGCGCACCGTCTACAGCCAAGAAGACGTCACCAATCTTGCCAAGGTCATCACCGGTTGGACGGTCGTTCCACAGGGGCCAGACCCGGCGCACGGGGGCGAGTTCGTCTTCAACCGGTTGATGCACGAGCCGGGCGCGCAAAAGATCATCGGCAAGACCTACGAGGGCAACGGCGTAGCCCAAGGCCGCGCCGTGCTGCAAGACCTGGCACATCATCCGGCCGCCGCCCATCATCTGGCGGCGAAGCTGCTCCGTCATTTCATCACCGATCAACCGCCGCCGGCGCTGGTCGAGCGGCTGGCCAAGCGCTTCATCGACACCAACGGCGACCTCAAGGATTTGGCGCTCGAGCTGATCTCGGTACCCGAAGCATTTGCGCCGAACCGCACCAAGCTCAAGCGTCCGACCGAGTGGATCGTGAGCTCGGTGCGGGCGATCGGCATGCCGACCGACCTCGGACCGCTGTTCCAAGCGCAAAATCTGCTCGGCGAGCCGCTGTGGCGCCCGCCGGCGCCGATCGGCTATTCCGACGACAGCGCCGCTTGGATCGACGGCCTCGCGCAGCGGCTCGACATCGCCAACACGTTTGCCCGCCGCACCACCGCGCGCACCGAGCCCATGGAGGTCCTCGAAGCCTCGCTCGGCCCGCTCGCCTCAGCGGAGACTCGCCAAGCGGTCTCCCGCGCCGAAAGCCGCGACCAGGCCTTGGCGCTCCTGCTCCTCGCCCCGGAGTTCCAGCGCCGCTGAGGGGGAGGGGCGCTCTGGCATTGCTCGCCGCCCGTCATCCGCGGCTTCATCTCGAGCTCGCGCCCGGGACTATCGCTGAGCAAACTTCGCCTGGATAGTTGGAGTGCTGTCGAGAGCGATGTGGTGCGTGAGACGAACTTAGCTTTCTGGGGATTGATCACGCCTCGGTCGAGACGCGCGCTGTGAAAGTGCGGCGCCGGATGCGGACCAAGCAGCGCGGCCGGTCATTATTCCGCCGATCATTATATCGTTTGGAGCAAATCAGGAGGCATCTCCGCAACTAACGACCGAGGCCTAGCTTGTGGAATGGTGTGCATCCTGCTACCCATCTCGATCGCGTTCCATGTAGATGCTCTTCGCTCCCGTCAGGTCGTCAATCGCGGGCGCGGTGCTCGCAAACACGGGTCACGAACGCGGTGAACCCGCCCATCGCGACCAAGATCCCGCCGAGCAGCAAGGCCACCTGACCGGTTGGCCAGTCTTCCTTTGCCGCACCGTTGCCCGGTCTAAGGCCTGTCCGTGCGGAGCCACGTCCTCCACCTTCAGTTTGACGACATCGCAGCCGCGCAGCTTGCTGTCGATCGCCACATTGAACATGGCCAGGTCGCGTGTCCGCCCTTCGAGCTGCAGCTTGGTGCGGATCGCGCAGACGTGCTTCGGCCGGAGCGGCGGCTTCGGTCCGATCAACTTCCCTTTATTCCAAGACGTGGGCTTCGGCGCGGCGTCGTTGGGGGTTTTGTGGTTCTGCATGGTCGTTCTCCTCCGTTGCAGGGAGCAACCAGCATGGCCTGCATCGACGATCATCGCCCGCCGCTACTGGCCGTCTTTGACCCGAAGCAGCCCTTCGCATTTGTCCTCGCTCTGGAAGGAGTGAGTACATCGGCTGTCGCCAAAATTGCCCGTCTGCTGGCCTTTCGGCCCCACGTAGGCACGAGCGGCTTCCCGTGGCCCGGTGGAGGGATGAAAGGTGCCGCCACGCGGTACTCGTCCACAACGTCTTCCGTCATTTCCCATACCCGTCACGTCGACGACATGGCGATGGGAGTATTGTAGCCGGCGCGATTCGTTGCCGGGGGTGTCTCACGCCGGCCGGCTCGACGTTGCCATGGCCCGATGATAGGCCGATTATGCGAAGAGCACTGTTCTTAGCCTCCATCGTGTCACTTGCCTGTGGAATGGCTTTGTCCGCCCATGCGCAAGGCGGCAGCACCTACCAAAACAGCTGCAAGGATATCCAGATCACGGGGATTACCCTTTCTGTTACTTGCCGCGCCGCTGATGGTTCGTTTAACGACACCTCGATCGCTGTTAGAGGTATTGCGAACGTCGACGGCGTGTTGACGTTCGACAGCATGGAAAAGGCAAGCACATTCCAGAACAGCTGCACCGATATTGAGGTCACCGGACGCACGCTGTCCGCCAATTGTCGTCGGATCGACGGGAGCTTCAATCAAACTTCGATCACCATCTCCGGGATAGCGAACATCGACGGCGTTTTGCGCTATGTGAACGGGACGTACGCTCGGGCGCCGGAACGTCCGCGCTGGTGCGACTCGCAAAACAGGCTGAATACCGCCGAGCAGACGATCTGCGGTAATCAAAGTCTTTGGGAGTTGGACGCCCAGCTTACCCTCATATACCAAAGTGCGCTCAATAGTGTCGGTCAAGAACGCGGGAGGCTACAGCTAAGTCAGGAGGATTGGATCCGGGTGACGCGCAATGGGTGCAACGACGACGACACCTGTCTCAGGGACGTGTACGAGCGTCGCATCTCAATAGTCAGGAGCATCGACAACCGCGGCTCGATCGAAAAGTAAGACGCTGGCTCACCCATCGGGCGGCAGGTCTCGCTCGGACGGTCGCACCATCTTCTTTTGCAGTGCGAGAGTCCGAAAGCGGCACTGACTTGCCGCGTCGGGCAGCGGTCCGACGGTCCGGTTTCGGACCATTCCCGTCATCGCAGGGTCAAGGGCGCCGAACCTTGTCAGCCGCAATTGACCCTGATCGGACCTCGCGCTACTTTAGTTTAGGCGCAAGCAGTGGGGCCGTGGACGCGAAATAATCCAATCGGCGACAATTGCGGTCCGATCCGGTTGCAGCTTAAGATTGAATAGCCCTGCTTCAGGGCGCGCTGGAATGGTCCCGACACGCATGATTTTGCAACGGGGCCTTCCTTGCTTGGCTCGCATGGTTCGATGTCGGCTTCGAGGTTCTTGTGGCAGCGTGTCGCGTTCTTGGGATCTATGTGCCGCTCCTATGCCTGATGAGTCTGCCCATTCAGAATAGCCGGCGAAGAGCCGGCGGCCGGCAAGCAAAGCTGCTGAGGTCGACGCGGCCAGGGCGAAAGTTGAAGAATGACTGAAATCAACTCTCACCTACTTCTGGCGACCGACACCGTGGCGGCGTGGGACGTTTTGTGCTCAGGCACTTGCAGGCACAAAAGTGACGAGGAGTGCGTCACCACAACGCACCTCGTGTTTCCTTATCGCGGCGTCTACGTGCATCATACGGGCCAGGCTGAGACAGTCGCGGAAGCGAATCAGGTGGTGTTCTTTAATGAAAGTGAACCTTATCGAGTCAGCCATCCTGTTGAAGGCGGCGATGCGAGTCTGTCGATCGGAATCGATGAGGCGACGCTGTTAGAACTTGTGCCTGCCGATGTCCTCCACGCCAAAGATCGAACAGTTTTCAATCGACCTCGCATGCGCATCGCTGCGCGCGTACAGTTGCTCGCGGCACTTGTGCGTCATCGTCTCGCCCGCGGAATGGCCGAGACTCTTGAAGCGGAGGATTTGATCCTTTCGCTGGTAAGCCGCGCCCTCGGGAAGCACACATCATACGCCGCATCCGGCAGCGTAGGGCGGCAAAAACTCGTGGACCGCGCTAAACTTGCGCTTTCCTCAAACCTTGGACGTCGTTGGACGTTGGCTGAGATCGGCGGCGCCGTCGGCGTCTCGCCGGTCTATCTCACTCAGGTGTTTCGCCAAGTCGAGGGTCTGCCGCTTTACCGCTACCAGCTTCAATTGCGCCTCGCCCGGGCGCTCGACCTGCTTGATAAATGTCCCGATTTGACGGGCTTGGCATTCGACCTCGGTTTTTCAAGCTACAGCCATTTCAGTACCGCATTCAAGCAAGCTTACGGCCTTACTCCGTTGGCGTTTCAACGCTCCTCGTAAGTTCCCCGAAGTGCGCTGCCTGCTGGCCGTAAGATCGCTAAAGATTATGGTAGAGCCGACGCTCTCCTTCCCGTCTTCTCCGAGCGCAACGCTACGCGGCGATTCCGAAGGAGTAAGTCGTGGGCAACCAACAGACCGCACTCACGAAACGCAGCATGGACACCCCTTCGGGGCGCATCAGCTATAGCGAGGCCGGTTCCGGTCCAGTAGCGTTGTTCGTCCACGGTGTCGTGCTGAACAAGCATGTCTGGCGTCGTCAATTGACGGGATTGTCCGATACGCGTCGGTGCATCGCCGTGGATTTGCTGACCCATCGCGACACCGAGATCGATCCAAATCAAGATGTGTCCGCCACCGCCAACGCCAATATGCTGCGCGAGGCCCTCGGCGCGCTCAAGATCGATAAGGTCGACCTGGTCGGCAACGATAGCGGCGGCGGTATCGCGCAAATCTTCGCGGTGACGAATCCCGATCGTGTGCTGAGCTTGACGCTCACCAACTGTGATACCCACGATAACTGGCCGCCGGAAGCGTTCAAACCCTTCGTCGACATGGCGATCGCGGGCGGGCTGCGCGACACGATAAACGCGATGCTCGCTGACAAAACGATTTATCGCTCGCCGCAGGCGCTGGGACCGGCCTACGAGCACCCCGAGAACGTATCGGACGAGGACATCGAAAATTATTTGCGGCCCCAGGTGCGGACCGAACAGCGTACGCGCGACCTTCAGCGCTTCGTGGCGGCTTTCGATAATAAGCACACGGTGTCGATCGAGCCGCGGCTACGCCAGCTAAAGGCTCGGACCCTTATCGTTTGGGGCACGGATGACATCTACTTTCCAGTGAAGTGGGCGCACTGGCTGGCCGATACGATTCCTGGAGCAAAGCCACCCGTCGAGTTGAAGGGAGCGCGAATCTTCTTCCCCGAGGAGCGAGCGGAAGTGTTCAACAAACTGTTGCGTGAGCATCTGCTGGCGGCATAGCGCAGACTGATCTCACTCAAACGCTTCAATGGAGTGCCCAGACCCTGTGGCGAAAATCCAGGGGACGCACTATCCCAAAAACGAGGCCGTCTCGATGACCGATATCATCCTGCACCACTACGAGATCTCTCCCTATTCGGAGAAAGTGCGGATTGGTCTTGGTCTCAAGGGCCTGGCATGGAGATCGGTGGAGATCCCCGTGATTATGCCAAAACCCGACCTGACGGCGCTGACAGGAGGCTACCGTAAAACGCCGGTGTTGCAGATCGGCGCGGACATCTATTGCGATAGCCAGTTGATCATGCGCGAACTCGAGCGTCGGCACCCCACCCCGAGCTTTTATCCAGCCGGCCGCGGCGCGGCCGACGCGCTTGCCTGGTGGGCCGAGAAGACAACGTTCAGCCCAGCTGTCAGCATGGCATTCGCGAAGAAGCCCGACGCGTTGCCCGAGGGATTTCTTGATGACCGAGCCAAATTCTCCGGCCGAAATATAGACCCCGCCGCAATGATGGCGGCAGTGCCGAACCTGCTCGATCAGCTGCGCGCGCATTTCGATTGGCTGGATCAGACGCTGGCTGACGGGCGCTCGTTCTTGCAAGGCCCTGCCGCTGGCCTCGCCGATCTCGCCGCCTATCATCCGGTTTGGTTCTTGCGACGGAATTTCGGATCGGCGGCGGCGCCGCTCGACGGCTTTCCGAGACTCCTGACTTGGGCTGAGCGCATTGCGGCTATCGGCCATGGCAGCCGAAGCCAAATGAGCGCGCAACAAGCGCTTGATGTAGCAAGGGATGCCACATCGATCGCTCGGGCGACCGTCGATCTGCAGGATCCCATCGGTCGGAAACCTGGCCAGATCGTTACCGTCACGCCGGACGATACTGGACGCGACCCGGTTGTCGGTGAATTGGTCGCCTCGGACGTCCATGAGATCGTGATCCGACGCAGTGATCGTGAGATCGGCGAGGTTTGCGTGCATTTTCCACGCGCCGGCTTTGTGGTCGCACTGGCATAAACGGTAGTGCGCCGGAGCCCAACTCAGCGGCGGCCGCAAGGTCTGGTTAGGGGCAATGCGTGCTGTGAGCGACGGGATGGTTTTGACCCTCAGCCCCGCCGGTACAGCCGATGACCGTCGCGGCGAGGATCAGCGTGTTGCTCAAGGCGGGCCTCAAGCAGGCGGTGCTGTTTCCTCTCGCGGAGGATAGCGACGCCAGCGGCGCCATCCACCGGACGATCGAGGCCCTATCATGACGGAAGCACTCGACAATCCTGTCTGGTATGCGCTCACGGGATCGCGCAAGAAACCATGCGTCGCGGGCACAATCCTCCTCAAGAGGCACCCACTGACTTTGCGCAGGCAATAGTCGATGTTGGCGTGAAGCCGCAGGAGGCGCAAATGACGGATATCGTCTCACATGGCCATAATGCTGCCCGCGAACAGCCCACAGTAAACTTGATCCTGGCAACGGTCCGAATTGTAACCGAAGTCCTGCGAGAATGGCGACGCCGCTCTCGATCCCGCTGGGAGCTCGCCCAGTACGCCTATAACGAGCGCAGCGACCTCGGCTGTGCTGCCGATTTGGATGCCGAGATTGCAAAGCCTTTTTGGAGAAAATAATTCAGGCGAATGTCAGCTTCTGGCACGGTGCCGCCGATCCGGGACGTCCGCTCCCACGGTGAGTTTCGGAGGGTTAGCGGACCATCCCGGCTGCGAACAGCGCCATGCCCTCGGTGCGGCGGCCGACCGCCGCGTACCCTAATGGACCGGATCCAGCACGACCACCGGTATCTCGCGCTCGGTCTTGAGCTGATAGTCGGCGTAGGGCGGCCAAAATTCGAGCGCCTTTTCCCAAAGTCGGACGCGCTCCTCGCCCGCCGTTGTCCTGGCCCGCGCGTTCATCTTCTTAGTCCCGACTTGTATTTCGACGTCGGGGTTCGCGAGAATGTTGCGATACCACCCCGGATCTTGGGGCGCGCCTCCCTTTGAAGCGATTATGAAGTAACTGCCGCCGTCCGTTCCGTAAAACAGCGGGAATATGAACTTATCGCCAGACTTGCGGCCGGTGGTGGTTAGCAGCAGCGCCGGCGCCGTGATCTCACCTCGCCCGGGCACGGCTATCTTGTACATGTGCCCGTCGGTTCCGCCGCTAGCAAGATAGCGGTTCGCGTGCTCGACCATCCAGCCCGGCAGGTTCGGAGCGAGTTTCGCTTCCGCCATCGTGCCCTCCTTCAAAGCTGCAAGGAACATATCATCGGACTGCGGATCGGCCAATTCCGGCTTCAAGAGCAAGCCCATTTGGCGCAGATTCCCCAAAATGCAATTCCTCGAAACGGAGTCGGCCACCACGTTGTCAGCATCATCAGTCTCCAAGGCGACGCAATCGCATCAAGATCCTTCTAGTCTCGCGGAAGGCGTCCGTGTTTTCGCACAGCCCGGACCCAATCAGGACCGGACCGCTGACCGCTGGTCTTAAGTTGCTGCGATCCGGTATCAATTGGCTTGTGCCCACCCGGTCAGCCAGTTCGGCTGATAGAGGCTTGGTCACAGTGCTGCGGAGCATAACTCACAGAGTGGTCGGACTGGCGCGAGTTGTGCCGATTGCCTACTATGCGCCCGCAGCGGGACAATCCTCGAATCAGCATTTGGGGCATTGCATGCGATCGACGATGACGCGATGCAGTCTCATTCTCGCCGCACTGCTCGCAGGCACCGGCGCGCCGGTGCTTGCGGCCGATAAGGCGTGGAGCGATTGTGAGCAATCGGAGGATGCCGACCGGGCCATCGCCGGCTGCACAACGGTGCTTGCTCGCGGCACCCATGAGACCACCGGAAACCGCGCCTCCGCGTTTGTGAACCGGGGCGTCAGTTATCAGAGCAAGGGCGAACTCGACCGCGCCATTGCGGACTACGACCAGGCGATCCGGCAGAATCCGGCTCTGGTCATCGCGTGGCACGATCGCGGCGACGCGTACGTTACCAAAGGTGAGCCCGACCGCGCGATCGCCGATCTGACCGAGGCGATCCGGCTCAGCCCGAAATTCGCCATGTCGTTTAGCGCCCGCGCCGAAGCGTGGCTTGCCAAGGGGGACGTCGACCGCGCGATCGCGGACTATGGCCAGGCGATCCTCTTCGATCCCAGCTATACGGCAGCTTATACGCGCCGCGGGCTCGCCTACGAAAAAAACGGCGACGTCGAGCGGGCCAGGGCCGACTTCAAGCAGGCACTCGCGGTTCCGCAGAAATACGAAAAGGGCAAATGGGCGCACGATACGGCGCGCGAACGGCTGGCGGCGCTCGCCGCGCCGCAGGCGGCGCCCTCCGGCCCCGACGCGGCGCCGCCGAGCAGCGTCTCTCAGGCGCTAAGCAAGCCGCCCGGTACCGCATCGCCGGGAAATCCGGCGGTGGCCGAGCGTCGCATCGCGCTGGTCATCGGTAACGGTACCTATTCCAGCGCGCCGCGCCTTTCCAACCCACGCAACGATGCCCAGGATGTTGCCGCAGCCCTCAAGCGCAGCGGCTTCGAGACGATCGTCGGCCTCGATCTCGACAGGGCTGGCATGGACGACGCGACCATCCGCTTTGCGCGCGCGGCACGCGACGCGGACGTCGCGCTCTTCTACTACAGCGGCCACGCGCTGCAATTCGCCGGCGTCAACTATCTGATGCCGATCGACGCCAAGCTCACCGACGAGGCTGACCTCCGCCGGATGACGCGGGTCGACGAGGTCGTCGCCGATCTACAACCAGCGAGGAGCGTGCGCATCCTTGTGCTCGATTCATGCCGCGACAACCCGCTGGCTGAAGACCTGAAGCGAACGATTGGGCTGACCCGGGCGGCGTCATTGCAGCGCGGGCTTGCCAGGATCGACGCACCGCAGGGCATGATCGTTGCCTACGCAACGCAGGCCGGCCGCACCGCGGCCGACGGGACCGAGCGCAACAGCCCCTACACGGCGGCGTTCCTAAAGCATATCGAAGCGCGGGACGAGATCGGCGTGATCTTCCGCCGGATAAGTGCCGATGTGTACGAGTCGACCAAGCACGCGCAGTTGCCCGAACTATCGTTGTCCCTGATCGGCGAGTTCTTCTTGCGAGGTAAAGTCCAAGTGATGGCGCCGCCCACCGCCGATCCGGCGGCCCTAGCCTGGACGGCGGTCAAGGACACGACGAGTACCGCGGTGTTGGAAGACTTCGTCCGACGCCACGGCGACAGCATCTACGGGACGCTGGCGCGGGTGCGACTGGAGGAGTTGAAGAAGGGGCAGACCGCGGACGCGCCGGCCGAAAAGCCCTAAGTTGCCCGGTGCTCAATAAAATTGCCCCAACCAAACATTGAGTTTCCGTCGCGGTGTGAGCCCGATTCGTGTCAGGTTTCGGAGCATTCCCGTCGCCAGCTGGTTTTTGGCGCGAACGGGCCATGGCTGTAGATGACCCTGAGCCGACGCGTGCGGCTCGGGATCTCTGCGTCGCAAACTGAACTACTTCGCCATTTCGCTAGCCACGATTTCCTGTTTTGATCGCTTCAGTTGAAGGTGGTAGCCCCGAGCCGGGGGAAGGCACCTAAATGCGCAGGACGACTGGATGGATGGCCATGCTCTGGTACGCCGCCCCTTTGGGCAGGCACCCGCATGCATATGCCGCATAAGGAGGATTGATATGGCCTTCAGGTTGAAGCGGTCTTTCATTGTCGCGCTGATCGGTCTTTGTGCCACGGGCGGATTATACAGCCTCGGCCACGCGCAGGATTCGATTCGCAAGGAAGGCAACTCCGTTGTCCGCAACTTCCGTTTCCAGAACGGCGAGACCTTGCCCGAACTGCGCCAGCATTACGTGACCCTTGGGACGCCGCAACGCAACGCGGCCGGTCACGTCACCAACGCCGTGTTACTATTGCATGGCACCAACGGCAGCGGAAAAGCCATTCTCGACAATCTCGGCGGTCAGCTGTTCGGGAGTGGACAGCCCCTCGACAGCGCGAAATACTATCTGATCATACCGGATGCGGTCGGATGTGGCGGCTCAAGCAAACCGAGCGACGGCCTGCGCGCCAAATTTCCGCATTATGGCTACAACGACATGGTCGAGGCGCAGAAGCTGCTCGTGACCGAAGGTCTGGGCATTGACCATCTGCGACTCGTGATCGGTCTCTCGATGGGTGCCATGCATACGTGGCTGTGGGGCGAGAAGTATCCCGACATGATGGACGGTTTGATGCCGCTCGTGTCGCTGCCCGGACCCGTGGCCGGCACCAATTTCCTTTGGCGGCGCATCATCGTCGAGTCGATCCGCAACGATCCTGACTACAACGGCGGCGACTACGTCAAGCAGCCGTCGCACTGGATATTCGTCCTTCCGGTCCAGCACATCATGACCGAAAGCCGCGTGCGCACCTTTGAAGCGGCGCCGAACCGGGCGAAATCCGTCGAGTTGTTCAACAAGATCGTCGAGGACGCCCGCCGCCTTGACGCCAACGATTATCTATACGGTTTCGACGCCTCGTGGGATTACGATCCCGGACCGGACATCGGCAAAATCAAGGCGCGGCTTCTCGCGGTCAACTTCGCCGACGACATGGCCAATGTGCTGGAAATGGGCTTCGTCGAGCGGGCGGTCTCGAAAATTCCCAACGCCCGCTCGGTCGTTGTTCCCGCGAGCGACAAGTCCCACGGTCATTTCGGTTCACGATATCCGGAACTCTGGAAACATTACCTGGTCGAACTGCTGAACTCATTGCCGTGAACGTGAGCCTTGTTGTGGCGGCAGGGCGTCACCGACGTGTCCGGAAGGACATCAGCATCCTTTGGGTGTCGCACATCGGTCGAGTACGGGCCAGGGTCGCACCCGAAGTTCAGACGACCATACCGTCGTGGTGTCGAGTCGCGCGCGCAATGTCGCTTTCTGGCACTGACCTGCCGCCCTGGCGGAGGCCGTCCGACGGTCCGGTTTCGGAGCATTCCTGCCGTTCGCATCGTCACCGACGCCGGACATTATCGGCTGCAGTTGACCCTGAGCCGACATTAGGGCGACAGTTGCGCGGAGAAGGTCGGCGACGATGGTCAGCGGGGGCTCCAAGCTTGGAGTCGGCCACTCCGCCCACCGGAGGAACGCGCGCTGAGCCGCTAAGCTGGCAATTCTACGGCACCGTTCGGAAACTGAATATGGTAGACCGGCTTCGGCTGCCTTCGAAATTCGGCCACCACGAGCGAAGATTGGATTCCCATCAGGGGGCAACATGAGCGACGGTCTACGTGACGAATTGAAAGCAGAATACATTATTTTGCAAACTCAGTATGAGGCATTTGATGGCCGTGCGCTAATGATAAAATCCTGGAGCGCGCCCTTGCTTGCCGGCGGTGTTGGCCTTGGTGTTAACAAGCAATCTGTAGCCATCATCGTCGCTTTGATAGTCGCCGCCATCTCCCTTTGGGTATTAGAGGCCATCTGGAAGGCATTCCAGTATTGCTATACAGATCGGATTAAACTGCTTGAGGAATGGTTCCGCGACCAACGCTCGCAGGAGATGCCACCCTTCCAAATATTCACCGCTTGGGGCGAAGTCTGGGATAGATACTATAAGTATCCGAAGTCATTGATACCCATCTTACGCCAGCCGTTCGTTTGGATGCCATACTTGCCAATCATCGTGATTGGGATTTTCGCTACCTTCTTTGTTGCTCTGCCTAAGTCCTAGGCGTGCGTACTTCGCTTGCGCCAAGACTGAGGCAAAGTCTCGTGTCGATTTTTTGCCACGGTGCGGGAGCCCGGAATTTGGCAAATAACGGACGGGGCCGATTAGCGTCCGGCGTGAGCTTGCTGCCAAGTCCCAGTCGGCGGTCGCGCCGAGTCACGTCATGATCCTTCACCGCACCGCTGTTTGGGCGCTTCGCAACCAGGGGACGCGCGGCCAACACCAGACGGCGTTTGATTGGAAGGTGGCGCCGCCATAGCAAGGCGAAGAATTTTTTCAACGTCCCGATCCAGTTCAGGGGCTTCGGGCGCAGAGTGCATGTGCACTCTCACGTTCCGATCATACATTCGCCGCGCCAAGGCCGGATATCTTTGCTCCAATAGCGGGCCACGCTCTCCTTGATGCCAAAAGTGGTCGAACTTAACGCGGGGACTGTTCGGACGGTCAGGGTCATAAACTTTTCGGGGACCGATTCCGATCCAGGTCAACCTACCAGCGATGCCGTTCCTCTTAGGCTCCGCTCCTATCCCTCCGATACCGATCACCGCATCGAATTTTCGGCCACGGACTGAACCCATGCAATTGTTACAACCAAACTCCCCCGTCTGAGGGTCGGGATCGCCATGGTGCGTTCTCTTATAAATTAGCGTTCGCATCGTTTCACCCCTCAATAGCGGTCCTCACGTTGCGAAGCCATTCTCCGGGCGGAATCTGATCACCTATGTCTGACACAAATTCTTGTCCGCGTGAGGCAACCTGAAGCTCTTTGTCGCCAACCCATCGAACAGGGTTGGTATGATAGGTCAGCCCGGTCGTTTTGAGCCATGCCGGAACAGTCCACACGGAAACCGCGGCCCCAGGTTTCGTGAGACGCAAATGAGGATGTGCAGTCCTCGCCTTGGCGCCGAAGCCGAGGTAAAGCGTGTTGTTCTCGTTCCACTCTCCGATCGTATGTGGATGCCGCCGGACCAAGCCTTCAAGATCAGCGTCCTTGGACGGTCGGGCACCAAGCCGCCGCACTTCATCCACTTGCATATAGCCGAATATACGATGATGGCGATCCTGGCGTTCCAACGAAGCGAACAAGCCGAAGAAAAGGAATACGTCGCCGACACCGACACCATTCCGCTCCAAATGCGATTGCGCTGCACCAGTCTGCCCGAAGGCCCAACGCCCATCACGGAACATAGGGTCTTCGTGGCAGAGATTGGAAGCGGCAATGCGCCCTTTAGTCATCTGCTCGACGATCTTTCCAAGCCCTAAGGCGAGATAGGTCGTCTCTGAGCGTCGCGCGGTCGGGATCGGAAGACTGATTGGCTCTCCGTTAATGATTGGCGAAGGGGCTTTGCCGGCAGCGCTGTCGAATCCCTTTCTGCTGAAGATTACTTTCATGATCTGGGCGCGTCTCATTGGCAGGATTGCAACCGTAGGCTACATTGGTTTCTCACGACTCGGAAGGAGCCGGAATGTCTCTTGTTGGCACTGACCTGCCGCCCCGGCGGAGGCCGTCCGACGGTCCGGTTTCGGAGCATTCCTGCCGTTCGCATCGTCACCGACGCCGGACATTATCGGCCGTAGTTGACCCGAACCTGGCATTCGCGGCGTGGCTGCACCGCCCGCCGGTCGCGAGCTCGACAACGGCAAGCGCTGCGCAGACCGAGCGCCAGCTCCAGATACTCTTCCTAGGCCTCCGGGAGCCAGCATGCCGGCCAATACCACCTTCATCGTCCCGGATGGAGAATCAACAGTCTGAGGACCAGTTGGGAAACGATGATCACTGCGCCAACGGCCATGAAATCCTCATTCGATTGCGGCGCCACTGGCTCCGGCCTTCGCGCGCTACGCGTTCCCATCAAGCGGGCTTGTTCATTGATCCGACCCTCGCGCATGCCGCCTGCTGGTTTGCTGTATCCCTTCGCCCGGCGGTCACGGCAAGCGGCGCCAACTTCGGCTACTGGTCGTGGATTGGTGGTCGTCTTCGTCTCGGCGTTTGTCGCGATTTGGGCTTTGATGAAGGTGTTGGAGTGCCTCTCAGCGTGGCCATTCGTTATCTACCGTGGCGTGCTTGGTGCCGTTATCCTGATCGGGGTCGCGGCGGATTGGCTTGAGTGAAGCCCCGTTTTTCTCCTAAGCGTGCGTCGCCACTGTCCCGGCGGCGTTAGTTGGGTGCGCGCTGGAGAAGCTCGTGCATTGGCGACATGAGGCAGCTGCCCGCTTCTCATTTCTTCTTCCTTCGCCGATAGTCATCGGTGCGACTGCGTGCTAGCGACGCGTCAATCAAGATCGATCACGCCATTTCAGCTCTTGTCCGGGAGACCCTGGATGAAGCCAACCCGCGCGCCACCCCACAAAGGCTACTCCGCAGCGGGCCCCGGAACCTGCTTCGTTAGAGTTTTTTAAGGTTATCTAACAAATGCATTAGATACTTGCCAACAAATGATTCGTATGCAATAAATAACGGCAGCTAAACCAGCGAAACTGATGACCATGGAAAACGTCGACACTCCGTCGCCGGCTGCGCACAGCGTCGGCGACACACCGCGCGGGCGGCCGTTCGGGCCCGGCATGAGCGGCAATCCGAACGGACGGCCGAGAGGCTCGCGCAACAAGACGACGACGGCGCTCGAGGTCCTGCTCGACGGCGAGGCCGAGGTGCTCACGCGCAAGGCCGTCGACAAGGCATTGGCGGGCGACCCGGTTGCGCTGCGGCTTTGCCTGGAACGGATATTGCCGCCGCGGCGCGACCGTCCGGTCGAGTTCGATCTGCCCCACATCGCCACCGCCGCCGACGCGGTCAAGGCCTCCTCCGCGATCCTGGCGGCGTGCGCGGCCGGCGACCTGTCGCCGGGCGAGGCCGCCGTGGTCATGGGTCTGACCAAGACCCATGTCCAAACCCTCGAAACGGCCGAGATCGAGGCGAGGGTGACCGCCTTGGAAAGGAGACAGCTGGAATGAGTCCGCGTCGGCTTCGCGCCCGGGTCGATCGCGTCGAGCAAAGGGAGGGCGCCGCGACCGGACAAGACCGAGATCGCGGGCGCCCGCGTCACGCGCAGGCAGGCGATGGCCACGCTCCTCCAACCGGCCCCGCCGATGCGGAGAAGCTTGCAGCTGCGAAGCTCGAAGCACGCCGGCGCGCGGATCAAGATCGCGATCGATTCTTTGACCTCTTGCGGCAGAAGCTCAAGCGGCCGCTCACGGATGCGGAACAGATCGAGCTTGACGCGCTCGAGCGGCGTTTCCCACCCGATGCGTACAGCGACCTGGACAAAGCAATCCTGGTCTTCCGCGTCGAACATGGCCAGCTGTGATCAACTAAGGATTGTAAAGAGCTTCCGCTCGAAGCCCCCGCTGTATTTTCGCTGTTTTTACAGCGGCCAGTTCAACGTCCGAGAGCGAAGGTTTGCCCGGTGGTCAGGCCGTGGCGGCCTCGCTAGGCTGCCGGCAGTCTCGGGCTTGGAGGGAACCGATGGGCGCGCTGGACCAGCTGGAACCGATCGAGAAGGCGAGCGTCGACGAGCTTCGGGCCCTACAGCTCGCGCGCTTGCAGGAAGCGCTGCGCCGGGCCTATGCGCGCGTCCCGCACTACCGGAAGAAGTTCGACGCCGCAGGCGTGCATCCCGACGACCTCAAGCAGCTCGACGACCTCGCCCGGTTTCCGTTCACCAGCAAGGAGGACCTGCGGCAAAACTATCCCTTCGGCATGTTTGCCGTGCCGATGGAGCAGATCGTGCGCATTCATGCGTCGAGCGGAACGACCGGCAAGCCCACGGTGGTCGGCTACACCAAGAGCGATATCGAGATGTGGTCGCACCTGATGGCGCGCTCGATCCGCGCCGCGGGCGGCCGCTCGAGCGACAAGATTCACGTCGCCTATGGCTATGGCCTGTTCACCGGCGGCCTCGGCGCCCATTACGGGGGCGAGTATTTGGGCGCCGCCGTCATACCGGTCGGCGGCGGCTTCACCGAACGGCAGGTTCAGCTGATCAACGACTTCAAGCCGGACATCATCATGGTGACGCCGTCCTACATGCTGGCGATCGCCGACGAGTTCGAGCGCCAGAAATTGGACCCGCGCGCCTGCAGCCTGCGCATCGGCATTTTTGGCGCCGAGCCCTGGACGGAGAGCATGCGCGCCGAGATCGAGCGGCGCATGGATCTCGATGCGCTCGATATCTACGGCTTGTCGGAGGTGATCGGGCCGGGCGTCGCGCAGGAATGCATCGAAAGCAAGGATGGGCCGACCGTGTGGGAGGATCATTTCTATCCCGAGGTCATCGATCCCGAGTCGGGCCGGCCTTTGGCTGACGGGGAGGGGGGCGAGCTTGTGTTCACCTCGCTGACCAAGGAGGCGATGCCGGTGATCCGCTATCGCACGCGCGATCTCACGCGCTTGCTGCCCGGCACGGCGCGCACCATGCGGCGTATGGATCGCATCAAGGGACGCACCGACGACATGCTGATCATCCGCGGCGTCAATGTTTTTCCGACCCAGATCGAGGCGGTGCTCGCCAAGGAGGATCGACTGGCGCCGCATTATCTGCTGGAATTGCGCCGCCCCGAGCGGCTCGATGAGCTCGACGTCGTGGTCGAGACCCGTGCCGAGCTCGCTGGTAAGCTCAGCACGGAAGAGCGGGCGGCGCTCGAGCACCAGACCGAGCATCATATCAAGGCCCTCGTCGGGGTGAGCACGACGGTTCGGGTGGTCGAGCCCGGAACGATCGAGCGTTCGCAAGGCAAGGCCAAGCGCGTGATCGACCGGCGGCCAAAAACTTAAACCAAGAGTGGAACATGCCTTAATGCAATACTTGAACTGAGACTTCAACAAAGACTTGAACCAGGCTTGAAACGATCGCTCGGTTCAAAGCTTGAAGGTGGATGCGAAGACATGACGCAAGCTTCAGATACGTCTCCTTCTCTGCGCGCAACCGGATTGCCTGAGACGCTCGTCGAAGATTGGCAGGCGGGCGAGCCGGAGGTCACCGGCGATCTCGCTCAAGACCGCCGCAGCCATTGCGAGTTCTGGCGACGCAGCGATGAACTGCTCGCCCGCCTGCCGAAAAAGGCCGCGCGCGGTCCGGCGGAGGCAACCGTGGCCGACGCGATCCGCCAGCAAGCGCGCGAGGCGCGCGAGCGCTTCTTGCGTCGGCACGCCGGGGCGATCTATGCCGAGCTCACGCGGGATTTGGCCTGTTTCGTCCGCATCGAGGAACTCGTCTATGCCGCCGCCGAGGCGATACCGGGCCTCGCGCCGACGCGGCGACAAGTCGCCGCCGAGGCGGGCTGCCTGCAACGGGACAAGGACGGCCTCGAGATCGATCAGGGAATTCTGCTTTCGCATATTCTCGGACATGAGCAGGCCGGTCGGCATCTGTGCCATGCGATGTTGCTGCCGCGGCCCGAGGTCGATGCGCTGCTGGTGCGGCTCGGCGCCGACGGGGTCGTGGATCTCGGCGGCGCCAGGGTCGAGCGCCGCGACCGCGCCGTTCATCTGACCATGCGCAATCCGCGCTACTTGAACGCCGAAGACCAGACCACGATCGACAACATGGAGATCGCCGTCGATCTCGCCATTCTCGATCCGAACACCGACATCGCCGTGCTGCGGGGCGGGACCGTCGATCACCCCAAATATCGCGGCCGCCATATCTTCGGCAGCGGCATCAATCTGACCCATCTTTATCGCGGCCAGATCCCGTTCCTCTGGTTCCCGCAGCGGGAGCTCGGCTTCGTGCACAAATTCCTGCGCGGAGTGGCGCAGCCCGACATCCTCCCCGACGATGTCCACGGCTTCGCCGTCGAGAAACCCTGGATCGCGGCGGTCGACAGTTTTGCCATCGGCGGACACTGCCAGATCCTGCTGACCATGGACTATGTGCTGGCGGCGAACAACGCGTTCATGACGCTGCCGGCGCGCAAGGAGGGCATCATTCCGGGCGCCGCCAATATGCGGCTCCCGCGGTTCACCGGCGATCGCCTGGCGCGGCAAGCGATCCAATACGAGCGCAAGCTTCTGTGCGACAGTCCGGAAGGCCGGCTCATCTGCGACGAGATCGCGCCGGCCGAGGCGATGGACGCGGCCGTGGAGCGGGTGGTGGTCGGCCTGACCAATTCAGGCGCGGTGAGCGCGATTGGCAACCGGCGCGCCTTTCGGGTGGCGCAGGAGCCGCTCGACCTGTTCCGCCGCTATTGCGCCCTCTACGCGCGCGAGCAGGCCTACTGTCATTTCAGCCCGGCGCTGATCGCCAATCTCGAGCGCTACTGGGATGCCCAGAACCGGCGCGGCTGAGCGCACCGTCAGCTCAAACTGATACCCGAATGGCGTCTAAGCTCAACCGGGCTCAAAGTAGATGCGCCACCAAGCCCCGTTTTGACGGCGAGGCTTGGTGGCGAAGAGCACGCAAATTGGTAGGATAAACGCTTACTTTGCGTAGCCTACATAGTAGATGCCGATGACGGCCTTCGACGCGTTGTGGATCGGTGCATACCCCGTCGTGTAAGGTTTGCCCAAAATATCCACGTCGCCATAGAAGGCTTGGTCCTTGCTAATGGCGTCGTATGCGGGGTTGTGGGCCAGGGTAGTCCCGATCGCCCGCCCTCCCGGGCCGTCGGCCTTCGGCACGTTCGTGGACACGCGGACATACTCGTCGCCGCTCTTCACAAAGATCGTGGCCGTCCCGCCCGCTTCCTTCACGACCGCGTCGACCAGATCGAAATTGTTGTCGATCTTGGCCGAGCCAAAGTAAATGGCCGGAACGTCCTTATCGCCAACCTTATCAGTCCCTTCGAGCTTCGCCGGACCCAATTTCTCGGCCTTCGACTGCAACAGCTCCATGGCCGCCTTCACTTTCGCATCCTGCGCTTGGCTAAGGCTCGGCAGAATCATGGCGGTCCCGATGACGGCTCCGGCCGCGAGGATGCCGACAACGGCTTGTTTCAGGTTCATAAGATTTTCCTCCTTTGGGGTAAGTGCCGGGCGGTGATACCGTCCGCAGGCGCAATAATCAATGGTCGGGGACGCGGCGATGTGGAGACCTACCATGCCGCGCCGGCAACGACCGGCGCAGCACGTTGCGGTGCAACGTAAGCGTAAGGGACGGCTCGCGGAGCAGGATCGATGTTCACCAAATCGGAGCCATTCTATGACGCCATCTACAGCTGGAAGGACTACGCGCGCGAGGCCGCGCGGCTGCGCGAGCTGATTGCGATCCACAAGCGCTCGGCGGGCCACACGCTGCTCGACGTTGCATGCGGGACCGGGGGGCACATCCCATACTTTCGCGATGCCTTCGCCGTCGAGGGGCTCGATCTCGATCCCCGCATGCTTGAGGTCGCTCGCACGCGCCACGCAGGCATTCCGTTTCATCAAGGCGACATGGTCGATTTCGACCTCGGCCGGCGGTTCGATGTCGTTGTCTGTCTGTTCAGTTCGATCGGCTACGTGAAGACCGAGCAGCGGCTGCGCCTGGCCATCGCGAACATGGCCCGGCACGTTGAACCGGGCGGGGTCCTGGCCATCGAACCCTATTTCTCCCCGGCGGACTGGAAAACCGGGCGCCAGGCGCCGGGCGTCAACTTTGTCGACCGGCCGGAGCTCAAGATCGCACGCATGATCGTTTGGAATACCGAGGGAACCCTGGTGAGCTCGGACTTTCATTATCTCGTCGGAACGCCGGATGGCATCGAGCACTTCACCGAGCGCCACGAGATGGGCCTCTTTACCGAAGAGCAGTGCCGGGCGGCCTTCACGGCAGCCAGGATGACCGTCACCCTCGACGTGGAAGGCCTGATGGGAAGAGGCCTCTATCTGGGGACCCGTTCTCCATCCTGATCCTTATTGGCCGATTGCCATGACGACGGATGATCACGGCTCCGGGAGCAAAACCAAAGGACACGAGCCGCGCCGGCATTCGACCTCCCTGGGCAAAATTTGATGCTCGTCGGGAACCGGATACAGATACCAACGTTATCATGTGATTGCTCGGTCGGAGGATACGATGATCGCGCTGCCGTTCCTGAACCGTCTGTGGCTGCATTACTCCATTTACCGCAGCTATCCGTTGAAGCCCGCTGCTGCGCTGCGAAATGCGTGGCGAATTGCGCGTCGCTGAGCGTTCGTAGTAGTCCAAAAAAAAATACGTTGATTAGCGGAGTCTGACGGCGGCCGTTCCCGCACGGCCGCCCGTCGCGCATTCTGCGTTTGGCGCCGTTATGTGGCAGGCGCGCGGCGGTGCCTTGCTGCGGCGCACAAGGACGCGGGCGCTGCGGGCCTTCAGTCACCGGCTATCTCTCGACATCAGCATTTCGGAAGCCTGGCGGACATACGCCAATAGGCGGTGCGGGCCGAAGTCGAGCGCTTGGGTCTGACCCTCACGGTGACGTCGCCTCGATAACGGCCGCGATCTCAAGTAGACCGGTCAACGACGCGGAACCGGTTTGGCGCTGTCCGCGCCGCGAAATGGTGCCCAGAGAAAGGAAGCTTGCATGCGTGCCTATCAACTGACCGGGGCGACGGGAATCGACGCCCTTACCAAGGTCGATCTCCCGATGCCCGAGCCCGCCCGCCATCAGGTTCTGGTCAAGGTCATGGCCTGCTCGCTCAACTTCCGCGACCTGGCGATCGCGCTCGGCACCTACCCGATCCCGATTCGCCCCAATCTTGTTCCGCTCTCCGATGGCGCGGGCGAGGTCATCGCGATCGGCCCCGGCGTGACGCGCCTGAAGGTTGGCGATCGCGTCGCCGGCGGCTTCTTTCAGCGCTGGGTCGGCGGCCCGATGAGCGCCGACATCCAGTCGAGTGCGCTCGGCGGCAGCCTCGACGGGATGTTGACCGAATACGCCGTGCTCGAGGAAGACGGCGCGGTGAAGCTTCCGGCCCACCTCTCATTTGCCGAAGGCGCAACCTTGCCATGCGCCGCGCTGACGGCGTGGCACGCGCTCACGGAGCACGCCTGCATCGTTGCCGGGCAAACCGTCCTGGTGCAGGGCACCGGCGGGGTTTCGATTTTCGCGCTGCAATTCGCCCGGCTGATGGGTGCGCAGGTCATTGTCACTTCGTCGAGCGACGCCAAGCTCGCCCGAGGGCGCGACCTCGGCGCGTCACAAGGCGTGAACTACAAGACCACTCCCGAGTGGGAGAAAACCGTGGTCGCGCTCACCGACGGCGGCGTCGATCACGTGGTCGAGGTGGGCGGCCCCGGCACCTTGGCGCGGTCGCTGCGCGCGGTCCGGGTCGGCGGAAAGGTTACGCTGATCGGCGTGCTGTCCGGCGCCGCCGAGATCAACCCGATGCTGATCTTCGCCAAGCGCGCCAACGTGCAGGGCATCTCCGTCGGCTCGACGCAGATGTTCGAGGCCATGAACCGGGCGATCACGGTGAGCGGCCTCAAGCCGGTGATCGACAAGGTCTTCCCGTTCGCGGAGACGCCCGCCGCCTACCGATATCTGCAGTCGGCGCAGCACTTCGGCAAGATCGTCATCAGCCTTGCGTAACGTTGTCGGGTTGTCGGGATTTCGATGCTTCACACTTCACCGTAGCAGGTAGATGGCGCGCCTTCGCGCTCCGGACGAGCGCCGCAATCCCATTTCCCCAAGGCCGCGGATATTGGCTAGATTGGCCTCGCCATCGGGGTCGGGAGATCTTTATGCGATTGGGCTACTTCACCATGCCGGTTCATCCGCTGCATCGCGACTGGCGCGAGACTCTGCGGGAGGACCGCGAGGCCATCATCCTGGCCGACAAGCTTGGCTTCTACGACGCCTTCGTCGGCGAGCACCTCACCGACAAGGCCGAGAACGTCACCAACAGCATGATGTTCCTCGCCACCCTGATCCCCGAAACGACACGCATCAAGCTCGCGACCGGGACCTCGAACCTGTCGCAAATGCACCCGTTGCTGCTCGCCGTGCATACGGCGATGTTCGACCATCTCGCCAATGGTCGCTTCGTCTTCGGCGTCAGCCCCGGCGCGCTGACCTCCGACGCCGAAGCGCTCGGCATTCTCGATGAGGACCGCAACAAGATGTTTGCCGAGGCCATGGACGTCATTCTGGCGATCTGGGCCGGCGAGCCGCCTTACGACATCGATTTTCCCGACAACCGCTACAAGGTCTCGACCGCCAAGACGAGCGCGCTGCATCTCGGTGTCGGTTACCTGAAGAAGCCGCTGCAGCAGCCGCGCCCGGAAATCGTCGGCACGGTGCTCGCGCCGTTTTCCAAAGGCGTCATCGCCATGGGGCAACGGGATTTCCATCCGCTGTCGGCAAATTTCTTGCTGTCGAAGTGGCTGCCGACGCACTGGGAGAACTATGTCGAGGGCAAGACGCTCGCCGGCGCTAAGGCCGATCGTGCCGATTGGCGCGTGGCGCGCACGATCTTCGTGGCAGACGACGACAAGACCGCCGCGCGTTACGGCCGTTTCGATGAGAGCAGCCCCTACCGCTTCTACTATCGGCAGATCCAGGCGAAGCTGGCGCGCGGCAAGCGGCTGTTCGTGCTCAAGGCGGACAAGGACCAGCCAGACGAGGCGATTACCCACGAATTTGTCATGGACAAGCTCGTCATTTACGGCTCGGTGAGCAAGGTCGTCGACCAAATCCTGGCGTTGCGCGAAGAAATCGGCGATTTCGGCGAGATCGTCTATGCCGGCATGGATTGGGTCGATGCCAATCTGGCGAAACGATCGATGCAACTGATGGCCGAGGAGGTGATGCCGCGGGTCAACGCCGTGATCGGCAAGTCCGTGGCGGCCTGAGCCTCCGGTACGCGCCCTATTGCCTCGCCAGGCCCGCTCTAAGATTGCTGATGCGCTGATCATACAGCGCCGCAACACATGCAGCCAATCGCGGCTCGTGGCATTGCCTACGTTGACCTAGCCAGGTCCGTTGACCTCTGATCAGATCGTTCAGCTCATTCGGTGAGCGAACCGCCAGCGCCGACCGCAGGCGCGTATACAGATCCGTCAACAGCCGGTCCTTCGCCGCAAGATTGGCATCGGCGCAGACGGCGCTTTCGTCGGGACTGAGTCCGGCTTGGCACTCAAAGCTCGGATCGGCGCCAGCCGCGGCGCGACTCAATTTTTGTTGCAGCTGCGAGATCCTTTCGTCGTAAAGACGGCTGGCGCAGGCGACCATCTTATCGGAGGTGAAGGCCCCGCAGTCCCGCCTTCGCTTCAACCATTGCCGTTGCTCGTTGCGCAGCATCAGCTTTTCGTCCCCCGAAAGACTGTCAGCAAGACGACTGTAGAGGATGGTCAGCGATCGGTCCTTTGTGGCGAGTCCGGGGCTGTCGCAAATGCGCTGCTCGATCAGCGGCAGGCTCTTGTCGCAATCGAAGCTCGGAGGAGCGGAGGTGACCGGGGGTTGACTTGGATCGGGCGAGCGCCGGGGGAGCGAGCTTTGCGCAGGCAGAGGCACCTGCTGCCCCAGAGACGCAATTCTCACCTTGGCGAGGCCCGCAAACGCGCATGCGGGAAACTGCGCGAGGTGGTCCTCATAGGCCGCCAGCGTGCCGATTGCCTCGGCGCTGCGCCAATGCGTTCCGGCATCGGCACAAGGCGTCGGCGTGGATGCAGACGAGGATCCCGCGTTCGGGCCGGCCGTGATCTGCTGGCGCGGTCGCCCGGTGTCAGTTTCGAGCCAGGCTTTGACGGGAGCATGGATGCCCGACGGGCAGGTGCTGGACCCCTCGTGCGCCACGGTTCTCCAGTTGGTCGTCCCGTCCGCCAAGAACGTTATGTAGTACACGCAGCGGAATCGGCGACCCTGGTTGTCCTTGCCCTCGAAGGCGAAGTTGCCGCCGGCTTCGATGATTCCGGCCGCCACGCGAGCCATGGGGCCGCTCGTTTGCCACACGTCGCCGTTCGGGCGAACCTGGATGTTCTCCCCGGTTGCGATATGGTCCCATTCTCCGACCAGCGAGGAAAACGTCGTGTCCTGAGCGTGCGCCGAAAATAGCGAACCGGGCGCAAGGCCGAGGAGGCAAGAAATAACGAGCGCAGACCTCCATTTTCCAACCAAGTCCCGGCGCAGACATGCCGGTGGCGTGGCTTTAAGCTTCATATCGGCATCCTCAGAGTTGTCCGGAGGGGTTTAATTGATTCGCGATCCGATGTGGATCCGTCCCATATCAACCATCCTCACCGGAAGCGAAGCACTTCCGGCCCCGCCGTTATCGATCCATCCCCCGTTGGGCTCGGTCGCGTCGCTACGCTTTGCGCTCGCTTCGCCCGACGCGCTTTGCGACTGGTTTCGGACGGTTGGTGCGGCCTGTTTGCGTGGCCGTGTCCCGCAAAGTTCTCGCCTTCGCTTGTATCGCAATGTTCTTATGCATTTCCCCTGTCCATGCGATTGCCACGCCGTTGCCCAGCACGCTTGTCACGAACCGTTTGATTTCGAGGAATCGAGCATGATCCTGGGAGCTATCGCCGCTGCTTGAAAAGACGATCGTGTGCGGCGCCACTTTGCCCAAGAACTGGGCCAAATTCCGTCGTGCCGGCGACTGCTCCGCCGGCAGCCAAAGCAGATGCGGCCACTTCAAGATTCCCCCGCTTAATTCGCTCGCCGGTAGATCATTGACGAACGCCGCCAGGGCCACGTCGCTGAGATCGTCGCACAACAGCCAATGCAGGCCCTTGTACCCGATCCGAACCAGCAGCCCGCCGTCGTCTTCTGACCTGGCTTCGATCACGTGGTGGACGTCGATCGTCGCGCCGGCGATATTGCGAAGCGACCAGCTCTCTACATCGCCCCCTTCGGACGTGCGCCGTGAATCCGGCAAGAACAATGGGCTGACGCCTTTGCGCACGAAGTGGGTTACCCCGCGGCCCGCGCCCTGCTGGACCTCGGACCGCTCTCCGTTCGCAAATATACTGCCTAGACCATCAATGGTATTCCCGTCGCTATCCGATCGACCGATCAACATCTCTTTGATCTCAAAGCCAGCGTCGGAAATTTGCTTGATGCCATCAATGTGCTCCTGGTCAGCGTGGGTGATCGCCATGCGAATTGGGGGCTTCCGGCGCCCATGGATGCGCGGGAGCAGATTTGCAAACCTTTGCAGCGCGCCCTTCGCGGGTCCGCTCCCTATCATGAGCAAGGTCCCGTCAGGCGCTCGGGCGACCGATGCGTCTCCGCCGGATTCGAGATCGAGCACAGTCACGTCGAAGCCTCGGGAATTGCGACCTCGTCTGCGAAGGTGCACGAATTTGCGCTCGGACGATCGTTTGGCCGAGGTGGTCGTTTGGTTGAAAGCCCTGGCCGATAAGCGACGTCCCCATGCTCCGAGCGTTTCGAATTGAATGTGCTGTGCCGTCAGGGCATTGGCGGATTCTTCGTCGTCGTCCGATACGACAAGGTTCTCCCCGCCATAGGTCTTTTCCAGGAACGATTTCGTGCTTGGCCCCGCGGGCATCACACGTCTTTCAACGGCATTGGGGAGAATTCGGGCGATGCAGACTTTGTCATCAGCGATGGTGACCTTCGCGGGTCGGACGTTGGGACGCGTCGCCAGGTACGACTGGGAGGCCCGCATCAGTTCGACACTCGCGCGAAGCTCCGCCAATAGGTTTTTTCCGTAGTCTTGGCTTTCCTTGGCGCAATCGAAATCATTCAGTAGCACCAGCTCCGGATGGCCGCTGGTCCACGCCGTTTCATCGAACAGCGTGAACACGGATTGCCGCAAGGCGTCGGCAAACGACAGGTTTTGTTGGGCGCGAAGCTTGCGGAAAGCGGCCAGTTGCTCGGTGGTCTTGTGCTGCGCCGAAAAACGCGCATAGGCGGCCAACAGCCGAGCGTCCCTTTTCGAGAGCTCTGGGTGTGACAGCACAATCGGGATTTGCAGAGCGCTCATCCGCTCGGAAAGGACCTTCAACTCGGTGCCGGGAAGCACGCGTCCGCGAACGAGTGTTATCCAATCGAGACGGTCGGCCTTGGTCACCTCGTCGGCATCGATATCGAAGGTTCGCGAAATCGTGCCATCGATGACGTCCGAGGCGTCGGCTGCGCTTGGTTTTGCCGCGGATATTCCCGAGGGCTCGGTGCCGAATTGATTGGTTTCGAAATCCTGACGTGCATTCTCGAATTTGGCGATGGCTTCGCTGCTGGCGCTCACGTCGGTAACGACAGCTTTGCGGAAAGCTTCCAGGGCACTCGTCACCTGCATCAGAGCGGCGTTGCCGGTCCATGCCGCGTAAGCTGATTCAACATCGTCGCGATCCTCTCCGCCTAGCGCCAAGCCTGAGACGATGATTCGATATGAGAGCTGGGAGCCCTGCGGGACCGCGGCGATTTCGACGCTCGTGCCTCTCGGCTTGTCGGGCGCCGAGTCGGGGCGATCGACCCCCGTGAATGTCAGCCATGGAGCGGGCCCTGAGACGGCCTCGCCGAGGCTCTTTTTGCCGAGCAGCTTGCCTTTTCGATAGCGAAGCACTTCGGCGTTTCCGCTGAAATAGGCAATCGGTGTCTTGGAGGTGGGCGGATCGCGCGCGACATCGATCCAGTACACCGGCAAGCGATAACCCAACGATACGTTGCTGGCGGCAACCGGGGCCAGAGTCGACGCGCCGCGTCCGGACGTTTCCCGGCGGCCGGCGCCGGCGTGCGTGTCCGTGCCGAGCCAGTACTGTCCGACCGGCAAGCGCATTCGTTGCGAGAGGTCGGCAGCTTTCGCCGGGGGGATCGGGCAATAACAGATCAACCCCACGACGACGGCCGTATAGCGCAGCACCCGGGCGGTGGAGGTTGCGACATTTGTCGGTCGGCACGAGCTTGCAGTTCGCCGTTGCATGGAGGCCATCCGTTCAGCGCGACTAGGGGAGTCCGTCGGAATCAACGGGCTCGATATTTTAGCTTATCGATCTTCATGTCGCTGGCGAAAGAGGCAATCGAGAGACGGACTGGCCGTCGGTGCGTTCGCATGTCTTGTCTGGCGGCGGGAACCTGCCAGAGCGCGCACTTCCACCCCGTCTGCGCCGCGCAAGGCAGGGGTTCAGAGCATTGGAGCTTTCGGGCTTAGGACGTGGCCGATTGCAGCTTTGGCTGGGACCATCTGGGGTCCGCCTTCGGGCGCTAGCGCGAATTACGCGACGGATGCCACGGATTTTGCCACGCCGGTCGAGCGGCCGATCACCGCCGCGTAGGAATTGATCGGCAGCGGCTTTCCGATGAGGTAGCCTTGGACCTCGTCGCAGGCTTCGCTACGCAGGAACGCAAGCTGCTCCTTGGTCTCGACGCCTTCGGCCAAGATCGGAAGACCAAGCCCGCGGCCAAGCCCGATCACGGCGCGGACGATCGTCGCCGATTGCGCATTTCTATCGAGGTTCGAGACGAAGGAGCGGTCGATCTTGATCTTGTCGAAAGGGAACGCCTGGAGATTCGATAGCGAAGAGTAGCCGATGCCGAAATCGTCCATGGCGATCCGCACGCCGAGCAGCTTCAGCCGGCGCAGGACCATCAAGGCGCGCGAGAGGTCGTCGATCAGGACGCCTTCGGTGATCTCGAGCTCGAGCCGGTGCGGCTCGAGCCCGGTCTCAAGCAGCACCGAATGGACGAGCCCCGGCAGATCGCCATGCTTGAATTGGATGGGGGAGAGATTGACCGCAACGTTCAACGGATACGGCCAAGAGGCTGCCTCGCGACAGCTTTCCCGCAGGGTCCATTCGCCGATCGAGAGAATCAGGCCGCATTCTTCAGCGAGCGGAATGAACGTGCCGGGCGCGATCAAACCGCGCGTGGGGTGTTGCCAGCGGATCAGCGCCTCGAAGCCGATCGGCTCGCCGCTGATCCGCGCCTGCGGCTGATAATGGAGGACGAGCTCGCCACGATCGATGGCCGAGCGCAGCTCATGCACGAGGGCGCGGCGCTCTCTGACCCGCTTGTCCATATCGGCTTCGAAGAAGCGGACCGAGCCCCCGCCTTCTTCCTTGGCGCGGTAGAGCGCCGCATCGGCATTGCCGATCAGCGAGGTCGCGTCGATGCCGTCGGCTGGATAGAGCGCGATGCCGACGCTGAGCCCGACCCGCAGCTGGTGGCCGTCGACTTCGAAATCATCGGCGACGGCGGATTGCAACCGCTCGGCGGCGAGCGAGGCGAGAAGCTCGTCGTCGTCGACGATCAGCATGAATTCATCACCGCCGTGGCGGGCGAGGAAGGCGCCTTTGGCTGCCGCGGCGAGGCGCTGCCCGACCGCGCGCAGCAGCCCGTCGCCGACGGAGTGCCCGAATACGTCGTTGGTTTCCTTGAAACGATCGAGATCGAGGCAAAGGACGGCGAAGTGCTTGTTCTCGGTCGCCGCCCGCTCAAGCATGCTATTGAAATATTCCGTGAAAGCCGCTCGATTTGGCAGATCGGTCAGCGGATCATGATAAGTCAGGCGCGCCGCGCGCGCTTCGGCGCGCCGATGCTCCGTCACATCTTGTACGACCGTGATCAGATATTGCGGCTGTCGATTCTTGTCCAGGACCGGCAGGGTTGTTGAGGTAACGATGCGGGTGTCATTGCCGGGCGTCGGGAATGTATGCTCCTGCAGCGGCGTCGGACTGCGGCTTTGCAGGGATTCCAGATCGCGCGCCGTGATCATTTCGCTGGCGGCGAGAGGAAAAATGTCGGCCGCTGTCTTTCCGATCAACTGGTCGCGCGCCACACCGTACAGCTGCTCGGTGGCGCGATTGACGAGCATGTAGTGCAAGTCATGCGCATCCTTCACCACGATCGAGGCCGGCACGTTCTCGATCACCTGATCGAGGAAGTTTCGCGTCCGCTGCAGCTCGATGCGCGCGCGGTGCGCATCGGTGATATCCCGGTGCGTGACGACGATGCCGCCGCCGGCCATCGGCTTGCTGATGACCGAGATGACCCGTCCGTCCGCCAGCTCCAGCGTGCCCTGGTCCGCGCGGCGATTGGCGAGCGCCGCCGTCAGGTCGGCGATGTATCGCTCGGGGTCCATGGCGAAGAAGGTTCCGCGCTCGATGCGATGCTCGACCAGCTCGCGGACCGTACACCCGGGCTTAACCACGTCGGGCGAAAGGCCGTACATTTCCAGATAACGGGCGTTGGCGAGGACGAGGCGTCCCTCCGCATCCAGCATGTTGAGGCCCTGGACCATGTTGTTCATGGCCGCGTCGAGAAGGAGATTCTTCTCATAGAGCATTCTTTCAGTGCGTCGATCCAAGAGGCTGGCGAGGATGCATGTCCCCAGCGCGAAGGTTGCCGCCCCGGCGGCCGCGAGCGCCAGCATCTCGAGCGGCAGCGTGCTCGGCTCGTATGCCAGGGCGGCGAGGACATAGATGCCCCCCAGACCGCCCACCGGCGCCGCGCCGGCGGTGACAATCCATAGCAACCGCGTGCGCCAGCTCCCCAGAGCCGGACGATAGAGCAGGCTGACCGCGGCGAGTGCCGCGAGAATGCAGATCAGCCCGGCGAGGATAATCAGCCGCCAATCCTGTGCGTCGACCACGCTTCCAAGTACTTCCGCCATTCCGACACGCTTGTCGATTTTCTCTAGGCCATAACGCCGCTACATGCTTATTGGCTCAAAGGTATTAGAAACACGTTGACGTTTTAAACGGCCGACGATGATAAGTTGTTTGACGTAGGGGGTGCAGAATAATCTCAACCGGAAGGAACGGTCACAGATAAAATACGACCGTCAAGGCGTACATTAGGCGGTAATTTCTACTTTCAAGCCATTAATTCTGGTATACATCTGGTATATATACGCGAGGTTGGCGTAAATTGAGTGAGCGCCACGTTCGAAGTCAAGTATTGTCTCTCTATACTGCAAGACTGCATTGACACAGCGCGATCGTGTGATCGGTGCCGCACATCGGCTTTCATCTCCGGTGCTGAAGATCTCGTTCGCCGCATCTGTAGAGTTTGTCGATTATGCCATCCGTTGGGTCACCTCTGCGCCACGCATCATCCTCTCACGTCGCGGTCGTCGGTGGCGGGCCGGCCGGATTGATGGCGGCGGAAGTCATTGCGGGCGGCGGCGTGATGGTGACCATCTACGATCGGATGCCGTCGGTCGGTCGTAAATTCCTGCTCGCCGGCCGCGGCGGGCTCAACCTCACGCATAGCGAGGAACTTGAACGGCTGCTCGGCCTCTATGGCGCCGCCGGGCGGCAGCTTCGCGCTGCCATCGAGGTCTTTCCGCCGGCGCAATTGCGGGCGTGGTGCGAAACGCTCGGGCAGACGACCTTCGTCGGATCGAGCGGTCGGGTCTTTCCGAGCGCATTCAAGGCATCTCCGCTGCTGCGCGCCTGGCTGGGACGCCTCACCGGCATGGGGGTAACGTTCAAGCCGCGCCATCATTGGCGCGGCTGGGACGGCGAGGGCCGACTGCGGTTCGCAGCGGCCGACGGTTCCGTGGTCGTCGAGGCCAACGCCACCGTCTTGGCGCTCGGCGGGGCCAGCTGGCCGCGGCTCGGGTCCGACGGCGGCTGGGTTGGTGCGCTGCGCCAAGCCGGCATCGCGGTTGCCCCGCTGCGGCCGGCCAATTGCGGGTTCATCGTCGGCTGGTCGGAGCTGTTCCGCGCCCGCTTCGAAGGTCAGCCGCTCAAACGGATCGCGCTCTCCTTCGACCGCCACGCGGTACGCGGCGAGGCGATTATCACCAAAAGCGGGCTAGAGGGCGGCGGCGTCTATGCGCTGTCGGCGCACCTGCGCGATGCCATCGCGGCCGCGGCGGAGGCGACTTTGCACATCGACCTGCTTCCCGATGTTTCCATGGCCGACCTGCAGCAGCGTCTCGCCGCGCCCCGCCATCGGCAGTCGCTCTCGACCTTCTTGCGCAAGGCCGTGAAGTTGGCGCCGGTCGCCATCGGTTTGCTGCAGGAGACCCACGCCGATGCCGCGACGCCGCTCTCCGCCTTGACGCCGTCGGACCTCGCCCGTCACATCAAGGCGGTGCCCATTCGCCTGACGGGCACCGCGCCGATCGCGAATGCCATCTCGACCGCGGGTGGAATCGTCTTTGACGAGGTCGACGCACAATTCATGCTGCGTCGCCGGCCGGGCACCTTCGTCGCCGGCGAGATGCTGGACTGGGAAGCGCCGACGGGAGGGTATCTGCTGCAAGCGTCGTTCTCGACCGGCGCCGCCGCGGGCCGCGGCGTGCTGCAATGGCTGCAGCGACCACACAAGGACTAGGCGCATCAGGCTCCCTCGATCTCCGCGCGCAAGATTTCCAGTTCCAGCCATTTGTCCTCCGCGGCGGCGAGCTCCGCTTGCGCTGCAGCGAGGGCTTGCGACGTTTCCGTGAAGCCGTCGCGGTCGCGTGTGTAAAAGGTCTGATCATCGAGCTTGTGCCGCAGATCGCGGATGCTGGCTTCAAGCGTCGCGATGCGGCCCGGCAAGGTCGCGAGCGCATGCTTTTCGTTGAAGCTGAGGCGCTTTTTGTCGCGCGCCGGCTCGCGCACCGGCCGCGCGGCAGTTGCCTTCGGTTCGACACGAGCTTTTGCGGCAACCCCTTTGCTTGCCAGTTCCTCGCCACGCTGCGCCAGCATGTCGGTATAGCCGCCCGCATATTCGGCCCAATGGCCGTCGCCTTCCGGCACGATGACGGCGTTCACGACCCGGTCCAGAAAATCGCGGTCGTGGCTGATCAGGATCAGCGTGCCGGCGTAGTCGCCGAGCATCTCCTCGAGCACGTCGAGCGTCTCGAGATCGAGATCGTTCGTCGGCTCGTCCAGGATCAGCACGTTCGAGGGTCGTGCCAGGGATCGCGCGAGCATCAGGCGGCCGCGCTCGCCGCCCGACAGATTGCGCAACGGCGTGCGAGCCTGCTCCGGCGCGAACAGAAAATCCTTCATGTAGCCGACGACGTGCCGCGGCTCGCCGGCGATCATCACGGTGTCGCTGCGCCCGTCCGTCAGCGCCTCGCTCAAGGTCCAGTTCGGGTCGAGGCTGTCGCGCCCCTGGTCGAGGCTCGCCCTCTGCAGGTTGGCGCCGAGCCGAATTTGTCCGCCGTCGGGCGGCAGCGCGCCGGTGATGAGCTTGACCAGCGTGGTCTTGCCGCTGCCGTTCGGACCGACGACGCCGATCCGGTCGCCGCGCATGACGCGCAGCGAGAAATCCGCAACGATCGGCCGCGTCCCGAACGCCTTGCTGATCTTATCGGCCTCGATGATCAGGGCGCCCGACTTGTCGGCGAGCGCGGCCTGGATGACGGCCTTGCCGGCCGCGCGGCGATGCTCGCGCCTTGTCTGCCGCAAGGCCTGGAGCGCCGCCAGACGGCGGACATTGCGCTTGCGCCGCGCCGTCACGCCGTAGCGAAGCCAGTGCTGCTCCGCCTCGATCTTGCGCTCGAGTTTGTGCTGGTCGAGCTCCTCCTGCGCCAACGTTTCGTCGCGCCAAGCTTCGAACGCGCCGAAATCGAGCTCGATCCGGCGCGTCCGGCCGCGGTCGAGCCAGACGGTGCTGCGCGACAGCATCTGCAGGAAACGCCGATCGTGGCTGATCAGAACGAGCGCTGCGCGGCGCGCGGCGAGCTCATGCTCGAGCCATTCGATCGTCGTCAGATCGAGGTGGTTGGTTGGCTCGTCGAGCAGCAAAATGTCCGGCGCCGGTGCGAGCACGCGCGCGAGCGCGGCGCGGCGTGCCTCGCCGCCGGATAGACGCGATGGATACTCGCTGCCGGTAAGCCCGAGCCGCTCGAGCAGGTATTGCGCTTGATGCGAATCATCGCCGGGCCCGAGGCCGGCGCGCACATAGTCTAGCGTGGTGACGTGCCCCGACAGATCCGGCTCCTGCGCCAGATAACGGATGGTCGCGCCGGGCTGCACGAAACGGTTGCCGCGGTCGGGCTCGATCAGGCCCGCCGCGATCTTGAGCAGCGTCGATTTGCCCGACCCGTTGCGGCCGACCAGGCATACCCGCTCGTCCGCCGAGACCGACAACTCGACGCCGTCGAGCAGGGGCGTGCCGCCGAAGGTCAGGCCGATGTCGCTGAGTTGGACGAGGGGAGGGGCCATGGGCGCAGGACAGACTACGGGTGATGACGACAGGGGGCAGATGAATGTCTTATATCCTTTGCCCTCCGCCTGTGTCCCTGTCGCCCGACCCTCTTCCGTCGGTCCTCCGGACGGCTGAAAAACAGCGAAATAACAACGAAGACGCCGCGGCGCGCCGTTCGAAGAGCCGATAAAACAATCATAAGTGGCGCTCACGCCAGCGACGCTCGCGGCCCGTGCCGATCATTGGGCCCGCGGATCGCCTTATGCTGTCTCGGGGGGACAACCCGGAAGCTATATGCGCTACGCGAATTCTTTCTCAGTTTGATCCATCTGAGGCATCGCGCGGGTCTATGTCATGCCGCGCGCCGCAGGGCCTCCGGTATTGGCGTCGCCTGCATGCTCGGCCGTGCGTTCATTCGATCAAGCCAAGCTTTGAGCCGCGTTTCATGAAGCAGGGATTTTCCCTCCGGTGTTTCTGAGAAAAAATCGAGCTGCGGGGCCAGCATCAGGTCCGCGATGGACAGGCAATCGCCGGCGAGGAACTGTTGAGAGCCTAACAGATGATCCAGCTCTGTGATGCACACGCGCCCCATCGGCATCGCGGCTGCTATGGCGGCTTCGTCCGTCATGGTTCCGAGCAGAGTTGGCCCTATGATGCGCTGGAATACGATCACCGCGGCCACTTTAGGAAAGAAATACCAGTCGTTGATTCCGATGATCTGGTTCATTCGGGCAGCGGCGCGGGGATCGCTTGGTTCGAACGGCGGCTCGGGAAACACGTCATCGAGATAACGCAGGATTGCCTGCGTTTCATAGAGACTGAAGTCGCCGTGCACGAACGCAGGCACGCGGCCGAACGGATGTTTCTTTAGATACCACTCGCTCTTGGATTCTCCCGGGCCCATGACCTGTATCCGATAGGCTGCTCGCTTTTCCTCAAGTCCCACCTGGACGGCGCGCAGAAACGGGCTGCCCGGCACTCCGTAGACGACGATCTCGGTCATGAGTGACCCCTCACTTTTGCGCGGCTGATTGAGCGAAGAGCTGCAACAGACCGCCCCATCCTTCTGGCGAATCGATCTGCAGGCGAAAGGCGTCGGCGCGATTCCCGAAGCGATCGAGATCACGGTGCTCAAGCTCGACGCGGGTCGCGTTCGCGCCGTCGGGAATAAAACGCACCTCGACTTCGGTCATCAGATTGGGATCGAATTTCCAGTCGGCCGTCAACTGCCAACCGAGGACGAGCCGGGCAGGCGGATCCCAAACCAGAACTTTGCCGACCTCGCATTCCACACCGTCGATGCCGCGCTCGTACCAGCGACCGCCCGCTTTGGGCTCAATGACATGGGTGTCGAGGTCGGAAGATCCGATGTGATGGGTCTTTGGCCACCAGCGGCCAATGCCAGCGGTGAACACCTCGAAGGCACGCGCCAACGGTGCGCTGACGCGTACGCTTTTGCGTACCGGCGCCGGAATGACAGTTCGGTTCATCGCCGCTTCCTCTCTGATCGCGTGACCTCTTCGGCATAGGCGTGCAGCGCCGCATCCCAGAATTGATCCAGCCACTTCCGCAATCCGCCGAGCCCATGTGGGTCGATGTAGTAAACCCGCCGTGTCCCCTCCGCCCGATCGGCGACAAGACCGGCGTCTTTCAACACTCTCAAGTGTTGAGATACCGCAGGTCGGCTAACCGGCAGGCCCTGGGCTATGGCGCCGACCGATTTTGGTCCGGAATTCAGCTTCTCAAACACGCGTCGCCGTGTTGGATCGGCAAGCGCGGCCAAGGCGGCATCGTAAGTCATCGCTAACGGTAAGTAATAACTTACCGACTGTCAAGCCAAGATTTGTCTGCTACGTCCCCGGGCTGAACAAACGAGGCCCAGGATGACGCTGAGCTTGCGGCTCTAGCGGTGGATGGGGTCTTTCCACAAAACCTCTTCCGGGGGCTCGACCGGGGCGATGTCGAGGTTGACGACGACGGGCTCCTGGCCGGAGCGGACCAGGACGCATTCGAGCGCCTCGGTGCGGCTGGCGTTGATTTCCTGATGCGGCACGAAGGGCGGCACGTAGATGAAGTCGCCGGGCCCCGCCTCGGCGGTGAATTCGAGGTGCTCGCCCCAGCGCATCCGCGCCCGGCCCTTGACGACGAAGATCACGCTTTCCAGGTCGCCATGATGGTGGGCGCCGGTCTTGGCGTTGGCGTGAATCGTGACCGTTCCGGCCCACAGCTTCTCGGCACCGGCGCGCGCGTGGTTGATCGCGGTGGCGCGCGACATTCCCGGCGTCTGCGCCGTATTCGGGTCGAGTGCATTGCCGGGGACGACTTTTACGCCGTGCTCCTTCCAGTCGACGTGCGTGAGGTGATGATCGTGGGCTTGCGACATGGCGTGACCTCCTCCGGCAACGGTCGATGCGCACTGGGCACCGCCGGGGGACAGATTTAGCTCAACTGTTGCGGCGGTGACCAGTTCGGCGACGCTAACTGCCGGTTTCCGGCGCTTCGCATTCCCGCGCTCAGCCGGGCATGCCGCGGGGCCAACACTAGTTTTCGGCATTTGGCGGAATGAAGCACGATTGTCATGGTTTATGCCAAATACGAGGCATAATATACTTTTATCGGCGCAAATATTGCGCTCCGATAGTATCGCATTCTACATAAGGGAGTCCTTGGGACCTGACCCCAGTGTCGGTGGCGCCGCGATCCGGGCCGCCGGAGAGGTTTGCACGGATGAGCCGAATCGACGCGGACTATCGAGGCGACCTGGCGCGGCCTGCCGCGCCTGCGAGCCCGTCGTCCTGGCGCGAGCTGTGGCGCAAGGAAGATTGGTGGGCGATCTGGCTGGGGCTGGGGATCGTTGTCGCCGGGTATTTGCTCTTCGCCAACGGCTCGAGCATCCGCTGGCTGGCGGTCACGCCGGCGAAGTGGTCGGATTTTTCCCAGCTCGGCGCGCACTTTGCCGCCAGCTACGATCGCTACATCGTTGCCTTCATCGCCTGGCTTGCGATCTTTACCGTGGCGCTGACGGCGCTCGGTCATCGCGCGCGCGACTTCATCCCGTCCTTCGTTTTTCTTTATGCCCTGTCGGTCGTGATCTTTGTGCTCGGCCAATGGGACAAGGCCAACACCTATAATCTGGAGCCGCCGCTGGTTGCCTTGGTGGTCGGCCTGCTGCTGTCGAACGTGCTCGGCCTGCCGCGTTGGCTCGACGCCGGGTTCCGGGTCGAGTTCTATATCAAGACCGGCATCGTGCTGTTGGGCGCCACCTTGCCCTTCACCTTGATCGTATGGGCCGGCCCGGTGGCGATCCTGCAGGCCTCGATCGTCTCGATCGTGACCTTTCTGACGATCTACTGGGTGAGCCTGCGGCTGGGGCTCGATCGGCGTCTGGCGGCGACGCTCGGCGCGGGTGGCGCCGTCTGCGGGGTTTCGGCCGCGATCGCCATCGCGGGTGCCGTCGGGGCCAAGAAGGGCGACGCGCCGATCGCCATCACGACCGTGATCATCTGGGCGGTGGCGATGATCTTCGTGCTGCCGTTCGCGTCCGAGGCGCTGCATCTGCCGGCGGGCGTCGGCGGCGCCTGGATCGGCACCTCGGAGTTCGCCGACGCGGCGGGCTTTGCGGCGGCGCAGACCTACGGCAATCTCGCCGACCACGGCGTCGTGGCCGGCACCGGCGACCAAGCCGTCTTCGCCTACACGCTGGTCAAGGTCGTGGGCCGCGATGTTTGGATCGGAATCTGGGCGTTCGTGCTGGCGATCGTTGCCGTCACCTCCTGGGAGCGCTCCGAGACCAACCGTGCGCCGCGGGCCGCGGAAATCTGGTGGCGTTTTCCGAAATTCGTGCTCGGTTTCCTGATCGCCTCGCTGATCGTCACCTATGTGAGCTCGAGCTATACCCTTGCCGACTTCAACAAGACCGTCGGCCCGGCGTTGGTCGCGCCGATCAAGGATCTGCGCAGCTGGGCCTTCATCTTCTGCTTTCTCAGCATCGGCCTGACCACGCGGTTTCGCGAGCTCGCGAGCGCGGGGAGCAAACCCTTTCTCGCCTTCAGCGCGGGGGCCGTGGTGAATATCGTCCTCGGACTCATTCTCTCGACCATCGTCTTCGCCTCGCATTGGGAGCATCTCACGCGCTGACCGATCGAGAAGGACGCAGTCTCGAGGAGACGTCATGAGCGACGAGCAGCATCGGGCCGAGTGCCGGTCGTGCGTGTATTTCCGCAACGATCCGGCCTATCTTGAAACGGCCTTCGGCGGGCTGACCAGCCTGAGCTCCGCCTATGCCTCGGTGCGGGCCGATGACGGGATCTGCCGGCGCCACGACCGCTATCTCAGCGCGAGCTCATGGTGCGCGGAATTTGTCGCCGCCGATCAAGAGCCCGCGACCGGATGATGGACGGCGGCCGACCGGGGCCGCCACAGTCAGGAGCAACAAGATGAGCCTGAGCAACACTGTGAGCGTGAGCAGAATCGAGTCGGATCGCTTGCCCGCGGTCAAGGCCGAGCTGAACTACCTCGCGCCGATGACCGGGAAGCCGCGGACCTACGCTTATGATCCGCCCGCGGGCGAGCCGCGCACGACGGCGGTGCCGGAGCCGCACACCTTGCCGATTCACGATGCCCGGCCGATTGCCGCGTCGGTCGCGTTGGACCGGCAAGGCTTCGAGCTGCTGGAGCAGCGCAGCCGCGTCCGCGATTTCTACGACGATGAGGAGCTGCGCAAGACCTATTATCCGGAGGTCGAGGACGCGGTGAAAGAGGCGACCGGCGCCGACCGCGTCGTCATCTTCGACCACACGGTGCGCCGCCGTGTTCCGGGCGCCGAGGATCGGCGGGGCGGCCTGCGCCAGCCGGTCGCGCGCGTGCACGTCGATCACACGGTCAAGTCCGGCCCGCAACGCGTGCGCGATCTGCTGCCCGACGAGGCGGACGAGCTTTTGCGCGGCCGCGTGCAGGTCATCAATCTTTGGCGGCCGATTCGCGGCCCCTTGCAGGATGCGCCGCTCGCGGTCTGCGACGCGGGCACGGTCGACTTCAAGGATCTCGTCGCCGCCGATCTCATTTATCCGGATCGGACCGGGGAGACCTATTCGGTCACCTACAATCCCAACCATCGCTGGTATTACGTCCCCGAGATGCGCGTGGACGAGGCGCTCCTGCTCAAGTGCTATGATTCCAAGACCGACGGGCGCGCCCGTTTCGTCCCGCACAGCGCCTTCGTCGACCCGACGACCCCGCGCGACGCGCAGCCCCGGGAAAGCATCGAGGTCAGGACGCTGGTGTTCCACCGCAGATGACGGGCGCCGCACGTTCCGGCGAAGCCCGTTCCGGTCAGCTGGCATGGCGCTAATTTGCCATGCGCGTGGCGATTGAACGCTATGAAGTGGTGCACCCTTGGCACCGTAGCGAATCAGGTAATTTAATACCCTTATGGCGAGGCTAACGGGAGGTCACCCATTGCGGGCGACCTCTCGGGGGGAGGTATTCGATGAAGAAGCTGCTGTTGGGAAGCGCAATGTCGCTGGCCATGGCGGGCGGCGCCGTCGCCGCGGATCTGCCGCCAGCGCCCGCGCCGGCACCCGCACCTTACGTGAAGGTTGCGCCGGTACCCTATAATTGGACCGGGTTTTATATCGGCGGCAACGTAGGCGGGGCGTGGGGAACCTTCGATCCATCAACCTCGGTAGCGCTCAACCCGCTCGGATTTATTTCCTCGGACGTGGCAATCGTTAATGCCGCCGGAGCGCAGAGCATCAAACCGAGCGGGTTCACGGGCGGCTTCGAGGCTGGCTTCAACTGGCAGGCGGGCCCTATCGTCTTCGGCCTCGAGGGCGATATTGAATCGCTCCGCCTGAGCGGCAGCGCGAACACCACGGGCACCCTTGCAGGTCCTATTCCCTACACGCTCAATTCGTCAGCCAGCACGAGCTGGCTGGCCACTGCACGTGGGCGCGTGGGCGTCGCGGCCAACAACTGGCTTTTCTTTGCCACCGGGGGCGCTGCCTTCACCACGCTGAACGGCAGCTTCGGGTTCACCGACACTATAGGTGACGTGGAGGGCGCGTCGTTCTCCAATAGCAAGACCGGCTATACGGTGGGCGGTGGCGTCGAGGCGGGTCTTTGGGGCGGATGGACCGCCAAGGCCGAGTACCTCTACGTCAATTTCGGTAGCGTATCGGGGGTCGGCTTCATCCCAGGTGATCCGAGTCCGTTCACCCACAGCATCGACCTGAAGGCCAACATCGCGCGCGTCGGCCTCAACTATCGCTTCTGATCGACACAAAGAACCGACGGCCGCAGCTTCGGCTGTTCAGTTGATGAGAGGGCCCCGGTAGCCTCTGGGGCCTTTTTCTTGGCCGAGAGCCTCGACGGCTCCATCGCGCGCTCACAGCCGCGCGATCCTAGGCATCACCTCGGTGCTGAACAGGCGCAGCGAGCGCAGCGCGTCGGCGAGCGTCATCGTGCCCATGAACAGATAGGCGAGCAGATAGTTGATGCCGAGCGCGGCGGCTTGCCGCTCGATCTCGGCGCAGACTATGTCGGGCGTTCCGGCGATGGCGGTGCCGTCAGCCAGACATTCCTCAAAATTCGCCCCGCGCGGAATATTGAGGCGCGAGGTGAATTCGGTCGAGCCGTGCAACGTCCGCAGATAATTCAGGTTGGCGAGATGCACCTCCATTGCGGGCTTCGCGAACCGCCTTGCCTGCGCATCGGTATCGGCGACGAAGATGTAGCGCAGCACGCCAACCGCGGCGCCGCCCGGAAACTCGGCCTTAGGCGCAGCCGGGCCGCCGCGTTTCGCCAACGCTTCCTTGAACGCGTCGATGTTTTCCTTGGCGCGGTCCATGGGTCCGAGGGTCGTGAAATGCAGGCCATGGTCGCCCGCGAAGGTCGAGCCGATGGTGTTGGACGAGCCGTACCAGAAGGCGGGATGCGGCAGCTGCAACGGCCGCAGCGGCATCGGCACGTTGGCATAGGAATAGTGCTCGCCCGCATAGCTGAACGGATCGCTGATAAGGCCGGTGCTGACACATTTGAACGCGTCGATGAAGATATCGCGCGACTGATCATGCTCCACTTTGTGGTACTTGAGCTCGAACGGCGAGACGCCGCGGCCGACGCCGACCTCGAGCCGGCCATAGCTCAGGTGATCGAGCATGCAGATCTCTTCGATCAGCCGCAGCGGCGAGTAGAGCGGAAGCAGATAGACCAGCGGGCCGAGGCGGATGCGCTTGGTCGCGCGGGCGACCGCGCCGAGATAGACGCCCGGCACCGGAACCATGTTGAGCGGCGTGGCATGGTGCTCCGCGACGTGCAGACAATAGATGCCGGCTTCGTCGGCGGCGGTGACAAACGTCAGCCGTTCATCGAAAACGGTTGCGAGCGCGCGGTCCGATTGCTCGACATGGTCGAATAGCCCGACTTTCATATTTCCTCATGACCCTGCGGAGTGGGAACGCAACTCTACCCGGAACGTCTGCGTGGGGGAATGTTCATTTCAGGCCGCGGCCGAACCCGCCACGCGGAACCTGACGACTTCGGCGCAAGTTGAGCTTCGTCGGTTCATTGTTGCTCAGGAACGAGCGGGAGTAGGTTGATGTGACCAAGTCCGAGCACGGCGCAACGGGGGTGATGCCGCAAGGCGAGACCCTTGTGACGGATATTCCGGCCCGGTTGGACCGGCTGCCGTGGAGCCGCTTTCATCTCCTCGTTGTGGTTGCGCTCGGCATCACCTGGATCCTCGATGGCCTCGAGGTCACGATCGTCGGCGCCGTCGGCCCGGCGCTGCAGGAGGCGCAGACGCTGGCGCTGTCGACGCAGGATGTCGGCACCTCCGCATCCTTCTATGTGATCGGCGCGGTCGTCGGCGCCCTCGTGTTCGGCTGGATGACGGATCAGTTCGGCCGTCGGCGCATCTTCTACATGACGCTCGTGATCTACCTCTCCGGCGTCATTCTGACCGCGACCGCTTGGGATTTTTGGAGCTTCGCGGCCTTCCGCCTGATAACCGGGCTCGGCATCGGCGGCGAATACGCCGCCATCAACTCGGCCATCGACGAGCTGATTCCGGCGCATTACCGCGGGCGCATCGATCTCATCGTCAACGGCAGTTTTTGGCTCGGCGCCATGGCTGGCTCCGGGGCCGCTCTCCTGATGCTGGATCCGCAAATTTTGGCGCCGAACCTCGGGTGGCGTCTGTGCTTCGCCGTCGGCGGCGTGGTCGGGCTCGGAATCCTGCTGCTGCGCCGCTACGTGCCGGAGAGCCCGCGCTGGCTCGTCACCCACGGCTGGCCGCAGGAGGCCGACGCGACCGTCAGCACCATCGAGAGCCAAGTCCAGTCGGAAACGGGAGAACGCCTGGACGCGCCCGGGGCGACGTTGCAAATCCGCCCGCGCCGCAGCTTCGGGTTCGGCCTGATCCTTCGCGCGATGCTGGGCAAGTATCGCTCCCGCAGCGCGTTGGCGCTAGTGTTGATGATCGCGCAAGCCTTTTTATTCAACGCCGTATTCTTCTCGTACGGGCTCGTTCTCGTGACCTTCGACGGTGTGCCGGTGCGAAGCGTCGGGCTTTATCTGCTGCCGCTAGCGGCGAGCAATTTTCTCGGCCCGCTGCTGCTCGGAAAACTGTTCGACACGGTCGGCCGGCGGCGCATGATCGCCGGAACCTATGCGGCAGCCGGCCTGCTGCTGGCGGCAACCGCGCTAGGGGTCGGGGCGGGCGTCTTCTCCGCCTGGAGCCAGACCATCGCCTGGATGCTCGTCTTCTTCTTCGCCTCCGCGGCCGCAAGCTCGGCTTACCTGACCGCGAGCGAAATTTTTCCGCTCGAGACCCGGGCGCTGGCGATCGCCTGCTTCTACGCGCTGGGCACGGGCCTCGGCGGCGCCGGCGCGCCGTGGTTGTTCGGGCAGTTGATCGGCACCGACTCGCGCTGGGCGGTGGCGGCTGGTTATCTCATCGCCGCCGCGCTGATGGTCGCCGCCGCCGGCACCGAACAGAAACTCGGCGTCGATGCGGAGCGCAGGCCGCTCGAGAGCATCGCCGCTCCGCTTTCGAGCAACGCATGAGCGCTCGTGCGTCGTGGCGTCCGCTTAATTTGGGTAAAATACAGCCGCGGCGTTGCATGCCGATGATTGATAGGTGTGGCCAATTTGCAATGGTTAATATCAATTGAAGGCGGGTTATCGGTTTACCTCCGGCTGCCGGCCATGCGCGGTTAGATTTCAAGATCTCGGAGCCTGACATCGAGCGGGGGCATGTGATGTCTGTTCGCCTTGCGGTGCTGCTATGATGTTTGCTCGGCTTGCGACATTCGCGGCGAGCATATGCGTGGGCATTGTATCTGCCTCCGCGGCAGGCTTGACGATCAAGTCGGCCGACGACACGTCGGACACGGTGGAGACCGTCGCGATCAACACGGGCTTTACGCTTACTAATCCCTACAGTGCGTACGGTGATTTCGCGCTCCTGTGGGCCCCTACCAAAGAGGGGCTCGACAAGTCGGGATTTCGTGTCCGTTTCGAGACGGCGGACGGAGCCTACAGTTATATCGACGCCCCGGTTCCGCTTCGTGTGTACGGGTTCGGCGACGAGTTCAGCCTCCTGTTCGGGTATGAGTTCTTCAATGCTTCCGGGAATACCAGCTTTCTGCTGATGGGCGGCAGCAACGTCGAGCAAAACCGTGTCAATGCATTCGATCCGATAAATCCGGTGCAAGGGACGGAATTCGGCTACAAGGCGCACGCCGAGCTTTACTCGAATCCGACCACGAAGACGATGATTTCGGGAGAGGCAAGCTACTCGACGGCATTCAAGGCCTACTATTCCCAGTTCGAGGTCGGGTACGCGCTGTTCAAACCGGAGGTCTTCATCGGACCCTATATGGCCATGTTGGGTGACGAGCATTATTCTCAGTGGCGGCTCGGCGGCAGCATCAACGGCCTCAAATTCGGTAAGCTTGAATTGGGCTTTTACGGCGGTTATTTGCACGACCGAGACCAGGGAAATGGCGCATTCGGCGGCGTGAGCACGTATATCCGATTCTGAGGTGAATATTTGCCGGGGGCCGCATTTTCACCGCGCACGAGCGCCGGTATCTAGAGCTCGTATCTAAAAGTCGGTCCGGCCGCGATCCGACAATCCCAGACGCTTCATTTTCGCCCACAACGTCACCCGCGAAATTCCCAGGCTCTGCGCCGTGCGCGAGATCTTTCCGTCGTGGGCGGCGAGAGCTGTGAGAATGCGCTGTCGCTCGGCATTCGTGCGCGCCTCCCCCAGTGTCGTCGCTCGCGGCCTGGCGGTCGTGCTCTCGCTCTGGGGGGCGTCGGGAAACAGATCCTTGAGGCCGATCGTATCGGACATCGCCAGGCTGACGGCTCGGACCAGGCGGTTGCGGAGCTCGCGGACGTTGCCCGGCCAGCGGTGAGCGCGGACCGCAGCCAGCGCCTCGGCGTCGACGTGGCGGACGGCAGCGCCGAGCTCGCTTGTGACTTCGCGCAACAGTGCATTGACCAAAGGCTCGATGTCGGCTGGCCGGTCCCGCAACGGCGGCATGGCTACTTCGACGACCGCCAGCCGATGGAACAAATCCGCGCGCAATTGCTCGTGCAGGCCAGCGCCGGAAAGATTCGCCGTAGCCAAGACGCGCGCTTCGAACGGCACTGTTCTTCCCAGATCTCCGATCCTTCGAAAGCGCCCGTCGTTCAAAACCTGAACCAGCCCGCCTTGAACGGCCGGCGGCATTTCGTCGAGGGCATCGAGAACCAACGTGCCGCGGCCCGCTTGCTCGAGCGCGCCGGGGCGCGCCAGCATCTCGTTGCCATCGGGCGATCGGACGACGTCGCCGAACAGCAGTTTTTCTCCATCGGCGCCGGCGAGGCTGCCACAGGCGACGACGACGAACGGCTCGTTGGCTCGCGGTGACAGGCGATGCAGCCGTCGCGCCGCAATTCCCTTGCCGCACCCGCTTTCGCCGGTGATCAGTACGCTGATATTCGTGGGCGCGAGTCTTTCGAGGCGCGCCCAGAGCACACGCATGGCCGGACAGTCGGAAGTGGGCTCGATGGCCGCGGTTTCGGCATGCGCGGCGCGCTTGGAGACGATGCGGCGAACTTGGTCGACAACTGTCGAAATGTCGTAGGGCTTTCGTACGCAATCCACGGCGCCCGCCTTCACGACGCGGACGGCTTGCTCCACGTCTCCGGATGCAGTGGTGAAAATGACCGGTGTCGATCCGAGAGCGGGTTGGGCCTTGAGCAGGATCTGCTCGCCGTCGCCGTCGACGAGTTTCACATCGCTCAGGACCAAGTCGAAACGCAAGAAGCGCAGGAGCGCGCGGGCTTGCGCGCGATTGCGCGCCACCTGGGGGTTGAACCCTTCGGCCTCAAGCCGCGTCGACAACGTCCGCGACAGCCGCTCGTCGCTTTCGATGACCAGAATCTTGGGTGCCTCCGACGTCGCGGCCTCCAACCGAATCGCCGGCGCCGTGCTGCTTCCGTGCGCGGGATCCTGCGGAAGATGATTTCGACTCGGAGCGACGGAACTCGGCGTTGTCGGCTCACTCTTGCGCATTTGCGTCCATCTACTCCCAAGGTCGGAACCAGGGTGCTCGTTCCGCAAGCTTCGTTCTGCAGTATGGTAGTCCTTCGCGCCCACCATGGACGGCACGCTATTTCAAGCCGGCTGCCTGACATGTGAGGTCCGTCACGTCTGCAGCGACCCGGACTACGGATGTGCCCGGCGCTAGCTTCTGGCGGACTTCCGCACGCGATCTCGGTGCTCGGCAGCTTGGAAACCCAGCAGACCTGCAGCGTTTTCCATCAAGTGATTCGGAAACAGTCGGTGTTCCAGCGCCTCTCATCACGAAGCGAAGTAGCGGCCACGGTTTACGGATCGCAACGTCGATCTTGTCCATGTTAAAGATACTAAACAGTTTGGTGGTTATTCGGTACCTTGACGAGGTAGTAAAATACTATTCTGGACTTAGGCGTGGATAACCTGCGTAAATTTCCGCGTCGGTGTTGAAGCGAGGAGGGGTTCCCCGTAGGTAACTGTCCCGAAACAAAACAGGGGAGGCTCACGACACCAAGACGCGCTAGCAAACAAACTCGGCTCGGGTAACGGTGGTTAGGTGTCTTGCGTTCGGCGGACATTTGCTACGCGATCCGACCAGCGATCATCTAAGTTCACGATTCAACGCTACGTGAAGTTCCTCCGCGGCAACTTTCGTCAATCGCAGACGCAGAAGATCAGCGGTTGCGTAAAGTATAGCGGTGCGTCTTCGCGGCATATGGAGACACATCATGGGTGAGAATAACTACGGCGGTGACCACAACCAGGATCCGTCCGGCCTGCAAGGTCAGCTGCAAGGCGAGCTGCAGGGCCAGGGTCAGCTTGAGGGCCAAGGCCAAGGCCAGGGCGAGCTGCAGGGGCAAAGCCAGTCGTCGTTTGACGCCAACGGCAACCTGAACGGCAATGCTAACTTCGATGCCAACGGCAACTCCAACGCCAACTGCGACACCAACCACAACACCAACGACAATTGTGATACCGTCTCGGTGGATGTGAGCGTCTGTGCGAACATCACTCCGCTGATCGGCGATACGTGCGACGGCGCCGTGCTGTACATGCCGGAGAACGTCACCCAGACCATCGGGGGCAACGGCGACGTATGCGGCGGGACCAATACCGAGATTGCCCTCGACCAGGTGAACAGCCTCGTCAGCAACGGCACCGCGGATCACATCTCGGACTCCAACTGCGGCGGCTGCTTCAGTGGCTCGGAAAGCGGCAACGTGACCAACGACGGAAATGGAGCCTTTGGCGCCGTCGGGGACGGGTCGACCGAGAGTGCGCAAAGCACCATCACCTCGGCGGTGAACGGGCTCGATGCGTTGAACCAGAGCATCGTGATGGGCGCTAACATCCAGAACAATTCGTTCTCGACCACGGTTGTTGGCCACGACGCGATCACCGCAACCGATTCCCACGTTCACACCTAATATCATCGCGAGATGATTTCGGGCCCGCGCGGCCGCCGCGCGGGCCACCATTCTGGTCCGCGCGGCATACGGTGCGGGCCGCCTTTCTGGTCCACGCCGCATACCCCGTGGGCCCATTAGTTACGGTCCGCGCATCGTCAGCGTGGGGTCATCACATTCAGGGTTGGAGGCGTCCATGGCTTTGGCTGGCGCAACTGAGTTGATTTGGCACTTCGCCGGGTATCTACGCCTTCCGCCGGAAGACATTACATCCGGTACGGTCGTTCTCGACGGCGCGGCGTCGCAAGCCGGTTTCGACGATGAAGCGACCGCCGGACCGTTGGGCCGACCGCACGCGGATGCGGGACCCGAGTTGATCAAAAATGGCGGGCTGCAGACGGCGATCCTCGACGTGCCGTCGCTACCATACCAAGGGCACGTGAACGCGATCGGCAGCTCGCATCCGATCACGCCGCATCAGTTGCACGGGACCAAGTTGCCGCCGCCACCGATCAAAACGGCCGTTCCGTCCGGTCCGGCGGACGGAGGCAGCGCCGACGAACAGATGAGCTTACATGTGACCGCCACCTACCAGGGCGGCGATCAAGACCTTATCGACGTCAACCAAGCCAACCTGCTGGTCAGCGACAACCAGTACAACGCGCCCGCCGAAGTGTTCGCGCTCAACAATGATCACGCCGCGAAGGCGCTGGCGTCGATGCTGGACAAGGCGCAGGACGCCGTCCCGGTCGATCTGCAGATCACAGACTCCACGACCGCCGGGCTTGAGCAATATGTCAATGCGCGCGACTCGAACCAGGCCGATACGGCGACGCACGATGCGCCCTATCAGGTTTCGGTGCCGTCTGGGGGCGAGGTCATCTTTGTCAATGGCACTCAATCGGCCGAAAGCTCGGACCAGGTTCATTTGGTGACGAGCACCGCGCTGACCGGCGTGGTAGACAACGTGACGGCGGCCTTGGATACGGGGAATGCGGCACCGCCCGCGCTGACGGGCAACGGATTCGCCGACCCTCATCAAACGATCTCGGTCGGCTCCGACGCGGCGGTCAATCAGTCCGTCATCGAGAATCTGGCGCCCTCGACCGCCGCCCTCATGGTGTTCGAAAATTATTACAATACGCAAGAGATCGTCCAGACCAACGTGGTCACGGAGCTCGACAAGATCGGGCTTGGCGGCGGTGCCGGCGTGGGCGGCGGCCCCTCGATCGCCCCGAACACGATCGAGAACATCGCGGATTTCCAGAATCAGCCGCCGGCCACCAGTACGTCCGGATCGGGATCGATTGCGACCGAGGCGAATTGGTCGGTCGACGTGGTGAACGGCTCGCTGCTGGACATCCACTCGCTGGTGCAGACCAACTACCTCGTCAACAACAACGTCGTTTACTCAACGGGGTCGACCGGTGACAGCCAGATCATTGCCGGCAGCAACGTTCAAGCTAACGGCAGCGAATACGTGAACCTGTCGAGCTACAATCTAATCATCGTGGAAGGGAATTACCATCAGGACGACATGATCTATCAGACCAACGTCCTGCTGGACAAGAACACCGTCGGCTTAACCGGCAGTGGAGCCGGAGCTTCGGTGACCGGCGGCGGCAACACCGTGATCAACGACGCTACGATTGACGAGTTGGGCAACAATACTCCCCAGCAGATGCCCACCGCTGCCGCCGCGCTCGAGGCCAGCTTGAACAGCCAGAGCCCGTCAATCGACTTGACGAATCTCGCGCAGCTGTTCGGGAACATCAACGTTCTGGTCATTACCGGCGACTATTACGACATCAACTACATTTCGCAGACGAACGTCATCTCGAACGCGAATGTCGTCATGGCGGGCGGCAGCGGAGCGCAGACCGTCTCGACCGGCAATGATGTGGCGGTCAACAGTGCCGCCATCTTCGACGGCGGCAGCGTTACCTCTCCATACCTGGGGGGGACCTATTATAGCGATACGATGCTCATCCAGAGCAACATCATCACCGACGGAACTCGAATCACAGGACACGATCCCAACCACCTCGCGTCCGAACTCGTCGCCTTCACCGGAACGACGGACGCCGCGCAGCCGGCGGGCGGCACTCCCGTCGCGACGCCGATCGATTGGCACCACCACCACCACGACTCCATGTCGAGTGTCCTGCACTAGCATTTACAGATGCGGTGATCGCGCGGTTTGACGTTGGCGAACGGCGTCTGACGCAACGAGGCCGAGGGAGTTCATGAAAAACGGACACGACAAGCAGGCGTCAAGCGAGCAGGCGCTGGCCGAGAAGCAGGCTTCGACCGAGGTTCCATTGGCATCGGGCACGCCGCCGGTCGCGACCAACGGTGCGACCAATGGTTCCGGTCAGCACGCGAACGGCGCCCAGGCCGCCGCGGCACCAGCGGCCAAGGCGACGTCGCGCGCTAACGGCGCCGACCATGGTGCAAAGGGCGCCAAGGCGGCGCCCTTGCAGCAGCGCTCGGCGAGCACGGATTTTCGCGATGTTCTCGGCAAGGGCCTCGACGCGTGCCGGCGCAACCTCGTTACCGTTGCGATCTTTTCCTTCTTCGTCAATCTGTTCATCCTCGCGATGCCGATCTATCTGTTCCAACTTTCGGATCGGGTCTACACGAGCCGGAGCCTGGACACGCTGGTCATGCTCTCGGCCATCGTGGTGGGGGCGATCGCGGCGCACGTATTTCTGGACATGATGCGGCGGTTCATCCTTATGCGGGTCGCGGTCGAGGCCGAATCGAAGCTCGGCGCGCCGGTCCTGAGCGCCGCGGCCAAGGCCGCGCAAACCGGATCGAGCCGCGAGTTCCAGACGCTGGGTGACCTGCAGCAATTGCGGTCCTTCATCACCGGCCCGATCCTCCTGATGATGTTCGATGTTCCGGTGGCGCCCATCTACCTGCTGGCCGTGTTTCTGATCCACCCGCATTTGGGCTTCATCGTCTCGGGCACCGGCGGTGCGCTGTTCGTCATCGCCCTCATCAACCAGAAACTCACCGCGGTGCCCTACGCCCAAGCCAACACCTATGCGATGCGGGCGAATCTGGCGGCCGATGCAATGGCGCGCAACGCGCAAGTGATCAACGCGATGGGGATGATCCCAGAGGGAGTGCAGATCTGGGGACGGGAAACGGCGGAATCCCTGAAGGCGCAGGTCACCGCCCAGGACCGCAATATTATCATGGCCGGGCTTTCCAAGCTGGTGCGGCTGTCCACTCAGGTCGGCATACTGGGCTGGGGCGCTTGGCTGGCGCTCCACGACGAGCTCACCGGCGGTATGGTCATCGCCGCATCGATCGTCGGCAGCCGGGCGCTCGCGCCGGTCGAGGGAACGATCGAGGGCTGGCGCAGCTTCATTGCGGCGCGCTCCGCCTATGCGCGCATCAAGGCCCTGCTGCAGAACTCGCCGCTCAATTTCGAACGGCTGCGGCTGCCGCGTCCCCAGGGGACATTGGCGGTCGAGCGCATTCTGTATGTACCGGCGACCACCAAGAAGGTGATTCTCAACGGCGTTTCCTTCCAACTACTGCCGGGGGAATCGCTCGCCATCGTCGGTTCCTCCGGTTCCGGGAAGTCGACGCTTGCTCGCATGCTCGTCGGCTCGATCACGCCCACCGCCGGAAACGTCCGGCTCGACTGGATGGAATTGCGCAACTGGGATCCCCGCCAATTCGGCGAGAGCGTCGGCTATCTTCCACAGGACGTGCAGCTGTTTCCGGCATCGATCAAGGCCAACATCGCGCGCATGCGCGAGGACGCGACCGACCAGCAGGTCTTCGAAGCGGCCCAGCTCGCGGACGTGCACCAGATGATTTCCGAGTTCCCGCAAGGCTACGAGACGCAGGTACTGATCGACGGCAGCCCGCTCTCGGGCGGACAGAAGCAGAGGATCGGGCTTGCGCGCGCCTTCTTCGGCTCGCCGCGCCTGGTCGTGCTCGACGAGCCGAACTCCAATCTCGACGGCCCCGGCGAGCAAGCCCTGGCGAGGGCGCTCAGCCGCGCCAAGCAACAGAACATCACCATCGTCGCCATCACGCAGCGGCCGTCATTGTTGCAGAGCGTGGATAAGATCATGATTCTGAACAACGGGACGGCGCAAGCCATCGGCAAGCGTGACGACATCATTCCGCTGCTGTCGACCCGGCCGCCGGGCAGTGGCGCCGCGCCCACCAACGGCGCAGCGGCGCCCAACGGCGCGGCCGTTCTCGAAGCGTGATGCCCACAAGTGATGCTAGAAAGTAACGAGTGATTGAGATGTCAGTTCCAGCCGTAGCCGGACCCGCGCCGCTCCCGACAATCGCCACCGTGCGCGAATGGTACGGCGATGTTCCGCGCAACACGCGCGTGCCGACCTTGGCCGGGATTGCCGCGCTCGTGGTGAGCGTCATTGGGTTCGGATGTTGGGCCAGCACCGCGATGATTGCGGGCGCGGTCGTCAGCTCCGGCGCATTCGTGGCGACGGGTCAGAACAAAATCATCCAGCACCTCGAGGGCGGGGTCATTCGCGAGATTGCCGTGCGCGAAGGCGATCTGGTTGAGCCCGGCCAGCTCCTGATGCAGCTCGACGAGACGGGTCCCAAGGCGGAGCTGGACCGGCTTGCCTTGCGCCACGCGCGTTCCGCGGCCATCGAAGCGCGGTTGGCGGCGGAAATTCGCGACGATCCGGAGCTGATCTTTCCCACGGAACTCGTCGACCAGCGCAGTAACCCCGACATCGCCTCGATGCTCGATGCGCAAAAAATGTCGTTTGGGGCCTGGCGAAACAACCTGGAAGCCGATGTCGCGGCGTTGCAGGATGGCATCAAGGCGCTACAGCAGCGGGTCGGCGGGGCGCAGACCCAGATCGGCGCGGTCGAACATCAGATTCAATTGATCGAGGAAGAGTTGAAGTCCAAGAGTGACCTGCTGCCGAACGGACTCATCCGAAAGCCGGAGCTTCTCGCGCTCCAGCGGGCGCAGGCAAACCTGCGCGGCGACATCGGCCGGCTCACCGGCGAGATGGGGGACGCCAAGGAGCAGATTGCCAAGACGCGACAACAGATCCTCGGCATTCGCACCGCCGCGATCAAGGAGGCCGTCGAACAGCTCCATCAGGTGCGAGCCGATCTCGCCGATCTCCGCGAGCGGATGCGGACGCAGCAGGGCGTGCTGGAGCGCATCAAAATCACGGCTCCGGTGCGGGGCGTCGTCGTCAAGCTCAGGTACCATACGGCGGGCGGCGTCGTTGAGCCGGGAAAGAACATCATGGAGCTCGTCCCGGTGCAGGCCGAGCTGATCATCGAGGTGCGGGTGCGGCCGCGCGACATCGACCACGTCAAGAGCGGACAGGACGCTTCGGTCCGGGTGACGGCGTTGAACCAACGAACAACACCAATGCTGACCGGCAAGGTCGTGTACGTATCGGCCGACGCGCTGCCCGACGAGACAGTACCCGGATCGTCGAAGGACGCCTACGTGGTGAGGGTGGCGCTTGACGCCGAGCATCTCGCCTTGGCGCACGATTTCACTCCGAAGGCCGGGATGCCCGCCGAGGTCTACATCAAGACGCATGAGCGGACGTTCTTCGAGTACTTGATGCAGCCGGTGAAGGACAGCATGTCGCGGGCCTTCCGAGAATCGTGAGTCACGCCTCCACGGACGCTCGCCCGCCGATATAGGCGTCGAAGTACTGCATCCACAGGCCGGATTCGTCCCCAACGGGTGCCGGCGGCATCGGGGCGCCGAGGGCGACGTCATCGTGGGCGCCAACCGCATTGAGCGCCGCGAGAAATGACGTAGCGTTGCGGCAGCCGAGATCGAATGCGCCGTTTTGGCCCGCGCTCAGAAAGGAGATCTCATCGCCGATGAGGTCCGCTTCGGTTTCCGTGATGTCGGCCCACGCTCCTTTTTGCACGGAGGCGAGCGCCGCCGGCCCAAGCGGCCCGGTCTGGCGTGTTGCGACGAGCGTAATGAGCATGCCCAGGAAGCCGACCACATAGGGGTCGCGCCATGCTGACGCCGGTATCGGCCCCAGACGTTGCCGGGTCTGGACCACAAAGGGCGTGATCGCCGCTCGCGCCGCCTTTCGTCCTTGACGTCCCTTCCATAACCCGAACATTTCATTACCCATTATTATACCGCTTCGCGCGAACGGATCATCAACTTGGGGCGTCCCGCGAACCGGCAACCACTCTGTCGCGTGCCTACGAGATATCATATACAATAAATTTACCGTCCAGTGCCCTGCGGCATCCGGGCGCCCTTTCGTGCAGCCGAGGGCGGCGCCAACGGCGGGCTTGGCGGTCACGAAGAAGGAGAGATCATCTGTGTCCCGATTGCCGCCGAAGCCGGATTTCGCTGCCATTGAAGCGGCCGCGCATCAATCCGCGAATCGCCGTACCTTCATCCTCGCCGTGATCGGGAATCTGGTTTATGGCTGGTCGAACAACGAAAGCATGTTCATCTATATGTTGATGCTGCTGATGAACACCGACGAAGCCTCGGCGGCAATCGTTTTCGCCACCTTGAACACGACGCGGGCGCGCCTCGACCTGGTCGAGCGGCTGGCGAAGATAAAGATCAGGGACAAGGCAATCAGCAAGGCCCTTGAGAAGATTGTCACGAGGTTCAACGAACTGACGCGCATACGCAACGAATTTAATCATTGCATGTATACGGTTGGGGAACAGGGGGAAATTACGCACACCCGGTCCCTTAGGCTGCAGGAGGTGCGTGGCCAGCTGCAGCTTGGCATCGTCCGCAACATGGACGACGCGCGCATCAAGGAAATGACGGACGCTATCCGTAACCAGACGCAGCTCAACCGCGACATTTGGGACTTTCTGCCGCGGTTGCAGGCGCATCTGGCTGCGGTTCATGTGAACGGCAGCGGAAGCCTTGCGGTTGGCGTCTCGCCGTAATTGTCTGGACGGGCTCCAGCCGGGGCCAGGCACAATTGAACGAAGAAGAGGGCTGCATTGCAATGCCCGGGCTGCCATCGAGTTTTTCGATGCGGCCGCATGACTTGAAGGGTTGATCCTATGCGGCGTCTCAACATTGTCGTGCCCTATCGGAGCCGCGAAACACAGCTTCGGCAGTTTGCGTCGCACGTGCGGGCCTATTTTGCGCGCGACAAGGCCGATCGTAACATTCCGTATCGCGTGCTGCTCATTGAGCAGGCGCCGGGCCTTCCGTTCAACGCCGGCGCACTGAAGAATATCGGATTTTCGCTGGGCAGCGACGAGACGGACTACACCTGCTTTCACGACATCGACTATTTGCCGGTTTGGGCGGATTATAGTTGGGTTGATCAGCCGACGCCCATTCTCTGGTACGGCGCCGAGACCAGGCCCATTGCACCCGGCCGCTCGCCGGCGCGGATCAAGGTCAATCTAGAAAAGTATTTCGGCGGCGTCGTCCTCATACCGAACGATATTTTCTTGCGGGTCGACGGCTACGCCAATGGTTATTGGGGATGGGGCTATGAGGACGCGGATTTGCGAACGCGGTTTGAGGTCGCACGGATCGGCTTGGGGAGAAGAAAGGGCACATTCACGGCCCTTGATCACGATAGCGACGCGTTTGCGCTCGACGGCAAGCCTTCGGAGATTTCCGCGGTCAACAGAAAGACCTATGAAGCGAATTGGACCGCATCCGATACTCGCCGACGGGATGGCCTTTCGACCTTGGATTTCGAGATTTCAAGCCACCGGGAGATCCCCGATGCGGATCGGCCGGAGCGGGCGGCGTCGTGGGAGATCGTCACGGTCAAACTGAAGATGCAGCCGAGCCCCGAGCAAATCGCGGCGGCGCGCGCTGCGACCGAAGCGCCGCGCGGCGGCTGACCTAATCTCATCCGAAGACGGAGGTTCGTCACCGAGCAAGCGGCGGCGGTGAGCGCTGCTTGGTCCACGATGATCGACGCCGTGCGGTGACCGATCGCCCACGCGTGCGTGCGCCGGTGTGTTCGCTGGCGGCGCGAACTGCCGAATTTATGACTCATTACGACCCAAATTGATCGTTAGAATATTACCGGTCAACAAACCTGTTTGGCCGGCCTTCGATGCGGGGCAGGGGGGTCAGCGTGTTGAAAGGCAATAGCCAATGCGAATTGTACCATTCGCGCGGGCGGCGTATGCCGGCGTTTTTGTAGCCGTCGCCGTGAGTGCTCCATTGGGAGGAGCAGCGTATGCGGCCGACGGTTGCCTCAATCAGCCGAACGCTCAATCACCTCCGGGCAGCCACTGGTACTACCGCGTCGACCGCGCGAACCACCGCAGGTGTTGGTACCTTGGGACCGGAGGCCTTACGGCTCACCGTTTCACGTCGGTCAGGCCGCGTCCGACGATGAAACCGACGCCGCACGTGACGGCAGAGACGCACAAGGAGCGGCCGATCACTGAGCCCTCGATCGCGCCGACGCCGGTGGTCACTGCGGGCCGAAGCACGGGAGAGGTCGTTTCTGCATTCCTGCCCGGGCAGAAGGCCCCGATCGGCCCATTGGACCCCGAGCCAACGCTGGACAACACTCGCGCCGTTGATGCTTCAACGACGGACCCAGCGGATGACATGCCATTGGTATGGCCCGTCCTCACCGACGCCGAACGAGCGGCCTTTGCGCCAGCCGCCGAAGCCATGTTCACGCCCCAACACCTGCCGCTGCTGTTCGTGGGCGCGCTGGCGCTCGCGGCGGTAGTCGGCCGCGGGATGGCTGCGAGTGCTTCCAGAAAGCGATCCTCGGTGTAAGGTTCACCGAGGCATTGGTGTGGGCAATGCGGCTGGCGGGTCCCGCGGCTGAATTTTCTGCGCTGATGTCTCGGCTTTCAGGTTACGCGGAGCGTGCGTTGGTGCAATAAGAGTGCCGCGCATCGCCGACACCGAAGAGGAGGAGCAGCATGAGGCTGGGATTTCCGCTTGCCCCGACCATCGTCGCGGCGCTCTTATTGTGTTTTGCCGTTTCGGTTCCCGCGGCCGAGCCGGGAAAACCGCACCGGGTTTCCATTCATGTGGACCAGAATGACCCCGACATCATGAATATGGCTCTCAATAATGCCACGCACGTCATCGAATACTACCGAGAGCAAGGCGAGGACGCGCAGGTCGAGATCGTTGCCTATGGGCCGGGGCTGCACATGCTCCGCGCCGATACGTCGCCGGTGCAGGAGCGCATTAGACAGCTCGCGCAGGACCATACTCCGATAGCGTATTCCGCATGCGGCAACACCAAGGCGGGCATGGAGAAACGTGAGGGGCACCCGGTCCCGATCCTGCCGCAGGCATCGGTGGTTCCGTCAGGGGTCGTGCGGCTGATGCAGCTCCAGGAGACGGGGTGGAGTTACGTTCGTCCCTGACCCCTTGCCCCGAGAGCAGAGGCGAGCATCGATTTGCGAATAATGCGGGTCACATGTTCGGCTAAATTATTGATTCTTTTGTATTTTCCGCGCGCCTGCCCTCGAGTCTGCCGTGGCCGCGCCGGAGGCTGGCGCGAAACGCATGATCGGCCCTGGCACTCTTCCGCCGAGAGTGCTAAGAGGGCATCCGCGCTCGGCACCATGCGCGACCCCGTGCGGTGCCGAAGGCACAATCCCCACTGCAATAACCAGCGCTAAGGAGGCTATCGATGAAATTTCGTCCCCTACACGACCGCGTCGTTGTCGAGCGTATCGACGCCGAAGCCAAGACGGCCGGCGGGATCATCATCCCGGACACGGCAAAGGAAAAGCCGCAGCAGGGCAAGGTCGTGGGCGTCGGCCCGGGGGGCCGCGATGAAAGCGGCAAGCTGATCCCGATCGACGTGAAGGTCGGCGACACGGTGCTCTTCGGCAAATGGTCGGGCACCGAGGTCAAGATCGATGGCGTCGAGTACCTGATCATGAAAGAGAGCGACATCATGGGGGTGCTTGTCGAGTCCGAGGCTAAGAAGAAGGCCGCCTGATTGGCGCAGGCCGCGGCCAACCCGCAACAACATCTACCAACGCATTGACCGCATCGTCGCAGAGGCGGCTTTTGGCCGCCCTGTACGATTTCGGGTCGAATTGAAAGGAATATCAAGATGTCTGCTAAGGAAGTGAAGTTCTCGGTCGACGCGCGTGACAAGATGCTGCACGGCATCGAAATTCTCAGCAACGCAGTGCGCGTGACGCTGGGTCCGAAGGGCCGCAACGTCGTGCTCGACAAGAGCTACGGTGCACCCCGCATCACCAAGGACGGCGTCACCGTCGCCAAGGAGATCGAGCTCGAGGACAAGTTCGAGAACATGGGCGCGCAGATGGTGCGCGAGGTCGCCTCGAAGACGTCCGACCAGGCCGGCGACGGCACCACCACCGCGACCGTCCTGGCTCACGCCATTGTCAGGGAAGGCACCAAGGCGGTTGCCGCCGGCATGAACCCGATGGACCTCAAGCGCGGCGTCGACCTCGCAGTCGCCGCCATCGTCGCGGACCTGCAGAAGAACTCCAAGAAGGTCACCTCGAACGAGGAAATCGCACAAGTCGGGACCATCTCGGCCAACGGCGATGCCGAGATCGGCCGCTTCATCGCCGATGCGATGAAGAAGGTCGGCAACGAGGGGGTGATCACCGTCGAAGAGGCGAAGTCGCTCGAGACCGAGCTCGAGGTCGTCGAGGGCATGCAGTTCGACCGCGGCTACATATCTCCGTATTTCGTCACCAACGCCGACAAGATGCGGGTCGAGATGGAAGAACCCTACATCCTCATCTATGAGAAGAAGCTGTCGGGTTTGCAGGAGCTATTGCCGCTTCTCGAGGCGGTGGTTCAGACCACGAAGCCGCTCGTCATCATCGCCGAGGACGTGGAAGGCGAGGCGCTGGCGACCCTCGTGGTCAACAAGCTGCGCGGCGGCCTCAAGGTCGCGGCCGTGAAGGCGCCCGGCTTCGGCGATCGCCGCAAGGCGATGCTCGAAGACATCGCCATCCTCACCGGGGGCAGCATGGTGTCGTCGGATCTGGGCATCAAGCTTGAGAACGTGACGATCAAGATGCTCGGGCGGGCCAAGAAGGTGATGATCGAGAAGGAGAACACCACGATCGTCAGCGGCGCGGGCAAGAAGGCCGACATCGAGGGCCGCATCAACCAGATCAAAGCGCAGATCGAAGAGACCACCTCCGACTACGACCGTGAGAAGCTGCAGGAGCGGCTTGCCAAGCTCGCGGGCGGGGTTGCGGTGCTCCGCGTCGGCGGCGCGACCGAGGTCGAGGTGAAGGAGCGCAAGGACCGCGTCGACGATGCCATGCACGCGACCCGCGCCGCGGTCGAGGAGGGCATCCTGCCGGGCGGCGGCGTGGCCCTGCTGCGTTCGATCAAGGCGTTGGAGAAGATCAAGGTGGAGAACTCCGATCAGCAGACCGGGGTTGATATCGTCCGCAAGGCCATCACGGCGCCCGCGCGCCAGATCGCCCTCAATGCCGGCGCGGACGGCTCGATCGTGGTCGGCAAGATCCTGGAAAAGGACACCACCTATGCCTACGGCTACGACGCCCAATCGGGCGAGTACGTCAACATGGTATCGAAGGGGATCATCGATCCGACCAAGGTCGTGCGCGCGGCGCTGCAAGGCGCTGCGTCCGTTGCCGGCCTGCTGATCACCACCGAGGCGATGGTGGCCGAGTTGCCGAAGAAGCAGGGCCCGGCCATGCCAGGCGGACCCGGCGGCGGCATGGGCGGTATGGGCGGCATGGACTACTGATCGCGCCAAGCACCGTAAAGACGACGAGGGCCCGGGATGCGTCCGGGCCCTCGTTATTTTGTAGGACGGCTCTGTTGTCCGGAGTGGTCGTAGCCTGCCATCAGATCCTCGACGATCTTGTTGAAGGCGGCCCAGTCGGTCTCGCGGAACGCGTGGTTGCGCACGATGAACGGCGCGCCGGCATAGAACTTCTCGTATTGCTGGTGCCGTCCGGCGAATCCCGATCCCACCAGGTCCCAAGTGAGCTTGAACAGCTTCATCCGCGTGATTGCATCACATTGCGGCGTCTGCCAATAGGTCAAGAAACCGCGGGCAAGATCGGGATCCCGCATCACCGAGATGTTCGCCGGCATCTGGAACACGCCGCCGCCGCATAGCTCGCGCAGCTCATCGACAAATCCGCTGTAGTTTTGCGTGCACCATTCGAGCGCCGCGTACATCATGCGGCGGTTGAAGCACACATAGCCGCCGCCCGGCCAGTCCTCGAAGGCATTGATCTGCCCATGGACCATGCCGGCGATCGTGGCCTCGTAGGACGACATCTTGCCGAGCGTCTCGCGTACCGCCGGCACCTGGTCGGCGCCGGTGGCATTCGCCACCTTGCTGCACAGGCCGAGCATGAGCCGCATCTTCGACCAGTACCGCACGTTCGATTGGTGATTGCCAAAGCAATGGCTCGGCGTCTTGATGTAGACGTCGCGCGAGAGCAGCGCGTCGCCGTGCACGAACACCCGCTCCCACGGCACCTTGACCTCGTCGCACAGAAGCATGCTGTCGGTTTCGTCGTAGCGATAGGCGAGCGGCGCGTCGAACTCCGAGGTGCAGCCAGGCTCCATGGGCTGGCGCGACCACAACTGCAGTCCCGGCGCATTGCACGGCACCGCGCAGGTGATTGCTTCGCTCTTCTGGTCGGGAGCGAGCGGGAGCACGTTGCCAATCCAGATCTCGTTGGCGAACACCGCGCCGGTGGCCAGCATCTTCATGCCCGAGATGACGACCCCGGCGTCGTCCTCGCGGACGACGCGCAACGTGGGGATCGGCAGGTTCTGACGCAGATAGAATTCGGGATTGCGCGCGGCCTGCGGCGGCAGCACCGCATAGACGACGTAGAGATCGTTGTCCCGGGCGTAGCGGTAATAAGCGAGCAAATGGTCCGGATGCGCGCACGGCGCCTTGAGCTCGTCCGGTTTCATCGCCATCCCGGTGATGAACGAGGCGACGTGATCGGGCGAGCGCCCGAACATCCCATGGGTGAAGTCGGCGATTCGCCGATGGCCGAGCATGCGCCGCTGGAGGTCATCGCGCGACTTGGCGCGTAGGAAATAGATCGCGTGCCGCCCGCCGTCCTCCTCGAACGTCATCTCGGCCCCGTGCGCCGGGTCGGCCTTCATGTCGTACAGCGCTGCGACCGTGTGCGCGGCGTTGCGGAACGCCGGGTGGCGGGTAACGTCGTCGACGCGCTCGTTGCCGATATAGATGACGCGGCCGTCCCGCAGCGACTCGATGTGCTCTTTCCCGGTGCGCAACATGTCGTGTCCCTCCTGCCGGATGCCTAAAGGTTTGACGCTGCTTCGGCGACGGATTCTTGCGTCATCCAGGCGAGCGTCGCCTCGGTGTTGCGGACGAACTTGCGATTGAAGCCGACCAAGGCCTCGAATTCGGCGCCCGTGACCTCCGCGAACAGCCGGTCGTTGACGCCGCGGATGAAGGTGAAGGCGCGCAGCAGCCGCTTACGCCCGTCGGCCGACAGGCGCACAAGCACGCCGCGCCGGTCGCTCGGGTTCGCAACCTTGCGCACGAGGCCGAGCGCCGCGAGCTTGCGGATCTCGCTAGTCACGTGCGGTCCCGTAACCTCGAGGTGCTCGGCCAGCGCCCCGATCGAGATGCCGTCGGTGCCCTGAAAATGCAGCACCGACATCAGCATCGTGTACTGAGTGCCGCTCACGCCCACGCGCGCTGCGAGGGCATTGCGGATGTCCGCCAGCCGCGCAGCGGTGATCAGCATCCGGTAAATGAGCCGGCGGAACTCCTGATCCGACCCGTCGACCAGCATCTCCCGACGAGAAATGCTCAACGGAAGCTTCTGCTCGAGCTCCGACGCCTTCGCGCCGCGGCGCGTCCTGTTATGACGATGGAACGGCAAGACCTTCACATTCGGCTCCGAGCGCGACCAGAAGGCTAAGAGGGTTACCTAAGTGGCTTAGTTAAATCAAGGGCCACGCGGCCGCACAGCGTGACCCCGAGCCCTTCCGTCGGCCGCGTGCTGCGCCCGATCCCAGGCAATTGGCGCCGGACCGTGGCGGACGATTTGTTCTGCTGGTATCTGTGGCAAGTTGCCTCGTTCGGCGGCCAATCCCTCGCGCAAGACGAGCTTCACCGTGCCCTACCGCGACCTGCGAGACTGTTTGGCGATCCTTGAGCAGCATGACCTGCCCAAGCGGGTGGCCAAGGAGGTCGACCGCGACTGGGAGATCGCCTGTCTCGCCAAGTGGATGTATCGGGCGCTGCCGGTTGAGCGCCAGTTTGGCTTTCTGTTTGAGAATGTCAAAGGCTCAAAGATCCCTGTTATCACCGGGGCGCTCGGCGCTTCTCCGCGGAGCGTTGCTCTGGCGCTGCGATGCGAGATCGAGCAGATCAATGACAAAGTGGTGTCGCTCTGCGCAATCCCGTTAAGCCCAAAACGACGAGCGCGGGCTTGTGCCAAGAGAATGTGTTGTTCGGCGAAGCCGCAAGCCTCGCAAATCTCCCATCGTCACCTGCGATCCCGATCGATCGGCTAATGAGCACCGACGAGCCGCAACGGGCATCACCGCTCGCCGGCGCGCGGAGGCTTTGCGGCCCTCGCCAATGCCCGAACGTCATTGCGTTGGCCGCGAACCCTGGCCGGTGCGGATTGGCTCTCACTGCCGCGCACGAACGCCATCAACTTGGGCAGACAAATGCGCTTCAGGTCGTAGCGATCGAGAACCGTCCGACGCGCGTTGGCGCGGAGCGAGTGAAACCGCCGGGGGTGGGCGAGCGCCTCGATGACCCGCTCGGCGAGCTGATCCGGGTCGAAGAAGGGGACGAGTATTCCGTTCTCGCCGTCGATCACTTCACGGACCGGAGCAGTATCGGAGCCGATCACGACGCAGCCCGCGCTTAGAGCCTCGAGCAAAGACCAGGACAGCACGAACGGATAGGTGAGGTAGACATGCGCCGACGAGACCTGGAGCGCACGCAGGTAATCGCGGTGGGGCAACGGTCCGGTGAAATGAACGCGCTTTTTGTCTATTTGCTCGGCGACCTCGTCCAGGAACAACGACTTCCACGTTTTACCGGGCGGTGGAAGGGCGCCGTACGAGGTGCCATCGGCGCCGATCACCAAGATCTCGGCATGCGGTCGCTGGGCCAGAATGCGCGGCAGCGCGCGCATGAAAATATGGTAACCCCGGACCGGTTCTAGGTTGCGGGCGACGAAGGTGACGACCTCGTCCGATCGCGTAAGCTCGCGCCCCGAGGGGAGCCGAAACGTCGCGTCCGGCGCCGGCTTTGCCAGGTCGGCATCGACCCCTTCGTGCAGAATGCTGATCTTGTCCTGGAATTCCTTGGGGTAGGTGGAGTGTTGCCAAACGGTTGGTGACACGCCGCAATCGGCGTCGGAGAGCGCCAGCAAGGTCGACGCATTCTTCAGATGCAGCGCGACATGCCCGTCGGCCCCGGTTTCCGGGAATTCGGGATCGAAGCCGACGTCGCGGCCGTCCACGCCGTAGAAGAACTCGCAGTAGATGATCAGGCGCGCTTGCGGAAAGATGGTTCGCAGCGGCAACGTTTCGCCCCAGCCGGGATGGGCCATGATCACGTCCGGCTTGAAGCCGCCCGATCCCAGGGAGGACAGCGCGTAAAGGACCTGCTCGGCGCGGCGGCACTCCAGATCGAAGCGCCTGGCGAAAGGGTGCGTTGCCGACACATCGGCGTCGTTCAGACTGTACTTTGCAAGCTTGACGCCCTTTAGCGCACGCGCAGTGGGCGATCCCACGGCCGCCACTCGGTTGGTCGGGTCGTCGACGAGCGCGCGGGCGACATGTTGGAACTGGGCCGGAAAATTGTTATGAACAAACAAGATATTCATCGTCATCGCATCCAATCGCGCACGTCCTCGCGCGGTTGCGCGATCGATCGCTTCCTCGCTCGCTCCGCATGCTCGGATGCAGCAAGCGCCTCGCCTTAGCGGTTGCCGTTCGAATATTGCCTCAATCGCGAAAGGCACGGGCTTTGTCGCAGCATATAGCGGGATGCCGGCTGGCGCGGCAACGCCTACCTCAAACAGGACGGGGCTCGGATTTCGCCCAGTTGAGGAGGAAGCGCACCGCCCTGGGGGGATCACGCTGTAGCCCCGCGCGCCCAGCCGACTGCCGGCCCACTGCGACTTTCCGCGGAAGTATTTCGCAGCGACGTCCTGGGTAATTCAAATGGTAATTAGTTACTATTAGTTGCGAGATAGCAACGTCCTAGAAAAATCCCGAGGGAAATCCGGCGGGAAGGTTGTCAAAGAGAATTGAATCGTATCAATGCTTCGCGGGTTATCTTGGTTCTGTTCGCAATCTGCGCCGTTCGCGGTCGCACTTCGGAGTAAAGAAATGAAGCGGATTTTGCTTGCGAGCGCAGCAGCTGTAGCCATCGCGGCCCCGGCATTCGCTGCGGATCTTCCGGTGGCGGCGCCGATGCCCTACAAAGCGCCGGCCTACGTTGCGGGGTATAGCTGGACCGGGTTCTATATCGGCGCCAACCTCGGCGGCGGTTTTTCCAGTCTTAGTGACACGGGAAGCAGCTTAACGGCTGCGGGTGCGGTTATAACCGGATCAACTGCGTCCGGGACAACCAACTTATCAGGTGTCGTCGGTGGCGGCCAGATCGGTTATAATTGGCAGGCTGGCCATGCTGTGTTCGGCCTTGAAGCCGACTTCGACGGCTCCGGCCAGCGTGGAAGCAGTTCCGCCGTTAATGCATTCGGAACTGTGTTCGGCACCGTCAACGAGAATTGGTTCAGCACGATACGCGGTCGCCTCGGCTACGCCGCGGACCGATGGCTGTTCTACGTGACGGGCGGCGTCGCTTTCGAGAATGGGTCGGCCAGCGCGACATTTACCCCCACCGGCTTTGCTAACGTTCCGTTCACCAACGGGACGACGACGCGGACAGGCTATACGGTGGGCGGTGGCATTGAGATGGCGTTGTGGGGAAATTGGACCGGGGGTGTCGAATATCTCTACATCGACACAGGGAGTTACACAATCAACAGCGTGCCGATCACTCCCCTTGCTGGCGTCAGCAGCGTAACGAATTCCGAGCGCTTTCAGAACAACGTCATTCGGGCCAAGTTGAACTTCCGGTTCTGATCGACCGTCAATCGAAGTGCGTCTTTAGCGAGGGCCGGCCATGCGCCGGCCCTTTGCTTTGATCATGAGCCACCGGAGGACGCGAATCTCTCCGGGCTCGGCGAGAGATCCGGGCAACCCAGTGATTCTGGAGGACTGTCTCCGAACGCGAGGCTGTGCAGTCGCGACGCGAACGCGTATCGTTGCGTCGGTCCACGGCCGCGCGGTGCTCGATGCCCGCCGCGCCTTCGTCCAAGCTGAGGAGTAGCGGATGCCCACCCGTCTCGACAATGCGCGGATCGTTCGCGCTCCGCGCGGACCGCGACTCAACGCCAAATCTTGGCTCACCGAGGCTCCGCTGCGGATGCTGATGAACAACCTCGATGCCGAAGTGGCCGAGAAGCCGCATGAGCTCGTGGTCTACGGCGGGATCGGCCGCGCCGCGCGTGATTGGGAGAGTTACGACCGCATCGTTGCGGCGCTGTGCAAGCTCGAGGCGGACGAGACGCTTTTGGTGCAGTCGGGCAAGCCGGTCGGCGTGTTTCGGACGCATGTGGACGCACCGCGGGTATTGATCGCGAACTCCAACCTCGTGCCGCATTGGGCGACGCTCGATCACTTCCGCGAGCTTGACCGCAAAGGGCTGATGATGTTCGGCCAGATGACGGCCGGTTCGTGGATCTATATCGGCTCGCAAGGCATCGTGCAGGGCACCTACGAGGTGTTTGCCGAGATCGGGCGGCGCCACTACGGCGGAAGTCTCGCGGGCAAATGGATTCTGACGGCAGGACTCGGCGGCATGGGCGGGGCGCAGCCGCTGGCTGCGACGATGGCCGGCGCGTCGCTGCTCGCCGTCGAGTGCCAGCCGTCCCGCATCGAGATGCGACTGAAGACCGGCTACCTCGATGCCCGGGCCGACACTCTCGATGAGGCGCTGGCCATGGTGGAGCGTTCCTGCCGCGAGCGAAGGCCGATCTCGGTGGGCGTGGTCGGCAACGCCGCTGAGGTCTTGCCGGAGCTCGCGGCGCGCGGCGTGAAGCCGGATGTGGTCACCGACCAGACCTCGGCGCACGACCCGATCAACGGCTATCTACCGTCGCACTGGACGCTCGGCGAATGGGAGGCGCGGCGCGAGCGCGATCCGAAGGCGGTCGAACGCGCGGCGAAGGAGTCGATGGCGGTTCATGTGCGCGCGATGCTGGAGTTTTGGCGACGCGGCGTGGTGACCGTCGATTACGGCAACAACATTCGGCAGATGGCGAAGGAGATGGGGGTCGCCGATGCGTTCGATTTCCCCGGCTTCGTGCCGGCCTATATCCGGCCGCTGTTCTGCCGCGGCATCGGTCCGTTCCGCTGGGCTGCACTATCCGGCGATCCCGAGGATATTTTTCGCACCGACGCCAAGGTCAAGGAGCTGATGCCGCACGACCGGCACCTGCACCGCTGGCTCGACATGGCGCGATCGCGCATCAAATTCCAAGGTCTGCCGGCGCGCATCTGCTGGGTCGGGCTGGGCGACCGGCACCGGCTTGGGCTCGCCTTCAACGAGATGGTGGCCAGCGGTGAGCTGACGGCGCCGATCGTGATAGGCCGCGACCACCTCGATTCCGGCTCGGTCGCAAGCCCCAACCGCGAGACCGAAGCGATGAAGGACGGTTCCGACGCCGTCTCCGACTGGCCTTTGCTCAACGCTTTGCTCAATTGCGCGAGCGGAGCGACCTGGGTGTCGATCCATCACGGTGGCGGTGTTGGGATCGGCTACTCCCAACATGCCGGCATGGTGGTCGTATGCGACGGCACGCCGGAAGCGGCGCGACGCATCGAGCGCGTGCTGTGGAACGACCCCGCTTCCGGCGTCATGCGCCACGCCGATGCCGGTTACGATGACGCGATTGCCTGCGCGCGAGAGCACGGCTTGCAACTGCCTGCCCTGGCGTGAATGATCAGTCCTTCGTTAGAACGCCCGGCGCAAATCAGCGAGTCCTTGCCAGCCGCCCCGACGAGCTCATCCCGGGGCATGCGCAAGGCGTACCCGGCAGGGGAGGCCGCGCGTGTCGGCCGATCCGGATGCGCGATCCCAAGGGCCCTCGTACGACATCGCCGCATTGATATTGATCTCGAAGGCGCCGTGACTCGGATCATCGCTGTTAGGCTTCCACCATCCCATCCCGGTGCTGACCACATTCGGCGGCGTGGCCTCGCTGATCTTCACGCGCAACCGGCAGGAGGCTTGGACTTTCGGCGTCTCGACGGTCACCCAGTCCCGATCCGCCACGCCGAGCGATCGCGCCGTGGCCGGGTTGATCAGAAGGATCGGATCCGGCGACACCTTCTCGGCCCAGGCCTGCTCCCGAAATCGGGAATGATGATAGGTCCTTTCCCGGTCGCCGGTGAGAAGCACCAACGGATACTGGGCGCGCAGCTCCGCCGGTTCCGCGTCGCGTCGCGGCGCCGTGTAATCGGGAAGCGGATCGAGCCCCGCCTCGCGCATGGTTTCGGAAAACAGCTCGACCTTTCCGGTCGGCGTCGCGAACGGCTGCTCCTCGAAATTGCCAAGGCGATAGGGCACGACGGCGTAGCCGGTCTGCTGCAGCGCCGACAATGAAATGCCGCTGTCACCCAGAATGAATTCGTTGAACTCCCGCTGCGTCCGCCAGGGAACAAGATTTTTTGTCACGGCGCCGCGGCGAGCCATTCGGTCGAGCAGTGCAACCGCGATGTCGAGCTCACAACGCGCTTCCCCAGCCGGCGGCACCGCACTTTTAGTATAGAGCACCGCTGGGCCGGCCGGCATGAAGGAGACCTCCTCCTCCTCGAGCGTGGTCGTCTTCGGCAGGATGATGTCAGCCAGTTCGGCGGTGGGCGTCATCGAATGCGTGGCGACCGCGAGAAAGTCGAGCGATCGCAGGGCCTCCAGCGTTCGTGCCGTGTTCGGATAGGTGACGAGGATGTTCACGCCGCTGATGTAGAGCGCCCGCACCGGATACGGCTTGCCTTCCAGGATGGCGGAAATGACTGAGGGGTTGTGACACGCGGTCTGCCATCCCCGCGGTCCGGCCCATAACGGAAACTGTGCCGCCCCGATGGTCTGCTCCTCCACGGCGCGCGGCAGCCGGAATTCGGGATCGTGTAGGATGTCGAGATAGCTTCTGAAGCCGCGCGGCGTCTTGAGACGTCTGTTTCCGCCCACGCGATCCACGTTTCCGCTGACGGCGACGAGGCAATGATAGGCGCGAAACGTCTGCACGCCTGCGCTGAATGCATCGATGCCGTGGCCGCTGACGAACGTGGAGGGACCCTGCGCATAGAGCCTTGCAGCCGCCACGATGTCCTCGGCTGCAACACCCGTCAGCTCCGCGGCGACGCCGGGCGGATACGCGGCGGCCCGTTCTTCAAGGTGCTCGAATCCGTGACACCATCGTTCGACGAATGCACGATCATAAAGGCCCTCGGAGATCATGACGTGCAGCATGGCGAGCGCGATCGCCGCGTCGGTTCCGGGCTTCGGGCGCAGCCAAATGTCGGCCAGGCCGCAGGCCGGAATTCGCTTCGGATCGATGACGATCATGCGCGCGCCGCGGCTCTTGGCGCGCTTGATGGCGGCCCATTGCACCGGATCGGCGGCGGACGGGTTTCTGCCGACCAGGAGAATGCACCGCGTGTGCTCGATGTCCTCGCCGGATGTGATATTGAGGCCCGTCGCGCGAGCGCTGACCGCGCGGCAGCCGCCGCACAGATCCTGGTTGATCATCCAATTGGGGCTTCCGAGCGAGCGCAGCATGAGCGCGAAGATCACGCTGCGGCTGAAAAAAGCGCCGCTGGTCGCCCCGGCGAGGGCCAAGGGCCCGAACTCCGAGCGCACCCTTGCGAAGCGCTCCGCCATCTCATCGAGAGCCTCGTCCCAGGAGATTCTTGACCACTGCCCGCCGCCGCGCTGCCCTGTCCGACGCATGGGATGCACGATGCGGGAGGCGCCGTAGGTAATGCCGAGAGCGCCGCGAATGCCCTTGATGCAGAACGCGCCTTGCGAGTAGGGGTGCTGCGGATTGGGAGCGATCTCCGTCACGCGGTCATTTTCGACCGTCACCAGCGAGCCGCAGCACGTCGAGCATTCCCAGCAAGTGCTGGGGTGGACCGCAGTGCCTTGTTTCTCGTTCTCCATTTCTCTCGCCACCAAAGGCTGTGATCTGCCGCCGAAGCAGGCCTCATCGAATCACGAGAAGCCGTGGGCTCCAGAGACACATTATATTGTTCCCTTCATATAACCCCTTTTGCGCCGTTCGCTCGATTTGTCGGCACTTGTCTTTTGTACCAATTGGCATGGTTTCTGCATGACCCCGGTTGGTTTGTGGCCTGAAGCTCCGCGGGTGAAATCTCGGGACATGGAGACGGGCCGAGGAATGACCCAACAAGCCGTCGCAGACGAAGGGAGAGAGGCGTGACCCGTGCAGACCTGACCGAAAAGCTGCTCGACATCAAGCGTGAGAAGGGCTGGACCTGGAAGCACATTTGCGATGCGATCGGCGGCTTTTCGCCGGTGCTGATCGTCGGCGCGATCCTTGGCCAGATGAAGCTGACCAAACCGCAGGCGGCCTTGGCCGGCGAGCTCTTCGGCCTGTCCAAGGCCGAGACCGCCATGCTCAACGAGGTGCCGACGCGCGGCACGCCGATGCCGCCGACCGATCCGCTGATCTATCGGTTCTACGAGCTGATCATGGTCAACGGTCCGGCGCTCAAGGCGCTGATCGAGGAAGAGTTCGGCGACGGCATCATGTCGGCGATCGACTTCGACATGGACATCGCGCGCCAGAGCGACCCGAAGGGCGACCGCGTCAAGATCGGCATGACCGGCAAATTCCTGGCCTACAAATACTACGGCGCCACCGGCAACAATCTTGCGCTGGGGCTCAAGGAGGAGTGAAAACACACGACGAGACGCGTAGTGTGGGCTAAGGCGGCCGAGGCCTCACTGTGTTGACACCGCGCGAATCCCGCCGTGCCCGCGCTGTGACTAAACCTAAATATCCTGTGGCAAAGCCGAAACGCGTGGGCACGGCGGACCCGGCGTGGCGCATCAATTTGAAATTCGCGGCCGCCTTTGCCCACCCTACGGACACAAGCGCGAGGTCCTCCTCTCGCGCGCGGGCGCACCGCGCCGCTTTCCCGTTTCGATGGCCTGCCAGATCCGTTCGGATGTGACCGGCATTTCGAGATGCTCCACGCCGTAGTCGCGCAGCGCGTCGACGACGGCATTGACGACGACCGCCAGCGCCGGCGTCGTTCCGCCTTCACCGCCGCCGCGTATCCCGAGTCGATTGGTCGGGGAGGGCACCTCGCTGATCGCCGTGACGAAGGTCGGCAGACCATTCGCCCGCGGCATCGCGTAGTCCATGAAGGAAGCCGACAGCAGTTGCCCGCTCTCGGGCTCGTAGACGCATTGCTCGAGCAACGCCTGGCCCACGCCTTGGGCGATGCCGCCGTGCGCCTGGCCGTGCAGGATGAGCGGGTTGACGGCGCGGCCTACGTCGTCGACCGCCACATAGTTCACGACATCGACGGCGCCCACCTCCGGATCGATCTCGACCTCGCAGACGTGGCTGCCGAACGGAAACGCGCACAGCCGCACGGTCTCGTCGCACGCGGCCTTGAGCGGCCCGCGCAGATCGTCGGGCAGGTCGGCGCCCGCCTGCGCGGCGGCGGCGACCTCGAACAGCCCGATGCGGCGGTCGGTGCCCGTAACGGCAAATTGTCCGTCCGCAAAGACGATGTCGTGCTCGCCGGCTTCAAGCGCGTGCCCGGCGATCCGCTTGCCCTTGGCGATGATCACGTCGGCGGCGCCGCCGATGACGATGCCGGCAAGGCGCATCGAGCGGGCGGAGTGCGAGCCGCCGCCGACCGGAACGATGTCGGTATCATGCGTGATCATGCTGACACTTTCGACCGGAACGCTGAACCACTCGGTCAGCAACTGAGCAAAGCTTGTTTCGTGGCCTTGTCCGCTCGACAGCGTGCCGATCACGACATCGATCCGGCGGTCCGGGCGGACGTGAATCTCCGCGCGCTCGCGCGGCGCGCCGCTTGTCGCCTCGACGTAATTTGCAAGCCCGATGCCGCGCAACCGCCCGCGCCGCGCCGCTTGCGCGCGCCGGTTCGGAAATCCGCTCCAATCTCCGAGCGTGAGCGCTTGGTCCATCGTCTGCTCATAGGCGCCGCTGTCGTAAGTTAGACCCAAAGGATTGGCATACGGCATGGCGGACGTCGGCACGAGGTTGCGCCGCCGCAGTTCCACCCGATCGAAGCCGTGGCGTTGCGCCGCCATATCGACCAGCCGCTCGATCACGAACATCGCCTCCGGCCGCCCGGCGCTGCGATAGGGATTGGTCGGCGGGGTGTTGCTCAGCGCCGCGCGGGCGCGGATGTGCGCGGCGGGGACGCGGTAGACCGACGTCATCAGGCCGACGCCCTTGGTCAGCGGCACGTAGGACGCCGCGTGCGCGCCGATGTTGCTCAGGTTCGTTCCGCGCAGCGCGAGGAAATGCCCGTCGGCGTCGAGCGCGAGCTCGGCCTCGACGAACAGATCGCGGCCCTGATAGTCGCTGAGAAACGCCTCGTGCCGCTCGCAGGTCCACTTGACCGGCCGCCCGATCCGCTTCGCCGCCCAGGCGACCAGCGCGAATTCGGGAAAAAATCCGTTGCGCGTGCCGAAATTGCCGCCGATTTCGTTCGCCGTCACGCGCACGGCGTCCTGCGGCACGCCGAGGATCGCGGCAAGCTCCTCTTTCTGACGGACGATGCCGCCGCTGCCGGCGTGTAGCCAATAGCGCCCGGTTGCGGGATCGTAGCTGGCGACCGCCGCGCGCGGCTCCATCGGCACGCCGGTAACGCGCTGGATCCATGTCTCGATCCGCACGACGTGGGCCGCCCGCGTGAACGCCGCCGCGGCGCCGGCGGCATCGCCGGCGTCTGCGTCGATCAACAGATTGGCGCGCTCGTCGTAGAGCGGCGGCGTGCCGCCGCCGATCGCGGACCGCGCGCTGGTGACGCTCCGCATGAGCTCGTAGTCGACCGAGACGTGCTCGGCCGCGTCCTTCGCCGCGTGCACGGTTTCGGCGACCACCATGGCCACCGCCTCGCCGACGAAGCGTACCCGGTCCGCCGGCAGCGGCGCGTGCGGCGTGAGCGGAGGCGCCGATCCGTCCCGGTTCTGTAGCAGGATGTCGGGCGGGCTATTGAGTGTGGGCCGATGCGGGATCGATTGTAGGCCGTCCGCCCTCGCGTCCTCGCCGGTCAGCACCGCGAGGACGCCCGGCAGCGCCCGCGCCCGCGCCGTCTCGACGGCGCGGATGCGCGCATGAGCATGCACGGACCGCACCATATAGGCGTGCGCCTGGCCCGGCATGTCGACGTCGTCGCTGTAGCGACCCTTGCCGGTCAGAAGGCGCAGGTCCTCCTTGCGAGGAAGCGCTTGGCCAATGCCTGCATTCATGGGTGACGGAACCGGTGGTGGCGAAGAACCGGAAGCGTGGCCTAGTCCGGCTCCTGCGTCTTGAAGCCGCTTTCGGCCGCCGCGTCTTCATCATAGCCGTATCCGTCCATGAAGTTGAACATCTCGCAGTTTTCGGAATCCGTCACGGATCGCGAGAAGCTAAAGCCCACGCAACGCAACTCGTCAGCGCAGGCGGCTTGGCAATCCGCGAGATCGAACCGTCGCATGCGCAACACCGGCTGGACGTTGAACCTCTTGCGGTGGAGTGGGTGAATTGAGGCCGTTACGGTCGAAGCCTTTGGCAAGTCCTCGGGTTTCTTCACGCCCAGCATCGACGGAGGGTCGAGGAGTGAGGTTTCGATCTTGTCCTTGAGAAAGCAGCGGTTCGTCCCTCGATCGAAGCTGAATGCCACGCACGACTTGTTGGCATTGCACAGCGCCGCGCAGGTTCTTAGCTCAAGACCCGGGATGCCGGGCCTGTTTCCGGTGGAGACGATGTCGTTGCCGTAAATGTCTCTGTTGGGCCGCCAATTATATTGCGACAGCGGATCAGTCACCACCAGACGCGCTTTTTGCTCGATCCGATTGCGGGGGCCGGCGATCGTTATCACGTCCTCGTACGTATTGGGTTCCTTCATCTTCGCGGCATCCGGCAAGCGCAACGTAATATACGTCGAATCGCCATTCGCGAGCGCTCCCTGCGTCGGCGAAATTTTTAGCCAATCTGGTCCGTTGCCTTGCGCAGACCATTGCACCCCGTTCCCCTGGACGGCGAGACGCATCAGCTGGGAGTCCGGCGGAACGAACGGACCTCCCTGAGGACCCGTGAACGTGATGGCGTCCGGCGGATCGAGCATTATCAGTTGACCCGGCCGTTCGTTGACGACAAGGCGTACGGTCCGCTCGACCTCGTTGGCGGGGCCCTTGAAGACGAGCGTGGCGGGGTAGGTATCGGCCGTTCGCATCGCCGCGGCCGACCGCAAAGTCAACCTGATCTGTGCGGAGCCATTGGCCGCGAGTTCGCCTTGCGGCGGCGAAATCTCCAGCCAATCCGGGATGCCCCGGCTGGACCAACGAAAGCCTGCCCCCTGGGCCGAAAGCCGCAGCGATCTGGAATCAGCGGGCACCGGAGCGCCTTCTGCAACGGTGAAGGTGACGGCGCCCGGCGGATCGACGCCCAGTTGACCCGGCCGTTCGTTGACGACGAGAAGCACGCTGCGCTCGACCTCGTTGGCGGGGCCCGTGAAGATGAGCGTGGCGGGGTAGGCGTCGGGTGGTCGTGCCGCCGCCGCCGACAGCAAGCTCAACCTGACCTGCACCGAGCCGTTGGCCGCGAGCTCGCCCTGCCTTGGTGAGATCTCCAGCCAGTCCGGGATGCCGCGCATCGACCAGCGAAAGCCAAGCCCTTTGGCAGAAAGCCGCAAGGATCTGGAATCCACGGGGACCGGAGTGCCTTCTGTAACGGTGAACGTGACGGCGCCCGGCGGATCGACGCCCAGTTGACCCGGCCGTTCGTTGACGACGAGACGCACGGTCCGCTCGACCTCGTTGGCGGGGCCCTTGAAGACGAGCGTGGCAGGGTAGGTGTCGGGCGGTCGCCCCGACGCCGCCGGCCGCAAGGTCAGTCTGACCTGTACCGAGCCGTTGGCCGCGAGTTCGCCCTGCGCCGGAAAAATTTCTAGCCAATCCGGTACGCCCCGCATTGACCAATGAAACCCGCGCCCCTGGGCCGAGAGACGCAGCGACAGGGAATCGATTGGTGAGGGATCTCCTTGAACAATCGTGAAGGAGAGTCCGTCCGAGGGATCGGCAAGCAGTTGCCCCAGCGGCTGCGCTTGTGGTGCGATAACCAGACGCAATGTCTGCTCAACGGACCCGAAGGCATTTCTGAACCTGATCCTGGCCGGGTAAGTGGCGGGAGGCATTCTCTGTGCGGCCGGGTCCAATCTGAATGTGACGGTCACCGTGTCCTTGTAGACAAGGTCCCCCGACGACGGCGAGACGTCCAGCCAAGCAGGTTTGTCTTGGATCGACCAGCGAGAGCCAAATCCGTCGGATCCTAGACGCACCGAATATTCTGCCGGGTAGAAGGGGCCTCCTTGAGCCCCACCGAATTCGAGCGTATCGGCCGTCTCCAGCGTCAGCGCCGCCACTTCCCGCTGGAAGGCGCCCGCGGGACAGGTCCCGGCGCCCTCCTGCAATTTGCGATCCCAGTATGTCGTCCCGTCGGCCTGAAGGGAAACGTAGTACACGCATGTATAGGCTTGGCGGTTGTTGTCTTCGCCCGAGAAGGTGAAATTGCCCCCCGCTTCGATCACCCCGGCCCGCCCGCGCGCCGTGCCCCCGCTCCCCCGCATCATGTTGTCGTTAGGGGAGATCTCTATCCTCTCCCCGGTCCCGCTGTTGATCCATACGCCGATCAAGAAGGGAAGCGTCCGAAGGATCGATTGTTGCTGGTTTTGGGCATTGGCGACGCGAGGCACGCCCGCCAAGAGCAATGTAGCGGCAAGAACCAAGCCGCCGCCGAGCCTCGCGAGCGCGCCCGCGCGGATCAGCATCAGGGCGCAAGCAAAAGCTGCCACAAGGCGCATCGTCAGCCCCCGAGGATTCCTTGCGCCGGTACTTTCGCACAACCTCGGAGAGACCGGAAGCGCAAGGACCCTGCTTTTCGACAGGGTCGACCGCCCCGCGAGTCGCCTTGCGGGAATATAGCGCGCACCCGTTCTGCGGGCCACCAGCTTTTTTCTTAGACGCTCAAGCCGTCAGCCGCGGCGCCGCGAACGCGACATTTCAATGCGTTTACGGTTGACCCGATGCACCGGCGCTTCCCACCGGCCAAGCTTTCAGATACTTTGGCAAGACCATGCACGGGGAGCCTACGATGTCCAAAATTGTTCGCAGTCGTTACCTGATCGCCTTGGCTTTCGTGCTGGCGCCATTGTTTTCCGTCACCGGTGCGTCGGCCCAGATGGGGTCTGGAGCGCCGCCCCAGCTGGGGACCGGAGCGCTCGGGCCGGAGAGCATGTTTCAGAGATTGATCGGCGAATGGATCAACACCGGCTCCGGTGCCACCGGCGGATACAGCATTCTTGTTCGTCGCAATGGCGATGTCTTGCAGCAAGGTGCCCCCATGGCGCGGGTGGCGGACACGATCAGGGCAGGTGGCAATTTCGTATTCGAGGGCAGTTTCCCGCCACCGGACAACCGGGTGTTTGTATGCACTTACTATGTCACCTTCCTGCCCGGCAACACCCGGGCAAGTTTTCGCCTCGTCGCGCAGGAGGGCGATGCGATCACCTGTGCGCAGGGAATCTTTGAGCGAGTCGACGCGAACTGACGCGGCGCAGGAGATTGAGGAACTGTCCGGATGAATTTGACCGCGCTGCTGTCGCTCGGCGCGTGAGACGAATAACCGGACGACGTCCGCGGCGGTCTTCGGCTAGCTGAACAGATCGCCGTCGGTTCGAGAGTAGATGCCCAAGCGGGCGATGTGCACTCAATTCGCGGACGCAGACTCCGGCGCGGGCTGGAATGCAGGGTTTGTGGTCTTCCCGCGAAGCAATCTTCTGCCATCTGCAAGGCCTTGTCGTCCTTCAGGTCAGGCGGAACGTAGGACTGCGAGCCCTTCTGCTCCTCGCCCGCCGCCCTCAGATGGCCGCGCAGCTCGGTCTCACTCGATGAAGTAGAGGCCCTCAGATCGGCCGGAAAGTCCTGGGAATCTCGATATCCGGCATAATTCCAGTTGCCTGGATCGAACGGCCGGAGGGCGTGAAATAGCGCGCCGCGTTCCCACCGATCGGGATAATCGTCTGCACGGAGGCCTTGCCGAACGAACGCGTGCCGACGATCGCGGCGCGCTTGCGGTCCTGCAGCGCGCCCTCGTGTGAACTGTGTGGTGCAGCAGTCGTGTCAGGCACAATGCAACGTGCATGAGGTGCTGGTGACCGCGTATTGCGGTGCCAAGAGAAAATCCGCGACCTTCCTCAGCGAGGTCTCGGCTTCGTGCGGGTAGTGCTTCAGAGCGCGGCTAGCTCACTTGTCGTGGTGTGCGTCAGATCGCAGCGGAATAGTCGCCGGGTTTCGGGCACTTTCAAGCAAGTGCCGAGCAACTATCCGGGCAAATTAGACCGCCCTTGCTGCCCTCCCGACGCGTGAGAGGAACAGCGTGGCGACGTCAGCGGCGGACTTCGGATAGCTGAACAGATAACCCTGCACTTCCGTGCAGCCCAAGGCGCGAAGCGTATCCATTTGCGCCTGTGTCTCGACGCCTTCGCCGGTCGTTGTCATGCTCAGGTTGCCGGCCAGACTGGTGACCGCGCGCACGATGGCGCAAGCGTCATTCTCTTCGTCCGCGAGATCGTTGACGAAGGAGCGATCGATCTTGATCTTGTCGAATGGGAAGCTGCGCAGATAGCTCAGTGATGAATATCCTGTGCCAAAATCATCCATAACGATCCGCACCCCGAGTTGGCGCAGGCGATGCAATGTGGCGAGCGTCTGCTCGTTGTTCTGCATGAGGGCGGCTTCCGTGATCTCGATTTCCAGCCTTTGTGCCGGAAGGCCCGACGCCGCGAGAGCGCTGATCACAGCGAGTGCCAGAGTTTCGCTCCTGAACTGAACCGGGGAGACATTAACGGCCACGGCGATGTCTTGCGGCCACGTGGCGGCCTCGGCACAGGCGGTTCGCAGCACCCATTCGCCAAGAGGGGAGATGAGGCCGGTCTCTTCCGCGACCGGGATGAATTCGGCGGGCGAGATCATGCCGCGTTCCGGATGATGCCAGCGCAACAGGGCTTCGCAGCCGGCGATTTCATCGCGCGCAAGATTGAAGAGCGGCTGGTAGTACAATTCGAACTCGCCGTCGGCGAGAGCTCTGCGCAAATCAAGCTCGAGCCTGCGCCGCGCCTTCACGCGCGCGTCCATCTCCGGCTCGAACAGGCGGAATGTGCCACGTCCGTCGCTCTTGGCGCCATACAGGGCGATATCGGCATTTTTCAGCAGCTGGTCCGAATCGGTGGCGTCAGTCGGCGCCACGGAAATTCCGATGCTGACGTCGGCGATGACGTGATGACCATCGAGATCGTAGGGCGCCGTGACCGCTTCGCGGATTCGCCGGGCGAGGATCGCGGCGTCCGCCGGCTGCTCGATCGCGGTTTGAACGATGGCGAACTCGTCACCGCCCAGCCGCGCAATCGTATCGGTCTCTCCGAGGCACCCGCGCAGACGGATGGCCACGGCTTTCAGCAGCTCGTCACCGATCGAATGCCCTAGCGTGTCATTGATGCCTTTGAAATTGTCGAGGTCGAGATAGAGCACAGCCAGGTACTCGCCGCGGCGGATGCGCGAGAGTGCAGCGTCGAGTTGCTCGCGCAGAAGAAGGCGATTGGGGAGGTCGGTGAGCGCATCGTGATGCGCCATATGCGCGATCTGGGCTTCTGTTTGGCGTCGCTCGGTGATGTCCTCGTGGGTAACGACCCAGCCGCCGTCCGGTAGCGGCCGGCTTGTCATGTGGACCGTGCGTCCGTCATTGAGCTCCCTGAACGTGTGGGTTGTCTTCCCCTGACCGATGGAGGCAAGAAGGTTTGAAATGTATTTGTCCAGGTCGCCACCCACAATCCCGGCGTCGGCAAGGTCCTGGAGCAGTTCACGAATGGTGCATCCGGGCTTTATCAGATCGGGGGGTATCTTGAATATTTCTAGATAGCGGGCATTATAAGCAACAAGCGTGGCCTTGGCATCGAACATACAAAGGCCGTGCGACATATTGTTAAGTGCGGTGTCCAGTCGGAATTTTTGCTTGTTGAGAAGCTTTCCAACTTGCTGTGCGCATAGGAAAACCATGCTGCCGAATACGACCATCAACAGGACGGCTACGCCAGCCATCTGAATCGCGCCATTCCTCCAGTCGGCTAAGGCAGCTTCCAGGTCCATACCGACGGTCACAACGGCGGGATAATTGACGAGGCTCTGACCAGCAACGAGGCGCTCCCGGTCGTTGTAACGACTTTTCAATCGAACAACGCCGCGGCCCGTTTTGGGCAACGCGTTCTTGAACAACGGGTTCGATGCAAACGAAGGGGCGCTGGTCATATCCACTTGGGGATAGCGCGCAAGCAACCTGCCGTCGCGACGAATAAGCGAGATGGAGTTGCCTTGTCCGGCCGAAACGGTTGCGAAAAGTTGCTCGAAATACCGCAGCTCCAGAGCGCCGATTATCAGACCGATGAACTCGCCGTTCGGGCCAATGACCCGGTGCGCGATATGAAAGGCCCAATTGCCCGTGGCGCGGCTTTGCACCGGCACGCTTATATAGGACGTCAAAGCGGAGTCTGCCTGCAACGCTTTGAAGTACTCCTGGTCGGCGATGCTATCGCCCGGAATCGTCCAATCACGCGAGGCGTTGATTACCTTGCCCTGGGCATTGGCTAGCACGAGCCCGCGGATCGGCCGCAAGTTGAGGATTCTATCCTTGAGCATGAGATGGATGTCATAACCAGACATCCGTTTCTCAAAATCCTCGCTGGAAGCGATATTGAGCGCCTGCATCTGTTGCGCAAATCCAAGCTGCGTCAGCGTAACGGCTTCGAAGGTGCGCTCGATGTGCTCCGTGAGCACCGACGCGATGTTTTGTAGCTGCCGTGCGCTGTTGGCCAGTATGCTGTCGCGAAGCTTCGAGATGGCGGTGGCTCCGGCGATCGCGATCGCCAGCACAAGCACGAGGCCGAAGTAAACGATCAATCGGACCGGACGAGCGCTCCACGCCGCGCGCAACCCGAATGAGCTGGGCGCGAGGTGCTCGGATGCGTCGGACGAACGCTTCGGGCGTTGCGCACTGAAGAGGAACATCCCGGGTCCCCGGATCGCGAAATTGATGCGGCACAATTGAGGGCAAGGTGGAAAAAAGATTACGAACGGAGTGAGATTTCCCGCGCGGTTGGTTATAAATCAATTAAGGATGCAGCCGTCAGGGCCGCAAAAGACGAGTGTTGCCAAGTGCTTCGACATCCTCGCGGCGGTCTGATCTGGGTTGAGGAAAAGGACGTGTGTTGCATTTTCGCCGGTGCATCCTTTCAGAGAATTCGTCGCAGTCGGCGCGGGACGGGCAGTGTTGCGGCTCGATCGCACGCGCGCGCCCAAGGGCAGCCCTTGACCGGGATAGACCCTTCATCGTCCCTGCTCGCGCAAACCGGCTTCATTTGAATTCCTGCCGTCGCGATGATAGAGAGCGGCGATCTTGGTGGTGGCCGAGCCTCTCTATATCCGGGCGAGCGGCCGGGCTTACGTGGCGCGAGACGCTCTAAGCGGCGCTTGGGCAGTCTTCAATCAAGAGGGGCGAGCCGCCGAGCCGGGAGTGTTTAAGTACCGCATTCAGCTGGCGTCGTGTATGACGCAGTAGCCACCGAGATCGGAAGTACTTCGAGCCTGCCGCGAGGGAACCTTCATGGAGTTCGCCAAACAACGCAAGATGATCGAGGTGAACAAGGGGCTGTTTCTTATTCGGTACACCTCTGCGGAGGATGAAGCGCGGCCCCCGAAGGTGGAGATATTCCTCGACCCGACGAGCGTCGAAGATATCGAGCTCGTCCTGCATCCGGAGCACGAAGACGCTATTCTTTGGCAGCCGGGCTCATGCCTCGTGGTGCGCGCGACGGCGCCGGGTAAGCTTGCTTTGGAGGTAACTTCTCACCGCGACGGCGCGTCGACCGCGGCAACCGTCAATATAGAGCCGTTGACACAGGGCGAAGCCGGCTCGCGGCTCCCGCCGGCCAAGAAGCCGCGCGGCGGCGCCGTCGCACTCGATCTCGACGACTTGCGGGTTCTCGGTCATATCGCGGGGATCGGGGATGTTACAGTCGGCCTGCAGGAATGGCTGGCAGGGCCATCGTCGCCCTCCCGCATCGAAGGAATTTCGATCGACTGGCCGGGCAAGCCCGACGACGTCGATATTCGCTATTCGGTCAAGCTCGCCAAGCCCCAAGCTCCCTCGGGGCAAATGATGGCGCTCGGATCATTTGCCGGCACGCGCGGCCGCGCCATGCCGGTGGTCGGTGTGATCTTGGAGATGTCGGGCGCGGAGGGGCGCCATTGTCAGTTCGTGGCGGAGGCGATTTTCCTCGGATCCCCAGCCATGCGGGTGACCGGAAAGCGCGTCGTTCTGGCTGGGCCGACCGGGCGGGAAACCCTCGTTGGTCTACGAGTGGGGATTGAGGAAAAAGGTGCGCAGCCCAAAGGGGCGCGAAGCCAGCCTCAGCCGGCAACTGCTCGAAGCCAGCCTGGTCGACCGTCGAGCCGCGTCCGCGTGTTTCGCAGCCGCTCCAAACAGGATCAAACCGAGCCGTCCTAAGCAAATTCCGATTAGGTTGAATCGGAAATTGCTCTAGATTCATTGCTTTGGTCGCATCTTCTTGCGGAAAACCGGTGTCCACTTCTCCGGAAAATGCTTTCGCTCTTCGCGCGTTCCTTCGGCCTCGATCTCGCGTACGGGAGGTTGCGCGAGCGTATGCCGTTCTCCTCGATCGGTAGCAGATGACGAGCGATCTCACGGTCTTCAATGAGCCGCATCATCAATCGCTGGAACTTGGCGCCGTCCAGTCGCTGGCGCGGAGCGATTTCGCGACCGCGCACCGCTTCGCCGACCGCCGCTGCAGAATCCCGCCCAAGCCGGGGCCGCATTGCTTGGTTTTGCGGGCCGACGCCTTGTTCGGATTGCAGGAACGGGATGCCGCCATTGCCGATATTGCGCGCGTGCTCGAGACGAGCCCGGAGGATATCGCGGCGAATCGGAGAATGTTGGCGTGGGGCGACGCGGAGCAACAGCGGGACGCCGCACTCGCGCTCATTGCCTGCGACGCCGACCATCGCGTGCTGGGCAAGGCTATCGACGTCCTGCACACGCACGGGCGCAAGAATTTCGGCCGCGTGACCGTTCTTGACGAGGTCGTCGAAGGGTGGGCGGCATGGGACGGCGACGCTCCCCTTGCGGTTTCGATCGCCTGCGGCGCCGACAGTGTCACGTGTCTGCTCGATGCCGACCCCTTTCATCGGCTGAGCATGCATCATTGCCGCGCGACGAGCTTCAGTCTTTCGCGACCGAAGTCGCGCGAGCCGCAGCTGATATCGCTCGCTGTCGAAAACGATCGGTTCTGTTCGCTGCGGGCGCCTGCGAACGATGCGGCAAGTGCGCCAAAGCGCGCAGCCCCGGCGTCGAACGATCACGGCGTCACGGTGATCGTTCCGATCTACGCCGACTACGAAGCGACGCGAGCGTGTCTCGATAGTTTGTTGCCGCAGCTTGAAGGGACGCCGCACCGGGCGATCCTTGTGAATGACGCGACCCCGGATGCGCGCATCGTAGACCATCTCGCGCACATCGCAGCAACGCCGTCACTGCACGTCCTGACCAACGAGAATAACTTGGGCTTTGTCGGGTCGGTCAACCGGGCCCTCGCCACGGTCGAGAGCGGCGCCGTCATCTTCCTGAACGCCGATACGATCGTTCCGCCCGGCTTCATTGAGCGCCTGGCCTCCGCCGCACGGGCCGCCCCGGATATTGGCACCGTTACGCCATTGTCGAACAACGGCGAGATCACGAGCTTTCCAACACCCTGCACGGTCAATCAGCTCGAGCCGACGGAGTGGATTGCGAGCATCGATCGGGTTGCCGCGACGGTCAATTCCGGCGCCGTCATCGACATGCCGAACGGCGTCGGGTTCTGTCTCTATGTCACCCGCGCCTGCCTCGATGGCGTGCGGGGTATGTCCGAGGACTATCACCGCGGCTATTTCGAGGAGGTCGACCTCTGCCTGCGGGCGGGTGCGCTGGGCTTTCGCAACGTCTGCGCGGCGTCGGTTTATGTCGGGCATGCGGGCTCGCTCTCGTTCGGGAAGGAGAAGCGCGCGCTGGTGGCGCGTAATTTGAAATTGCTGACGCGCCGGTTTCCGGATTATGAGCGCGAGAGCGCGGCGTTCGATCTTGCGGATCCGCTGCGTGCGAGCCGCGCGGCGATCGAGCGCGCCCTGCCGACGCCGGCCGCGCGCCCGTGCGTGCTGGTGACCGGCACCGGCGCCGTCGGCGCGGTGGTGCGCGAGCGGGCGAAACAATTGTCGTCCGCGGCCGAGCCGGTGCTGCTGCTGGAGGTCTTGCACGATGCTGGCGGCGCGTCGGTCCACGCGAGCGATCCGGCAGGGGACGCGCCGCAATCGGTCCGGTTTCAGATCGAGCGTCGCGAGGAGCAAGAATCCTTACTTAATTACCTGCTGCAACAGCAGCCGGTGCGACTGGAGCTTGGCGATCCGGCCAATATTCCTGCGGCGCTCCTGCAGGGACTGCTCGGGCTGAAAGTGCCGTATGACCTGTTCATCGCCGATGCTGGACTGCTCTGTCCGCGCGGCACGCCGTTCTCCTTGGCGATGCTCGATCGCCCGGGCGGAATTGACGGAGCGGAATGGATTGGGCATTGGCGCGAGATTGCCGAGGAGGCTGAAAGAATCCTCGTTCCGACCCCGGAGGCGCACGCGTTTGCGGCGGCTTTTCTCCCCGGCAAGGCGATCGTGCGGACCAAGGCCCCACGCGTGCGCAGCGGCCGAACCGCGAGCGGGGAGGGGAACTTGCGCAAGACGGGGGATCGCTTCCGGCTCGGAATGATCCCGGTCAGGACGGCGGCGCGCGAGCAGGCGATGATGCGGGAGATCGTGCAGCAGCTGAAAGCGCACGCGGCCGATATCGACGTAACGGTTATTGGCGAGACGCTCGATGATCTCGGTCTCATGCAGACGGCGGGCGCCTTCGTCACCGGGCCGGTCGCGGCCGCGGAGCTACCGCGCGTCGTCGACGGCTACGCGCTGCAAGCGTTGCTGGTGATTGCCGCGCAGCCGCTGTTCGGTCATCCGCTGCAGGCGGCGGCCTTGCAAGCCCGCATTCCGGTGGCCGCTTTCGACTGGACCGGCGGCCGCTGCAAGGCGCGCAAGGGCGATCTGCCGATCGACCCGCGCTCCCCGTTGCCGGAAATCGCGGCGGCGCTCAGGCGATGGATGCTGAAATCCTGAAAAAGATGGCCAAGGGGCGGAAAACCCGCGGCGCGCCGCCGCAGCGCGGCTTACGCACGTCGCTGCAGCGCCTCGGCGAGGGGGTTTTCTCCGGCTTCGTCGTCGATCCGGAGGACCTTGGCCGCCGGTTCACGGTCGAGCTGCTGCTCGACGGCTACCCGATCCGGACTGCGCGGGCGGAAGCCTATGTGCACGAGCTTGCCGAGCAGCAGATCGGCGACGGCTGCTACGGGTTTCTCATCTCGCTGCCGGAGCAGACGATGCGCGACGGCGGCCTCGTCGAGGCGCGGCTCGCGAACCTAGGCTTGAGCGTCGGCGGCCCGATCGCGCTCGACCGGCCGGCCGCTGCGGGCCCCGACCCCGCCGGCCCCGGCAGCGTGCAATGGCTCGGCGGGATACGGTTTTCAGGCACCGTTTTGATCGACGGGCCGGAGGCGCCGGCGCTGGACGTTTTCGTCGACGGGCAGCTGACGATGCGCGCGGCGGCGTCCGGATGGACGCGCATCGGCGGCGGCACGCAGGACGCGCGGCCCGGCCGCGGGTTCGATTTCCACCTGCCGGACCGCTTTGCCGACGCCCGCGTGCACCGCCTCGAGGTCGTCAACGCCAAGGGGGAGCAGCTCGCCGGCAGTCCGTTGCGCTTCATGGCGGTGGCCGACGGCATCGAGCGGGCGCTGGCGCGGCTCGGCGGCGAGGCCGGCGCCGAGAAGCTGCGCGGCGCCTGGTTTGATCGCCTCATGCCGATGTCGCTGCCGCTTGCGCAGTACCAAAACTGGCGCGAGCGGTTTCCGCTCACGCCGCCGCCGGCAACGGCGCTACGCGCCGCGGTGGTCATGATCGGCGCGCGCGGGATGGAGGAGACGCTCGAGAGCCTGGAAGCGCAGTCGCATGCCGACTGGGTCGCGGCATCGCTGCCGCAGACCGGCGAGTTCGGCGGTTTCGAGCCAAAGCTCGCGCGCGCGTTCCTGAACGACGACGGCGGCGGCAGCGATTTCGTCCTCTTCGGGCTCGCCGGGACGCTGTTTGCGGCGACGGCGCTGGCGCGCATCGCCTTGGCCTTCGCAAAATTTGCGATGGCCAAGGCGGTCTACGGCGACGTCGACGTGCTCGGGGCCGATGGCGCGCCCTGGCCGCTCGCCTTTCCGGCCTTCGACGCCGAGCGCATGCTGGAGCAAGGTTTTTGTGCGCACCTGTTTGCGCTGCCGCGCGCGGCGGCGGAGCGCGCGCTGGCGCACGGCGCGGCCGATCTCTACCGGCTGTTCAACAGCGTGCTCGACGATGCGGCGGCTTCCCCGCAAGACATCGTCCACGTCCCGGGCGCGCTCGGCGCGCTGCCGGCCATCGACACCGCCGCGGCGAGCAAGACGCTGGCGGCGGCGACGCGCGCGCATCTCCAGCGGCGCGGCGTGAAGGCCGAGGTGACGGAGCGCGCGGGCGGCGTCTTTCCGGCCGTGCGCGTTGCGCGCGCCCCGGCGCCGGGCGGCACGACCATCGTCATTCCCACCCGCAACCGGGCGGGCCTGCTGAAGGACTGCATCGAGTCGATCCGGCCGGCGGTCGCGCGGGCGGACGTGGACATCCTCGTCGTCGACAACGACTCGCGCGAGGCCGAGGCGTTGGACTACCTCGCCGCCATCGACGGCGCTATCGCGCGCGTGCTGAAGGTTCCGGGCGAGTTCAACTTCGCCCGCCTGAACAATCTGGCGGCGCAGGCGGTGACCAGCGAGTTTCTGTGCCTGCTCAACAACGACACCAAGGCGCTCGACGCGTTGTGGCTCGAGGAGATGCTCGGCCGCATCGCGCCGGCCGATGTCGGCGCGGTCGGCGCGCTGCTGCTGTGGCCGAGCGGCGGCGTGCAGCACGGCGGCGTCGTCCTCGGCCCAAGCTTCATGGCCGGGCACGCCTTCGACGGCCGCGGCCGCGGCGATCCCGGCTACGGCGACCTGTTGCGCGTCGCGCACGAATGCAGCGCGGTGACCGCGGCCTGCCTGCTGACGCGGCGCGCCGACTACGCGGCGGTCGGCGGCATGGACGAGACCCGCTTCCCGGTCAACTTCAACGACGTCGACTACTGCCTAAAGCTGCGCGCGCGGGGGCAGCGCATCGTCTTCACCCCGCACGCGCGGCTCCTGCACCTCGAATCGGCAAGCCGCGGGCTCGACACCACCGCCGACCGCCGGCCGCGCTACGAGCGCGAGCTGCAGAACCTGCGCAGCAAATGGGGGCCGGTGCTCGCCGCCGACCCTTATTACAGTCCGCTCCTCTCGCTCGATCCGATCCCCTTCTCAGGCCTGGCCTGGCCGCCGCGCGGGGAAGAGCCGCGAATCAACACACCCCCCGTCCCCGGCGATGTCCCCCCCGGGTTTTAGTTCCGCTGTTAATACAGCGAAAAAACAGCGGGAGACCCCGCCGGCCCGCCAGCGACCAGCATCAATCTGCACCAAGACATTGACCCTTTCACGGCAAAGGTAACCAGAAACTAAACGCCCCGCGTCGTCATCGCCCGCGCTGCGCGGGCGATGACACCGTGGAGCTGTCAGCTCCGCGCCAAGGCGGGCATAAGACCGAGGGGGGCGTGCGCTTCCCGCCCGTTTGCCGGTGTGGCAAGATAATCGACGAGCCGCCGTTGAGCCTCGGGGGAAGCATGAATCGTCTCGCCTGGTTTGCCATCCTGTCGCTGCTCGTCGGCTGGCTCGCGGGGCCCGCGGCCGCAGACGACCGGAGCACCTGTTCGCGCGCTGCGGGCGACGAGGCGATTGCCGCCTGTAGCCGCCTGATCGCATCCGGCACGCTCGGCGGCGCCGATGCAGCCGGTGTGATCCACAACCGAGCCAGAGCCTATTTCGCCAAGCAGGACTGGGATAGAGCGATCGCCGACTTGGGCGAAGTGCTCGGGTTCAATCCAAATGGCGGCGGCACGTTCGGCACTCGCGGCGTTGCTTATTTCAACAAGGGGGACTGGGATCGGGCGATCACCGATCTCAGCGAAGCGATCAGGCTCAACCCAAGAGATGCCAACGCGTTTTCTTGGCGCGGCAAGGCCTATACCAACAAGCGGGATTGGGACCGGGCGTTCGCCGATTTGGGCGAAGCGCTCAGGTTGAATCCAAATGACGGCGGCACGTTCGGCGCCCGCGGCGTTGCTTATTTCACCAAGGGGGATTGGGACCGGGCAATCGCCGATCTCAGCGAGGCGATCAGGCTCAATCCAAAAGATGCCAACGCGTTCTCTTGGCGCGGCAAGGCCTATACAAACAAGCAGGATTGGGACCGGGCGTTCGCCGACTTTGGCGAGGCGCTCAGGATGAATCCAAGTGACGGCGGCACGTTCGGCGCCCGCGGCGTTGCTTATTTCACCAAGGGGGATTGGGACCGGGCAATCACCGATCTCAGCGAAGCGATCAGGCTCAATCCAAAAGATGCCAACGCGTTTTCTTGGCGCGGCAAGGCCTATACATCCAAGCAGGATTGGGACCGGGCGTTCGCCGACTTTGGCGAAGCGCTCAGGATGAATCCAAATGACGGCGGTACGTTCGGCGCCCGCGGCGTTGCTTATTTCACCAAGGGGGACTGGGATCGGGCGATCACCGATCTCAGCGAAGCGATCAGACTCAATCCAAAAGATGCCGACGCGTTCTCTTGGCGCGGCAGGGCCTATACAAGCAAGCAGGATTGGAACCGGGCGTTCGCCGATTTGGGCGAAGCGCTCAGGTTGAATCCAAATGACGGCGGCACACTCGGCGCTCGCGGCGTTGCTTATTTCACCAAAGGGGACTGGGACCGGGCGATCACCGATCTCGGCGAAGCGATCAGGCTCAATCCGAAAGATGCCAACGCGTTCTCTTGGCGCGGCAAGGCCTATACCAACAAGCAGGATTGGGACCGGGCGTTCGCCGACTTGGGCGAAGCGCTCAGGTTGAATCCAAATGACCGCGAGGCGCAACGGGCACAAGAGACGGCGCGCGCGCATTTGGCCACGCTGCCGGCTGCCGCGGCAACGCCGAGTTCACCGGTTTCGTCCGGGAACGGTCCCGCCCGGCGGGTCGCGCTGGTCATCGGCAACAGCGCCTATGCGGGTTCAGCCCGGCTGGCGAATCCGGCCAACGACGCCGACGACGTGGCGGCCGCCTTGCGCCGCGTCGGCTTCGACGTGATCGAGGGCAAGGACCTGTCGCTCGCAGGGTTTTCGCAAATTATCGAGACCTTCCGGAAAAAGGCCAAGGGCATAGACGTGGCCCTGCTGTACTATGCCGGCCACGGCATGCAGTTGGGCGAGCAGAACTGGCTGATGCCGATCGATACGCGAGTGACGAACGAGTTCGACGTGCGCCATTACAATATTGCGCTGCAAGATATGATCTCGGATATGGAGGCGGGCGCCAAAACCACGCTCGTCTTCCTCGACGCTTGCCGCGACAATCCCCTCGATGCGGAACTGAAGGCGCGGCTCAAGGCGGAGGGGCGAGGCTTCGGTGATTCACGCGGATTGGCACGGATCGAGATCAACGCGCCGGAAACGCTCCTGGTCTTCGCGACGCGACCGAACACGACGGCGGCTGATGGCGTTGGCGGACGGAACAGCCCCTTCACCGAAGCCTTTCTTCAGCATCTGCCCACGCCGGGCGTTGAAATCGAAACGCTGATGAAAAGAGTGACCGCAACAGTCGCGACGAATACCAAGGGCAAGCAACAGCCGGAGCGTCTGTCGCGGCTGCAACAAGAATTCTATTTTGTCGCGGGAAAATAGCAATCGACGAGCCCGTTCTCGGCTCAGGCCAGCGATATCATTTCAACCCGGCTGATCGGGCGCAGCGCCGGTGTCGGCCGCCGGGGCAGGGGCCCGCTTCGGCGCTGGCGACCTGGTCGGTCGGCTTTTTCGCAAGCTTCGGCCGCGGCAAGGGTCCGAATTGCTCGTTTTCGCAATGGTCAATGATGACGGATCGGCGCACGGCGTCGATCTTGTGCGCTTTGATGAACACGCCGAAATAGGCCGTCCGGTCTCCTGCCGTGCCCTTCAGGCAGGCGATCCAATCGCCCGGCTGGATGATCGTGGTCGGGCGCAATCTGGAGACCTCGAGTTTTCCGAGCCCGGCGGCCTTCAGCAGCTCGGGAGCGTTGTCGGCGATGAGCTGCTTATAATTTGCCTCGGGTGTCGGCTGCGCGGCTCCCGGGGCGTCGTGAGCAGACCCGACACTCCATCCGCCGAGAACCAGCGCGGCTGTCATCGACAGGGACTTGATGAATGCTGGTATTTTGGTACGCAATCGTCTTGATCCGCGGCCGCGCGTTGGGCTTCCCGATGGGGATGGTCGCCGGCATCCACTGTCTGATCAGCGCACTGGTCTCGACTTCAATTAAGGCCAGATTTTTGCGCGCGTGTGTTGAAAAGGATTTTAGGAGCGCGATCGGCTGCCGGGCCGGATTGACCGAAGGATGCACATCCGGTCACGCTCTTGCCCACGCGGCGATTTGTGAGGCTCAGACGGTGTGGCTCGAGCAGGGCAGAGCCTGCCGGTCCAGATGGCGGCCGGCCACTATGGTGCCACCACCCAACATCAGTGGTCAGTTTTATTCGTTTGTGTCAATCGACGACCGCCGGGGCAACTAGGCCTGCCAGAACGGCTTGCTGATTTCTGCTCCGGCGTCCGCCCGACTCCAGCCAAGGTCTCGGACGGTACCGTCCATCGCCGTGGCGAGTTCGGCCCGGCTGCGCGCCCGCGCGCGCCACTCGACGATACAGGACTGAAGCGCCAGGGCTGCTTTCCGACACGAACCGCCGGCCCGATCAAAGAGGGCAGCAATGAATTCGAATCCCAGATGTTGCGAAGGGGGCTGGTGAGCTTGGACTGACATGGAAAATCCCTCTCAATCCGTTGACTTTCGTAAGACCACGATAACGTGGCGCTCGGCCCAGTGATGTGATGAGGATCACGGCTCTGGCCTGACGCACTGCCCGAAAAGCCTCTTTGCCTGCGCCTAGCTGGGCACTCCCGCGCTACCTTTTCGAGCGCCGGTGGGAAACTTCAAGCGCGAAGCGAAGCGCTCCCGCTTAGACGTGCTGAAGGTGCGCACGAAGACCCGAGCGGTCGCCGATCGGCGGCGTCATATCGAGATAGTCAGTCGGGGTAAGATTGTGTGCAACGCCTCGGTGCGTTCACCTTGTCGATCGGCGTTGCATCGCATCAGAAGATGAACGCTCCCGGACAATGATCAAACGGGCCGATGCTTGCCTCTATGAACCAAAGGCGCTGGACGAAACTGGTCTCGCACGTGGCTTAGGCAATGACGTTCTTTTCGATGAGCTCAACTCTTGTTCCACCCGAGCCATATTTGACGCCTGTCGACGAGCCGGTCACGCGGTATTCGATGGCGGTCTTCAGCGATACCATTCCGCGCAATAGCACAGCCTCCAAGCTACCTTCGGTTTGGCCTTCGTCGGTGCCGAATTCCACTTCAATCGTTGCCTTCATCTTCATCGAGGTCGTTCCGTCGAAGTCTGTTCCCGGGCCGTCACAGTGCACCATGCGCCATTGCGGAATCATTAACGATGTTAGCGGGCGCTATGGCCTCGCCTGCTGTTGAGCCCCTCAGGGCTGGAGGCTCGAGCAGATGAGTTCGTGTCCCGAGTGGTGATGTAGCTCGGCGGTACCTGTCGGCTAGCCTAGCCATTCTTCAAGGCGCCCGTTCGGGCGTGGGGGGTGACCCGTGGGCATCCGCGAGCGTCGGCAGACGTGGCGTGAAGAAAACGGTGGGATGACGGGGAGGTCGCACCGACGGGAGGGAAGGGCGATTTCCCTCCCGGGCGTGCGGGAATTGAGATGGGTGCAGCGGGAGTCACGCGCTTGGTGCGTTGCCGGATTCGGTTGGCTCCATGGTCGTTTCGTTGCAGGCGCGACACTCGAAGCAATGCAGCTCCGACTGACCCGGTGCCTTCGGGATCAGGTACGCCAACGTCATCGGGTTGCGGCACTTAGGGCAGCTTGGCGGCTTCTTAGTATCGATCATGCTTAGGATGACCCGGGCTATCGCTGCCCAAGAAATACAACTGACCGGCGACGTGCAACCACCCGGACGTAGCTGATCGTCCCGTTGCTCCATGTATGGGTGACCGGCAGGGCGCATCAGCGGGGGCCCATCGCCAGCGGCGGGACAGCCCTCCGGGCGGCCTTTTTCTTATCGAGCACCTCCTCACCGGCCACATGTGCAGGCTTCCCGTTTCGCGACGCTCTGGTCCGTTGGCCGCCGCACGCGTTCCATAATCGACGCTCCGATGCGGCCGATCTTTCGGCGGCAGGCGCTCGCCGACGAGTTCGGAGAACAGCTGCTCATCCGCTTCACCATCTTCGGTGCTCGACACAGGCGGCTCTCCAAGGTGGGACCTCTTGCTCGCCGGCCTTGTCGGGCGTCTTCCGCCTTGTCGACCTAGCGTTGCCGGCTTCCGGCCGTCTCGATGTTGTGCCAAAATGTTTCGCCAAGCATTCCGTTTCGGGGATCTATGATGCGTGTGCTGGCCGCCTTTGCGGTCTCCATCGTGATGCTGATCTGTGTCAGTGTCGTGCCCAGCCGAGCCGACAAACGGGTCGCATTGGTGATCGGCAACAGCACCTATCGCAGCGTCACTGCCCTTCCGAACACCAGGAACGACGCAAACGATATCGCTGGGTCGTTCGAGCGGCTCGGGTTTTCCGTCACCAAGGTAATCGATGGCACCTTCGATGACATGCGTCGGGGGATGCTGCGGTTCGGACGTGAGGCACGCGGGTCGGATATGGCGGTCGTCTTCTATGCCGGTCATGGCATGGAGATTGCCGGCGAGAATTGGCTCATTCCCATCGACGCCGAACTGCGATCCGATACCGATGCCGAGAGCGAGGCGATCCCTCTGCGGACGGTGATGCTGCAGGTGGCGAATGCCTCGAGCCTCGGTCTGGTGATCCTCGATTCCTGCCGCAACAACCCGTTTGCCGCAAAAATGCAGCGGACGGCACGGTATCGAGCCGTTGACCGCGGATTGGCGCGGGTCGAGCCAACGGACAACGTGCTTGTGGCGTACGCGGCGAAGGACGGAACGACGGCGAATGATGGAACCGGAAGAAACTCGCCGTTCACGGCGGCACTATTGCATAATCTGGAGAAGCCAGGGTTGGAAGTCACCTTCCTCTTCCGCACTGTGCGCGATGAGGTCATGGCCGCGACCAAGCGGGACCAGCAACCGTTCGTGTACGGATCGCTCTCTGGGCGGGAGATCTACCTCAAGGAGCCCGCCGCAAAAGCGGAACCGCCGGACCATCTACTACCCAACGAGGCTGAGCGTGCGTGGTCTGCAATAAAGGACATGAAGAGCGTTTCATTATTTGAGTCGTTTATTAAACGATACGGGGACAGCTTTTATGCCGACATTGCCCGCACGCGGCTAGAGGAACTGAAGTTCGACGCCGCTGTGAACGAGTGCGACCGGCTGGCAAATCCGGACGATCCAACGCGGCCAGCGAAAACATCGGTGGTCCCTTTTTACAAGATTAATGCCATTCGGGCAGTTCCGGCTTGTCGACAGGCTCTCGCCATGTATCCCCGCGATCCTCGCTTAGCGGTGGACCTTGGCCGTGCTCTTCAAAAAATGGGAGGTCAGGAGGCGGAGGCCGACGCCGTGCGTTTGTATCGCGAGGCTGCTGATGCGGGAAGTGCTCGCGCCATGAGCTATCTCGGACTCATGTACCTTCGCGGCTCAGGCATTGCGAAGGACGCGACGGAGGCAGCGCGTTGGCATCGGAAATCGGCCGATGCCGGCGATCCTTACGGAATGTGGCTTCTCGGGCAAGCTTATCTCAGCGGAGGAGGCATCACGAGGGACCAGTCGGAAGCAGTAGCTTGGTTCCGCAAAGCAGCCGACGCCGGCAATGCAGACGCTCTAGTGAGTCTCGGGCTCGCATATCAGTTCGGGTGGGGCGAGACAAAGAACGAGGAGGAAGCTGCAAAATGGTTTCGCAAGGCAGCCGATGCAGGGCTGGCATCGGGAATGACTTTGCTGGGCGGCATGTACGAAAACGGCAAGGGCGTCGCACAGGATCAGGCCGAGGCCGTCCGCTGGTACCGCAAAGCAGGCGATCTCGGATCCGCGTTCGGCATGCTCGTTCTCGGAGACGCGTACAAAAACGGCAAGGGCGTCGCAAAAGACGAAGTTGAGGCGACCCGTTGGTATCGCAAGGGATTAGATGCTCTGCGAATGGCGGCAGACGCCGGAGACCCCGTCAGCATGTTTTTTCTTGGCAATATGTACGCTAACGGCGAGAAGGGCCTGGAGAAGGATGCAGCCGAGTCGGTTCACTGGTACCGCAAGGCGGCCGACGGCGGGTACGAACCTGCGACACTCGCTCTGAGAAGGCTAGGCTTGGAGACTCCTGATGACGTGCTGCAGGGGGCCTGGACTGCACAATCTCTGCTAGCGGACGGCAGAGCCGCGCCGAAGGAAAAGGTAGCTCGAATAAGATTCACCTTTGAAAAATCCACCTTAAAGATCAGGGGAAATTTCGACGACGATCGCGAGGAAACATGCGCTACCTTTACGATCGATCCCACCAAGACACCGAAGCAACTGGATTGTGTATTGCCCGGTGGTGATCCGCTGCGCGGCATTTACGAGATAGAAAACGGCGAGCTAAAGATTTGTCTGCGGCATGCCGCCCATAACGGGGAGGGGCGTCCAACGGAGTTCAGCAGTAGCTCAAACTCCAATTTGGTTCTGATTGTCCTGAAGAAACAGGGCTAAAGCGGGATGATTTGAGCTTTGAGCCGATTTTGGATTCCCAAATCATGAGGGATCTGATTCGAGATGCTGGCTGGAATGGAGGCCAGCATCCGATGGGTCGACCCTATGGCATCAGCACGGTCATCACTTGGGTTCGGCGCACCAACAACAATGCCGCTGCAGCGACGATGCAAAGCGCTCCCGC
>JBKQHQ010000215.1:0-9867 GCA_052148715.1 Xanthobacteraceae bacterium | reverse complement strand
CTCATTCGACCAGAGGACGGCCTGAGGGCCGTCCTCTTTTTGCTTGGTCATCTCGGCGCAAAAGACGTTATCGCACGGCCATGCCGAACCGCTCCGGCCGCAGCGCGTTGCCCCCGCGTGCCTTCTGGTCGATCGAGAAGAAGATGACCTCGGCACGGCCGACGATGTTTTCGAACGGGACGTAGCCGACCTGGTCGAGGATGCGGCTATCCGTCGAATTGTCGCGGTTGTCACCCAGCATAAAAAAGTTGCCGGGCGGCACCAGGTAGACGTCCGTGTTGTCAAGCGCACCGTTCTCGACGAGATCGAGCGTCTTGTAGCTCACCCCGTTCGACAAGGTCTCTCGCCATTGCTTGACGCGGACAGTGTGACCGTTGTCGTCCGTCTCGACGAAATCCTCCACGCGCTCTTGCGTCACCGGAACGCCGTTGATGTTGAGAACGCCATTGATCATCTGGATGCGGTCGCCGGGCAGCCCGATCAGGCGCTTGATATAGACCGTCGAATTGTCGCGCGGCAGCAGGAACACGACGACCTCGCCGCGTTGCGGCTCCTTGGCGAAGAATGGGCGCATTGAGGGCGTAAAGCCGTAGGCAAATCTCCAAACGTACAGGAAGTCGCCGATCAGCAGCGTCGGCTTCATCGCGCCTGAAGGTATGTTGTACGGCTTGAACGAGGCAATGAGCCCCAGCATCAGTACCGCGACGCTCGCCAAGACGACCCAAAGCACGGCATGGAGGACCTTTCGCCCGCGTCCGACCTGCTGCATCTCCGCGCTCATGACCTTGCACCGATTGTGGCGTGCCAACGCGTGCCGAGTCGCCGGCACCGTACTTTTGCCAACCGTGATCATATGACGCCAGACATCATCGACGATTGCTGTGCGCCGCATCACACAGGGCGATGTCCCGTGCCGGGTGAGAGCGCGGCCGCCGGTAGGGTCTGCCGGCGGCAAACTGCACAATGATCGCGAGCAACCGATCAGGCTGGGGTCAGTGGTTCATCGCCGCGTGGTCCGCCCATCCATCTCACTTAAACCGCCGCTCAATTGGTGGCGAGGCGGAAGCGCAGCACCTTCGGCCCGATGAGCACGAGGACGTCCCCTTCCAGCCGCCATGTGGTCACCTGCGTCAATCCGGCGAGCATGTCGTCATCGCCTTGGGCGCGCTCCGGCGCACAGGGCTGCTCGCTCATCGGCCCCGGAATAATGGTGATGGTTTGCGCGGCGACGACCACATGGCCAGACCCGCTCTTGCACCACAGGTCGATCGTGGCTTGACCGTCCGCGGTAACTTCCAAGGTCGGCACATGTTTGGAATTGCGCATCGGCTTGGTATCGAACAGAAGCTCGTGATCGAACGGAAACTCATTCTGCGCCAAGCTCGGGCCGATCCAACCGAGCCCCAACGCCGACACGACGACGAGCACCGAAGCCATGCCTGGACGATTCATCGACTTCTCCGCATCGAATTTGTGGAATTGTCGCGCTCAAGGCAACGGAGCGCGTGGCTTATGCTGGCAACACAATACCATTCTCCGGGCGGCAGGCATTGCGTCAAGAGCCGCGCCGAGTCGTCCAGAACTTTTACGACGGCCGGTATGGTGGCTGCCGTCACGCGACCGAGCAGCTTCGGAGCGCTTTAGTGCGGGAATCCTTCCACGGAATGGCGTAGTGATGGCGCAGATGGTGCAAAGCGGGAACCCGGCAGCCGTCGTCGACGCAGGCCGGTGGTCCCACTCTCCACCGGGCTCAAGGGGGGCAGGAGGAAGGCGCATGAAAATTCTGGCCGGGTTGCGACAGGAGTGGCGCGAGATGACGTATTATGAGGGGTTCGAGCAACTCATGTTGCATGTCATCTTGCTGTTCATTTCCATCATCAGCGTATTCATGCTGGTGCTTGTCACGATTCAGCTCGTCAACGACTTCCAATTGGGCGAATCGTTCATGGATAAGGCGGTGCTGCAGGACACCTTCGGCTCGATCCTCACCATTCTGATCTTATTGGAATTCAATCATTCGGTGGCCATCTCGATCAAAAGCAAGACCGGCGCCATCCAGGTGCGCATCATCGTGCTTATTTCGATTCTTGTTGTCGTGCGAAAGCTGATGCTGCTCGACTACGGTTCTGTGAGCATGCAAACACTGCTGGGACTCAGTGCCCTGCTGCTGGCACTCGGCCTGCTCTATTGGCTGATCACCGAGGGCCATCGCCGGCGCAAGCCTGCGGAAACCACGGGCGAGGACGCGGCGTGAGTTGTGCCTGCTAACCAACGACGGTGGCGGCGTGCCTTATTCCGCCGCGACCGGCGCCTTCGGCTGGATCGGCACGTCGTCCGCGGACGCCTCCGCGACACCGAGGCTTTGCTCGGGCGGTCGCGTCGACGGTCGCAGTCTTTCGCGCACCGCCTGGAACGCCACGTAGAGCGGCGGGATGACGAAAATTCCGATGAAGGAAGCGAGAATCATCCCGCCGAACACGGGAGTACCGACATCGCGTCGCGCGAGCTCCGAGGCCCCGCTGGCGATCACCAACGGGAGCAGACCGAGAATAAAGGCAAACGAGGTCATCATCACCGGGCGGAACCGCAGCCTGGCACCTTCGGTAGCAGCCTCGAGAAGCGGCATCCCCTGCTCGCGCTTCTCTTTGGCGAATTCGACGATCAGGATGCCGTTCTTGGCCGCAAGCCCGATCAGCACCACCATGCCGATTTGCGCATAGAGATCGAGCGTCAGGCGGCCGAGCAGGATCGCCGCGAACGACCCGAGCACGCCGACCGCAACCGAGAGCAGCACCGGCACAGGTATGGTCCAGCTCTCATAGAGCGCGACCAGGAACAGGTAGGCGAACAGCACCGCAAAGCCGAGGATCACGGCGGTCTTGCCCTCGGCGCGCTTTTCCTGGAAGGCGGTGTCGGTCCACTCGCCGGCATAGCCCGCGGGCAGCGTGCGCGCCGCAACCGCTTCCATGGCGGCGAGTGCCTGCCCGGAGGACACGCCCGGCGCTGGAGTACCTTGAACGGTAACGGCGCGAAGATTGTTGTAGCGAATGAGCGCGGGTGGGCCGACGACGACACGCACCTCCACAAGGCTGCGCAGAGGGATCATCTTGCCGTCGCGATTGCGCACGTTGATGCGGTAGATGTCATCGATATTGTTCCGGTCGGCGGCCTCGGCCTGGACCTGCACCTGCCATCGGCGCCCGAACAGATTCAGGTCGTTGACGTAGAAGCCGCCGAGCGATGCCTGCAAGGCCTGAAACACGGCACTCAATTGCACGCCGAGGATCTGTACCTTGTCGCGGTCGATGTCGAGATAGATCGAAGGGTTCGTGGCCGAGAAGGTGCTGAACACGCGTTCGAGCTGCGGGTCCTGATTGGCACTGACGACGAGCCCGCGCAGCGCCTGAGCCAGCGCCTTGGGATCGCCGCCGCGCAGATCCTCCAGCACGTAAGTGAAGCCGCCGCCGGTTCCAAGACCGATGATCGGCGGCGGCGGCAGGGGAACCACGCTGCCGCCCAGGATCTGGCGAAATTTTGGCGCGAGGCGGGCCATAACCGCCCCCGCAGAGAGCGAGGCTTCCTTGCGCTCGGCGAAAGGCTTGAGGGTGACGACCATGAACGCGGCATCCGCCTGCGAATAATTGTCGATGAAATTCAGCCCGATGGCCGATGTATAGTCGGCGACCGCCGGCTCCTCACGCAGAATGGCCTCGGCCTGACGGACGAGGTCTGACGTACGCAACACCGAAGCGCCTCCCGGCAATTGCACGACGACGAAGAAGGCGCCCTGATCATCCTCGGGCAGGAATCCGGTCGGCGTCATCCGCGACAGGCCGACGACGCCCAGCCCTGATACGGCCACCATCGCGAGCCCGATGATGGAAATGCGGACGATGCGGGCGACCGCCACACCATAGGCGTCGCGCACACGATCGATTGAGCGCATCACCCAGCCAATCGGGCCTCGCCGGGGCCCATGGCTTGGGCGCAGAAACACGCCGCATAGAGCCGGAGACAGTGTCAGAGCGTTGATCGCCGACAGGAACATGGAAACCGCGACCGTGACGGCGAATTGCCGAAAGAGCTCGCCGGAGATGCCGGGAATGAAGGCGACCGGGACGAATACCGAGAGCAACACCAGCGTGATCGCAATGATCGGCGCGGTGATCTCGCGCATCGCGCGTTTGGTCGCCTCCGCTGGCGAGAGTTCCGGATGCTCCTCCATCACGCGCTCGACGTTCTCGACCACGACAATGGCGTCGTCGACAACAATACCGATTGCCAACACGACCGCGAGCAGCGAGACGGTATTGGCGGAGTAACCGACGGCCTTGAGCGCGACGAACGTGCCGATCAGGCTGACCGGCACCGCGAGCGTCGGAATAAGTGTTGCACGCACGCTGCCGAGGAAGACAAAGACCACGATCACCACGAGGACGAAGGCCTCGATCAACGTCTTCTGCACTTCGTGGATGGTCTCGGTGACGAATGTGGTCGGGTCGTAGGTGACCTTCCAAGCGAGGTCCTCGGGGAAGCGCTTCTCAAGCTCGCCGAGACGCCCGCGCACTGCCTTGAGCGTCGCGATCGCATTCGCGCCCGGCGATTGGTAGACCGCAATCACGGCGGCGGGCCCGCCGTTGAACCGTGTATCCCGGTCGAGATTGGCCGCGCCCAATTCCACGCGCGCCACATCGCGCAGGCGCAGCACCGACCCGTCCGGGTTCGTGCGCACGACGATATTCTCAAACTGGTCGACGGAGATCAGGCGCCCCTGGGTCTCCACGTTCAGCTGCAGTTGCTGCTCGTCCGATATCGGCCGGGCGCCGATGCGGCCGACGGCGGCCTGGACGTTTTGCGCCTGAACCGCATTGATTACGTCCTCGGTGGTCAGATTGAGGCCGGTAAGCCGATCGGTCCTGACCCAGGCGCGCATGGCGTAGTCCTGCGGGCCCCACAGATAGGCGTCACCGACGCCGGGCGTGCTCTTGATCTGATCGAGTAAATTGATGGTGACGAAGTTTGAGATGAACAGCGGATCATGGGTATGCTTGGGTGCATAAAAGGCGATCACCCCGAGCAAAGCCGAGGATTTCTTCTTGACCGTGACGCCTTGGCGTTGGACGTCCTGCGGGAGGCTCGACAGAGCCACCTGGACACGGTTGTTGACGTTGACGGTGTTAATGTCCGGGTTGGTGCCGAGCTCGAAAGACGCTGTCAGCGCGTAGCTGCCGTCGTTGCCGCTCACGCTCTTCATGTAGATCATCTTGTCGACGCCAACCACCTGCGCCTCGATCGGCTGCGCTATGGTTGCGTCCACAATGGCCGCGGACGCGCCGGGGTAATTGGCGGTGACGGAGACCTGCGGGGGAACGATATCAGGATATTGCGCAATCGGTATGGTGTAGAGCGCCAAGAGGCCGGCGATCGTGGTGACGACGGCGATGACGATCGCAAGCCTAGGCCGGTCGACGAAGATTGCGGACAGCATCGGATCAGCTTCGGCCGACGGTCTGCGCCAGCGGGGTCGCCAACACCGCGGCGCCGGGGCGCAGGCTTTGCAGGCCATCGACAATGACCTGCTCGCCGCCCGAAAGCCCCTCATCGATTACTACGCCCGTGCCGCTCTCGCCGCCGGTTTTGACCCGCCTGACGACCGCCTTGCCGTCCTCGACCACGAAGACGTAGACACCCTTCTGATCGGCGATCAGCGCCGCCTGGGGGATTACGACTTTCTCCTGCGGGCTGCCGGCCTCGAGATTGACGCGAACGAGTTGACCGTCGACGAGCCCGCCGCGCGGATTGGGGAAAGTGGCCCGCACCAGCACGGTGTCCGTGCTGCGGTCGACCGTCACGTCGATGAAATTGATCAAGCCCATCTGGGCATAGGCTGATCCGTCGGCAAAGCGAAGTTGCACCTTGATGCTGTTGACGTCGACCCGCTGACCGCTCGCCTGCGCGCGTAGGAAATCCCGCTGGCTCACCGGGAAGGTGACGTACATCGGATCCTGACTAACGATCACGGTGAGGACGCCGCTGTCGGGACCGACCACGTTGCCCTTGGTGATGTTGGTCTTGCCGACCTTGCCGGCGACCGGCGCGACGATATCCGTGTAGCCAAGATTGATGTTGGCGGTGGCGAGGTTCGCTTCGTCACTCATCACGGCCCCTTTCGCCTGCTGGTCCGCCGCCACCGCCTGGTCGCGCGCCACCACAGTGCCGGCGTTCTTCGTCAGCAGTTCCTCCGCCCGCTGCAATTGCAGCGCGGTGAGGATCTTTGACGCCTTGCTGCGTTCCAAGGCCCCCGCTGCCTGCTCGACCGCCGCCTGAAAGAGTCCCTTTTCGATATGATAGAGGGGCTCGCCCTCCTTGATGAAATCACCCTCCTTGAACAGGAGCGCCTCCAAATATCCTGTTACCCGCGCACGCACCTCCACGCGATTGATCGCTTCGACGCGGCCGACGAAATCGAGCGTCTTCTCCACCGGCTTGCGCTCGGCTGCGACGACCCCAACCGCAAGCGCGGCAGGTTCGTTCGGTTGTGCATGGGCTACCGGAACAAGCGCGCAAATCAGCAGCGTCGCACGGACGGCCTGACGCATTGCAGCCTCCACAGCATAGGACGGCGACCGATCGACGCTATTGAACCTCGATCTGGCTTAGGAAATTCACCGCGCCCGGCCTTTGGTATTGAATAAAATCATGTGAATTTATTAGTGACATAATCGGCTTCAGGCGCGACGCGATAGCTTCGGTAGGCAACGCGGCCCATTCTGTCGGTCGGACTCCCAGCGGGCGTCGGCACCGATGATCGAGACTTTTACGCTCATGCCCTGATCAATTGCGGGTCGCTCCGAAGGACCGGCATTCGATCCATATGTGGGCCTCCGGTCCGGCACGACCCGATCGTTACCGCGTTCTCCGGGTCGGCGCGACAGCGACCGGGTCCAATACGGAATTAAGCACCTTGCAAGGTGAAGGAAAATGACGAATCCGGAGGCAGAGATACTTTAGAATCAGACATAAGATCGTTCTGTCACCGCCACGGAGACCGCGTGGCGACAACAGAAAGCAGCATCATAGCCGCGCCGCCCACCTTGACGACGCGCCTTGATGCACAATGCCGAAGCTCGGCTAGCAGGCCGGATAAGGATAATAACCGCAACGCTGGCCGTAGTAATATCCTCCCGCCGCCGCAGCGCCCACCGCTGCCGCGCCGTAATATGCACGTCGGTGCACTCTCCGATTAACGCCAGCAACGCTCATAGGCGTAAGCGGCCTCCCTATTCTGGCTTCCGCTTTGTCAAGCGATAGAGATAGCGCTTTCGCCGGAGTCCATTGAACCGAGAATGGAATTGCCGCAAGCAGCCCCGCACTGAGGACAACGCCAAGCACAGTTAGTTTTTTCATGATCCTCTCCTGTCAGGTCGAGCCATACTCGCCCCTCGCGCCTTGCTGAGATGAGGAGGAAACGGTCTCGATTGGTAAGCTGTTCCGCCGTGTCGCAGCCAAGTGTTCACGTCATTAATCATCGGTGAATGTCGATCTCGTCGACTGCCTCGGGGCCCCGGCCGATGTTCTTTCCAGCTCATAGGTCCCGCGACAACAAATGATGGCATGATCTGTTGGCCGCAGTTGCCTGCATTTTGTAGGCGTCGACGGCCTCGTCCGAGGTGGCGCGGCATCGTCTGCGTGTTTGTGGAAGACGCTGCTTGGTGGCGATGAGCTGGGCTAGGAATGGCACGGTCGGTCGCAATAATAAATACAAATCCTGGGGCGCCGGATCCACGCTTACTGCCATCGTATAGCCGGCATTTGTCGCAGCGGTTGGGGTAGCCATGATTGCGTGCTCCGCGCTGCTCCTGGCATCATCGCGTTGACGGATACCCAACACTGTCGCGTGCGGCGAGGGCTGCACGACCGGCGTCCGTGATAACGCTCGCCAAGGTACCGTTCCGTAGGCCAACGATATATCCTATTTTACGCAGCGACTGGTCAGCGGCACGCAGTCCGGGTCCGGCAATAGCATATCCACCATATCCCTTAACGCCATCGGAGTAGTCGCAAACGCATTGCAGCCACTCCAGCTGCTGTTTGTCCATGATCGCTGCCCGTCGCATTTCGAGGTCGTTGTGGTTGACCGACCCTAATCATGGAAAGGACTTCTACCCTTCTCAATGGCAGTTCGTCGGATCGGCGTGTCGCCCTCGAACGCAACTGATTTACTCAGGGGCGAAGCTGCAGTGGTGGTGCAGTCCTGCCTGCCAATAGGCATTTTTCAGATGCGCTCGTTCCTCAACATAACGAATACACCATGCCTGCTCACCGTCACTCTGTACCTAAGCTGATGTGCGTAATTGTGCCTGCGGCAGCGTGCGCGTCGGCGGAGACAAGGTGTAGCCCTGCACTCCGCGACCGAACGGTTCTCTCTTGTTGCAATTTCCCGAAACGCCCGAGAGGTTTTTGTCGCTCTGGCCGCATGGGCGAGAATGTCGAAAGCGGGGCATGGACGATGGACACGGTTGTGCCTGATGGCCCACTGGTGGCCTCGACCGTGGCATCAAGCTGCTGCGCGAGCGCTTTGATGATACTCGTGCCTAGGCCGGGCTCGATCCTCTCACGGCCACTGCCGGCGTTGCCGTTTCCGTTGTCCGAGACCGAAAGTGTCCAATTGGTGCCGACAATCTTATAGGCAACTACCACCTCGCCATGTCGTTTGTCGTCAGGGAACGCGTGCTTAAGAGAATTGATCACCAGCTCCGTGACGATCAAGCCGACGCTCACCGCTTGCCGGGCGGTGGCGCAACCTATTCCAGCTGATATCTTCAGCGAGATCGGCCGGGTATCCCCGATCAGTGACGCGGAGAGCGTCTCGCATAGTTTCGTTAGGTAGGGTGCCATCTCGATTGGCTCGCCCGCTCCGGAACCGTAGAGTTGTGCTTGAACGGCCGCGACCAACAGGATTCGCTTGTGAGCTTCCTGCAAATTTTGGCGGGTTTCTTCGGATCGGACCATCCGCGCTTTCACCAGGAGAATGCTGGCGATGATTTGAAGGCTATTGGCGAACCGATGCTGCATTTCCTGAAGCAGTACTTCCTTTTGCTCCAACAACTCCTTCGACTCGCGCTCCGCCGCCCGCCGTTCCGTAATATCCTCGATGCTGAGCAGAAGCGTCGTATGGGAACTGCCTTCAGAAAAGACCCTGCGGGCGTTCAGGCGGACCGAGCGCCGTCCGATACCGGGAAATACCTGTTCGACCTCGTACACTCCCATTACACGGCAGTCGGGCAGAATTTTTTCCAGCAGCAGGCGGAGCGCCGGAATGTCCCATTGGCCGTCGCCCAACGCATAGAGCGGCCTCCCTTCGGTAGCATCGCGGCTGGCCTGGAACATTCGATAGAACGAGCAGCTCGCGGCGACGACGCGCAAGTCCTTGTCGAGCACGAGGAGAGCCTCTTGAACCGTGTCGAGGATGGCCTGCGAGAGCGCGGGACCGTCTTCGATGTCGATCGATGATTGGCTTTCCGGCATGATGACCTTCCGACGCCGCGCCGAGCGTATTCGAGCGATGGTTCGGATGTTCAACCGGCGAACTGATAATGTCTGTATTTAAACGTACACTATGCTCGTTCCGCTTGCCAAAACACGTCTGGTAATTAATGGAGAGTCTCTGCGAACAGCACGTTTCTAACGACAGTGCCGCGTCGGTTCATGCAGTGGCGGGCACCGGCGGCGACGGTGGGGTGTAAGCGGTCTTCTGGTCACACGGTCCTGAGGGCTTGATTTTTTGCGCGGGGCTGCGCAATTCGGCGTGTCAGGCCGCGAGCGTTTCGGTGGAACGCCCGGGCGCCCAGGCCCAGGGCATGAGCT
>JBKQHQ010000214.1:0-2692 GCA_052148715.1 Xanthobacteraceae bacterium | reverse complement strand
CGTCTCCTTCGACCAGGCTGACGTTCCGCGTCTGGATCGTTATTTCGCCAGTTCCACCGACGGCGTCGCGGGCGTTTACGACGAGATTCGGCACTGCGGTCTCGAACTGAGAGCGATCAATGCGCACCGGCCAAAGGTTGGGGCTGAGGTTCATGGTCACGGTGACGGTCTCGCCGACCGCCCGCTTGATGAACTCCTCGTTCCCCTTGATCACGCCATTGGTGTCCAGGATCTCGGGCTGCAGCACCTGCCCACGCACAAACGTCAGGAGTTGCTGCGTGGTTTCGGCCCCCTGCCGCGCCGCGCGCAAGGAGGATTGGATCAGATGCTGATGCTTGGCGGATTGGTTCGGCTCTCGACGCGCGACCTCAAGGCTGCTCGTGATTACGGTCAGGATGTTGTTGAAGTCATGCGCCACGCCCGCGATGACCCTTCCCATCGCCTCCATGCGCTGAACGCGCGCAAAGTCCTCACGCGATCGTAGAAGGTCGGCGTTGCGGCGTTCGGCGAGCTTCAACGCCTCGGTCAAGTTCGCGTAGAGCCGACGGGTTTCGATGAGGAGCATCACGAGGAGGAAACTGCGGGCCAAAAGCCCATAGATGCGACCCGCATACCATCCGAAATCATAGCGGTGCATGCCCACGCGACCGGAGTAGGCGACCTCGAGCAGCCACGCTACAAGAACGGCCGTCAGCCACAGGTCGAGCACAGTCGGATCGCGACGCTTCCAAAGAAGCGCCAAAGCGACCAACGCTGAGCCCCATATCGCCGGCCCGATGCCCTTGATGAGACCGGGGGCGTACACGTTGTTCTGCACGATGACTGGAAGCCAATCGTGGCCCAATGTCGTCAGTATCGTGAAACCCGTTGCAAGGGCTATTGCTCCGACGCAGGCGACGTAGACGGCCCGCGCAGGGTCGCTTGCGATCCGATCAGTCTCGCAGCGTGCAAGGACTCCGTAGGCGAGCACGAACAGCGGAAAACCGGAGTGCCAGAAGAGATACAACCAGGCGGCTGTTTGCGGCCCCGCATCTAAGAGGCCGGACGGAGTGAACACTCCCGGAAATGCGAGCGCGTGCGGCACAACCATCGCGGCGTCGAATACGTAGCCGGCGGCGAGAATGAGCAGCGACCACGAGCGAAGCTCCATGAACTGGCCAAACAGCAGGACAGCGATGACGACGTCGATAATCCAGAGCGCCCCCTCATATGCCGGAATGAAGGCGGTCACTTCCGGCAACTGCACGCGCACAAAGGGGAGACCGAACACGAACCCTATCAGGGAGATCGACAAAATAACTATGATAATTCGCTTTTGCCGCGGGCCGGCGACTTCAGTCAAAAGGAAGCCGGAAGCGCCGGGAAATTCGTTCTCGTGCATCAAGCCAGCTCGCGTTATTCTTCTTTGCGCTGGTTGCCATCGCCAAATCGTTAGCGGGTCGACCTTTGAGCAGGAGATGGGCAAGAACGCAAATCTTTTTGCCCCCGCACTGCGCGGTCGATCGTCAAGTCGGCTGCTCGACGCTTGACTACGAGAGGCAGTAATCCTCAAACGCGGCGGCGTTGGACGCGCACCGGCAGACGGACCACTTCAAGAAATACGCGGCCGCTGCCGAGGACATGATCGCCAAGCGCGACGCCCACCCCCTGTCATTGGGCAGTATAAATATGAAGGGTATGTAATATCCGCGGGATTCACAGCCTCACCATGCGCTTGCCGCGATTTTCGCCCGCAAGAAGTCCGATCAGGGCGGCGGGCGTGTTCTCAAGTCCGTCGATGACATCCTCCTCGGCCTTCAATTTGCCGGCCTCGACCCATGCGCTGAGATCGGCGATCGCCCGGTCGCGTTGGCCGAAATAGTCCATGACGATGAACCCCTGCATAATGAGGCGCTTGACGACGATCAGGCCCGGCACGCCTCGGGGTCCGGCGGCGGCCGGAGCGCCGTCATATTGCGATATGGCGCCGCAACAGGCGACGCGTCCATGCACGTTCATGAGCGGCAGGCAGGCTTCGAGAACGGCGCCGCCGACGTTGTCGAAATAGACGTCGATCCCCTTCGGCGCGGCGGCGCGCAGCGCCTTGAACAAGCCGTCGTCCTTGTAGTCGACCGCGGCCTCGAAACCGAGATGCTCGATCAGCCAGCGGCATTTCTCCGCGCCGTCGGCGATCCCGATCACGCGGCATCCTTTGATCTTGGCGATCTGACCGACGATTGATCCGACCGACCCCGCAGCCGCCGAGACGACGACCGTTTCGCCGGTCTTCGGGCGGCCGACATCGAGCAGACCGAAATAGGCCGTCAACCCGGCGATGCCGTAGACGCTAAGAAGGTGGGTCAACGGCTCGACGCGGGGAAGCTTGGAAAGAAGCTTGCCCGGCGCTGCCGCATAGTCCTGCCAGCCGGTGTCGCCGAACACGAGATCGCCCACGGCGAGACCGGGCGCCTTCGACTCGACAACCTCGGCAATGCCGCCCCCGGCCATGACCGCATTCGTCTCCAATTCCGGGCGGTAGGTCGCGCCGTGCATCCATGCGCGGTTGGCGGCGTCCAACGAGATCAATCTCACGCGAACAAGCGCTTCGCCGTCCTTGGGCTCTGGCGCCGCGGATTCAATCATACGGAAGTGCTCAGGCCCGAGCTTGCCCACGGGCTTCTCGACCAGCAATATTTGACGATTGACGCCCGCG
>JBKQHQ010000213.1:0-63536 GCA_052148715.1 Xanthobacteraceae bacterium | reverse complement strand
GCAAAGGCGGCCAAGGCACCACCGCGTTGGCGCGGCGCGTGTTCCGCCGTGCCCACGTGAGGCCCTGACCCATCCGTTGACAAACTTCACCCGCGTGGGCACGGCGGACCCGGCGCGGTGCATAAATCGAAACTTCGGGGCCGCCTTTGCCCACCCTACATGTGATTCCAGTCGATCGAAATCAGCTCCTACATCACGCAGGTGTTTTGGTCTTTGGTCGTGGCAATGGCCTCGAGCGACTCGTCCGCGCCGGGCACGGCAGCGCCGAGCGCCAAAAAGTCCCACTTGTCCTTGGCTTGGCCCTTCGGCTTGACCGTGAACGGATAGGCCTCCTGCATGAGCTGATGGTCCCACGAGCGGAAATAGCCCTTGCGCGCCTTCAGGATGTCGAACTTGGTCTCCTTCTCGAAATAGCCAACCAGGCTGTCCGTGTCGGTCGACTTGGTCTCGTTCATGGCCTGCGCCATCATCTTGAGCGAGACGTATTCGATCCAGGCATGGTTCTCAGGCGGCTTGCCGTGCTTGGCGAGGAAGGCGGCGACGAAGGCCTTGGATTCGGGCGTGTCGAGATCGTGGTGCCAGACCGTCGGCCAGGTGCCGCTCAGGTTGCCTTCGCCCGCCGCCCAGGCGTCCGCCGTGTTGAGGTTGAAGCCGACGATCGGATAGGGAAGGCCGAACTCGGCGTATTGCTTGATCAGGTTGGTCACCTGATTGCCCGCCAGGTTGGAGCAGACCACGTCGGGCTTCGCCTGCCGGATTTTGAGCAGATAGGGACTGAAGTCGGTCACGTCGGTTGCTATCAACTCATCCCCGATCAGGTTGCCTTCATGAGTGGCGAAAAAGGTCTTGGCTACGGCCGCGAGATCATGACCAAAGATATAGTCAGCCGTCAGGGTGAAGAATTTTTTGCCCTTCACCATATTCTCGCGCAGCAGCGCTTGGCCGACCGTATTGACCATGACGGTGCTCGGAATGTCGACGTGGAACGTGTAGCGGTTGCAGTTCTTGCCGCGTAGCGCGTCGGAGCGAGCACCGATGCTCATGAACAAGCGCTTGTTGCGCGCCGCTACCTGGGAGATGGTCAACGCGGAAGCAGAGTTGATCTCGCCCATCAGCACCGTCGCACCGTCGCGCTCAAGCATGCGCTGAGCCTTGGTCGCGGCGGTCGCGGGATTGATCGAGTCCTCCGACATCACTTCGATCTTTCGCCCCATCACGCCGCCGCTCTTGTTGAGCTCCTCCTCGGCCATCCTGATACCAAGGACGGCGTATTCGCCGAGCGCGCCGAGAAAACCGGTCAACGGCGTGAGATGGCCGATCTTGATCGCGTCCGACTGGGCGCGCGCTATCGTCGGAAAGCCGAGCGCATAGCCGCCCGCCATCACGGCACCGGCTTTCAACACGCTTCTTCGGCTGCTGCAGGTCATCGCTGATCTCCTCCCGTTTGAGTGCGTGGCGCGCCGTGCAAATTCCGGTCTATGCCAGAATGTGAGATGCGCTTCTTTATTGTCGAATGATTCTTCCGAAGGTACCGGCCGCTTGTCAACGCCATACTGCATGGCTGTCACTCCGAGGACGATCGCGAAAGCGACGCCGCGCCTTTCGCACCGAACTCGGCGGACAGGCGATCGGCGGCCGCCTGCACGATTTTCGCACGGCTTCGCAGGGCCTGGATCGACAGGCGCCAGACCGGGCAGGAGATGCCGAGTGCGCCAATGATCTGGCCGGTAAAGTCTTTCACCGGGACCGCCAGGCAGCGGACTTCGACGTTGAATTCGCCGTCGTCGAACGCGATGCCGCTGCGCCTGACCTCCTCGAGCTCACGCAACAGCAGCGGAATTTCCGTGATCGACTTCTCGGTCGATGGCTTGAGCTCGGCGCGTTCCAGGAAACGCTCGAGCTGATCATCCCGCAGCGAGGCGAGAATCACCTTGCCGAGCGCGGTGCAGTGGGCCGGCCGGACGACGCCGACGCGGTCGGTCAGCTGGAACGCGCCGGGCCCGCCGGTGCGGGCGATCACGACCACGGCGTCACCCATGCGCACCGCGAAATGGCTGCTTTCGCCGGTTTTCCGCGAAAGGTCTTCCAGGATCGGCGTCGCGACGTTCACCATCTCGATCTCATCGAGCGCACTCGCCGCGAGCGCGAACAGCGGCCGGCCGACGCGATAGCGCTTGGAGCCCTTCTCCTGGCGGATGTAGCCGAGCGACACCATCGTCTTGGCGAGATGGAACGTGGTGGAGGTGTGCAGGCCGACCCGCTTGCTCAGCTCCGCAAGCCCTATCCCCTCCCGGTGGCGCGCGACCTCCTCCAGGATCGCGAATGCGCGGCCGAGCGACTGGACGCCGGCGCGCTGCCGATCCTCGGCGTCGTCGTCGATGTCCGGCCGCGAAGGCTGCACCAGCCGGGCGATCCCGGCTTTGGCCGCCGCCGCCGGCTTCCCGATCGCCTTCGTCCTGGCTCGCGCTCTCACCGGGTCGCCTCCCCCGTCGCGTCATCGGTGACCGGAGACGTAACGACAAGGAAGACGAGATCGACAAGGCCGGTGTTGGAGATCGCGTGATCGACGCCGGGGGGCAGAAAGATGTAATCGTGCTTGCGCACGACATGGCTTTTGCCGTCGATCTCCATCAGGCCTTCGCCGTCGAGCACGTGATAGACCTGCTCCTGCACCTTGTGCCGGTGCACCTTCACATAGGCCATCGGCTGGTACATCGAGATCCGATAGTCGATGTGCCGCGAGCCCGCCGTCTCGGGCATGACCAGGGGTTTCGACAGTGCGCCGCCGAAATGATCCGGAAACTGGCGCCACGGCACCTCGGCGATGTTGTGGATGAACCACTTGCGTTCGCTCGCCATGCCGTCGTCTCCCATGTTTGCTTAGCCGTGCCCGGCGCGCCTAGCGTCGCCAGGCGATCGCGCGCGCCCCTTCTTCACCACCCCCCTCGCGGGGGAGGCCGCCTCGCCGCGCAGCGGCGAGGCGGGAGAGAGGGGGTCGCTTCGAATGAATCTTTTTTGTCCGCGCCATCTCAAGTCGATAACTCTCAAGGCTGAAAACTGAACACGCGAAGTTTATGCGAAGAGGCCCCCTCCCGATCGCAGCGCAACTGCGCTGCAATCGACCTCCCCCGCGAGGGGGGAGGTGAAGACAGCGAGGTTATTTCGCCGGCACCGGATCGCCCGGCACCCAGCGCTTGCCGAACACCGGCTCGTTGTAGGGCGTCGGCGGCAGCTGCCAGGCACCGGTCGCGGGCGGGCGCACATTCGCGTCGACATGCACGTCGAGCAGGAACGGCTTGTTGGCCTTGACCGCGTGCTCGAGCGCGCCGCGAAAGTCCTGCGACTTGGTCACCGCGATGCCGTCAACGCCGCTCGCGCGCGCCCAGGCGGCGAAGTCCGGATTGTAGGGCGTGTTGTTGGCGCCCTGATAGAAGGCGGTGCCGAGCTCGCGCCCGCCGAACATGCCGTACTGGATGTCGCGGATCGAGGCCCAGGCAAAATTGTTCCAGATCACCCACACCACGGGGATGTGGTACTCAACCGCGGTGCACAGCACGTGCGGCACCATGGTGAAGCAGCCGTCGCCGGCGATCGCGACGACCGGGCGATCGGGCGCGGCGAGCTTGGCGCCGAGCGCGCCGGCGGCGCCAAAGCCCATGCCGGAAAAGCCCCACGAGTTGAGCATCGTCTGCGGACGGCGCGACTTCCAGAACTGCATGTACCAATTGTGATTGACGCCGACGTCGCAGGCGAGGATCGCCTCGCCCGGCAACACCGCCTGGCAATCGGCGACGATGCGCTCCGGCCGGATCGGCGTCGCGTGGATGTCGAAGCTCGGCCGTGTAAAGGTCTCCCACTCCTGCTGCCAGCCTTTGATCTCGGCGTGCCAGGCTTTCACGGCGCCGTCGGCGCGCGGCTTGCGGCGCTCGAGCTCGGCCAAGAGCTGGCGCAAGAAGGTGCGCGCGTCCGCGAGGATGCCGATGTCCGGCGGATAGTTGCGGCCGAGCTCCTCCGGATCGACATCGACGTGAATGAGCTTCGTATGCGGAAAATTCCACGAATAGCCGGGCAGCCATGACGAGGCCGAGCGATCATCGAAGCGTGCGCCGACCGCGATCACCACGTCGGCGTGGCGGCCGGCCTGGTTGGCCGGGAACGCGCCGTTGCGGCCGATGAAGCCGAGCGAGAGCGGATCGGTCATGTCGATGCAGCCAAACCCGTTCGGCGAGGAGATCACCGGAATGCCGAGCTTGCGCGCGAGCGCGGTCAGCTCGGCGCTGGCCTCCGACAGCGTGACGCCGTGGCCGACGAACAGGGTCGGACGCTTGGCCGCGAGAATGAGATCGAGCGCGGCGGCAATCTCGTCGGGCGAGGCGCCGCTGCGTTGCGCACCAAGCCGCGGCGAGGCCGGCGGAATCTCGACGTCGTCTTCCTCCTGAAAGACGTTGAACGGGACATCGACGTTGACCGGACCGGGACGGCCCGACAGCATCGTGGTCGTCGCCTGGCGCAACGCCAGCGGCAGCATGTCGACCCGCGTCGGCTGGAAGCTGCGCTTCACCACCGGACGGATCACATTGACGAAATCCGCCTGATAGTGGCGGTTGATCTCTTGGAACGGGCTGCGGTTGAACTGCTGGGTCGGCACGTTGGCGGTGATCGCGAGCAGCGCCGAGGAGTCGGACAAGGCGACCGCGAGGGCCATCACGATATTGGCGGAGCCGGGACCGCACGAGGTCAGCGTCGCCACCGCCTCATGGCGGACGCGGAAATAAGCGTCGGCCATGTGCGCGGCGACCTGCTCATGGCGCGGCGAGACGAGCTTGATCTTGTCGCGCGCCTGATAGAGCGAATCGAGCATGCCTACATTGCCGTGCCCGCAAATACCAAAAACGTAGGGGATCTTGTTCCTGATCAGATGCTCCGTGATCAGGTCGGCACCCTTCATCCGCGCCATGCTTTCAGGTCCCAAGTTTCCAAATCGGTCGCGTCGGTACGGCCTCCCCCGCGCGCGGCCGCATGCCCGATCGCGCAAGAGCGCCGCCTCCCCTCCCGGGAAGCTATACCACAATATCAATTGACGTACAGCATTATGGGAGAAGCCCTGGCCCGCATTGGACGGGTCGTCGGCACCCGTCTACTTCAGCTTGACGTCCAGCCCGTTTGACCTGCGCGAGGAGAGCTGGCCCCGTGGGAAAAAAAGTCGACCTAGATAAGCTTGCGGATCAGGTCCGCGAGCGGCTTTTCGTTTCCGGCAAAGCTGGCGATCGTCGCCTTGAGCATGGCATCCGGCACGATGCGCCTTAGAACGAGAGGATGCGCGGCCCGGTCGGCAATAATGGTGAGAAACGACAATTGCGTCCGGCCGTTCCCTTCCCGGGAAAGGGTGGATGGCATTGAGCTCCGCAAGGAAATGTGCGGCCTTCCGGGCAAACGACGGAGCGTCAAGGCCGGTCAGGTACTCGTCATCGGCCACGGACGCGAACAGCCGTTGCATTTCGCGGCGGATGTGCTCGGGGTAGCAGAAGGCGTTCCCGCCCTTGGCAATCCGCACGGTGCGGAACTTCCCGGCCCACTGGTATACGTCCTGGAAAGGTGCCGATGAATGGCGCAATAATGCCGGACGCTCAGGCCGCCAGCCGGCAGCGGTTCGGCGAACCGCTGGGCGGTAGCTTCCTCCTCGAAGAAATCCAATGCCGCTTGGGTATGCAGGCCCGCGCGATTCTTGAGGACCGTGGTGCCCGGTAGCAATAGGGGTCGGCAACCGCATCGTACACCGCGCTCGTCAGACCTTCTTGGCGTGCTTCTCGAAGATGGCACGGCGCCGCTCGGCGGGACTCAATCCCTTGCGATCGAAGTCGGCGAACGTCTTCTTCGACGAGGCGCGCAGCTTGATGCCCTCGACGGCGCTGATCTGGGCGAACCCGGCCAAGCCCAACGTCAAGCCCTTCGCTTTGCTGACTCGTTTCGTCCGCTTCCGCATAAATGAACACTACCACATCGGAGCGCCCTCGCCGAGCAACCGCGGAATGTCGGCGGGGACGGTGGCGGCCCGAACGCAATACCAGGGTGCCAGCACAAGAAAGCCGCGCCGCGCTCGGCCACCGGTTTTCCATCGCGACGCAAACAATTACTTCGTCCCGTACGCCCGGTCCCCTGCATCCCCCAGGCCCGGCACGATATAGGCGTGCTCGTTGAGATGGTCGTCGATCGCTGCGGTCCACATGCGCACGTCCGGATGGCTGCCGCGCAGACGCTCGACGCCCTCCGGCGCCGCGATCAGACAGACGAAGCGGATTTCCTTGGCGCCGCGCTCCTTGAGTCGGTCAATGGCGGCGACCGCCGTATTGGCCGTGGCCAGGATCGGCGCCACCACGATCACCAGGCGCTGGTCGAGGTCGGACGGCGCCTTGAAGAAATACTCGACCGCGACGAACGTTTCAGGGTTGCGATACATGCCGATATGCGCCACGCGGGCGGCGGGAACGAGCTTCAGCATCCCCTCGACGAAGGTGGTGCCGGCGCGCAGGATGGGGGCGAAGACGAGCTTCTTGCCGGAGAGCTGCGGCGACATCATGCGCGCGAGCGGCGTCTCGATCGCCACGTCGGTCAGCGGCAGGTCGCGCGTCACCTCGTAGCACAAGAGCGCGCCGATCTCGCTGATCAGCTCGCGAAACGACTTGGTCGAGCGCTCCTTCTCGCGCATCAGGGTCAGCTTGTGCTGCACCAGCGGATGCGTAACGATCGTGACCCCTTCCATGATTTCTTGCCTTTCAGAAGACCGTTCCGTCGCTGACGACGAAGAGCGGCGGCGAGCCGTCGGCGCGCCGTTCACGCGCGACTTTGCGGCCGGCAGCCCAAGTGCCCCCCTGCAGAATTTTCGCGAGCGGAAGCGAGACCGCGTCGAGATGGATGCGCTGGCGCAAAACCTGCGCCAGCCGGTCGAGGAGCGCAACCGTCAGCGCCCGCCATTCGACCACGAGCACGCTCGACACATCGTGCGCGCGCGAGGCCTCTTGCGGATCACGCAACTCGAGGACGCCCATGTCGATGAAAAGTCCGCCGTTGCGGTATTCGGCGAGCCCGGTCAGGCCGTCGATGTCGAAGACCGTCAGCCCCGCCGCCTGCAGCGGCTCGATCAGCGAATAGGTGAGCCACTGCGACAACTTATGCAGCGGCATCAGGCCGCTGGTCGCGTCCGCGCTCGTCAGCGCGGGATGGCGCCAACAATCCCCAAGCGGGATGCCGCCAAGTATCAGGCGCGAAGGCCAGATCGGACCGAGATGCCGCAGCACGGCCGCAAGGATGGTCGCCGCGGCGATGCGACCATCGACGGCATGTCGCACGAGATGATCAAACAAACCACCCGGACGCGGAGCATCGGCGCTGCCAAAAATTTCCGGTGCAGCGGCGACGACGGCGCCGAGGCGGCGGAGCAAATCGGCGCGCCCCTCGGTGCCGACCAAGGGGTTGGCAGCCGATATCTGAAACCCTGCTGCCAGCGCCGCGCCGGTCAATCGCTGCAGCGCGTCCGCGTCGGCACGCAAAGGCTCCTCAGGGCGGGCCGAAAAGGCACCGCTGACAAACATATCAAAACTCGCAAGCGCGAGCCCTTCGGATCGCCCGACGCGCGCGCCGGTGTGGGGAACGGTGTAGCTCCATTCGGGACCGGCGCCGGCATCGAGCAACACGCTGACGATGGCGAGGTCGAACGCCGCTCGCGCGCGCGCCGCGCGATCCGGCCAGGGGGTCGATGCGTCGAGCGCGGCCCAGCGGTCGCCGCCATCGGTGACGAAATGACGCCAGCGGGAATGGAACGGCACGTCGAGGGACGGGTAAGCGCGTCGGGTGACGGCGAGCACGAGATCGACGGTGGCGTCGAGACGATCGAGACGGACGTGAAAGTGCGGCAGCTCGTCCTTGATCCCGAGCGCGAGCAGGCGGTGGGCGCGGCTGCGCACGGCCTCGGCGCTCAGGAGCGACAGCGCCGCTTGCGTCACCGCATCGACCGATGGAGCCCGCATTGCGGCATCACGATTTGTCGAGGGGCCGCCCGACCGACCGTTGCAAATCCTCGGGCGCGGGCGGCTGCGGCGTAAAATAGCCCGCCGCCTTCTTGGCCGCGATCTCCACATGCGCGTCCGCCGGTATCAAGGCATCCGGGATCGGAACGCGCTCCCTGATCTCAATGCCCTGGTCGATCAGTGCGTCGTGCTTCATGTCGCTCATGGAGACGAAGCGGTCGATGCGCCGCAGGCCAAGCCAGTGAATGACATCGGGCATGAGCTGCTGAAAGCGGGCGTCCTGCACGCCGGCGACGCATTCGGTGCGCTCGAAATAGGCGCTGGCCGCGTCGCCGCCTTCCTGGCGCTTGCGCGCGTTGTAGACCAGGAATTTGGTCACCTCGCCGAGCGCGCGGCCTTCCTTGCGGTTGTAGACGATCAGGCCTAGGCCGCCGCCCTGCGCCGTGCGCGCGCATTCCTCGATGCCGTGGATCAGATAGGGTCGGCAGGTGCAGATGTCGGAACCAAAAACGTCAGAGCCGTTGCACTCGTCGTGCACCCGGCAGGTGATCAGCGTCCGCGGATCGGCGAGCTTCTCGACTGCGCCGAACAGATAGATGGTCATGCCGCCGACCGGCGGCAGAAAGACTTGCAGGTCCGGGCGGGTCACCAATTCGGGAAACATGCCCGCGGTTTGCTCGAACAGGCTGCGGCGCAGGCTCTGCTCCGTCGTGCCGAAGCGCTCGGCAATGCCCGGCAGATACCAGACCGGATCGATGGCGACCTTGACCACCGATATGCTGCCGCTGGCGTTCATGACTGTGCCGTCGGCGCGCAGGCGCTTGGCGGCGAGCGCGTCGCGCATCTCCGGCAGATCGAGCCTCGCGCGGGTGACCGCGATGCTCGGACGCACGTCGATGCCTTCGGCGATCTCCGGCCCAAAGTTTTCCGCGACCAGATGCCCCCAGGGGTCGAGCGAGACGATGCGGCGCGGCTCCGACCATTGCGGAAACGGACCGATGGTGGCGGCCGGATGGGTGTTGGTCAGGTCCGGGCGGCGGATCGGATCGAGCGCGCCCGCCGAGACCGCGAGCGCCCGGTAGACCGCATAGGAGCCGCCGTGGCTGCCGATGACGTTGCGGTCTTGCGGCCGCGACACCGTGCCGATGATCGGCCCGCGCTCGCGGGCGGTCGACGCCCCCCAGTGAATGGGAAAACGCTGCTTGACATTCGGATCCGGATGCGAAGTCAGGCGGATGTGATCGTTTCGATTCGAGCGCATAGCTTCAAGAATTCCCAAAACGCCAATAGCCCGCCAATCAGACGGGCCGTCGGAACTTAAAGGCGGAAAAGCAACACGCGCGCCCAGAGACCTAGACTCTACCTTGGTCTTCGATCCTCGGAGCGCGCGAGCGGTTATAATATAGTATGTTTCGGCCCGCCGGGCCAGCGCTTTTGTCCGGGCAATATTACCGGTAGTTGTACGGGTTCGCTTCGGGAGATGCCTTTTGGTCGAAAGCCTGCACCTGACCCCCTCCTCACGCTGGTGGTGGGACCTCTCGACCCGGGAGTTCGCGTCACTCGATTGGGAGCGGGTCGTAGCCATTCAGCCGGTCGCCGCCGTCGAGCAGCACGGGCCGCATCTACCCGTGCGGGTCGATGCGGCCATCAACGCCGGCATCATCGAACGCGCGCTGCCGCTGCTGCCGGCGGAGCTAGCCGTGCTCGTGCTGCCGCCGCAGCCGGTCGGCCTCTCGAGCGAGCACGAGGGCTTTCCCGGAACACTGAGCCTGTCGCACGAAACACTGGCGCGGCTGTGGTTCGAGATCGGCTTGAGTGTGCACCGTTCCGGCGGGCGGAGAATCCTCTACTTCAACTCGCATGGCGGACAGCCGCAAGTGATGCAGATCGTGTGCCGCCAGCTGCGGGTCGAGCTCGGCATGCTCGCCGCGTATTGCTCATGGTCCGGATCGATCGAGCAGAGCGACCTGTTCAGCGCGGCCGAGCGCAGGCACGGAATTCACGGCGGCGAGATCGAGACCAGCATGATGCTGCACCTGCATCCCGAGTTCGTCGACCGCGGGCGCGCGGACAATTTCGTGCCTCGCTCGGTCGACATGGCGGCGGCAAACATGCTGCTGAGGCCGGAGGGCGCGGTCGGCTTCGGCTGGCAGGCGCAAGACCTGCATCCGAGCGGCGCCTGCGGCAACGCCGCCGCCGCCGACGCGGCGCGCGGTGCCGAGCTCGTGGAGCGGGCCGCTCGCGCCTTGGTGCAGCTCATCCGGGAGGTGGCGGCGTTTCCGCTCGAGACGCTGGGGCGCTCCGCCGACTAAAGAAAACGGCGCGGATGTGTTATATTTCAATTATCACGAAGGTATCGCCCATGAACGTAGCCGTTACTACAGCCGCCGAAGGTTTCCCGCGCCGCGCGTTCACCGTCGAGGACATCAGTCGCATGATCGAAGCCGGCATCATCGGCGAGGACGAGAAGTTCGAGCTGATCGAGGGGGAAATCGTGATGATGGCGGCCAAGGGGATTGCGCATGAGCGGATCAAATCAGCCCTGATTATCGCAGTCGCTCGCGCCTTGCCGGACCACCTGACGCTCGGCGTCGAGGCAACACTACGGCTGACCGATATGATCATGCTTGAGCCGGATATCGCCGTTTTTCCCAAGGAGCTATTCAAGAAAGCGACGGCGGGGTTCGCGAGGCTCGATCCCGGCGAAGCCCATCTCGTCATCGAGGTCGCGGCGTCGAGCCTAGCCTATGACAAGGATCTCAAGGCGCGGCTTTATGCGCGGCACCGTGTCCGAGAGTCTTGGGTGGTCGACGCCAACGAGCTCACCACCTTCGTGCATACCGGCCCGAGCGGCGACGGATGGTCATCGGTCGTCAGACGCGGCCCGGACGACGCGCTCAGCACCACGGCGCTGCCCGGCCTCGCGATCCGACTTGGCGAGATCGGCTGACTAATTGCCCGCCCGCGATCCGGCGACCCAACCGCGCCCCCGAAGATCCTGGCGCTTCGACTAAAGAATAGGGTACGGATGAAACCGGCATGAGGCGCACGGGGTTGACGGATCGAAAGTGACGAATTATAAAAATCGTCAGTCGTCACGAAAGCGATCGCCCAGGGGCATACCCAAGGGTCGGGAGCGCTCCATGAACGTGCAAGCCAAGCCAGACGATACCAGGGCCCGCATCATCGAGACGGCCGACACGTTGTTTCGGCGGCTGGGCTTTGCCAAGACCGCGGTCGCCGATATCGCGGCCGAGCTCTCGATGTCGCCGGCGAACGTGTACCGCTTCTTCGCCTCCAAGAACGCCATCGTCGAAGCGATCTGTCGGCGCCACCTCGGCATCATCGAGGACGAGGCCTGGTCGGTTGCGCGCTCGCGCGCTCCGGCGGCCACGCGCCTGGAGCGCCTGTTCCTCGAGATCCTTGCCTACCATAAGCGAAATTTCCTGTCCGATCAGCGGGTTCTCGACATCGTCATGGTCGCGATCGAGCAGAACTGGGACACCATCCACGCGCACAAAGACGTGGTGCGCACGGTGACCGAGCTGATTCTGCGCGACGGGATCGAGGCCGGGGAGTTCGATCCGGTCGACCCGCGGGACACCGCCGAGCTGATCATGCGGTCGCTGGTGTGCTTCACGCATCCGGTCCTCATCGGCGAATGCCTCGAGGAGGGGCAGGACGTCGAGGCCGAGGCCCACAAGACCATCCGCTTCCTGCTCCGCGCCATCTCGCCCCGCGGCTGATCTCATGTCGATCCGCCCTACCATTGTCTGCGCCCGGAATGTGACGATCATCGAAAATCGTCAGTCATCATTCGTCAATCAGAGGAGAGGTCATATGCACCGCTCAGCCCTCCGCCCCCTCGCCGCGATTGCGTCCCTCATCGTGCTGGCCGGCTGCCAGGCCGAGACCGCGCCGTTGAGCCGGACGACGGATCGTCCGGTTCAGGTCGAGCGGGTGACCCTGACCGCCCCGGACGCCGCGCGCGAGTTCGTCGGCGTGGTGCGGGCGCGCTACGAGACCGATCTCGGCTTCCGCGTCGCCGGCAAGATCGTGGCGCGGCTGGTCAATGTCGGTGACCGCGTCCACGCGGGTGATATCGTCGCCAAGCTCGATCCGCAGGACCTCAAGCTGCAGGTCGAGAGCGCCGAGGCCGAGCTCGCTGCCGCGACCTCCAATCTCGCCCAGGCCACGAGCGACGCCGCGCGCTATGCCAGCCTGAAATCCCGCGGCTATGCGGCGATCGCCGATTTCGACCGCAAGCAGCTCGCCAAGGACGAGGCAGAAGGCAGGATCGAGCGTGCCCGCCGCTCGCTCGACCTCGCCCGCAATCAGCTCGGCTATGCCGAGCTCAAAGCCGGCGCCGACGGCGTCATCACGGCCGCGCTCGCCGAGGCCGGGCAGGTCGTCGCAGTCGGCCAGGCGGTTGCGCGGCTCGCGCATCGCGGCGAGAAGGAAGCCGAGGTGGCGCTGCCCGAGGCTTGGCTTGGCGACGCGCGCGTGGCGCAGGCGAGCGTGAAGCTGTGGTCCGACCCCGGCCGGCGCTTCGCTGCGCATCTGCGCGAACTGGCGCCGCAGGCGGATTCGGCGACGCGCACCTACGCCGCCCGCTTCACCATCGACGACGCCGATGACGCGGTCGCGCTCGGCATGACGGCGACCGTCATGCTGACCACCGCGGCGCAAACGCAGGCGGCGCGGCTGCCGCTCTCCGCCGTGCTCAACCGCGGCTCCGGGCCGTTCGTCTATGTGGTCGACGACACCGGCGCGCTCGTGCAGCGGCTGGTCACCGTCGCCTCCTTCAGCGAGAGCACGGCGCTCATCACCGCCGGCCTCGAAGCCGGCGAGAAGGTGGTCACGCTCGGCGTGCAAAAACTCGTCGCCGGCCTCAAGGTCCGCGCGGTCGAGGTCAACTGAACGAACGGCGCCATGGCCCCAACGTTCGTCATTCCGGGCCTTGTGCCCGGAACCCATCGCGCAACAGACACTGGCGCTTCAGGCAAGCGCTGCGGTTCTTTACATGCCGGAATTTCCGCTGTCCTGAAGTGGAGAAATGGGTCCCGGGCACAAGGCCCGGGATGACGCCATAGCGTTCTGAAGCCAGCGCGATCCTCTCACAATCATCCGCAACCAGGCAGGAGGCGGTCATGCAAAGCGTCAATCTCTCGCAATGGGCGATCACGCACCGCACGCTGGTGCTGTTCATGATGCTGCTGCTTGGCGCCGCCGGCTTTTACGCCTACCGCAATCTGGGACGGGCCGAGGACCCGTCCTTCACCATCAAGGTGATGGTCATCGACGCCGAATGGCCGGGCGCGACCGCCGCCGAGATGCAGACGCAGGTCGCCGACCGGATCGAGAAGAAGCTGCAGGAGCTGCCCTATCTCGACCGCGTCGAAACCTATTCGCGGCCTGGCGCCTCGGTCATTCAGGTGCTGCTCACCGACAAGACCCCGCCCGCGAAGGTCAAGGATCTCTGGTACCAGGTGCGCAAGAAGGTTGGCGACATCAAGGGCGATTTGCCTGCGGGAATCCTCGGGCCGAACTTCAACGACGAATACGGCGACGTCTATTCGGCGCTCTATATGCTCATGGCCGACGGCCTGAGCCTCGCCGAGCTAAAAACCCGCGCCGAGGACATCCGCCAAAACCTCCTGCGCGTGCCGGGCGTCAACAAGGTCGACATGATCGGCGAGCGGCCGCAAAAAATCTTCATCGAGCTCAGCCACGCCAAGCTGGCAACCCTCGGCGTGACCCCGCAGCAGATCTTTGACAGCGTCGCACGGCAGAATGCCGTCACCTCCGGCGGCTCGGTCGACACGTCGGCGGAGCGCATCAACGTGCGGGTGACCGGCGCCTTCTCCGGCGTCGAGGCGATCGCCGCCGTGCCGGTGCAGGCCGGCGGCCGCATCTTCCGGCTGGGCGACATCGCCAATGTCAGGCGCGGCTACGAGGATCCTCCGAGCTTTATCGTCCGCGAAGGCGGCAAGCCGGCGCTCGGCCTCGGCGTCTCCATGCAGGACGGCGAGAATATCGTCACGCTGGGCGAGAACCTGAAGCGCGCGATGGCGGCGATCACGGCCGAGCTTCCGCGCGGCATCGACGTGACGCAGATCGCCGATCAGCCGCACGTCGTCACCGAGTCGGTCTCGGAATTCGTCGAGACCTTCATCGAGGCGTTGGGGATCGTGCTGCTGGTGAGCTTCGTGTCGCTCGGCTGGCGCACCGGGATCGTGGTCGCGCTCTCGGTGCCGCTCGTGCTCGCGATCGTGTTCGTCGTGATGTACGCCGCCGGCATCGATCTGCACCGCATCACCCTCGGCGCCCTCATCATTGCGCTCGGACTGCTGGTCGACGACGCCATCATCGCGGTCGAGACGATGGTGGTGAAGATGGAGCAGGGTTTTGACCGCGCCCGCGCCGCCACCTTCGCCTGGACCTCGACCGCCTTCCCGATGCTGACCGGCACGCTGGTGACGGCGGCGGGATTCTTGCCCGTCGGCTTCGCCCGATCGAGCTCGGGCGAATATGCCGGCGGGATCTTTTGGGTGGTAGGCCTGGCGCTGATCGCCTCGTGGATCGTCGCCGTCGTGTTCACGCCCTATCTCGGCCTAAAGCTGTTGCCGAACATGGCGAAACCCGGCGCGCATGAGAATCCGGAGAAGATCTACGACACGCGGATCTACCGGTCGCTGCGCCGGCTGCTCGAATTCGTGCTCGCCTGGCGCGGCACCGTGGTGACCGTCACGGTCCTGATGTTCGTTGCCGCGATCGCCGGATTTGGGCTGGTGCAGCAGCAATTCTTCCCGACCTCGACGCGCACGGAACTGTTCTTGGAGATGCGCATGCCGGAAGGCACCGCGATCGGGACCACCGATGCCACGGCCAAGAAGGCCGAGGCCTTGATCGGCGCCGATCCGGACATTTCGAGCTTCACGACCTATGTGGGGCAAGGCTCGCCGCGGTTCTGGCTCGGACTGAATCCGGTGCTGCCGAACCCGAATTTCGCGCAGATCGTCATCGTCACCAAGGACCTCGAGGCGCGCGAGCGGGTGAAGGCGCGTCTCGACCGGGCGATCGCCGAAGGCGCGTTGCCCGCCGCGCGCGCCCGCGTCGACCGCTTCGTGTTCGGGCCGCCGGTCGGCTTCCCCGTGCAGTTCCGCGTGGTCGGGCCCGATCCCTCGCGGGTGCGCGACGTCGCCGAGCAGGTGCGCGGCGTCATGGCGGCCAACCCCAAGGTCGTCGATCCGCATCTGAACTGGACCGAACAGGAGAAATCGATCCGCCTCGAGGTCGATCAGGACCGGGCGCGCGCGCTCGGGCTCACGCCGCAGGACGTAGCGCAAAACCTGCAGACGCTGCTCTCCGGCTTCACCATTACGCAATACCGCGAGGGCATCGAGCACATCGATGTCGTTGCCCGCGCCATTCCCTCCGAGCGGCTCGAGCTCGGCCGGCTGCCCGCCCTGACCATCGCCACGCGCAACGGCGTTGCGGTGCCGCTTTCGCAGATCGCACGCCTTTCCTACGAATACGAGGAGCCGATCCTGTGGCGCCGCAATCGCGAGACCGTGCTCACTGTGCGCGCCGACATCGTCGACGGCGTGCAGGCCCCCGACGTCACGAGCGCGATCCTGCCGAAGCTGCAAGGCATCAAGGACGCCCTGCCCTACGGCTACCGCATCGAGACCGGCGGCTCGATCGAGGAGAGCAGCAAGGCGAACAGCTCGCTGGCGGCGGTCTTCCCCGCCATGGCGGTGGCCATGCTCGGCCTGCTGATGCTGCAGCTGCAGAGCTTTGCGCGGTTGGCGTTGGTGTTCGTCACCGCGCCGCTCGGGCTGATCGGAGCCACCGGCGCGCTGCTGGTCGCCGACCGGCCGTTCGGCTTCGTGGCGCTGCTCGGGCTGATCGCGCTGGCCGGCATGATCATGCGCAACACGGTGATCCTGGTCGACCAGATCGACCACGACATCGCCGCGGGCCATGGCCGCTACCGTGCCGTCATCGATGCCACCGTGCGGCGCGCGCGGCCGGTCGTGCTCACGGCGCTCGCCGCCGTGCTCGGCATGATCCCCTTGGCGCAAAGCATTTTTTGGGGGCCGATGGCGATCACGATCATGGGCGGGCTGTTCGTCGCCACGGTCCTGACGCTCCTTGTCGTGCCGGCGCTCTACGCCCTCTGGTTCCGCGTGCGCAAGGACGAGCCGGTGTCGAGCGCCGACGGCATCGGCGACCTCGCACCCGCGTTTGACCGGCGTGTCGCGGCGCTGCAGATTGCAGCGGAGTGAATCCGACGGGTCGACGACGAGCGCTTACAACTTGACCCACGGCGGCGTTAAGTGCAATAGTTGCACTCGGTTGGTGAGCCGCCATGCCTACACTTAAGCGTTTTGGCGCAATAAGCGTGCGCGTGTATGCGGACGATCACCGCCCGCCGCATTTTCACATTGTTGGGCCTGACTTTGAGGTGATCGTGCAGATCTCGGACTTGGCCGTGATCGCGGGCCGGGCCCGTCCGGCGCAAATCTCCGAAGCAATCGCATGGGCAAGAGCGCACCAGGAGGCCCTCGCCCTCACCTAGGCCGAACTGAACGAGCGAGGCTGATCATGCCCAGAAAATTATTGCCACGCATAGCCGAGGTGGCGGTAGGAAAAAAGCCTTTCACGTTGCACATCCGCTGGGACAAGGGTGGAGAGAGCCTGGTCGACGTGTCCGGATTGATCCAGAGCTTTCGCGTCTACACGCCGCTACGGCGCTCGCCGCAGCGATTCCGGCAGGTACGCCTCGGCGAGCACGGCACCGATGTCGTCTGGACGGATAAGATCGACATGGCCGCCGATACGCTCTGGCGGCTCGCCCAGGAGCAATCCGGCGCGACCATGACGGCCGAGGCCTTTCGCTCCTGGCGTCAGCGCAAAGCCTACACCCTCGACCAAGCCGCGAAGGCGCTCGGCATCAGTCGGCGGATGGTGGCGTACTATGATCAGGGCGATAAACCGATTCCGCGGCTCGTCGCACTTGCGGCCCGGGCTCTGGAGCGAGGCCTCGCCGATGCGAACATGGGGCGATGAACCGGGTCCGAGGACCCCGTCACTCGGGCTGAAAATTCATGGCGACGCCGTTGATGCAATAGCGCAGATGCGTCGGCGGCGGGCCGTCGTCGAATACGTGGCCCAGGTGGCTTCCGCAACGGCTGCAGTGCACCTCGGTGCGCACCATGCCGTAGCTGCTGTCGGTCGAGGTCTCGACCGCGCCGACGACCGGATCGTTGAAGCTCGGCCAGCCGGTGCCGCTCTCGAACTTGCGCTTCGACACGAACAAGGGCTGGCCGCAGCCGGCGCAGGCGAAGGCGCCCGCGCGCTTCTCATAATTGAGCGCGCACGACCCCGGTGCCTCCGTGCCATGGCCGCGCAGGACGTCATATTGCTCGGGGGTGAGCAGACGCCGCCACTCCGCGTCCGTCCGCGTGACCTCGAACTGCTTGCCAGCCATGATTTTTCCTTCCCGAGACCGAGACCATTCGGAAAAAAGATAGGCGCCAAATGCCTGGAATCTAGGGGGCCCGGCAGTCGAATTGATAAGCCAGCTGGGCGAACATGCCGTAGCGGGTGGTCTCAAATTTCGCGACCTGCGGCGCGAAGGCACCGACCGGAACTGCCGACTGCTCGAAATGATCCAAGCCGTTGGGAACCTGCATGTACCAATAGCGCGCGCCCATGCCTATGCTTAGGTTGTTGCTGACGAGATAAGTGAGAATTGCCTCGAGCTGAACCCCATTGCCTTCGCCGGTTTCCGGTGTCGGTCCCGCGAAATCACCGATGCTCGATCCCAATCGCAGCCAATGCGTGTCCGCGCTGGTCAGCGACGTGTACGGCAGCCATGCCGCATCACCCGTCAGCTTGACCGTCCGTGTCAGCATGACCTCGCCGGTAACGCCAATGCGCAACGAGTTCCAGGTGTTGTCTTGGGTGATGGCAAGCGTCGAATTGGGAATAGCGAAGGGAGGCGCACAGATGTTGGGATTCGCGGCGAGCTGAATGCAGCCGTAGGCGTTCACCGTTTCATGATAGTAGTGATAGCCGACGAAGGCCCCCAAGGTGGCCGCCTTGATGTGGAAGAAATTGTAGCCGAGGTCAACGCTGGCGTAGCTGAGCAGGCCATCCTTCTGATCGCTGGTGGTCGCCGAATACGGCACGGTAATCGGCGGGAAGTCTTCGTCGGTGAGATTCCCGCCGCCGATGCCGCCGATCCCGGCATAGCCTTTAATGAATATGCCGTCCGCGTTGCTGATCTTGAAATAGCCCTCAGCCGAATCCGCGCTCAGCTGGTCATAGGTCAATCTTGACACCAGGACCGAGCCGGTGGTGTCGAAGATATCCTTCTTGAAGGTTCCAGAACTATGCCAGTAGCGCGCGCCGAATTCGGCTTTCCACGGCGGCAGGGGCGACCCGCTGATCAACAGCGGTGCCGGCGGCCCGGCATAGGATGGCGGGATCGAGTCCACCCAGTAGGCTGGCGCCGACGGTCCATCCACTTGCGATCCGCGCAACACGCCGATGCCAGGATCGGCGCCGAAGGCCGGAGACGCAAGACCGAGAATTGAAAGTGCGACGACCAATCGACACACCGATCGCACTCCTACCCGTACTGCCTGTCCACTCAAGGTTACTCAGGAATCATAATTCGTTAGCGTTAATGAATGGTGAGCTTGCACTCCCGATGCCGACTGCGGCCAACTGGTGGAACATCCAACCAGGAATCGTCACGGCCGGACCGGCCGTGCACGTCTCTTCGCACCAACAAGAAAGTCGTGGATGGCCGTGACGAGCACGGCCATGACGCGTCGATGGTATTGTTCCCACGTCACCTTCGCGCGGGTGGCTTGGCTCAGCGAAATCCGGAAATCCAAAGGGGTCTGGCGAAACCGATCGGGTGGCGCCAATTCGGCCGCTTGACGCCGCGCCAAGGACCGCCGCTGGACCATCATCCCGGCTGATGCGAGGGTGATCGTCGAACTGCAGGCCGCGCCTGCATTAACAGGGTAGACATGACGCCGATCGCGAAATCTGCGGCCACAGCAGCACGTCGGCTCGACCTCGTCGGCCGGTTGGCGTCGGTGCTCGGGTTTCTGGAGGCCGGCTTGAGCTGGATCGGCGCCGCGATCCTCGGCGTTCTGCTCGCCATCGTGCTCACGTCGGTCGGGCTTCGCTATCTCTTCGGCAGCGGCTTCATCTGGTCCGAGGAGCTGGCAATCTGGCTCAACGTCGTGCTCGTGGCGGTCGGCAGCCCGCTCGCCGTCACCGGCGCGCTGGCGATGCGCTTCGATATCATCGTTCGACTGCTGCCCGACTCTGTCCAAAAAATCGCCTCGGTCGTTGCGGACGCGATCGCGATCGACGCCGGTCTGATCCTGGCGCTCGGCGGAGTCGATGTCGTCGCCGCCATCGGCGGGACGTCGACCGTGCTCGGTCTGCCAGAGTGGCTGCGCTATGCGGCGGTCGCGATCGGCGGCGGGCTCACGGTGCTGGTGTTGGTCGGCAGGGCTCTCGTGCAATCCGGGCTGCCGCGCGCCGGGTCGATCCTCGTCATTGGCCTTGGGTTCTATCTCGCCGCCCATGTGCTGCAGGGCCCGCTCCTCACAACGCCCAGCCTTGCGGCCGGCTTGGCGGCGGCGGTCGGTCTGCTGTTGGCCGCGCCGCTTCCGCATACCCTCATCGTCGCCGTTTCCCTGGCAACACCGTTCGGCGCGCTCTTGCCTGAGCCTGCTCTCGTGCAGAATACCGTCGTCGGCGTGAGCAAGTTTCTGTTGCTGGCGATCCCGTTCTTTCTGCTCGCCGGAGGCCTCCTCACGAGCGGCGGTCTCGCCGAGCGCCTTGTTCATCTCGCAGCCACCTTGGTCGGGCACCGGCGCGGCGGCCTCGCCCAAACCACCCTGGTGACGAGCGTGATGTTCTCCGGCGCCTCCGGCTCATCGGTCGCCAATGCCGCGTTCGGCGCGAAGGTGATGGTTCCGGCGCTGGTGGCGCACGGCTACGCCAAGCCGCGAGCCGCCGCGATCGTCGCCGCGACCGCCATGCTCGACAACATCATCCCGCCGTCGATCGCCTTTCTGATTCTCGCCTCGGCGACCAATCTGTCGGTCGGGTCGCTGCTGGTCGGGGGTTTTGTGGCCGGCGGCGTGCTCGCCGTGGCGCTCGCCATCGCCATCCACCTCACCTCGCGCAACGAGCGGCCGGTACGGGCGAAAGCGTCCGCCGGCGAGCGCGGCCGGGCGTTCCTGGGCTCATTGCCGGCGCTCGGCCTCGGCGCGGTCGTGGTGGTGGGAATTCGTTTCGGCGTCGTTACCACGACCGAGGCTTCGGCGCTCGCCGTCGCCTACGCGCTCGTCGTATGCCTGGCGCTGCGCAGCCTCGACCGCCGTTCGCTGACGGATGCCTTTCGGCAGGCCGCCGGCGAGGCCGCGGCCATCGGGCTTCTGATCGGAGCCTCGGCGCCGTTCGCGTTCCTGCTTGCGGTCGATCGCGTGTCGGAGGCGGTCACCGCGCTGGTGACAGCGCTCGGCGGCGGAGCCTTCGCCGTCATGCTGCTGTCTAACGTCGTCCTGCTGGTGGCCGGTCTCGTGCTCGACATCGGCGCCGCGATCCTGCTGCTCGGGCCGCTATTGCTGCCATCGGCGATCGCCGCGGGCATCGACCCCATCCACTTCGGCGTCATTCTCGTGGTCAACCTCATGATCCACGGACTGACGCCGCCGCTCGGCATCCTCGTCTATGTCGCCAGCGGCGTGTCCGGAGCCCGGCCCGCGCAGGTCTTCCGCGAAGTCATGCCGTTTCTGCTCGCCCTCTTGATCGCGCTCGCGATCCTTGCCATCGGATCGGTGAGCATCACCCGTCTCGCGGCGGTATAACCGCCGCGGGGCGGACGAGAGGATTCTTGTCATGCTGCTGACCCGCCGAAAATTTGGCCGCGGCCTCGCCGCCGGGGTCGCCGCGCCGTTCATCGTTCGCCCCGGCCCCGCGCGGGCGGCAACCACCCTGACGATTGCTTCGTTGTTCGGCGCCGACAAGCCCGAGACCAAGGTCTGGTTCAAGATCAAGGAGTTCGTCGACGCGAAGCTTCCCGGCAAGTTCGAGTTCCGCATCGTGCCGAACGCGGCGCTCGGCGGCGAGAAGGAGGTCGCGGAGGGCATCCGGCTCGGCTCGGTGCAGGCGAGCCTTTGCACCGTGTCGGCGCTGTCCGGCTGGGTGCCGGAGTCGCAGATCTTCGACGCCCCGTTCGTGTTTCGCGACGGCGGCCATGTCCGCCGCGTGGTCGACGGCCCGCTCGGCGCCGAGCTGAAGGTCAAATTCGCCGCGCAGAATTTCGTGGTGCCGGGTTTTATCAATTACGGCGCCCGGCATCTGCTGGCGAAGGAACCGCTTACGAAACCGTCCCAGCTCGTGGGCAAACGCATCCGCGTGATCCAGAGCCCGTTGCACACCGAGCTGTGGAAGGCTTTTGGCGCCAACCCCACGCCGATCCCCATCACGGAGACCTACAACGCGTTGCAGACCGGCGTGGTCGACGCGATGGATCTGACCAAGTCCGCCTATGCGGGCTTCAAGCTTTACGAGGTAGTGCCGTATCTGATCGAGACCGGGCACATCTGGGCGACCGGCGTGGTCTATTTCTCGGCATCATTCTGGAGCCGGCTGACCGATGAGGAGAAGACTGTCTTCGCCGCCGCAGGCGCCGAAGGCGCGCTCTATTTCGACCGCCTCATCGTGGAGGACGAGAAACTGTCGATGGAGAAAGCGACGGCTGGCGGCGCCAAGACGCTCCAGCCCGAGGATCGCCCGGCCTGGGAAGCCGGCGCGCGCGGGGTATGGGCGATGCTCGCGCCGAAGGTCGGCGGCATCGCAAAGATCGAGGCCATCCTCAAGACCCCGTGACGGAAACAGGGTCAACTGCTGCTGCAGCTCGGCTGCCCGGCCAACGGCGCCCGTCTCGCGAGGCGGTGGACGAAGCCGCTGCAGCGGAGTCAAGCGACCCAGCTCACCTTGTCCAGCGGCACCAGATCGGCGGCGGCGGCCACCATGAGGCCGACGACGTGGCGTGCGATCATGGCCTCCTCGTCGGTTGGCAGGCGGAATACGCGCACGGCGGACGTGGTGCCCGAGATCTCGAACGCGCCTTGCTCGTTGAGCGGCTCGTCGAGCGCGATGCTAAGCCAATCAAATCCGGACGCGACTTGGGAGCGGATTTTCACCGAGTTCTCGCCAATACCCCCCGTGAAGACGAGCGCATCAACGCCGCCCAACGTCGTCGCCATGGCGCCGATCTCGCGGCGGATCCGCGCCACGAAGCACGCGATGGCGTCGGCGGCGCGCGGGTCGCTTGAGGCCTCGAGAATCCGCATGTCGTGGGATAGCCCCGACAGGCCCTTGAGCCCGGAATCCTTATAGAGCAGCTCCGTCAGCGCGGCCTCATCCATGCCCTTCTCGCGCATGAGGTAGAGCATCACGCCGGGGTCGAGTTGGCCGCAGCGGGTGCCCATCATGAGGCCGTCGAGCGCCGAGAAACCCATGGTCGAAGCGACGCTCTTGCCGTTCCGGATGGCGCACAGCGAAGCGCCGTTGCCGAGATGGGCCACGATCAGGCGACCATCCGCGACGGCGGGCGCGATGCGGCCCATCTGGCGCGTGATGTAGTCATAGGACAGGCCGTGGAAGCCATAGCGGCGGATGCCCTCGTCGTGATAGGCGTGCGGCAGGCCGAACGCCGTCTCGTGAAAGGGTTGGCCGTGGTGGAACGCGGTATCGAAGCAGGCGATTTGCGGAACGTGCGGGAACGCCTTGTGTGCGGCAACGATACCTTTCAGATTGAACGGCTGGTGTAGCGGCGCAAGCGGCACGAGGCGCTCGAGCACGCTGAATACCGCATCGTCGACCACCGTCGGCCGCGAATAGATCGCGCCGCCATGAACCACACGATGGCCGACGGCCACCAGATCCAGGCGGGGAAAGCGAGCGAACAGCCAGGCCAACACCAGGTCGAGGGCGGCGTCTGCGTCGCGCGGACCACCGTCGGGCCCGAGCCGCTGATTGAGCTCCGTGCCGCCGGTGCCGTTCTCGATGCGAAAGGTCGCCGTGCTCCCCAGGCCTTCGATCTGGCCCCGCAATATCGGGGTTGTCTGCACGCCCACCAAGCTGAATAGCGCGAATTTAAGGCTCGAGGATCCGGCATTGAGAGTGAGTATGCTGCGCATCGAAGTCGTCCCCTTTATTCCGCCGCGATCGCCAGCGACCGAACCACGACGCCGGTGCGCTGCCAGGATTCCACGAGCAGTGCGAGGGCGCATGAGGCGAGCCGCGATTTCTCGTCGTCGGCGCGACTGTTGAGAATCAAGGGCACGCGTGCCCCCATCACGATGCCGGCGGCCTCGGCATGGGCGATGAATGTCAGTTCCTTGGCGAGCATGTTGCCGGCCTCGAGATTGGGCACGATCAGGATATCGGCCTGCCCGGCCACCAGCGACGTGATGCCCTTGGTCTTGGCCGCGTCGAGGTCGATGGCGTTGTCCATGGCGAGTGGACCGTCGACGATTCCCCCACGGATCTGCCCGCGTTCGGCCATTTTCGACAGGATGGCGGCGTCGAGCGTGGACGGGATTGCCGGATTGACGGTCTCGACCGCCGACAATATCCCGACACGGGGAGTCTCGATGCCGATGGCGCGGGCGAGATCGATGGCGTTCTGAACGATGTCCACCTTGATCTCGAGGGTCGGCGCGATGTTGATGGCCGCGTCGCTGATGAGAAGCGGGTCCGGACGGCCCGGAAGGTCCATGACAAAGACATGGCTGAGACGCCGACCGCCGCGCAGCCCACCGTCCTTCTTGACCACCGCCGACAGGAAGACGTCGGTGTGGAGATGGCCCTTCATCAGGTTGCCGGCCTTTCCCTCGCGCACCAGAGCAACCGCGCGGGCAGCGGCGTCGTGATCGTCCTCTGCGTCAACGATCTCAATCCCGGTCAGATCGGCGCCGATCTCGCGGGCGGCCGCTTCGGTCGCGGCACGCGGACCGACGAGCACCGGCACGATGAGCCCGGCCGTCATGGCCATGAGGACCCCCTTGAGCGCCTTGCTGTCGGACGGACAAACGACAGCGGTGCGCAGCGCCGTGAGGTTGCGGGCAAGCGCCACAAATCGATCGAAGTGGAGATGACGTTCGACCAGGATACCGGGCAGCGCTGCCGCCGGAATGAATTGGCGCGCGGCGGGCGCGATGACGGTCGCCTCGCCGTCGGCCAGCAGGCTGCCGTCCGGGCGCTCGACCGAGGTGGCGAGGCGAACCGTGCGGCCTTCGCCTTTGGCAATCACCCGGACCTTGACGACAGCGATCTCGCCGAGATGCAGACGGTCATGGAACGCGAAGCTTTGGGCCTTGTAGAGCGTGCCCGGGCCTGGCAGACGCATGCCGAGCACCGCGGAAACGAGCGAGCCGACCCAGGCCGACGGTGCGACGGCCGCCTCCTCCCCGGCGATGGGAGGACCATCCAGCCCCGTCATGTGGATCGGATTCAGGTTGCCCGATGCGTGGGCGAACACGATGAGGTCGCTGGCAGTCAGCTGGCGCGACGCCTCGGCGGTGTCGCCGACGGCGATCTCGTCGAAGGTGCGGTTCGGATGCAGCGCGGCGTTCATCAAACAGCCTCCGTCAGGGAATTGCCGGCGCGCCGTTCGAACGCCACCGCACGCGGGCCGCTGTCGTCGCCGCTCAGTGCCGGTAGGCCGAGCACGCGGCGCAACATCTGCATGACCTCGATCGTGTGCGGTTCCATCCCCTCGATGCCACCAACGACGTAATCGACGGTACCGATCGCGGTGGCGCGCGCGTCCATGTCGGGCAGGAGGTCGACCAGCGCTTCGATCGCGGCGTCGCGCTCGAACAGCACGATCAGCGTCTGCTCGCGGATCAGGCGCGCGCATCGCTCGGCCCCGAGCGATGCGAAAGGCTCGGCGCGGTTGAGCGTATAGGCGGAGCGTTCGAGGCGCGAGCGGCGGACCGAGCCGCGCGCGTCGGCGAGAATGATGAGCATGCGGATCACCGCCTCGGGCACGCCGCCGCGGGCGATGTTGGCGAGCGTCCCCTCGACCTCCGGCAGGTACCGCAACTCGTCCTTGTCCACCCGCGTGCGCTGGAAGGTGTGACTGGCGCCGATCCAATGCATGAGCGGAGTTCCATAGATGCCAAGGAACGTGAGCTCGTAGCAGGCGTCGCGCACGTCCCGGGCGAGATCGAACCACTGCTCCACGGCGTCGGCGACCAGCGTTTCGGCTCGGCTGAAGGGATTGTCGGGTCCGACCGGACGCCGGTCGGCAGCCACCGCCGCGGCCACCGTACGAATTGCGGCGGCCGCCGGCACATGGTCCGACATCATGCGGCGTTGCAGTCGCAAGGGGTGCTGAGCGTGCATGAAAGCAGCCATCGCCGGAGTCGCGAGTGAGCGAACGATCGGTCGGCCGAACAGCTCGTAGTCCTCCATCGCCCGCTCCGAGAGCCGCGCGACGGCGCCGAAGTCGACCTCGTCGCCGCGCCCGCCGTCGAGCGCGAGGATGTCGCTCATGCGACGGTCCTGGAAGCTCACCCGGAACCTCTCACCAAGACCCTCTCCCTCCTTCTCGTCGATGACCATCTCGTAGAGGCCGGGTGCCAAGGTCTCGATCGTTTTCAGCACCGAGACCATCTCGGCATGCTCCTTCTTGGCGATCGCGCTGGACACGAAAATGCCGAGGTGCCCGACCTTGTCATGCACCATGTAGATGATGCGCTGGCCGCGCGCTTTGACCTCGAGCTCGTCGACATAGGTGTCAACGATCCAGTTTAGCGCTTGCTGCGGCGGCGTGATGTTGTCGCCGATGCTGGCGAAGACGATGATCGGCGCGCGGATTGCCTTGAGGTTGATCGTGCGACCGTGCTCGAGCCGCGCCTCGCCGCGCGACAGCCGGTTGCCGATGAAGATGTTTTCAAGGATCCAACGCATCTCCTCCTCGTTCATGAAATAGAAGCCGCCCCACCATTTCTCGAATTCGAGGAATTTTTCGCGCCCGCGATCGACGTCGGCGAACAGGTCGTAGTATTTCCGGAACCAGTTGCGGCCCGGATTCATCATCTCGAAATTCATCACGAGGTTGGCGCCGTCAAACTGGCCGGCGCCGAGATCGCTCAGCAGTGCGGCCGGCAGCGCGCCGCCGAGCAGGCCGCCACTATAGCGCATCGGATTCTTGCCCCGCTCGCCCGACCAGGCGGCGACCGGCGCGCCGTTGATGACGAGCGGTCCGGTGATCTCCGGATTGGCCGCGGCAAGCAGCAGGGCGGCCCAGCCGCCCTGGCAGTTGCCGACCACGGCCGGCCGAGGCGAATCAGGATGAAGCCGAACGATCATCTTCACGAACTCCGCCTCCGCGCGCATGACATCCGCAAGCGTCTGGCCGCGCTCGGGATGTTGGCGGAAGGCGACGAAATAGACGGGGTGGCCGCCGCCCAAGGCGACACCGACCTCACTGTCGGGCTTGAATCCACCGATGCCGGCCCCATGCCCGGCGCGCGGGTCGATGATCATGTAGGGACGCTTCCAGTCGTGGACCTCGACGCCCTTGGGTGGGTGCAGGTGAAGCAGCATGTAGTTGGACGGTCGCTTGAGATCTCGGCCGTCCACGATGACGTCGTAATCGTAGCAAAGCACGGGGGGAGCGCCTGCCGCCTCATGCGCTTCGAATATGTTGCCGCGCTGGCGTAGCGTGTCTGCGGTTAGGACGGCGCGCTGCCAGGCGTCGATGATGTAGGATTGAAACTGCTCGCCGATGCCCTGCGCTCCGGTGCCGATAAGCTCGCGCTGCAGCCGAGCGAAGGCCTCCATGGTCGATTTTGCCCGCTGCCCATGGGCTGTCGCGATCGTCTTAAGATGTCGGGCGGTGGTGTCGGCCAGCCGGTGGAGCTGATTTGCTACGTCGCCGGCGCCGGCGACGTAGGTCTCATTCCGACGGATGAGGTCTTCCACGGTTTCATTGAGCATGCTCGTCACCCTGTTATGGAATAGCCGCCGTCGATGTTGTGGATGCCGCCCGTTATGTTGCGGGCGCAGTCCGACACGAAGAATGCCGCGCAGGCCCCCACGTCCTCGACGGTCGAGAGTTGGTGGGTGGGAGCGCGCGCGGCGGCTTGATCCAGCAACTCGTCGAATGAGGAAATGCCAGACGCCGCGCGCGTCCTGAGCGGACCCGGCGACAGCGCGTTGACCGTGATTCCTTTTGGTCCGAGCTCGGCCGCGGCGTAGCGGACCGTTGCCTCGAGCGCGGCCTTGACCGGGCCCATGATGCCGTAGTGGTTGACCACCCGCATCGAGCCCAGAAACGAAACGGTGAGGCAGGCGCCGCCCTGCCGCATCAAAGGTTCGGCGCGCCGCAGCATGCGGATGAAGGAGTGGCACGAGACGTCCATGGCGAAGCCGAAACCGTCGCGCGATGCATCGACGACGCGCCCGTGCAGATCATCCTTCGGACAATAGGCGATGGAATGCAGCAAGAAATCGAGGTGGCCCCATTGCCGATCGATCGCCTCGAACACGGCATCCATCTGCACATCATCGTTGACGTCCAGCGGCAGCACGACCGGCGCTGCGAGCCGTTCGGCCAACGGCCGCACATACGGTTCGGCGCGCGCATTGAGATACGTGATGGCGAGCTCGGCGCCGGCGTCGCGGAATGCGTTGGCGCACCCCCAAGCGATCGAGCGTTCGTCGGCGATGCCGACGACGAGACCCACTTTGCCTGTAAGCGAAAACATGTTTGGACGCTCCCAAATGTGTTGGGAGCAATTAATCGTCGATCCCATAATGCGCGGTAAACACTCGCGACAATTGCACTGACATGGCATGTCGAAAGATCAAAATTGATTAATTTCTACTTGCAATATACATGTTTATACTTACTCGATGAGCCTGAATGGTGGTATTATCATAGTGTATACATATTATTACTTACGTAGATTACAGTAGGGACGCTGCTCACAGCACCGGCGCCGATCCGCAGCCGGCGGTATCGCGTCGGCCGTCAGGTCTTCCTCGGGCGGCCATCAAGGGCGCGGCCACGCTTCTTGATGAGGTCCCTAATGGTGATGCGCGAGGCTATCGCGGGCGGGCCGCAGCACGATCTTCACCTCTCCCGTCGTGTGCCCTCGTGGGAGAGGTCGATCGCAGCGCAGTTGCGCTTCCTCAGTTTTCAGGTCGATGGGTTATCTGCTTGAATCGGCGCAGACAAATAAACGCTTTACGAAGAGACCCCCTGTCGCGGCCGATGCAGACAGGCGCTTGATCTCACGCAGCCCTATCCTTGCGGGCGAGGATGGTGGTGTCGAGATATCGGTGCAACGCCTCGAGGCGCTCGCCCGCGACCGGCGCGTAGGGCGGATAAGGATCACCGGCACGCAAGCCGAGATAGTTGGCGGTCGCCTTCATTACCGCGGCCAGGCCGAACTCCATCCAGCGCGAGGGAAAAAGGGTGAACTGCTGCTGCAGCTCAGCTGCCCGGCCAACATCTCCCGCCGTGTAAGCGGCGATGATGTGATGGGCGAGCTCGGCCGCCGGCGGCGGCAGGGTGATCCCCGAGCCGCCGAGTTGCAGGGTAATCAGGAGCATCTGCAGCGTGGTGAAATAACGCGCGTGGCCAGCGAGTTCGATCTCCGTGATCAGACGCCCCACGCGCGACAGATCGCGCGAGCTTTCCTTGATGAATTTGACGCAGGCGAGCTTCGACAGCTCGACCGTCGCCGGGATGCTCACATCCGCGCCCGGACCAGGGTTGAGATACAGGATGACCGGGAGCTTCGTCTCGCGCGCGATCAATTCGAAATATTTTACCAGCTCGGCCGTCGTCGGCACGCCGCCGGTCGGCTTCTGCGGGGCGAGAATCTGGACCGCGGCCGCGCCGGTCCGCTCGGCGAGATGCGCAAGCTCGACGGCGACCTTGAAGGACGGATGCGAGATGCCGACCGCGACGGGGCACCTCCCCTCGACCGCCGCGACGGTCTGGCGAATGAGCTCCTTGCGCTCGTCGAACGGCAGATATTGGTATTCCTGCGCCTCGACGCCGGCCGCAACCACCATGGCGGCCTTGCAGCGCTCGACCACATAGTCGACGCCGAGCTTGAGGGCATCGACGTCGACCTTGAGGTCGGACGTGAACGGCGTGAGCGGCGGAACGATGGTGCCGGGCAGTTGCATAAGACTCTCCGCAGTGGAGCCGCCAGCATAGCGCGGTTTATGCGCATGGCGGAAGATGATGATCGGGGGTCGGCCTTACCGGCTCGGCTCGAAGAAGCGGTTCGGTGGCCGCGGCAGGCCGAGATTTTCGCGCAGCGTGGTCCCTTCGTATTCGCGGCGGAATAGCCCGCGCCGCTGCAACTCCGGCACCACGCGGTCGACGAAGTCGTCGAGCCCGCCCGGCAGATACGGAAACATGATGGTGAAGCCGTCGCTGCCCTCGGTGACGAGCCACTCCTCCATCTGATCGGCGATCGTGGCCGGGGTGCCGATCATCTCGAGGCCGGAATAACCGCCGAGGCGCTGCGCGAGCTGGCGCACGGTCAAATTCTCGCGCTTGGCCAGATCAATCGCCCGCTGCCGTCCGCTCTTGCTGGCATTGCTCTCGGGAATCTCCGGCAGCGGACCATCCGGATCGAAGCCTGACGCGTCGTGGCCGAGCGCGATCGACAGCGAGGCGATGCCGCTATCGTCGTGCACCAAGCGGTCGAGCAGCGCGCGTTTCTCGCGCGCCTCGTCGAGGGTCTGCCCCACGAGGACGAAACAGGCCGGCAGGATTTTCAGATGATCGCGCGAGCGCCCGAGCTTCTCCAGGCGCCCTTTCACATCCGCGTAGAAGCGCTGACCGTCCACCAGGCGGGACTGGGCGGTGAAGACGACCTCGGCGGTCTCGGCGGCGATCTGACGCCCGGCCTCGGAAGCCCCCGCCTGCACGATGACGGGCCAGCCCTGGATCGGGCGGGCGACGTTGAGCGGGCCTCGCACCGAGTAGTAGCGTCCCTTGTGGTTCAGCACATGCAGCTTGGCGGGGTCGAAAAAGATGCCGCTCTCGACGTCGCGGACGAAGGCATCGTCCGCCCAGCTGTCCCAGAGCCCGGTCACCACGTCGAAGAACTCACGCGCGCGTCGGTAGCGCTCGTCATGCTCGAGATGCTCCTCGAGGCCGAAATTGCGCGCGGCATCCGGGTTCGAGGTGGTGACGAGATTCCAGCCGGCGCGGCCGCCGCTGAGATGGTCGAGCGAGGCGAATTTTCGGGCCAGGTGGTAGGGCTGGTCGAAGGTCGTGGAACCGGTCGCGATCAGACCCAGATGCTCGGTCACCGCGGCGAGCGCCGGCAAAAGCGTCAGCGGATCGAACGAGGTCACGGTGTGGCTGTGCTTCAAGGCATTGATCGGCATGTTGAGCACCGCGAGGTGATCGGCCATGAAGAAGGCATCGAACCGTCCGCGCTCCAACGTCTGCGCAAAGCGCTTGAGATGCGCGAAATTGAAGTTGGCATCGGGATACGCGCCGGGGTAGCGCCAGGCGCCGGTATGGATGGTGGTGGGTCGCATGAAAGCGCCAAGGCGCAGTTGCCGCGAGCTCGTCATGGCGACCTCCTTCCCATTCGCGACGCCCTCGCAGGCGCCATATCGCCTTCGCGCTGCATGCTCTCGATGCACCGCAAGCGTCACTACCCTGACACCGAATATAGACTTTGCGTCAAGAGTAGCGACCTTCTGCGCATCGCCGAAGATTTGGAACGATCTTTCCCGACGATGCTCCGGCGGCGTCGATCCTCATCCCGAGCCTTGTACCGGCGACCCGAGGTGCAGCAAACTCCGAAGCCTCCAGTTGGGGCACCAACGAAAATAGGACCAATGATGAGCAAAGGGCGGCTGGAAGCATTCAGCGATGGCGTGCTGGCGATCATCATCACCATCATGGTCTTGGAGTTGAAAGTGCAGCGTGGCGCCGATCTCGCGGCCTTGACGCCCTTGCTGCCGTCGTTCCTGTGCTACGTGCTGAGCTTCATCTACCTCGGCATCTATTGGAACAACCACCATCACATGCTGCACGCCACGCGGCAGGTGAACGGTGCGATCCTGTGGGCCAACCTGCACCTGTTGTTCTGGCTGTCGCTCGTTCCTTTCGTCACCGGTTGGATGGGCGAGAACGAATTCGCGCCCGTGCCGACCGCGCTGTACGGCGCCTTGCTGCTGTTGGCGGCCATCGCCTATTGGATCTTGCAGCAAACGATCATAGCGGCGGAAGGCGGCGCCTCGCTGCTGGCGAAGGCGGTCGGCGGCGACCTCAAGGGCAAGATCTCGCCCGTGCTCTATTTGATCGCAATTCCATCGGCTTTCATCAGCCAATGGATATCGGCGGCCCTGTACGTCGTAGTCGCGCTGATGTGGCTGATCCCTGACCGCCGCATCGAGCGCGTCCTTGCGCAAGGCACGGACGAGCGCGCGCCGTGATTCGTGGCATGCACGGGCAATTTCGAACGAGCCCGGCGTTCATTAGATGAAATTATCGCTGCGAAGCGAAGTTTCTTTGCGCCGAGCTGCTTTTTGCTCATCTCGCTCCTGAAATCTCTGTCTTAAATCGGTGCCATGATAAGGTCGACCTTGGCTGGGCAGGTAACAACGTGTTTATGGGACACAGACCAGATCGATGCCGGCTGAGATTTTCGTGCGGAAACGTGGATCTGCTGTGGCTTCTTTCAGGCGTTGTTGTGGATAAGCGCCGGCAAGCATCTATCGTAACGACAAGGGAAGTTGTTAAAGACCCGTCGCGTTGTTGTCACAAATTGAGACAGGTCGCATCCGCCATGAGTGACTCACCCAGTTCCGGGATAACGCGATGGGGCGCCGTGCTGCGCGCGAGGCTCAGGCGGCGTCCGGCTAGACTCTTGGCCCTGCTGCTGATGGCGGGCGCGGCCTGGTCCGCATTGCAGCCGCTGCGCCCGGAATGGCGCGCGAACGCTGAAGGCGCGGACCGATACACGGATGATGCAAGACGAAACGATCGCGCGTCCCGCGCCGCGCCGCCGACCAGCCTGAAATTCGACATCGGTAACAAGCTCAGGATCGTTGTCTACGAAAAGCTGGAGCTCGACGAGGACAAGTGGAGCTCCGGATCGCGAAGCTCGCGCCCTCCATCGCCCAGCCTGCTTCAGCGTGCCGAGCTGACCGGCGAGTACGTCATTCAGGACGATGGCACCTTTTCCCTGCCGCTGCTCGGAAAGTTTCAGGCGGCCGGCGCCAATCCTTCCGAGCTCGAAGCATCGATCGCGAGCGTATTCGAGCGGGAGCTCGGCCGGTCGAGCGTCGTCTCGGTGACGCTGCTGGAGCGCAATCCCATCTATATCACCGGGCCGGTCAAGAACCCCGGTGTGTTCAGATACGTTGCCGGAATGACGGTGCTGCACGCCGTGGCGTTGGCGGGCGGGCTCGAGGGCGCAAGCGGCGAGTCCTGGCAGACCGTCGATTCCGGGCGGGACACCCACTCTCTCGTGCTGTTGGCAAGAATGATGGCGCGCAGCGCGGTCGTGCGCGCCGAGCGCGATGGCGCGCCCGCGGCGGCGGCGCCCCGTCGCCTCGTCGAGCTGCTGGGCGATGTCGAAGCAAGAAACATGATCCGCGATCAGAGCGCCTTGCGGCAGTTGCAGGCGGCGGCGAGACAGGCGCGCGAAGGGGCGCTCGCGGCGGCGGTCGACTCGGCCAGGCTCGAGCTCGAGGCCGCGCGGAGCCGTGTGGAGCCGTTGGAAGCTAATGAGCGGGCTCGCACGCAACACGTCGACGCGGTCGAAGAGCTGCTCAAGAGTGGCGTGCTCTCGCGGCCGGCGCTGACGCAGGCGCAAAGCGAGCTGTCGGACGTGCAGGAGCGTCGGCAGAACGCGTTGAGTGCCGTTTCCTCCGCGCGCCAGCGACTCGCGCAAGCGATCGAAGAGCAGGCGAAATTCCGCATCGAGAAGCGTACCGAGCTCGATCTCGAGATCGATACCGCGGATCGGGAGCTCGCCGAGGGTCTCGAGTCGGCCGCGGCGAACAGCGGTGCCGTGAACGTCATGCACGCGCCGACGGCCGGGCTCTTCGCGCCGCCGGCCTACGTTTATGAGATCGTCCGCCGCAACGCGAAAGGGGTCGTGATACTGGCGGCGCAGGATATTTCCGAGATCGAGCCCGGTGATATCATTCGCATTCGATCGGGCCGGGACGTGACGGAGCGGCCCCGGGAGGCGACGGAGCGCACCGACAGCGCACCCGCTGCACGCAAACCTCCGATGGATCTGATCCGGACGAGGAGCGCGGAATGACGGTTTGCGGGTTGAGCGGGTAGCGCTTCAGCGGAACTTTACGGACCTAAAAACGGCCCGTCCGGGTGCCCGGACGGGAATGGTTGAACTCGGAGGTGTGGCGTGTTGCGCTGGGACGAGAGTGATCTTTCAACATCGGAAACGTCACGGACCGTTCCGCCATATAGGATCGGAGCGCGTCCAAAGCTGGAGCTTCCCAAGATCAGCATCGTGATCCCGACGTTGAACGAGGCGAAAAACCTTCCCCTTCTGTTGCCTCGCATTCCGAGCTGGGTCTACGAAGTGATCATCGTCGACGGCTGCTCACGGGACAATACGGTCGAGATCGCGAAGCAACTGCGGCCCGACATCCGCATCGTGATGGAGCAGCGCCGCGGCAAGGGGGCGGCGCTCCAATCGGGCTTCGCGGCGGCGCTGGGCGATGTCATCGTGATGCTCGACGCGGACGGTTCGATGGACCCGGACGAGATCATTCTGTTCGTCGGCGCGCTGCTTTCCGGCGGCGATTTCGCCAAGGGCTCGCGCTTCATTCAGGGCGCCGGCACGGACGATATGTCCTATATCCGCATGCTCGGCAATTGGGGGCTGACCAAGGCCGTGCGCCTGCTCTACGGCGGGATCTTCAGCGATCTCTGCTACGGCTACATCGCCTTCTGGACCAGGCATCGCGAGGTCTTGAATCCCAACTGCGACGGTTTCGAGATCGAGACACTGATGAACATCCGCGCCCTGCAGGCGAAGCTCAAGATCATCGAGGTCGCAAGCTTCGAAGCGGTCAGACTGCACGGCACAACCAACCTGCGCGCGGTCCCCGACGGCTGGCGCATCCTCAAGACGATTCTGCGCGAGCGATTCGAGCCGACAGCCCAGGCGCTTTCCGCGTGAGCCAGCTGGCGGTCGACGCGCGCGCGGACATAGCCGCGCGGGGCGATTGGCGCGGCTCCATCGGGGCCGTCGGCCATGAGCGTGCGTTGCGCATTCTGATGGTCTGCGCCCGCGCTTTCCCGCTCATGGGCGGGATCGAGACACACGTCCACGAGGTGGCGTCGCGGCTGGCGGCAGGCGGGCACGCCGTCACGGTGTTGACCACGGACCGCGCCGGAACCTTGCCGACTGACGAAATCGTGTCCGGGGTGCGCATCATCCGCGTCCGTGCCTACCCCGCCAACACGGATTACTATTTTGCGCCCGGTGTGTATCGGAACGTCGCGGAGGGCCGTTGGGATATCGTTCACATCCAGGGCTACCATACGCTCATCGCCCCGATCGGAATGCTGGCCGCGATCCGCAAGCAGGTGCCGTTCGTCCTCACCTTCCACAGCGGCGGGCATTCCTCGCAGCTGCGAACAGCGCTGCGACGGCCGCAATGGGCGGTGCTACGCCCGCTGATACGGCAGGCGTCGCAACTCATCGGGGTCTCGCGATTCGAAGCCGACTTCTTCAGCGAAGCGATGGCCATCCCGCGTGAACGTATTCGGGTCGTTGCGAACGGCGCCCGGCTCCCAGCCGTTGATCCTGCTACTGTCGCCCCGCGCACGGGGCGCCTGATCGTTTCGCTCGGCCGGCTCGAGAAGTACAAGGGCCATCACCGAGCGATCGAGGCGATGCCGCATCTGCTGCGCGAAATTCCTGAGGCGCATCTGAAGATCGTCGGCAACGGTCCGTTCGAGGCCGAGCTGCGCCGGCTCGTGCGTCGATTAGGACTGGAGCGGCACGTCTCGCTCGGCGGCATCCCGCCGAGCGACCGCCAGGCCATGGCGGCGCTGCTCGCGAGCGCGGATCTGGTCGTTCTGCTCAGCGAATACGAGGCGCATCCCGTGGCGATCATGGAGGCGCTGTCGCTCAACGCCAGAGTTCTGACCAGCAACACATCGGGCTTTCGCGAATTGGCGGAGCGCGGCCTCGTGCGGACCACGCCGCTGAGCCTGTCCGCCGCCGGCACCGCAGAGGCAATAGCCGAGGCGCTGAAGGCCGAGCCGACAGCGCGGGTCTTGGCGTTGCCGGACTGGGACGATTGCGCGGCCGAGTTGGCCCGCGTCTACCGGGCTTGCGCAAGGGCGACCTAGGACCGATGGACGGCGCTGTCACAGCGACGACCGGGCCGGCGCCGACCGATGGCATCGGCGCAAGAGCTCTGCGCCGCGTGCTGCAGATCATCGGTGTCGGCCAACCGGCCGACATTGCCGAGCTCGGCGCGGGGTCCGGATGGGGATTACTCGCGCATGTGTGCCTGACGGCATCGATCGGGCTGCTGCTGATCGCGATCGCGCAAGCCGGTGGCTGGCGCAACAGCCCATGGTCCGAGACCGCTTATTGGATCGGCACGGCCACAATCGTGCTGCCGGCCGCAACACGCATCACGTGGCCGCGGGTGGCGCGACAGGAGCGACTGGGTCTGGTGCTGCTGCTCGGGCTTGCCTTCTATGCGGTCAAGATTCTGTACAGCCCGATCCGGTTTGCCCATTTCGACGAGTTTCTGCACTGGGCAACTGCGATCGACATCATGGATCGGCAGCATCTGTTCAGCTCCAACTCCTTGCTACCGATCAGCCCGCTCTACCCGGCCCTGGAAATTTTGACCACCGCGCTCGCGAACCTTTCGGGGATGTCGGTCTTCGCATCCGGAATGCTGCTGCTGGCCGTCGGACGCGTCCTGTTCCTGAGTGCCATTTTCCTACTTTTTGAAGGAATGACCGGGTCATCGCGCGTCGCGGCGCTGGCGTGCACGGTGTTCATGGCCGGCTCGAACTTCAGCCTGTTCGAAGCGCAGTTCGCCTACGAGAGTCTGGCATTCGTGCTCCTGGCGCTGGTGTTGCTGACCGATGCGCAGATGAAGGCCGCACACGAAACGGCGGAGCGATCCGCCGGCGTCGGCTTGTGGCCGGTAGCCGGGCTGCTGTTGCTGGCGCTGGCGGCGACGCATCACCTGACCGCGTATTTCGCCGCATTGTTCTTCACGTTGCTCGCGGTCCTCGAAGCCTTGCACCCGGGCTCCCCCGACGTGAGGCGACGGGTCGCATTCGCGCTGCTCTCGTTGCTCGCGGCATTCGGCTGGTCGAGCGCCATGGGCAACCCGACGGCGGGCTACATCGGTCCGGTCTTCGAGCAAGGTTTTCAGGAACTCTACCGGCTCCTCTCCGCCCACGGCCCGGCCCGCGTGCCGTTCGTCGGCGAAGACGGAATCGGCATGCCGCGATGGCAAAGAGGCACCGCGCTGACGGCGATGGTTCTGGTATGTGTCGGGCTCGCCACCGGGTTCTTCCGCGCGCTCGCCGTGGCCAATCTTCGCCTGCTCGTCGCCGATGGACGGCGCTGGAAGATCGCCGCGCAAGGATTCGACAGCGGCACGGTTCTGCTCACGCTGCTCACTTTGGCTTTCCCGTTGAGCGTTCTGTTGCGCCTGACCAAGAGCGGCTGGGAGATCGGCAGCAGGCTCGAGACCTACGCCTACCTTGGCATCGGCTTCGTCGTCGCCGTCGCGATCGCCGTGTTCTGGCAAGGCCCTTCGCAGTGCCGCGTCCGCGCCGCGGGCGTCGCCGCGGCGCTGGCGATCATGCTCATGGCCGGCGCCATTCTGGGCTGGGCGCCGTTCGCCGTCGCTTCGCGCTACAAGGTGTCCGCCGATTCGCTTTCGATCGAGCCGGTCGGCATCGACGCCGCGGAGTGGACGCGGCGCTGGCTCGGATCCGGCAATCGCTTTGCAACCGACCGGATCAACCGGCTCCTGCTGGCGACCTATGGCCGCCAGACCCCGGTTACCACGCTGCAGAGCGGCATCGACACGTCGCACGTACTGTTCGCCACGAAGATTGCCTCAGACGAGCTCGATGCAATCCACTATGCCGGGATCGACTATTTGCTGGTGGACATGCGCCTCACCTCGGCGCTGCCCACCCTCGGCGTCTATTTCGAAGGCGGCGAGGATGCCGCCATCCACGCCAACCCGCCGGCCGCCTCCGCGCTGCTGAAATTCAACGCGCTGCGTCAGGTCGGCCGTCCATTCGACAACGGGATGATGGTGATTTACGACGTGAGGTCGCTGCGTGCGCCGCATTAGCTCGCCCGACCTGAAAGTGCTGATCGCCGCGGCGCTCACGTCGGCCGCCGTCGCCGTCGGATCGAGCGACATCGTCTTGCGCGCCTTGTGTGGCATGTCGCTGGTGTCGTTCCTGCCGGGCTACGCGGCGATGCGGCTGTTGCGGCCGCAAGCAGCGTTCTCGCTGTCTTACGCAATCGTCGTGGTGGGCGTCAGCTTTGGCCTGTGTATCGCCGGCGGCCTTGCTCTGCAACTCGTCGGGGCAATGAATTCCGCGGGCTGGGCCATTCTGCTCAGCACCGTTACAGTGGCCCTCGCAGTTGCCGCCGACCGGGTTTCGATGCCTGAGCTGCCGGCAAGTCAAATCGCGGAGACGCCGCCGCAGACGGTCGTCGCGACGGCCGGGGTCACGTCCAAACAGACCGCATTGCTCGCCGCGTCCCTGCTCACGGTCGGCTGCGCCTTTTGGGTCGCGCGCGATGCCGCAATTGCGCGCCAAGAGTTTTGGGCCACCGAATTCTGGATGGTGCCGCGAGGTGAAAGTCCCATCGCCCTCACGCTCGGCGTCAGAAACCGCGAGCAAGCCCCTGCCGACTACGCGGTCGAGCTCACGCTCGAGGGTGACGTCATCGCCGCGTGGCGCTCGATCCGGCTGCGGCCCGGCGAGAGCTGGACCACACCGATCGATCTACCTGTCGAAACGCATGCGGGGCGACGCGCCGAAGCCCAGCTGTTCAAGAACAACGATCGCCAAACCGTCTACCGGAGAGTCTGGGCCGACGCGGGGCGTCGTAACTAGAGAAGAGTGCGGCCGATGCGTATTCTGATGCTGGCGCAGTTCTATCCCCCGATCATCGGTGGGGAGGAAAGGCACGTTCGAAATTTGAGCGCCGCGCTCGCACGGCGCGGGCACGATGTCAGTATCGCGACCCTTGCGGCCGCCGATGCACCGTCGATGGAAATCGACCAGGGCGTAAAGATCCATCGATTGCGCGGCACCCTCCAGCGCGGCGAATTCCTCTACAGCGAAAGCACCCGCCGTCACGCGCCCCCGTTCCCGGACCCTGAGCTCCTCATTGGCCTCGGCCGCATCCTCGCCGACGAAAAGCCCGAGATCGTGCACGCCCACAACTGGCTGCTGCATTCTTTTTTGCCGATGAAGCGGCAGTCGCGCGCGCGGCTGGTGGTAACGCTGCACGACTACAGTCTCGTCTGTGCCACGAAGAACGCCATGCACAACGGTGCAATGTGCAGCGGTCCCGGACTGGCGAAGTGTCTAGCCTGCGCATGCCAGCACTATGGGCCTTTCAAGGGCGGCGTCACGGCGATCGCGAACAACCTCTCGCGCAGGCTCGAATGCCGCGCGGTCGACACGTTTCTCGCGGTGAGCCGCGCCGTGGCAAGCGTCAACGGACTTGCCGACTTGAAAGTCCCGTTCGAGGTCGTGCCGAATTTTGTCCCCGACGACGTCGCCGCCGCGAACGGAGCGACCAGTGAGCTGCTGCAGCGGTTGCCTCGAGACGGTTTCCTGCTGTTCGTCGGTGACCTGCGCCGCGCGAAGGGCATGCATAATCTGCTCGATGCGTATGGAAAACTCCGGGACGCGCCGCCGCTCGTTCTCATCGGCCGCCGATGCCCGGACACGCCAGTTCAGTTGCCGCCCAATGTGGTGCTGCTGGAAAGCTGGCCGCACGATGCGATCATGCAGGCTTGGCGCCGGTGTCTGTTCGGGCTCGCACCGTCGCAGTGGGCCGAACCGTGTGCAACGGTCGTCATGGAAGCCATGGCTTGCGGCAAGCCGGTGATCGGGACCGATATCGGCGGCATGCCCGATCTCATCGATCACGAAAGGACCGGTCTTCTGGTGCCGACTGGCGATGCTGATGCTCTCGCCGCGGCGATGCAGACGCTCATCGCTTCCCCTGAGTTGATGGCCCGGATGTCGCAAGCGGCTCTTGCGCGGGTGGAGTCACTGAAAGCCGGCTCGGTAGTGCCGCGCATCGAGCAGATCTACACGCGCTTGCTTGCAAGCCGAGGCTCCGTCGAGCGCGATCGGGAGGAGGCCTCGCATGCAGCTTGATGCCGGCCGGGGCGCCGCGACCGTTCCCATTCTGATGTATCACAGCATCTCCACGGGTGGCTCGCGCGGCTTCCGGCGGTTCGCGGTCGCACCGCGGCTGTTCGAGGAACATGTGCGCGTCATGCGTGACCAAGGCCATGCGACCTTGAGCGTCGGTGACCTCGTTGAGCATCGGATCAGCGGCGCCGCGCCCCTACGCCGGCCGGTGGTGCTGACCTTCGACGACGGCTTCGACGACTTTTACACCGCCGCGATGCCGATCCTGACGAAATACAATGTCGCCGCGACGCTCTACGTCGTCAGCGGCTGCGTCGGGGCGACCAGCCGCTGGCTCGCCCGCGAGGGCAATCGAGCGATGCTGAGCTGGTCGCGGCTTGCCGAACTGCGCAAGCTCGGCATCGAAATCGGTGCGCACACGATGACCCACAAAGCGCTCGACACGATTCCCGCGGCCGAAGCCAGGGCGGAGATCGAAGGATCGAAGCGCGACTTGGAGGATCGCTTGGGCGAGCCGGTCACGAGCTTCGCCTATCCGTTCGGATTCTACAGCAAGCGCGTGCGCGAGATGGTGATCGCCGCAGGCTTCACCTCGGCGTGCGCCGTCCGCTACGGGTCAAGCCCGCTGCACGACGACCGTTTCGCCCTCGCGCGCCATATCGCCCGACATGACGCGAGCGCGGAAGATATCGGCGCCATCCTCGCCGGCCGGTCCCCCGCCGCCGCGTTGCTCTACGACCGCGCGCGATCGAATGCGTGGAAGCTTGTCCGTCAAGCCTGGCACGGGGCGCTGCCATGAATTCGCTAACTGGCGCACGCGCCGTGCCGAGCTCGATCATCATTTGCGCCTACACGCTTGAACGGTGGAACGACCTCTGTGAGGCCGTGACGTCGGCCCAGCAACAAGAGCCGCAGCCCGGCGAGGTCATTCTCGTCATCGACCACAATCCGGAGCTCAAGGCGCGCTGCCAAGCGCGCTTTGCCGGCGTCGTCATCGTCGAAAACACCGAGACAAGGGGGCTGTCCGGCGCGCGCAACTCGGGGATTGCTGCCGCGCGCGGAGAACTGGTCGCCTTTCTCGACGATGATGCCGTTGCCGATCGGCGCTGGCTGACACTCCTGCACGAGCACTGCGGCAAGCCGGGCGTTCTCGGCGCAACGTCGTGGATCGAGCCGCAGTGGATCGGCCGCCGGCCGGCCTGGTTTCCCGACGAATTCATGTGGGTGGTCGGCTGTTCCTATCGCGGGCTGCCGACCCGCGCCGCTGAGGTGCGAAACCTCGTCGGCGGCGCTTGTGCCCTCGGACGCGAGCTGTTCCAGCGGGTCGGGGGCTTCAATCCCAAACTCGGCCGGACTTCCGGCAAACTTCCGATCAGCTGCGAGGAGACGGAGCTCTGCATTAGAATTCGCAGCAAGTTGGGCGAATGTCGTTTCGTGTTCGAGCCGGCCGCGGTGATCCGCCACAAAATTCCGGCGCAGCGGCTCACATGGGCCTATTTCGGTCTTCGCTGCTACGCCGAAGGCCTTTCGAAGGCCTATATCGCCACGCTCGTCGGTGTCGGCGCCGGTCTGTCCGCCGAGCGCAGCTACGTCATCCGCACGCTTTCGACCGGCGTCGCACGCAATATCGCGGACGCCGTCGTGCGAGCGGACCCGAGCGGCGTCGGACGCGCCGCTGCCATCATCTACGGACTTGGTTGCACGATCGCCGGCTTTGTTGCGGGCAAGCTCGGCGGTTATCGCAAACACTTGCCCTCGTCCGGCGCCCACCCAATCTTGACGCCCGCGACGCCGGCGGTCCCCGGCGAGAGCCCCTGATCCACGATGTCGATCACCGCCATGCTCGCAACGGGACGGGGACGGTTGCGCGCGGCGCTGCGGCCGCACTCGCTCATGCTCGTCAATGCCGGCGCGGTGGTGGCCAGCACCGGCTCGACCGCGATCTCGGGCTTTGCCTATTGGTGGCTTGCCGCCCGCTACTGCTCGCTTGAAGCGGTCGGTCTCGCCGCCGCCGCTATATCCATGATGAGTTTGATCGGCGCCTTCGGCGAATTTGGGCTGGGCACTCTGCTGGTCGGCAAGACCCTGTTGCACCGGAACGACGCGCAAGCGCTCGTTTCCGCGGCGCTGGCGACCTGCCTCGGGCTCTCGCTTGCTTGCGGCCTGCTTTATGTGCTGATCGCGGCGCTCTGCGGGATCGGGTTGGGCAGCATCTCGCGGTCCGGCTTCGGCCCCGTGTGGTTCATTCTGGGCTGCGGCATCACCGGCTTTGCCCTCGTGCTCGACAATGCGTTCGTGGGGCTCTTGAAGAGCTCGCTGCACGTCTACCGCAATTTGGCGGCATCCGTCGTCAAGCTCGGTCTTCTCGGTCTCGCCATAGCGCTTTGGGGGAAGAACGTCGACGAGATGGAGATATTCACGACCTGGGTTCTAGGCGCGCTCATTTCCATCCTTGCCGTCGCCGCCCCGCATGCGCGTTCCCGTCTCGAAAACCTCAAAATGCCTCGGTTCTCGCTGCTGTATCCGTTGGCGCGGTCCGCGCTTGGGTATCACCTCCTCGATGTAGTATTTCAAGCGCCCATACTGATCATGCCGTTCCTGGTTGCGACCGTGCTGTCTCCCGCGGTGAACGCGGCGTTCAATTCCGCCTGGATGATCCTTCGCGTCACGTCGAGCATGCCGGCGGCGCTCACGATGGTGTTATTCACGATCGGAAATCTTGATCCGGCTGCCTTGGCTGCCCGGCTGCGATTTTCCCTCCAGGTCTCTTTGGCCTCGGCCTTGGCCGTCACCATCGGTTTCATGGCGTTCGGGCATTTCATCTTGGGGTTCTTCAATCCTGCCTATCCCGGCCTTGCCGGGGAGAGCATGCAACTGCTCGGACTGAGCGGGGTCGGGATGGCGGTGCGGTGTCACTTCCTGGCGCTGAGCAGGCTCCGCAGCTGGATGCTCAGCGCCTCCGCGCTCTTCGCCGTCGGCGGAGCCCTTGAGCTTCTGCTGGCCATTCTCGGCAATCTCGTCGCCGGACTCTTGGGCCTGACGCTTGGATGGATTTTGGCCGTGACCCTGCAGGGGCTCGTCATGTTTCCGGCCGTGGCGCGCGCGGCCGGCCTGAAGATCGGCGGTCGAGACAGGGCCCTTGCCTCATAGAACGCAGGCCGCCGTGGCAGGTGGGCAGCGGATGCACGAATTTTTCGGGTCGGTGATGGTCGCTATAGCATTGGGCCGCTAAAGGAGACGCCAACTTGCGAAGAAGATGCGGTCACCCTTGAATTCTGCAGCGCGTTTGACCGGCTGCGTGCTGCTTGCGGCCGCCGCGATGTCCCTCGTTGCAGCGGGTGACGGGATGCGCGCGCACGCCCAAGTCGCCGCCACGGCAGGCAAGCCCGGCTTCGTCACCGCACTCGGCACGAGCTTCATGCTGGACGGCAAGCCGTTCCGTGTCGCGGGGATCAACAATCACTACCTGACATTCGGCTCCGCGCTCGAGGTCACGCGCGTGCTGGACGACGCCGTGGCCATGAACGCCAACGCCGTGCGCACCTTCGTGCAGCCGGTGATCGGCTCGCGCGACGGCACGACGGTGCCGACGATCTGGGACTGGCGAAACCGGGCCGACAGCAGCGATCTTGGAGTCCACGGCGCCTACATGGCCTACTGGGATACGGAGCGCAACGCGATGGCCGTCAACGAGGGGCCCGACGGTCTACAGAAGTTGGATTTCCTGGTGAGCGAGGCGCGCAAGCGCCATCTGTATCTGATCATCGCCTTCCTGGATTTCTGGGACTACACCGGCGGCGCCCAGCAAATGCGTGCATGGTACGGCAGCCAAGACAAGAACACCTTCTTTTTTCAGGATCCGCGACCGAAACGCGACTACAAGGAATTGGTCAAAACGCTGCTGACCCGGGTCAATCCGCTGACCGGAGTAGCCTACAGGGATGAGCCGGCGATCTTTGCATGGGATCTGATGAACGAGCCCTATGCCGAGCCGCCATCGCTCTACCTGAGCTGGGTCGCGGAAATGAGCGCTTACGTCAAATCGATCGATCGCAACCATCTCGTCGCATCCGGACACGCCAACGTGGACAACCGGATGTCCGATCTTTCGATCGACACGATCGATTTCGGCACGTGGCACGGATATCCGCTGTATTACAATCTGACGGTCGAGCAGTTCGATCAGCTCATCGTGGAGTTCTGCAATCTCGGAGCCGCTCGCGGCAAGCCGGTGCTGCTGGAGGAGTTCGGCTATGCCCGCTCGAATAGCGATTATATCGATGCCTACAGCAAATGGCTGAACACGCTCGCGCACGCGCCGCGGTGCGCCGGCTGGCTGGTGTGGCGGCTCGTATCCCGCCAGAACAACAATCGCTACCCCAAGGACGAGTACGACCAGTTCGACGTCCACCGTGACGGCGGCGGCCTCTGGACCGCGTTACAGGCGGCTGCCGGGGCGCTGAGCAGGGAACCCTGAGTGGCGGGCTCGAAGAGCCCGTCCGTTCGGCGGGGCCGAGACGATGATCCGCCCTCGGTGAGGCGAAAGCAGCCGAGGTCGCCGGATGCGCCGGGGGCGGGTACCAAAAAAGGCCGCAGGGCTTGCCTGCGGCCGAAGTTTTGGGGAGGAAACGCCCCAGAGAGGAGCAACCTTCGACGCTAGCAAGAAGCAGGCCAAAGAACGTTGTGAGGTGGTACAACGACGGCTTGCCGTCTGAACCGCGGCGGAATCCGCTCCGAGCTAGTCTAGAAGCGCGCCACGAACCGATCGACAGCAACGACCTGCCGATCGACGCCCACGCCTATACGACCAGCGCCACGATCGTGACTGCCAATGCCGACGGGTTCGAACGCATCCGCGGTTTGAACGTGGAGAATCGGCTTACTTGAAAAGGCCGCCCGGACGATCAGAGCATTGCGGTACAAGCTGTCTGAGCATCAAAACGTCGATCACTTTCCGCCTCAGTACTACACCAACTGGAATGGGTGGCGCGCCCGAAGAGATTCGAACTCCTGACCCCCAGATTCGTAGTCTGTTCCAGTGGATTTCCACCTGCTTATACGATATACGGCCAATCGCGATTTAAAGCCTATTGGCTGGCCATTCTATTACCATCGAGGTCTGGGACGTGCGACCAATTTCGATCTCTCCTGCTTACGTGGTGCTTACGCCGAACTCCCGTAAGCACGCGCGGCCGATGAAGGCGGTGCGTTCAATGCGGCCAGTGATGGCGGATGCCCGTCCATGCCGTCCGTGCTGTCCAAAAGGCAGCAATGCTGTGGTCTTTCGAACACGGGGGTGCCGTCTGCCGCAGTCCATGGACCGCTCAACCGTCGGGGGCGACTATGCCGAAACTGACTAAGCGATTCGTCGAGAGCCTGAAGCCCGCGGCGAAAGATCAGGTCATTTTCGATGCCGAGATTGCCGGGTTCGGCGTTCGGGTCGTTCCGAGCGGCATGCGCTCCTACTTGGTTCAGTATCGAAACGCTTCAGGCCGCTCCCGCCGGCTAACAATCGGCAAGCATGGGAAAGTTACCGCTGACGGCGCGCGTAAGGACGCCTTGCGCATCTTCGATGCGGTTCGCTCCGGCAAGGACCCCGTGGCCGAACGGCGGGCATACATTGACGCGCCAATTGTGAATGATCTGCTCGATCGCTACGTCGCCGAGCATGTCGAAAAGCGGAACCGGCCGCGGACGCGCGAAGAGGTCAAGCGGCTGGTCGAGCGCCACATCCGACCGCAGCTCGGCCGTCACAAAGTGGCTGCGGTGACCCGGCAGGACGTGGCGAAAATGCACCGAATGCTTGAGGCAACGCCCCGGCAGGCGAATTTCGTTCTCGCGGTATGCTCGAAGGCTTTCAGCCTCGCGGAGCTTTGGGCCATGCGTCCGGAAGGTTCGAACCCGTGCACGAGGATCGAGCGCAACCGCGAACATGCCCGCGAGCGTTTCCTGTCTGCCGAGGAGCTTGAACGGCTCGGTGACGCTCTGCGTCGCGCTGAGACCGAAGGTCTGCCTTGGAAGGTCAATGAACGGAAGCCCAAGGCGAAACATCTCCCCAAACCGGAGAACCGCCGGACGCTCTATCCGCGCGTCAACACCGCAGCTGTCGAGCTTTTGCTCTACACCGGGTGTCGTCTCTCGGAAGTCCTCAATCTGCGGTGGGATCAAGTGACCTTCGCCGATTGCAAGATCACACTCGACGAAACGAAGGCCGGCCGACGGCAGGTAGTCGCCATGAATGCACCGGCGCAACGAGTCCTAACGGCGCTTTTCAAGGCCAAACGCTCGTCCTGGGTGCTGCCCTCAACTTCCGATGCCCAACGACCGCTTTCGAAAGCGGCGATCGAAGCGGCATGGCAAAAGATCAGAACAGCTGCCGGGATCGAGGACGTGCGCCTTCACGACCTCCGGCACACGGTAGGCACCTATGCCGGACAGTCCGGAGCCAATGCGTTCCTGGTGCGCGATCTGTTGAGGCACAAGAGCATTGCGATGACGGGACGCTACGTCAATCAAGCCGACGACCCAGTGCGCACGCTCAGCGATCAAGTGGGGGAGAGGATAGCGGCAGGCCTTGCCGGTCGTAAGGAGGGCGAAGTTGTGCCGCTTAATCCAGGGGCACAATTACGCGTGAGGCGCCCGGGTGCCGGTAGAGCACGTGACTGAAAATCACGGTGTCGGTGGTTCGATTCCGCCCCTGGGCACCAAGATTATCCCTTAAAAATCAATACTATATAGCTGATAACCCTAAGGTGCGCCCAGCACGCATTTTGCCATGGGGACGCGCCGGGGACGCAAACTTTGGTGCTGCTCGTCAATCCGACTTTCTCAAACGCGGCGCTCAGGTTTCGTATTTGCGAGCCCGAGACAAAGCGGAGATGATTTGAAAATCGCGAAGGCTCTGATGCCGGAAGATCAAGAACCGAAGGTAGTCCGGCTCTGTGTCGCGGCCGGCTGGCCGACCTTGCGGCGCGGCGCCGCCTTTAGATCACCGTCGCCATCTCCAGATACCGACAATAGGCGTTCGCCAGTTGCATCTGCCGTGGCGTCCTGCACTCCGCCTCGAATACGGCAGGCGAACCGACCAGAACGCATATGCATCTTGCCCGTGATGTCGCAACATTTAGCCGGTTTGGGCTGTATAGAAATTCCATGCCGCGTGGGGCATCGGCGTGGCTGGATGTGGTCATCGAATAAATGACGATCGTCCCTGAAACTTGTCGACGGTACCTACCCTCGCACCGGGTAGCCGATCCTGAAGCTCAAAGGCCTGCGCATTGTAAGGTGCGATCACCAAAATGAACGGGGACCCATGCGCCAGGCTTTGGCAAGGGTGGCATAGACGAGGATCACGATGGCGAGGCGCCTTGCCCCGGCCGGCGTCACGTTCATTTTCAGGCGTCGCATTGATCAGGATCAATTCTGTGGCAGGGAAGGTGGCATCTCTCGCACTTTGCGCGACGGATTGAGAGCGTCGCGAGGTTAAAGCTATCGCTCTCCGAGGCCCCTAGCGAGGAAACTAAGGGACGATGATCAAAATCTCCCACCGCAACCGGATGGCGCCGGAAACGGACCGGCGGCTCGGCCCGGCAGCAGTCCGTTAACCGATAAGGGTTTGGGACCAGGAACGATAGACGGAGTTGGGGATTGGCGGAGGCAGAGTTCGCGTGAGAAAATCGCTGCCGTGGCCAGCTCGAGTTGCGCTGTTGCCTGGTTGGAGCCTTGGGGTTCGTCGCCGTGACAAGAACCGGTTTAACCGACGTTAATGGCCGACGGCCTCGCCGGAATGAGCGAGCGCCTCGGGGCGTCACCTGGTTTAGCACTGCGAAGGGGTTGTTGCTCGGCGCGTTGCGCAACATTTCTGAGCATCGTTTGGTGACGCTCGCCGCCGGGGTGACGTTCTATATTATTCTCGCCCTCTTTCCGGCGATCGCGGCACTGGTCTCGGTTTATGGGCTTTTTTCCGATCCGAGCACCATTGCAAAGCAACTCGACGCCCTATCGAACATCCTGCCTGCAGGGGCGGTCGAGGTCATCGGTAACGAGATCGATCAACTGATATCGCAGGGCAACAGCGTCTTGAGCCTTGCCTTCGCCGCCAGTTTAACGATTTCGATCTGGAGCGCCAACGCGGGCATGAAGGCCATATTCGATGTATTGAATGTCGTTTTCGGCGAACGCGAACGCCGCGGGCTCATCAAGTTGCACGTAATGTCACTCGCGGTCACCATTGGGGCTTTGGTATTGACGCTTCTTTTGCTCGTAACGGTTGCGGTTTTGCCGGCCGCGCTGGACTATATTGGGCTGAGACCGGCGATGGACAGGTTGGTCCGCCTGGCACGCTGGCCGGCGCTTTTCGTCGTTGTCGATTTCGGACTTGCCATTCTCTACCGCTACGGGCCAAGCCGGACCAACGCGCGCTTTCGCTGGGTCACCTGGGGCAGTGCCTGCGCAACGGTGGCGTGGGTCATCACTTCCGTCCTGTTCTCTTGGTACGCGACGCGCTTAGGGAACTACAACAAAACTTACGGATCGCTGGGCGCCGCCATCGTGTTCATGACCTGGATCTGGATTTCAACGATCATTGTACTCGTTGGAGCGACGCTCGACAGCGAATTGGAGCAAACGCGGCAAAAGTGACGCCGCGCCGACAAAGGGCACCGCGACCGACAGAGGTCACGTCTTCTTTTCTTCAACTCGTTCGGCCCATATTTTGATCAGTCGTTTTTGCGCCTCGGCTTGACTGAGGCCGTCCGCCGACGACCCCAGTTTTTTCTCCACGTCCGGCATGGGAAGGGATTTGGGATCGTCGTTGGCGGTGGGTTTCGATCCCGGCTTGGATGCGGAAGCCTTGGGCTAATCGGCGTTGGGTTTCATGCTTTGCCATGCCCCAGGCCTCGAGAGTTGCGGGATACTTGTCGTGATGCTCATGTCCCCTTCATTGCGGCAGTGTTAGCGGTAATGTCGGTATAGATCTGTGCAATGATCTTGGCATTTACTGGGTAGCAATCCCAAGTGATTAAGTTCGTCAGAAACGGTGCGTCGATCATTGGACTAATTGCGCTCGGGCCGGACTTTCGGCGTCACTCAGCGGCAAAGTGACGGAAAAACCATTGTTTCATGCCTTCCACCGCCAACAGGTAGCAGAGCAGCATGCCAGCGAGAAGGAGGAAGAAAAAAGCCGGCGGCGCCACGAAACCGAGAAACAAGCTCGCAGGGGTGAACGGCAACAGCACGGCCACCGCCACCACCGTCAGTGAGCAGGCGATGAGCCACGGATTGGGACGGCTTCTCAAGGGGTTCCTGCGGGTGCGGATGATGAAGATGACCAGCACCTGCGTGGCCATGGACTCAATGAACCAGCCGGTATGGAAGAGCGTCTCTCCGGCATGGAACACCGCCAGCATGATGTAGAAGGTGAGGAAGTCGAAGACCGAACTAACCGGGCCGATAATCAGCATGAAGTTGCGGATGAAGTTCGTGTCCCAGTGCCGAGGATGGCTCAAGTAGTCGTCATCCACCCGGTCCAGCGGGATGGGTAGCTCGGAAACGTCGTAGAGAAGGTTGTTGAGCAGGATCTGCGCCGGCAACATGGGGAGGAAGGGAAGAAAGAGCGAGGCCCCGGCCATGCTGAACATGTTGCCGAAATTGGAGCTGGTGCCCATCATGATGTATTTCATGATGTTACCGAAGGTGCGCCGTCCTTCCAGAACGCCGGCATGAAGGACTCCCAGGTCGTGCTCCAGGAGGATCATATCCGCCGCCTCTTTGGCCACGTCCACGGCGCTGTCCACGGAAATGCCGACATCGGCCGAATGGAGCGAAGGCGCGTCATTGATGCCATCGCCGAGATACCCCACCACATGGCCGCGCCGCTTGAGGGCGAGAATGACCCGGTTTTTCTGGGCAGGCGCCACGCGGCAGAAGAGATTGACCTCCACTACGCGTGCCGCGAGTGCGAGATCATCCATTTGCTGGATTTCAGCACCGCTAAGCACACCCGTTACCGGGAGGCCGAGCTGCGCGAAGATATGTTGGGTCACAAGTTCGTTGTCGCCGGTGATAATCTTGACCGCGACCCGATCGGCGGCAAGTCCGGCCAGGGCCGCCTTGGCGCTCTCCTTTGGCGGATCGAGGAAGGCGGCGAAGCCCGCAAAGACCAGTTCCGCTTCATCGCCAACCACGGCATGAGCTTGATCCGTCCCGACCTGCCGTGAGGCAATCCCCAGCACTCGAAAGCCTTCTTTACTGAGGGCCTCGAATTGCGCATTGATGCTCGCGCGCGCCGCGTCATCCAAAGGACGCAGGCCCGCCTCCTGGTTCAACTCATAGCTGACCGACAGACGCAGGATATCTTCGGGGGCCCCTTTGACTACGAGCAGCCTGTTGGTGCCGTTGTCGAGGAGCACCGAGACCCGGCGGCGCTCAAAGTCAAACTGCACTTCATCGATCTTGCGCCAGCCGCTGACGTTAATCTCCTTGTGCTCCAGGATCGCTTGATCCAGGGGATTTTTCAGTCCCGTTTCAAAAAAGCTGTTGAAGTAGGCCAGCTCCAGGACCCGCTGACATTCCCGACCAAGGGGGTCCAGGTGACGTTCCAGGTGGATGTGGGCCTCGGTCAGGGTGCCAGTCTTGTCGGTACAGAATACATCCATGCTCCCCAGATTTTGGATCGAGGCGAGCCGCTTGACGATCACCTTGTCGGCCGCCATGCGCAGAGCGCCCCGCGACAGGGTCACGGAGACTATCATGGGGAGGAGCTCAGGCGTCAGTCCGACCGCCAGGGCCACGGCAAACAGGAACGATTCGAGCCAGGGGCGGTGAAAGAGGCCGTTGACGAGAAGGACGAACAGGACGAGGAGGACCGTCATGCGCATGATGAGGATCCCGAAACGGTAGGTACCCTGTTCAAAGGCGGTGGGCGGGGCTTTGGCCATCAAGGTGTCGGCGATCTCACCAAGCTCCGTATTCTGCCCGGTTCGGCACATCAGCACCTTGGCCGTGCCGCTGATCACCGATGTCCCCAACAGCACGGTGTTGCCGGCCGCGAGGATCTCCGTCTCTCCCGGCAATTCACCGGGGGCCTTTTCCACCGGAAATGGTTCGCCGGTAAGGAGGGCCTGGTTGACCAAGAAGTCTCTTGCCTCCAGCACCCGGCCGTCGCAGGGAACGAGATCGCCGGCGGTAAGGAGCGCGACATCGCCGGGCACCAACTCGGCAAGCGGTATCTCAAGGGGCTTGCCGTCCCGCAACACCTGTCCACGGACCGCCACCGACTGGCGCAGTCGTTCCGCTGCCTGTCCGGCCCGGTATTCCTGGACGAAATCGAGGCTCACGCTGATGATGACGATGGTACCAATAATGAAGAAGCTGGTGGCGTCGCCGGTGAACGCGGAAAGGGCGCTGGCAGTGAGGAGAATAATGACCAAGGGGTTGCGGAACTTGCTCAGAAACTGAAGGACCAGCGCCCGTTTTCGCTCCCCATGGATCAGGTTTGGGCCGAACTGTGCCAGGCGCTTAGCCGCCTCGGCACTGCTCAGTCCGTCAGGGCTTGCGGCCACCTGTTCCAGGAGTGCCGTGACGGGGACTTGCCAGAATGGGAAATTCGTTTTGACCGCGGGCTTAGACATTATGGCTCCCCCTGTCGCGACCTACGCTTGCTTCTTAAACACCAACGCGCGGCAATCGCATAGAACCGCCTTGTTTCGTTGCCTCGCACTCCTGATCCACGAAGATTGATCAGTTCTCCCGTCACGCGGGTCCACTTCACGTTATCGAACGGCTCTTCTCTGGCTGCCAAATCAGTCGGTCAATACCGCGCAGTTCGGTCGCGCCCGCCCACACAATCATCTGACGTTACGATGTCCGCCGGGACGCTGCGGCTAAGCCGGCTCGATAGGCTTCTATGATCGCTTGGGCGATTGCTATGCCCAGTAAATTGCTGTCGGCCTCAATAGCGGATTCGTTGCGATCACACGCGGACAGAGCCAGGGCTGCGCCTTCACGCTTTACGATCTCGGCCGAGGCCTTGCTCGCCCATTCCCGCAATTGATCATCTGTCATTGCGCTGCCTCCCCTGCTCCGATCCCGTCGACCAAGTGAGCCGACACAGGGCACAAAAACCGGACAAGTCGGTCGGTCAACCTAACCCGGGACCAATCCTGGCTTGTCGCCTATGTCGTACTGGCGGAAGCCCAGAGCTATCCATCCAGTATCACCGATCCGACGCGCTGCCGTCTAGATGTTTAACGATGTGGTAATCCTCGTCGCGGACATTGGGCTGCGGTATTGACCCGGAGTAAACCATGAGCGGACCGACTGAATGACGATAAGAAAGACGTCTACGCGGAGGCGAAGGGCGACGGTTTCGACGTGAAGATCTTGCGCGAAGTAATCCGACTGCGAAAGCAGGACCAGAACGAGCGTGATGAGCGGGACTCCCTGCTCGACGTCTACCTCCACGCCATCGAGAAGGCAGCGCCGGCCGAAAGCCGCCGCGTAAATTGCATCTCATTTTGCCTTAGGCGGGTGACGGCCTCGAAACCGCGTCGCCGTGGATCGGTTTCAGGGCCGTCTCCTTTCTATCGCGTCACCAATAGTATCGCCGATAAGCGATCGCGGTCGTGCTCCGTGAACCGGTGCCGGAGCAGGAACCGACGCGGACGCCCAGGTGCTTGGGATCGGCGGCGATCGTGAGCACGGTCTCGACCGAGGCCTTGAACAGCAGGTCGTAGATCACCGCTTTGTTCTGATAGGCAATGTCGCGGAGCGGCGCCGGCAGCGTGAACACGACGTGATAATACGGCACCGGCAGCAGCTCGGCCTGGCGTTCGGCAAGCCACTCTCGTGCCGCTGCTCCCTGACACTTGGGGCAGTGGCGGTTGCGGCAGCTGTTGTACGCGATGACGGTGTGGGCGCAGCCCTCGCAACGGGCCACCGGCCCCCGAGTGCCATCGTCCGACAACGCTCGATCGCGCTCATGACCTTCATCCACGCCATGCCGGTCCGAGGCCGCGGAAAATATCTGCGACCTCGAGAGCGGGGCGGGCCATGAGCCTCCCACAGCCGCTTGCGTCCGACTTATTTCAAAACGAGATCGACTGCACCCATTCAGCCACCCGCTTGAACGAGGTGTTTCTCGGGCTCGGCCGCTTTCGTGCCTTCATGCAGATCAAGACGCGATGGATTAAAGGTCTTGAGGATAGCCCTCGCACGCTCCACCTCTTCTGCTGGCCCGTGCGCCATCACCAGGAATTTGTCAGCCTTCAGGGCAGCCTCGTAATCGACCACGCTGTTTTTCGGGATACCGATGCTGTAGAGGGCAGCACCCAGCACGCTCAGGCCACCGACCACGACTGCGCCCTCGATCGCAGAGACGACTATAGCAGCGAGGTATCCCAGCACGACGACGTGCCCGACCACGGGCACGGTCATGAACAGCGCGCCAAAGAGCCAGCCCCAAAGGCCGCCCCAAAAGGCACCGCGCTTACCCCAAAACTTGATCCGATCGCCAGCATTGTAGAAGCCGACGACCTTTTCGTCGGTGTGGTAACCTTTGCCGACGACGCTGAGATGTTTCATATCGATGCCGCCCTCGGCCAACTTCTTGACGGCGGCTTCCGCCCCTTGATGATCCGCGAAAACGGCGATGACGGCGTCCGATCGTTCCATTTGGCTCTCCTCCAGAATCTGGCGGCTGTCGGGCGAAGATTCTTGACATTCAATATTGTGTGCGTCGGTTTCGAACAGCGCAGACCACCGGCGATTGAGGTCTAGTTGCGTTCCGGCTCACACGCGAGCGCCCTTCGGCAGGAGATAATATCGGTTAACCTAGGTGAATTCGCGGCTCCGGCGGATGTTCCACTTGACTGAGAAAAATCTTCAGGCCGCGCCGCATGTCACTGGACGAGGGCGAGCCCGGAGGAGTCTGGATCGTTCCCCTTTGTCAAAGGCGACTGGGGCTATGGCAGATCTGTACACGCGCCGGTTCGGTTCGTGCTCGTCTATAACGTGCGAACGGGCACGCGGTGCGATCAGTCTAATCTTTGTCCCAGCGCGGTAGCCACTGAGTGAGCAATATTGCTCAGACATAACTCTTTCGACACGCCATCCTGTTACCTGCACGCCAGAACATCGGCTCGTGAGCATCGAGGAATATCGGCAATCTGGCGGCCTTTTTCGTGAGCGATGCGGCTGCGGCGCTAGCCGGCAATATCGAATACATCGACCCCGGGCTATCATATTCTCGGGTGAAGAGGCTGCATTTCGACTCGAGACTCCACTGTTCAAGCCACACTGCGAAATTTGACCCACATCAAAGCTGGAGTTTCTGGGGAGAGTAATCTAAGTCGCTCGAGGGAGTCTCGTCATGGCCCAAAAAGAATCCCACACTGAACGCGCAGAAAAATTCTCGTCGTCCAATCTGATGCCCGCCGAGTTCGCCGAGATGGGAAAAAAGCGCGTTGAGGAGTTGGTCTTCACCCAGACGGAGCTTCTTGGAAAGCTCCAGGAGATGAACCGTCAATGGTTTGGTCGCGCCCAATCGGAAGCAAATCTTGCTTCCGAGCTTGCCTCCAAATTGACGGCAGCGCGTTCCATCCCGGACGCGATGGCGGCATACCAGGAGTGGACCAGCCGGCGGTTTGAAATGATGGCGGAAGACGGCAAGCATCTTCTCGCCGATACCCACAAGTTCACGGAGGCGGCCACCCGCCTGCTGCCCAACGGTTCGCTGATCAAAGGCGGTGGCGGCCTCAGCACGTAGTCGGCCGAGCGAGTGCAGTGGAGGTGATCATGCCGCCTGTCGCTATCGTCCACGCGCGTCACACTGTAGTGCCGCGAGCGAGCCAAACCGCAGCTGAAGGGACTGCAGTTCAGGAATCGTCTTCCGACACTGGATTCCAGGTTATCGACCGTGCGGCGCATGCGGCCATTGCCCAGGCCACGTTGGGCCTATCGCCGGCCGCGCTGGGAGGAGCTTTTTTCGATTGGTGGGTGCATCTTGCTTTCTCGCCCGGCAAGCGGGCCGATCTGGCACAGCAAGCGATCGCCGGAGCCGCGGGGAATTTAGCCTTCGCCATGCAATCAGCGTCCGGCTCGCCGGACGACCCATCCGAGCGCGCATTGCCGCACGATGATCGCTTTCGCGCGCCGGACTGGCAGGCTTTTCCGTTTAACGTCTACGCTCACAACTTTTTGTCGATCGAGCGCTGGTGGGACGCGGCCACGACACATGTGCGCGGCGTGAGCCAGCGCCACGACGACATGGCAAATTTCACGGCGCGGCAGCTCCTCGATACCGTCGCTCCCTCAAATTTTATCGCCACTAACCCGGAGGTCCTTGCGCGCACACGCGCCGAGTCGTGCGTCAACCTGGTGCGCGGTTACGCGAACTGGATCGCCGACTTGACGCGAGCGCGAAGCGGCGCGCCGACGCGCGGCACGGAGGCATTCAAGGTGGGGAAACAGTGGCGGTGACGCCGGGCAAAGTTGTCCTGCGCACACGTCTTGCAGAAATCATCCAATACGCGCCTCAAACTGACCGCGTCCGCCCCGAGCCGATCGTGATCGTCCCGGCCTGGATCATGAAATACTACATCCTCGACCTGTCGCCGGCGAATTCTCTGGTGAAGTTCCTCACCCTGCAAGGCTTCACCGTATTCATGGTTTCCTGGAAGAACCCGGGCGCCGAGGATCGCGACGTCGGTTTCGACGATTATCGCACCGAGGGCGTGCTGCCGGCGATCAAGGCGGCAACCGCCATCACCGGCGCCCGCAAAGTGCATGTGGTCGGCTATTGCCTCGGCGGAACGCTGCTCGCAATTACAGCCGCGGCCATGGCGCGCGACGGCGACGAGCGGTTGGCGAGCCTGAGCCTGTTCGCCGCCCAGGTCGACTTCACCGAGGCCGGGGAGATGATGCTGTTCATCAACGACAGCCAGGTCACGTTCCTCGAAGACATGATGTGGGAGCGCGGCTACCTCGACTCCAGGCAGATGGCCGGGGCGTTCCAGATAGCGCGATCGAACGATATGATCTGGTCGCGCAGCATCCACGACTACCTGATGGGCGAGGAATCCTTTCCAATCGACATCATGGCCTGGAACGCCGATGCGACACGCATGCCCTTCCGCATGCATTCGCAATATCTGCGGTCGCTTTTTCTCAACAACGACCTCGCCGAGGGCCGGTTCGAAGTGGCTGGCCGGCCGGTGGCGCTGCCCGACATCCGGGCGCCCCTCTTCGCCGTCTCCACGGAGCACGACCACGTCGCCCCTTGGCACTCGGTCTTCAAGCTGCATCTTTTGACCGAGGCTCCGATCACTTTCGTCCTGACAAATCGCGGACACAACGCGGGGATATTGTCCGAGCCGGGACACCCGCATCGGCATTTCCGCATGGCGGCGCGTGAGCACGGCAAGCCCTATATCGATCCGGAAAAATGGCTTGCCGGACACGAGCCGCATGAGGGTTCGTGGTGGCCGGCATGGCGCACGTGGCTTGCCGCGCGCTCCGGCGAGCCGGTTCCGCCGCCGCCGCTCGGCGACGCGGGAGCCGGCTTCGCGGCGATCGAGGATGCACCGGGACGCTACGTCTTCATGAAGTAAGCAAAAGGAGACGATCGGGTACACGGCCGGTCGGAGCCACTTCGAGATTGGAAGTGGTCTTGGAGTAGTAGATGGATCTGCAGAGCAAGGTGATCGTCGTCACGGGGGCTGCGCAAGGGCTCGGTCAGAAGATGGCGGAGATCGTTGCCGGCCAGGGCGCCAAGCTCGCGCTGGTCGATCTCGATCACGCAAAACTCCAAAACACGGTACGGCTCTGCGCGAAAGCAGGTGGCAAGGCCAAAGACTACCCGGCCGACGTGACCGACGAGCCGGCGGTCGAGGCGCTGTTCAACAGCGTCCGCAAGGACTTCGGCGGCGTCGATGGCCTCATCAACAATGCTGGCATCACCAGCGACGCCCTGTTGGTAAAGGCGGCGGACGGCAAGTGCAGAGAAAAATGTCGCTTACGGACTTCCATAGGGTGATCGCGGTTGACCTCAGAGGCGTGTTCCTGTGCGCCCGTGAGGCCGCTGTGCAGATGATCGAGAGCGGCCGTGGCGGCGTGATCATCGACATTTCCAGCATTTCTCGCGCCGGCAATGTTGGACAAACGAACTACGCTGCGGCCAAGGCCGGCCTCGCCGCCATGACGGTGACCTGGGCCAAGGAACTCGCGCGCCACAACATTCGCGTTACCGGCATCGCTCCGGGATTTAGCGACACGCGCATGGTGGCGGCCATTCCGCCGAAGGTGAAAGATAAGATCGTGTCGACCATTCCGTTGCGCCGGTTCGCGCGACCCGAGGAGATCGCGCGCGCTGCGCTCTTCATTCTACAGAACGACTACACGATCGAATTCTGGAGATCGACGGCGGATTGCGACTATGACCGGTGCCGGCCGGTGCTATGCAGGGAGACCGACTGCGAATCTCGAACAGGAGTGAAAGAAATGGCCACGCGTGAAATTGTCCTGTGTGAAGCCGTGCGGACCCCGATCGGAACCTACGACGGGAGCTTGAAAACGGTATCGGCGCCGGATCTCGGCACGACTGCCATCAAGGCGGTATTGACCCGCTCGAAACTCGACCCGGCGAAGGTTGGAACGGTGGTGATGGGCAACGTGGTCCAGGCCGGCAACAAAATGAATCCGGCGCGGCAGTCCGCTGTCAATGGCGGGATACCGGTCGATGTGCCCGCCATGACGGTCAACCGCGTCTGCGGCTCCGGCGCGCAAGGGATCGCCTCGGCGGCACAGGAGGTCATGCTCGGCTTGCTCGACAGCGCCGTCGCCGGCGGCATGGAGAACATGGACATGGCGCCCTACCTCGTCGCACAGGGCCGATGGGGCTACCGAATGGGCGACGCGCAACTCTACGACAGCATGTTGCGCGATGGCCTCAACGACGCGTTTTCCGGCGAGCATTCGGGATGGCACACGGAAGATTTGGTCAAGTCTCGCCAAATCACCCGCGAACAACAGGATCGCTGGGCATTGCGGTCGCAGCAACGTTTTTCGGCAGCGCAGGCGGCCGGGAAGTTTAAGGAAGAGATTACGCCGGTCGAGATTCGCGGCCACAAGGGCGTGAAAGTCTTCGACAAGGACGAACACAACAGGCCGGACACCACGATGGAGAGCCTCGCCAAGCTCCATCCGGCTTTCCGAAAGGACGGAACGATTACCGCCGGCAATGCACCCGGTTTGAACAGCGGCGCTTCGGCGATGATCGTCGCGGAACGTGGATGGGCTGAAAAGCAGGGGCTTAATCCGATGGCGCGGCTTATTTCCTACGGCATTGGCGCGGTCGAGCCGGGAATGTTCGGGCTTGGGCCCATTCCTGCCGTGCGCCAGGCGCTCGCGCGCGCCGGCTGGAAGATCGCCGACATTCAGCGCATCGAGATCAACGAGGCCTTCGCCGCGATCGCTATCGCGGTGACGCGGGAACTCGGTTTGGCCGAAGACATCGTGAACGTCGAAGGCGGTGCCATCGCGCACGGTCATCCGATCGGTGCGACGGGCGCCGTGCTGACCACCCGCCTCCTTCATTCGATGAAACGCGACGGCATCGAGCGCGGCGTCGTGACACTGTGCATCGGAGGAGGTCAAGGGATCGCGCTAGTGCTGAAGGCGATGAATTGACACCGGCAATTCTGATTTGAGTAGGCGACCCGAATGACGCTGACGGAAGCAAAATTCCGAAGCCATGGAGAACAGCTATGAAGGCTCTCGTCTATCACGGACCGGGAAACAAGACTCTGGAAGATCGTCCGATGCCGCAAATCTCTGCGCCAACGGACGCCATTGTCAAAATTGTCAAGACGACGATCTGCGGTACCGATCTGCACATTCTCAAAGGTGACGTGCCGACTTGCGCGCCCGGCCGCATTCTGGGCCACGAGGGCATCGGCGTGGTCGACAAGGTCGGAGCGGCGGTCACCGCGTTTCATGTCGGCGATCGTGTGATCGTGTCGTGCGTCTCGTCTTGCGGAAAATGCGACTATTGCCGCCGCGGCATGTACTCGCATTGCGTCAATGGCGGCTGGATTCTCGGCAACAAGATTGACGGCACCCAGGCCGAATATGTCCGCATTCCTTTCGCCGATACCAGTCTCTATCACATTCCCGCAGGCGCGGATGAAGACGCTCTCGTCATGCTGAGCGACATCCTGCCCACGGGTTTTGAATGCGGCGTGCTCAACGGCAAGGTTCAACCGGGCTCGACCATCGCCATCATCGGCGCCGGCCCCATCGGGCTCGCAGCCTTGCTCACCGCGCAGTTCTATTCGCCGGCCGAAGTTATCATGATCGACATGGATGATAACCGCCTGCAATTGTCCTCCCGCTTCGGCGCCACGACGACCATCAACAACAAGGACGGCAAGGCGGTCGAGACGATCATGAAGATGACCGCCGGCCGCGGGGTCGATACGGCCATCGAAGCGGTCGGCGTGCCCGCAAGCTTTCTGACCTGCGAGGATATCGTGGCGCCCGGCGGCATCATCGCCAATATTGGCGTGCACGGGGTCAAGGTGGATCTTCACCTGGAGCGCCTGTGGGATCGCAACATTGCCATCACGACCAGGCTCGTCGACACCGTCACGACACCGATGCTCCTGAAGACGGTGCAGTCGCACAGGATCGATCCCAAGCGGCTGATCACGCATCGCTTCAAGCTCGACAAGATCATGGATGCCTACGAGACGTTCGGCGCGGCGGCCAAGACCAATGCACTCAAGGTTCTCATCGAGGCGTGAGCGTTGCGAAGGTGAACGGGCTGCCGCGCTAACCGGCAACGCCGGCTGTCACATTCCTGGGGTGAAGTCGCTTCGTTCTTCGGACTGGAGACCACGGATGATGAAGGGCCGTCACCACCAAGAGTTCATTCAAAAAACACGCGGGCTCGCGCCGATCCGCACGGCGGTGGTCCACCCGGTGGACACCGTGTCGCTGCTTGGTGCGGTCGAGGCCGCCAAGGAAAAACTCATCGTCCCAGTCCTGGTCGGACCCGAGACCAAGATCCGTGCCGCAGCGGATCGGGCCAAGCTCGACCTCTCCCCCTATGAACTCGTCCCGACGGAGCACAGCCACGCGGCGGCGGCTGCAGCGGTCGCGCTCGCGCGTGACCACAAAGTCGAGGCGCTGATGAAAGGCAGCCTCCACACCGACGAGTTCATGGGCGCGATCGTCAACGAGGAAAAGCTGCGGACCGCCCGGCGCATGAGCCACGTGTTCGTCATCGACGCTCCGGATTATCCGCGGGCGCTCTTTATCACCGACGCCGCTATCAACATCTATCCGACGCTTGAAGACAAGGTTGACATTGTTCAGAATGCGATCGACCTCGCGCACGCACTCGGCGTGGAGTGCCCGAAAGTCGCCATCCTCTCCGCGGTCGAGACCGTGACGTCAAAAATCAAGTCCACGATCGACGCGGCTGCACTGTGCAAGATGGCCGATCGCGGTCAGATTACCGGCGGCATCCTCGACGGGCCGCTGGCTTTCGACAATGCCGTCTCCGCTGAAGCCGCCAGGACCAAGGGGATCGTCTCGCCGGTTGCCGGTCAGGCGGATATTTTCGTCGTGCCCGATATCGAAGCCGGCAACATGCTGGCGAAGCAGCTAGAATATCTGGCCGAGGCGGAGATCGCCGGCATCGTGCTCGGCGCGCGCGTGCCGATCATTCTGACGAGCCGCGCCGACAAGACCCTCGCCAGGCTCGGCTCCTGCGCGATCGCCTTGCTGCTGGCACGCCACAAGACGGGGGCGAACTCGTGAGCGATGCCATCCTCGTCCTGAACGCCGGTTCGTCGAGCATTAAGTTCTCGCTCTTTGCAGGGCACGCGCGTCCGAGCCGACAGGGCCTCATCTGTGAAGGCGCGTGCGAGGGCATCGGGCACCGTGTGCATTTTGCGGCGAAAGACCGCGCCGGAGCGTCGCTGGTCGATCAGTATCTCGCGCAGGGAACCACCCATGAGGATGCGCTCGCGGCGCTTCTGCGCTGGCTCGAAGCCCACTTTCAGGACCATCGACTGGTCGCGGCCGGGCATCGGGTGGTGCACGGCGGACAACTCTATACCGCACCGGTTCGTATCGACGCGTCGGTGATCGCCGAGCTACGCCGCCTCATTCCGCTGGCACCGCTCCATCAACCCCATAACCTTGCCGCCATCGCTGCCCTTTCTAAGCTTCACCCCGCATTGCTACAGATCGCGTGCTTCGACACCGCCTTCCACCATACTCAGCCTGAAGTCGCCACTGCCTTCGCGCTGCCGCGCCGGCTCGCGGCCGAGGGGATTCGGCGCTACGGATTTCATGGACTTTCCTATGAATACATCGCCAGCGTCCTTCCGGACATCCTTGGTCCGGCAGAAGCCGATGGTCGCGTTGTCGTCGCCCACCTGGGCAGCGGCGCCAGCATGTGCGCGATGCGCCGTCGCAAGAGCATGGCAACGACCATGAGCTTCACCGCACTCGACGGCCTTCCCATGGGCAGCCGCTGCGGCAACCTCGATCCGGGCGTCGTTCTCTACCTGATACAGGAGAAAGGCATGACGGCGCAGGCCGTGAGCGACCTGCTCTATCATTCGTCCGGCTTGCTCGGCGTTTCCGGCATCAGCGATGACATGCGGACCCTGTTGGCGAGCGAGGACCCTCACGCGGCCAATGCCGTCACCTTGTTCGTCTACCGGATCAGTCGAGAGCTGGGATCACTTGCCGCGGCCCTTGGCGGGCTGGACGCGCTGGTCTTCACCGCGGGCATCGGTGAGCATGCCCCGGAAATCCGGCGCCGAGCTTGTGAGCAAGCCGCATGGCTCGGTGTGCGCCTTGATGAAGTGGCGAACGCCGCAGGCGGCCCCAGGATCACGATAACCGGCAGCACGGCCTCCGTGTGGGCCATTCCCACGGACGAAGATCTGATGATTGCGCGCCACATATGGCGCCTGATTAACGATGATGGCACGGATTGGAAACGATAACACGGCACGAACCCAGTCACCGATGCGGGAAACAAGCATGAGACAAGAAGAGGCGATCGCGAACACGTTGGCCAAGGCGCCGGAGATGACCCTGACCGGCACAGAAGCGGTTGGGCGACGGCAGCCACGTCCCAAGTCACAGGTTTCCGGGCCCGCCAACCAGAACGTCTCAGGGTCATCCGGATCAATGTCCGAAACAAAATCAGGCTCTCGCTACTCGCAGGGTCTGTTTCCATTCATTCACCGAGGAACATAAGGATTAGTCATGCCAAACAAGCCATCCGTTAAATCTTCCCATCTATCACTACTGAGCGTCCCTGCGTTCTGGCCGATGGCGATGGCGACGGCCATGCTTGAAGAGAGTACCGAGCTTTACGCGAAGAACATTAAATTCGTCGAGGAAGAGATCAAGATCCATGACGACCTGAGGCCCACGCTTGCGACGCCGAACAAAGCACGTCTCGATCTTCGAACCATGGTGCTGCGCGATTACGGAAAGCCGGGCGGGATTCCGACGCTTGTCGACGCCCCCCATGCCGGTCATACGGCCATGATTGCCGACTACCATAAAGGCCAGAGCCTGGTTGAGACTCTTCTGGCCAATGGAATTGGCCATGTTGCCTTGACCGATTGGAAGTCGGCCACCGAGGATATGAAGGATCTGGACATCGACAACTATCTCGCAGAGGTCATTGTCGCGATTGACGATCTCGGCGGGCGCGTGAATCTTGTCGGGCTTTGTCAGGGTGGCTGGGTCGCGGCCATGGTGGCGGCGCGGTTCCCCGACAAAATAAACTCACTGGTGCTCGCGGGCGCACCCATCGACACCAATGCCGGCAACGGGCCCATCAAACGCATGGTTCAAAAATCCTCCGCATCGTTCTACGAGGAGCTGGTGTCCCTTGGCGGCGGACTGATGAAGGGTAAGTACATGCTGCAAGGCTGGAAAAACATGCACCCTGAGCAGCACTATATTCAAGACCAAATCGATCTCTATGAGAACATCGACGACCCGGCGTATCTCAAAAAGGAGGAGACATTCGAGAGCTGGTATGAAAATCCGATCGACCTGCCGGGCCGCTGGTACCTCCAAGTGATCACGCAGCTCTTCAAGGAGAATCGCCTTGCCAAGGGCGAATTCATCGGGTTGGGACGAAAGCTCAACCTTCACAATATCACTTGCCCGGCGTACCTGCTGGCTGGTGCTGCTGACGATATCACGACACCCGAGCAGGTCCTCGATGCCGCAAAATATCTCGGGACGCCAAAGCAGCGCATCGTTCAAAAGACGGTGCCTGGCGGCCATATCGGACTTTTCATGGGAGCGCGCACGTTGAAGGAAGATTGGCCGCAGATCGCCCGGTGGATCGCTGCCCAGTAAACGCTGAGATCACAGATCTCTACCGACATTACCGCAGCGCTGTACTGGCTAACACTGCCGCAATGAAGAGGACATGAACGTCACGACAAGTATCCCGCAACTCTCGAAGCCTGGGGCATAGCAAAGAAAGAAGGAACACCCATCATGGAACCGAATGCCGCCCAGCCCAAGGCTCCCGCATCCAAGCCGGGACCAAAACCCGTCCCCAACGACGATTTGAAATCGCTGCCTCTCCCGGAGGTGGAGAAAAAATTGGGCTCGTCGCCGAACGGTCTCACCCAGGCCGAGGCGCAGAAACGGCTGACCCAATATGGGCCGAACGAGATTGAAGAAAAGAAGACCAATGAGCTCCTGAAATTCCTCAGCTATTTTTGGGGTCCGATCCCGTGGATGATCGAGGTCGCGGTGATCCTGTCGGCGGCGGCCCGGCATTGGCCGGACTTCGGCATCATCCTTGTTTTGCTTTTGGCGAATGCGGTCGTCGGATTTTGGGAAGAGCACCAGGCGGGCAACGCCATAGCCGCCCTGAAGGCCACGCTGGCAATCAAGGCCAGGGTGAAACGCGATGGCAAGTGGGTCACGCCGGCAGCGCGCGACTTGGTGCCCGG
>JBKQHQ010000212.1:0-40156 GCA_052148715.1 Xanthobacteraceae bacterium | reverse complement strand
TGGGACCCGGAGCGCGTGAGCCAGGCGGCCGAGCGGGACCCGTGGGTGCCGCTGCCTTATCGGGTCCATCGCGCGCGACGCGAATTGGCTGACATCTCGACGTTGGAGCTGGTCCCGCTCGCCGGTGAGGTTCCGTCCTTCCTGCCCGGCCAGTTCAACATGCTGTACGCGTTCGGGATCGGCGAAGTGGCGATCAGCATGAGCGGGGACCCGGCGCGGCCGGGCGCCTTCGTCCACACGGTTCGCGATGTCGGCGCGGTCAGTGGGGCCATCGCACGGCTGGGAAGCGGGTCGGTGGTCGGGCTACGCGGACCATACGGCACGGCGTGGCCCGCCGCGGCGGCGGAGGGCAATGACGTGGTGATTGTCGCCGGCGGGCTTGGCCTCGCGCCGCTGCGGCCGGCGATCTACCAAGTGCTCGCGCATCGCGAGCGTTACGGCCGTGTCGTTGTGCTTTATGGCACGCGGAGCGCGACGGACATTCTCTATCGGCATGAGTTGGAGCGCTGGCGCCGTCGTCTTGATGTCGATGTCTCGGTCACCGTCGATCATGCGGATGCCCATTGGCGTGGCAACGTCGGCGTGGTGCCCAAGCTGATTGCGCGGGCGGGCTTCGACCCCCACAACACGGTTGCCATGGTCTGCGGTCCAGAGGTGATGATGCGGTTCACCGCCATCGCTCTGCATGCGGCGGGACTCGCGTTGGACCGCATCTACCTTTCGATGGAACGCAACATGAAGTGTGCCATCGGCTTGTGCGGCCATTGTCAGTTCGGCCCCGACTTCATCTGCAAGGACGGTCCGGTGATGCGCTACGATCGCATCGCGGATATCCTCGCCGTGCGGGAGATCTGACATGAGCGAGAAGCGACGGCCGCGGCTTGCAGTCTGGAAGTTCGCCTCCTGCGACGGCTGCCAGCTGTCTCTGCTCGATTGCGAGGACGAGCTGCTGGCGGTGGCGGACGCGGTGGAGATCGCGTATTTCCCGGAAGCCTCGCGCACGATGGCGAAGGGTCCGTATGACCTGTCGCTGGTCGAGGGCTCGATCACGACGCAACATGACGCGGAACGCATCCTCAAGGTGCGCCGGCAATCGAAGTATCTGGTGACGATCGGCGCCTGCGCGACCGCCGGCGGGATCCAGGCGCTGCGCAACTTCGCGGATGTGCAGGAGCTTGTCGCGGCCGTCTACGCCTCGCCGCAGTATATCAAGACGCTCGCCACCTCGACCGCGATCTCCGCCCACGTGCTGGTGGATTTCGAGCTGCACGGCTGCCCCATCAACAAGAAGCAATTGCTGGAGGTGATCTCCGCCTTCCTGGCGGGCCGCAAGCCTTCGATCGGCGCGCACAGCGTTTGTGTCGAGTGCAAGCTGCGCGGCAATGTCTGCGTCATGGTTCAGGGCATTCCCTGTCTCGGCCCGGTCACCCACGCGGGCTGCGGCGCGATCTGTCCGGCGTATCAGCGCGGCTGCTACGGCTGCTTTGGCCCGATGGAGCGGCCAAACACCGCGGCATTGGCCGTTGAATGGCAGAAGCTCGGAGCCGCGCCGCGCGATCTCCGGCGCGTTTTTCGCACCTTCAACGCCGCCGCCGAGCCCTTCCGCAAGGAAAGCGATGCCCATGGCGAGTAAGACTATTCGCGTCGACTATATCGCCCGCGTGGAGGGCGAGAGCGCGCTCGACCTCCACATCCGGGACGGGCGTGTGACCTCGGCGCGGCTCAAGATCTTCGAGCCGCCGCGGCTGTTCGAGGCGTTGCTGCGGGGCCGCGGCTTCGCCGAGGCCCCCGACATCACCGCGCGCATCTGCGGCATCTGCCCGGTCGCGTATCAGATGAGCGCCGTCCATGCGATGGAGGATGCGCTCGGCGTCAAGGTCGACGGGCCGTTGCGGGCGCTGCGCCGGCTTCTCTACTGCGGCGAATGGATCGAGAGCCACGCGCTCCACGTTGTGATGCTGCACGCGCCGGATTTCCTCGGCTACCCGGACGGCATCCAGATGGCGCGCGAGCACGGTGATGCGGTGCGCGGCGGGCTCGCCTTGAAGAAGGCCGGCAACGAGCTGATGCGGCTCCTCGGCGGGCGGGAAATCCACCCCGTGAATGTTCGCGTCGGAGGCTTCTATCGTGTGCCCAGCCGAGCGGAGTTCGCACCCGTGGCCGAGGAGCTGAAACGGGCGCGCGATCTCGCCGTGGCGACCCTGCGCTGGGTGGCGCAATTTCCATTCCCGGACTTCGGGCGCGATTACGAGTTCGTGGCGCTTCGGCATCCGGACGAATATCCCTTCAACGAAGGTCGCATCGTTTCGAACCGTGGCCTCGACATAGCCGACGACGCCTACGACAGCGAATTCGAAGAGCGCCACGTGGCGCATTCGACGGCGCTGCAATCGGTTCTGAAACGGCGCGGCAGCTATCTGGTCGGGCCGATGGCGCGCTACAATCTCAACTTCGACCGCCTGCCCGCCGACGTGCAGGCACTGGCCGACGAGACCGGGCTTGGCCCGGTATGCCACAACCCGTTCAAAAGCGTCATCGTGCGCGCGCTCGAGCTGGTCTATGCCTGCGACGAGGCGCTGCGCCTCATTGCGGCGTACGAGAGGCCGGAGGCGGCGAGCGTGCCGCTCGAAGCGCGCGCCGCCGTCGGTCACGCCTGCACCGAAGCGCCGCGCGGCATCCTCTATCATCGCTACGAACTCGCCGCCGACGGCAGCATCCGCAACGCCCGCATCGTCCCGCCGACCTCGCAAAACCAGCTGAGCATCGAGGAAGACCTGTGCGAGGTGGCGACGCGCGCGCTCGATCTGTCCGACGATGCGCTGCGCGACCGCTGCGAGCAAACCATCCGCAACTACGATCCCTGCATCTCTTGCTCCTGCCACTTTCTCAAGCTTGCGGTGCATCGGGCATGATGAAGGCTGCGAACGGGCAAGCAGTGGTGCGCAAAATGCTGGTCGTCGGCATCGGCAATCCGGACCGCGGCGATGACGGCATCGGACCCCTGATCGCCCGCCAACTCGTCGGCCGCGTGTCGCGCGACGTGGCGATCATCGAGCGGAGCGGCGACGCGCTCGCTTTGATCGAGGACTGGGCCGACCGCGATGCCGTCATTTTGGTGGATGCTGCGGCGGCAGGCTCGGCACCGGGTTCGGTCCACCGCATCGATCTGATGACGGACGAACTGCCGGCCGAGCTCTCGCTGTCCTCCACGCACGCGTTCGGGGTTGCGGAGGCGGTCGGCCTTGCGCGCACCCTCGGCCTGCTGCCCACGCGCGTCATCGCCTATGCGATCGAGGGTGCGAATTTTGATCCGGGCGCGCCGCTCAGTCCGAAGGTTGCCGCCGCCGCCGACGAGGTGGTCAAGCGGGTTGCCGCGGAGCTCTATCAGCTGGAGCACGCATTGGTGGAAGAGGCGCGTCATGCATGAGACCGGGTTGATCCGCGACCTGGTGCACCGCCTCAATGCGGCCGCGCGTGATGCCGGCGCCGAGAAAGTCTCCGGCGTGGAGGTCTGGCTCGGCGCGCTGAGCCAAATGTCGGCGGAGCATTTCCGTGAGCACTTCGATGCGGAGATACGCGGCACGGTCGCGGAGGGGGCAACGCTCAAGCTCGAGATCTCGAACGAGATCGACCATCCCGACGCGCAGTCCGTCGTGCTGCGGTCCGTCGAATTGAAGGTCTGAGCCGAGGTGAATGTTTTCCAACCGATCGCGGCGGGCGAGGGGAGGCGGACGCGGCTCCGGCTGGACATGACGGGCGCGGTGCAGGGAGTAGGATTTCGCCCGTTCGTCTATCGATTGGCCACCACGGAGAAGCTCAGCGGCTTCGTTTGCAACACCGGCGACGGCGTGTCGTTCGAGGTTGAGGGGGCGATGCCGGCCATCGAGCGCTTCCTAGCCCGACTTGATGCGGAGCTGCCACGGCACGCCGCAGTATCTGAACGGCGCGCGGCGCCGCTCACACCGCGGGGTGACCAAAGTTTTGTCATTGCGCCGAGCACGCAGCATGGCGCGGGCGCGGCGGTGGTGATGGCGGATCTCGCGACTTGCTCGGATTGCCTGCGCGAGATCATGGATCCCTGTGACCGGCGCCACCTCTATCCTTTCGCGAGCTGTGTGCACTGCGGCCCGCGCTACAGCATCATCGAAGCCTTGCCCTACGACCGGGCGCGCACGACGATGCGGCACTTCCCACTCTGCGCCGCGTGCCAGGCGGAATACACGGATCCCAATTGCCGCCGGTTCCACGCGGAAGCCATCGCATGTCCCGAATGCGGCCCACGGCTTGCCCTGTGGAACGACACGGGCGTGGTGATGGCGACGCGGCATGGGGCCTTGCTGGAAGCGGCCGAGGCGCTGCGTCGCGGGATGATCGTGGCGCTGAAAGGGCTCGGCGGATTCCAGCTTCTCGCCGACGCCGCCAACGACGATGCCGTGCGCTGCCTGCGCCTGCGCAAACGGCGCCCAAAAAAACCCTTTGCCCTGATGTTTCCGTCGCTGGACGCGGCCCAGCGAGCAGCGCATGTGGGCGAGGTCGAGCGCCGGCTTCTCGTTTCGCCGGAAGCCCCGATCGTCCTGCTGCGCGCGCGATCAGACAATGGTGCGCTCGCCCCAAGCGTCGCGCCCGACAACCCCTGCCTCGGGGTGATGCTGCCTTACACGCCGTTGCACCATCTCCTGCTGCGCGAGCTCGCGCGTCCCCTCGTGGCAACAAGCGGGAATCTCGGCGATGAAGCCATCGTTGTGGACGAAGTCGACGCCGTCGAGCGGCTTGCCGGCATCGCCGACTGCTTCATCGTGCACGATCGACCGATCCGCAGCCCGGTCGACGATTCCGTAGTGCGCGTGATGGCCGGGCGAGAGGTGGTCCTGCGTCGCGCCCGCGGTTATGCGCCGATGCCCGTCGTGCACGAGGCAGTGACCACGCCGATCGTCGCGCTCGGGGGGCAGCAGAAGGCCGCCGTGGCAACGGGCTTTGCCGGAAAACTGTTTCTGGGACCGCATATCGGCGATCTGGCCGCCGCGAGCACACGCGGGGTCTTTGCTCGCGCTGTCGCGGAACTGCCCAGCCTGCATGGGATCACCCCCGCGGCCGTGGCCTGTGATGTTCATCCCGACTATCACAGCACCCGGGTCGCCATGGATCTTGGCCTGCCGGTCGCGGCGGTGCCGCATCACCTCGCGCATGTCCTCGCCGGCATGGTCGACAACGCGCTGCGGGGGCCGGTCCTCGGGGTCGCTTGGGACGGCACCGGCTATGGCGGCGACGGCACCATCTGGGGTGGCGAGTTTTTGGCGGTCGACGCCGAGCGTTTCCGGCGCGTCGCTCATCTGCGGCCGTTCCGGTTGCCCGGCGGGGAGACGGCGGTACGTGAGCCGCGTCGCGCGGCACTGGGGCTGCTTCACGCCGTCGACGGCGAGAGTCCTGTGGCACACACTGATCTGCCCCCCGTGGCCGCCTTTACGGCGCCCGAGCACGCCGTGCTGGCGAAGATGTTGACCCGCGGAATAAATGCGCCGCTCACATCGAGCGCCGGCCGGCTGTTCGACGCGGTGGCGGCCTTGCTCGGCCTTTGCCAGATCGCGAGCTTCGAGGGCGAGGCCGCGACGGCGGTGGAGTTCGCGGCCGACCGAGCGAGCTGGACAGCCCCGCTGCCACCGCCCATCGTGCGCGAGACGGCGGGACCGCTCGTCGTCGACTGGCAGCCGCTGCTCGGCGCGCTGCTCAAAGAGCGCATGGGTGGTGCGGCGGTCGAACCGCTCGCCGCCGCGCTGCACGACGGATTGAGCACGGCGATCGTTGATGTCGCCCGGCGGGTTGGCCTCCGGCGCGTGGTATTGACCGGCGGCTGCTTCCAGAATGCGCGGCTGACCGAGCGAACCGTTGCTCATCTGCGTGCGGCGGGTTTCGAGCCCTATTGGCACCACCGCATTCCGCCGAACGACGGCGGGCTGGCGGCCGGTCAGGTCGCCTTCGCCACGCACAAGCTGATCGAGGAGAAGATGTCATGTGTCTCGCCGTACCCGGCCAGGTCTTGAGCATCGAGGGTGAGGACGAGCTGACGCGCCAAGGACGGGTCGCGTTCGGCGGCGTCGTCAAACAGGTGAATCTGGCCTACGTGCCCGAGGCGGTGATCGGCGACTACGTGCTGGTGCATGCCGGCTTCGCCATCGCGACCATCGATCCGGTGGAGGCGCAGAGGACGCTCCGCTACCTCGCCGAGATGGAGCCGGAGGAGACGCTGTGAAATATGTCGACGAGTTCCGCGATGCGCCGCTGGCGCGGCGTTACGCGCAGGCGATCGCCCGCATCACCACGCGGCCTTGGACCCTGATGGAGATCTGCGGCGGCCAGACGCATTCGATCGTGCGCCACGGCATCGACCGGCTGCTGCCGCAAGGCGTGAACCTGCTGCATGGCCCGGGCTGCCCGGTCTGCGTCACGCCGGCCGAGAGCATCGACACCGCCGTCGCCATCGCCGGCGAACCCGGCGTGATCTTCTGCTCGTTCGGCGACATGTTGCGGGTGCCGGGTCACCGCGGAAGTTTGCTCGCGGCCAAGGCGCGCGGCGCCGATGTGCGCATGGTCTACTCGCCGCTCGACGCCCTAAAAATCGCGCGGGAGACGCCGGACCGGCAGGTCGTGTTTTTTGCCATCGGGTTCGAGACCACCGCTCCGACGACCGCGATGACGGTCGCCCAGGCGCAGCGGGACGGGATCAAAAACTTCTCCCTGCTGGTCGCTCATGTGCTCGTGCCGCCGGCGATCGAGGCGCTGTTGAGCGAACCTGATAATCAGGTGCAAGGCTTCTTGGCGGCAGGGCACGTCTGCACCGTGATGGGCTACCGCGGTTATGAGCCGATCGCTGAACGCTATGGCGTGCCGATCGTCGTGACCGGCTTCGAGCCGATCGATCTGCTGCAAGGCATCCACCTGTGCATCCGCCAGCTCGAGGAGGGCCGCGCCGAGGTGGAGAACCCCTACAGCCGCTCGGTGCGGCGCGAGGGCAATCGCACGGCGCAGGACCTGATGCAGCGTGTGTTTGCGGTCCGGCCGCAGCGCTGGCGCGGGATCGGCGAGATTGCCACGAGCGGGCTCGGATTGGCCCCCGCATACGCCGCCTACGACGCCTGTCTGCGATTTGGTCACGCCGCGACCGCCCCCGAGCAGCCGACCGAATGTATTTCCGGCGAGGTGCTGCGCGGCCTGCGCAAGCCGGTCGACTGTCCGGCGTTTGGAACACGCTGCACACCTGAGCGACCGCTGGGCGCCACGATGGTCTCATCGGAAGGCGCTTGCGCCGCCTATCACCGCTACCGTCGCCCGGCGGTCGCCGGAGCGCACAGCGCTGCCGACATCGCTCAGCAGGCTTTGCCATGACCGAAGGCTCCGCGTTCGCGCCCGAGTGCCCGATCGAAACCGGCGAGAACGACCTGATCGAACTCGCCCATGGCGGCGGCGGTCTGTTGATGCATCGGCTGATCGATCAGGTCGTTCGTCCCGCGCTCGCCGCGTCAGCCGACGACTTCACCCATGACGGGGCGGTACTCGACATCGGCGGTTCGCGTCTCGCCTTCACGACCGATTCCTATGTGGTGCGGCCGCTCTTTTTCCCCGGCGGCGACATCGGCTCGCTGGCGGTCAACGGGACGGTCAACGATCTGGCGATGTGCGGGGCTAAGCCGCTCTATTTGAGTGTCGGGCTCATTCTTGAGGAGGGGCTGCCGATCTCCCAGCTGCGTCGCGTGGTGGCGTCGATGCGCGCCGCCGCCAACGCCGCCGGGGTGCGGCTCGTCACCGGCGACACCAAGGTCGTCGAGCGCGGCAAGGGCGACGGGCTTTATGTCAACACCAGCGGCGTCGGTGCCGTCCGCTCCCCCGTCGCCCCCGCGCCGCGACGGGTGCGGCCCAGTGATGCCCTGTTGTTGAGCGGCGACATCGGACGCCACGGCATCGCCGTCATGGCCGCGCGCGAGGGCCTTGGGCTCGAGGGCGAGATCGAAAGCGACAGCGCGCCGCTCGCCGCCACCGTCATGCAGCTGATCGCCGCGCAGATAGAGCTGCATTGCCTGCGCGATCCCACGCGCGGGGGGCTGGCAACGGCGTTGGTGGAAATCGCGCAGACGGCTGGTGTGGAGATCCGCATCGATGAATCCGCCATCGCGGTCTCCGAGCCGGTCCGCGGCGCCTGCGAGATTCTTGGGCTCGATCCGCTCTACGTCGCGAACGAGGGACGCTTCGTCGCCTTTGTTCCAGCCGATGCGGCGCGTAAGGCACTGGCTATCCTCCGCCGTGCACCCGGCGGCGCTGGCGCCGCGATCATCGGCCGGGTGGAGTCAAGCAGCAGCCGAGGCGTCTTGCTCGACGGCCCGATCGGCGGCCCGCGCGCGCTCGACATGCTCAGCGGCGAGCAGCTCCCGCGCATCTGCTGAGCCTGCGGCACGTAAACCCGGGCTTTCCGCCGTCCGGTCCGACCACTGCCGTTTGCATATGACGACCGCCCGGCTCCGCCTTCGCTCTCCTGGACATTCGACCTGAAAAGGCGCAGCGTGAAAAAGGTCGAGCCGCTGTCGCCGGGCGACCAAGCCGTTATCTAACTGCCGAACTAGAGCGCACTCGGGCGCCACTGGCGCCCGCACGCGGCAGGCTGCCAATGGAAGCTTTTGTTTGCCGGCAAAATATCGAGCTCTATCGCAAGCTCCTTGAAGGCGCGGCGGATGAAACCCGGCGTCAAGAGATCATGCGGCTGCTTGCCGCCGAGGAAGCAAAGCTCAAGCGCGTGACAAAAAGACGGTTCGCGGGCGCTTGAGCGGATCGCTCGTCGCTCGGCAGGCCGGCGAATAGATCGCCGGAAGACGGAGACCTGCCCTTGCGCAATAGGGAAGCGATAACCACCTACGGTCCTTCGAGTTTCGGCCGAACGACTTGGCCTCGCCGCGAACAGCGCGCCTGACTAACGAGCTTCCCCCCAAAATCTCGAGTTAACCGGCCGCGTCATTGGCGCGGCTTATGCAATCGTACCTAACGAAAGGATCCCCATGAACAAGGGAACCGTGAAGTGGTTTAACAGCCAGAAGGGCTTCGGCTTCATTCAACCCGACGCCGGCAGTAAAGATGTCTTCGTTCACATCAGCGCCGTTGAACGCGCCGGTCTGAGCACCCTCAACGAGGGGCAGAAGGTCACCTTCGACATCGTCGAAGACCGCCGCAGCGGCAAGTCCGCCGCCGAGAATCTGCGCGCCGCCTAACGGCAGCGCCGGTGGCCATGGCGTTTTGACCGCGGATGTACCGGCAAGCTAAGTGGTTTTGAGCCCCGCCTCCGGTGCGCCGGTCGTGGGGCTCTTTTTTCGTTAAGCACTTATGGATTCCACGCGCCGCGCCTTGGGTCTGTTTTCAACCCTCGCGGGTTGGGGTATATTGTGCACCTAAGCAGACGTTCTGCGCAAACTCTCTTAGAGGGGGTGGAAGGTGCCCGATCGCACGTACAGCGAAACCGACTTTGTTGGTCCCACCGGCGTTTGCGACATCATCATGAAGGGCGGCATAACCAGCGGCGCGGTTTATCCGCTCGCGATCGTTGAACTCGCCAAACGCTATCGTTTCGCCAACATCGGCGGAACATCGGCGGGGGCAATTGCCGCGGCCGCGGCAGCCGCCGCCGAATACGGACGCAACGTCTCCGGCGGGGGGTTCATGCGGCTGACCGGCCTCCCGCAAGAGACCGGCGCCATTCTGTTCAGCCTATTTCAGCCCACGCGCTCGGTCGCGCCGCTGTTCGACATTGTTGTCGCGGCGCTCAATGCCAAGACTACGCCGGGCAGAGTCATTCGTATCGGCTGGGCGGCGGCTTGGGGATTTTGCTGGTTGGCGTTGCTCGGTGCCGTCGCTGGTGCGGTGCTCGCCTTTCTGGCCTGGCGATATGCCGGAATTGGTGGGGGCGCCTTCGGCGTGTTGCTCGCCGTGATAGGCCTGCTCATCGGCATAGGCTTTGGACTTGTGCGAGCGCTGACGAAGAATCTGCCGGCCAACAATTTCGGCATCTGCAGCGGCATTCGTCAGCCGGGCTTCGAAGGCCCGGGTTTCACGGATTGGCTTGCCGATCTAATCGATAAGACCGCCGGCCGTGACGCTACGCGCGAACCTCCTTTGACTTTCGGCGACCTTGCGTCTCCGAGCGGCGGTCGTCCGCCCATTGTGCTGCGCATGATGACGACAAACCTGATGCTTCGCCGCCCTTACACGTTGCCGCTCGCCAGTAACATCTACAAAACCTACAAGTTCAAACGCGAGGATTTTGCGAAGTTATTCCCGCAACGGATCATGGATCATCTGCTCACGCATTGCGAGCCGGTCAAGCCGGAGGCCGGCGAGGAGGGCGAGTATTATCGGTTCCCGGCGGCGGAGGTACTGCCGGTTGTCGTTGCGGCGCGCATGAGCCTCAGTTTCCCTGGATTGATCAGCGCAGTCCCGCTTTATTCCCGCGACCACACGCTGAAAGGCGACGAAGGTCGGAAACTGCGGCTCTGCCTGTTCAGTGACGGAGGATTGTCAAGCAACTTTCCGATCCACTTCTTCGACCGCATGCTGCCGAATTCCCCCACCTTCGGGATTTCCCTCGACGCTTACGACCCACGCCGGGATCGGGGGGGTGCGACGCCTGCCCGGATGAATACTTCCGGCAACCCGGCGGGACCCTCAAGCCCGGATCGCCAGAAAGAGAATCGAGTCTGGCTGCCCGAGACGGCGGGAGCCGGCGAACTTATCGCGATCCAGCCGTTTGACGGTCTGTTCGGGTTTCTGGGGCGGCTGGTAGATGCCGCGAAGGATTGGCAGGACAATCTTCAGAGCACGCTCGCGGGTTACCGGGACCGGATTGTCCACGTCTATCTGAAACCGGACGAGGGCGGCCTAAACATCGTCATGCCGCCGGAGCTTGTAAAGGCCCTCGGCGACTACGGTGCGGAAGCTGGGGTCGAGCTCCGCGATAAATTCGATCTCGATGAGCACCGCTGGCGACGCTTTCTGGTGGCGATGGATCGTCTTGATCAAACGCTCGACGACTTGAAGGAAGCCTACCAGGGCTCCCCAACGACCCCCGAATCTTTCGAGACGTTCTTGTCGCGCTATCCGGAACAGGCGCATAGCTACAAGCAAACGCAGCAGGACCTTGCGCTATTGCGTGCGCGAGCCGCCGAACTGGTGGCGCTCGCCGAAGCGTGGGGTAAACAACCGGATATCCCCGAGAGAAAGCTCCCACGCCCTGAGACCAACTTGCGGATCACGCCCAAACCTTAGCCGAAGCCGGCACCGAATCTGACGCAATCCGGGCCTCCGCCCGAACCTGTGCGGCGGTCATCAGAGCTCGAAGCTCTGGTGCAGCTTCGGCATCTCGACCTGGGTCTTGGCCAGGCGGGCGGCGAATTGCTGCATCGTCTGTTCCTCGCCGTGGGTGAGAAACGTGCGGCCGGCGCCGGTTTGGCCGTGCCACGTCAACAGCTCGGCTTGATCGGCATGGGCCGAGAAGCCGTTGATAGTGTGGATCTTGGCCTTGACCGGGATGTCCTCGCCGAGAATGCGCACCGGGCTTTGCCCGTCGATTATTTGCCGCGCGAGCGTGCCCTTGGCGGCAAAGCCGACAAAAATCACGCTGCAATCCGCGCGCCAGAGATTGTGCTTGAGGTGGTGGCGCACGCGCCCGCCCGTCGCCATGCCGGCGCCGGCCATGATGATGGCTCCGCCGTGGATATTGTTCAGCGCCATCGACTCGGCGCGCTCCCGCGTAAAGTGCAAACCGGGCAACTGGAGCGGATCATGCCCCTCCTGAAACAGACGGGCGGTTTCGGGCTCCAGGCACTCGGGGTGATGGCGAAAGATCTCGGTCGCCGAAATGGCCATCGGCGAATCGAGGAAGACCTGGATCGACCGCTTCAGCCGGCCGTTCTCGATGCCCTTATTGAGCACCCACAGCAGCTCCTGCGCCCGCTCCAGCGCAAATGTGGGGATGATGACGTTGCCGCCGCGGTTGAACGCGTCGGCGATGGCCGCGTAAAGCTCGTCGATCGAGGGGCCCATCGGCTTGTGCAGCCGGTCGCCGTAGGTGGTCTCGATCACGACGACATCCGCGCGCGGCGGCGTCGCCGGAGGCCGCAGCAGCGGACGGCCGGCATTGCCGAGATCGCCGGAGAACAGCAGGCGCAAGCTTCGGCCCCCCTCCGAGAGCTCGAGCAGGATGCAGGCTGAGCCGAGAATGTGCCCCGCGTCGATGAAGGTGGCCCGGATGCCCGCGGCGAGCTCGATCGGCTGTCCATAGCCGGCGCTGCGGCCGAAGGCGTCGAGGCTGTTGAGCGCGTCGAGCAGCGTATAGAGGGGCGCGGTCGGCGCCGGGTTCGCCGCGTGCCGCGCCGCCCGGTGCGCGCTTGAGCGCGCCTCTTCCTCTTGCAGATGGGCGGAATCGAGCATGACCAGGCGGGCAAGCTCGCGCGTGGCCGCGGTCGTGATGATCTCGCCGTGGAAGCCGCGCTTGGTGAGCAGCGGCAGGCGCCCGCAATGGTCGAGGTGCGCGTGCGTGAGCAGCACGAAATCGATGCCCGACGGATCAAAGCCGAAGTCGCCGGCATTCTCCTCGGCGACATCGCGGCCGCCTTGATAAAGACCGCAATCGATCAGGATGCGCTTGCCCGCGCACTCGACGAGATGGCAGGAGCCCGTCACGTCGCGATCGGCGCCATGAAATGACAGCTTCAATGCGTTCTTCCTCTTCGCGTCATCCCGGGCCTCGTGCCCGGGACCCATGCTTCAACAAATTCCGGCGTGCAAATTGAATCGCCGTGCTGCGCGAGAACCAAACCTCGACGCTCTTCGTCTCGGCCACCTCTGTTACCCGGCAGCGCTGTTCACGATCGCGCAAATCAACATCTCGATGCGGCCGTTGCCCCACAGCGGCAGGATCAGCCGCGAATATCCGGCGCCGCTTTCCGCCGTCGTCGTGTCGGTCGCCGCATGCCGGAAATAGGTCGGCGCGCGACGCTCGATCGTGGCGCCGCACTGGCCGGTGAGCTCGTCGAGCGGCGGATGCAGGTCGATCTCATCGGAGAACTTGCCGGCGATCGCCGCGCCGTAGCGTTGCACGATGTCGTCGCCGACCAGGTCGAACCGGAACCGCGGCGGATCTCCGAAGGTTTCGATCAGAATGACGTCGCGGGCAAGACGTCCCTGCATGGAGAATTTTACGTCATCTCCAAACGGAATATCGTTGTCGCCGCGCTTCAAACCGTTCCAATAGCCGCGCACGCGATCGAGCTCCGGCTCCAGCCGGTCCGGAAGCAGATAAATTCCACCATGGCTCGTCATCGGTTGGCCCCTTCGCAGCGCTTGCATCGTTGGGACGAAGAGTTCGAGGCGGACGCGGACGTGGCATCCGGCCGCCGCTCTCGTGCCAATGCGCGCCGATCGTCGGCACCTAGCATTTCGGGGGGGCGGCTACCAGCTTGGCGCCGTCGCCGTCAGCGGTCCGATGCGGCGGCAACGGCGCGGCCGACCGCGGCGAGCGTCGCGTTGCGTTGCTCGCCGGATTTGGACGTTTCGGTGAGATAGATGGCGACGAGGAGCGGAGGACGACCGGGCGGCCAGATGATGCCGACGTCGTTGGTCGTGCCGTGCTCGCCCGAGCCGGTTTTGTCGCCCACGCGCCAGCCGGTCGGCAGCCCTGCGCGTAGCCGCGTGTCGCCGGTCTTGTTGCCGACGAGCCATCGGGTGAGCTGCTCCTTCGATGCCGGCGACAGCGCATTGCAGAGGATGAGGGCGCGCAGGTCAGCCAGCATCGCCGCAGGCGACGTGGTATCGCGCGGGTCGCCGGGAGCGGCCTCGTTCAGATCGGGCTCGATGCGGTCGAGCTGCGTCACCGCATCGCCGAGCGAGCGCGCGTAGGCGGTCAATCCGTTAGGCCCGTCGAGCGTCGCCAGCAGCAGATTGCCGGCGGTGTTGTCGCTCACGGTCATGGCCGCTTCGCAAATCTCCGCAAGCGACATTCCCTCGCCGCCGACCCGGTCCTTGGTGATCGGCGAATAGACGACGATGTCGCGCGCCTCGAAGCGAATGCGCCGGTCGAGACGCTCCTTGCCGGCGTTGACGCGCGCGAGGATAGCGCCGGCCGCCAACAGCTTGAAGGTGCTGCACAGCGGGAACCGCTCGTCGCCGCGATGCGCCGATCGCGCGCCTGAGAGCGTATCGAGCACCGCGACCCCGAGGCGCCCGCCGCTTTCCGTCTCGATTCTTGCAAACTCGGCCGCAAGCTGCTCGGACCAGCCGCCGGCCGTGCGGGCCGGGCTCGGCAACCGCGTCAGCGCGCACCCGACAACGGCCGCGCCCGCGCTTTGCGCCAATCGACGCCGTGTGATCATACGGCTCCCCTCAAGTTGCGGCGCGTGCATATACTGCGAGTACCTTTGTGACAAGTGACAACAAACACGGCGTCGTGAAACCGCGTACAACAAACCGGCGTGTCGGATCTGTTTAACATCCACTGCCGATCGGCTTATGCATCTATAGGAGGTATCGAGGGACGAAGTTCCCATGCAGATTCTTCTTGCCAACCGGGACCGGCTCCCCTAAGAACCCGCCGCGCAAAGGCTCCCTGGCATCAAGACCTAGCCGGGAGACGTTTAGGGAACTTTGCTAAACTTATTGGCGAGTTCCTCAACCACGCCAAATTTGAAAAGCTGACGAGCGTTTCCGATACGCGGGGCTAGTATTGCCTCCGCTGATGGGCTGAGCGGGCAGACGCGAAGAAAGAGCGCTGCCTGGTCCGGTAGTTCCGTCGTCGAAATTTGGCGCAACAACAGGAGAGCATTATGAGTCGATTTGCTGTAACGATGACCGTTGCGACCGCGCTGGCTGCGGTCGGAACGATCGGCGAAGCCAATGCCAGAACGGCGTGGGCCAACGGTCATCGTTCGCACCACCATTCACACCATGCGCAAGTCTCGCGTCATGGCCATTCGCATCAAGCCGTGAGCGAGCATTCAGGAATTACCTGCGAGACCGTGCGCGCCTACGTCAGCCAGGTTGGCTTGGAGGTCGCGCGATCGATGGCGCGCGCCAATGGAATGACCCGGGCACAAGAGCACGAGGCGAGACAGTGCCTCGCGAAACGGGACTAAATCAGCTTCGGTTAAATTAGGACGGAACTGAGCACAACGCTTGATCCACCCGCAGCCGTCATCCCGGGCCTCGTGCCCGGGACCCATGCTGAAGCACGCTGCGAAGCTTATTGTTGGGGCGCTGCCGCGCGGTTGAAACCAACTTCAACGATCTGAGCAAGCGGCGGAATAGGTCCCGGGCACAAGGCCCCGGATGGCGGTTGAATTGCTCGACGCCCGCGCGTCGATCTCACACCGCCGCGACGGCCTCGATCTCGATCAGAAAGTCCGCGCCGTAGAGCCGCGAGACTTCGACCAGCGTCACCGCGGGCGCCGCAGGTGGCGTCGCTGTCGCGAAGAAGCGATTGCGCGCCTCGCGATAGATCGGCAGATCATTCATGTCGCGAAGAAACACCGTCAGCTTGACCAGATTGCCGGCCGTGCAGCCGACCGATTGAAGGGCGACGCCCAAGTTCTTGAACACTTGCGCCGCCTGCGCGGCAAAATCATTCTTGCCGACCACCTCGCCGGCGTGATCCAGCGCGGTCTGACCCGCAATGAAGATGATGCGGCCCGCTCGCACATCCACGACCTGCGAATAGCCGGGTGGCGTGCCAAGCTCGGGCGGATTTACGCGCCTGATCGAAGCGCCCGTATCGTTGGACATTGTCGTGGATTCCTCTTCAGATCGTGAACTACTACAGCATGCCCGACCGCTTATCGCCAAAAAACATGTTCCGGTGAATATGATGCAGGCTTGCCGCCGCTTTCTTCACCTCCCCCGCGAGGGGGAGGTGAAGATTCATCCGCGACCTACATGCGATCACCCTGCTGCTGCTCCACCGCGTCATCCCGGCCGGAATAACGTTTGAATTTGTTAGCCTCATCCCTCCGGTTCCGCCATGTCGCGCTCGAGCCGGGCCTCGTCGACTGGCGCGGTCGGCGGCGGGGTGCGCGCGCGGGGCGCGCTGCGCGGGGCGTAGCTCGGCGGGCGCACCGGGTCGTCGGCGAGCGCGATCGTCATGCGCCAGCGCAGGATGAGGCGGCGGACGTCGGCGCCGGTGAGGTGGGTGCGCCCGGTCAGGGCGGTGACCTGCGCCAACAGGCTGTTCACGTCGCTCGCGAGGCAATCCATCAAGGTGTCGTGCTCGTCGGCAGAGAGCCGGCGCAGGAGCGCGGCGAGGCTTTCGTTGATGGGCACGCGGCTGGTCATCTCCCTGATGTCGTCCATGATCGTTAATCTCCGGAGTTGCGGATGGGTCGGGGGTTCTTCGGCCTGCGGCGGCTGCTTGACGCGAAAGATCGGGCCGCGCTCGAGCAGGTCCAAAAGCTTGCCGAGCATGGTGGGGGCGGGAAGGGCGTCTTCCATGGGTCACCGTCTCTGCCTGTCGTGCGGGGCGGTGGGTTCGCGCGCGCTCAACCCGCCCCACGAGCGTCACGCCCCGGCCCGGTGTCGGGGCTTTCGCCGGCGAAATGTTTCAGCACGAAGACGCGCAGCGCCGAGGAGAGATTGGTGTTGCGCTCCTCCGGCGGGCCGTAGCGCCGGTTGTGATCGACCTCCTCGATCAGGTTGGCGACGGGGCGGCCGGCGCCGCGCGCGATGCCGGTGAGATAGCGCCAAAAATCCGGCTCCAGGCTCACCGAGGTCTTGTGGCCCCACACGACCACGGATCGTTTGCCGACGAGGCTCATGCTTTCTCTCTCCTGTGTTGCGAGCGGTGATAAATCTGCTCGCGATCGATAGATTGGCCGGCGCCATGGCGGCAAGCCGCCGTCAGCGCTCTCGGGAAAATGCTCGGCGCGGGCGCGCGCCACGCGGGCCACCTCGACGGCGTCGTCGAGCAGGGCGTCGATGTCGCGGGCGCGGAAGCGGGCATGGGTCAAGGCGAGGATGCAGGCGGCCTCGTCGCCGAGCTCGGCGCCGGTCGCGCGCAGGCAGCCCGCCATCTCGGCGAGGAGCGAGTCGTTTTGTCGCTGCCTTTGATTCGTCCCGTCCGCTCGCGGGCGCATCGGCGTCACTCCGCCGCCTGCCGCATCGGGGTCGCCCGCTCGCGCACGCGCGCGATCCCGCGCCCGCGCAGCCGCGCGGCGGCCAGGCGGAATGTCTCGGCGCGGCGATTGCCTTCCTCGTTGATCGGTTGCGTCCAGGCGGCGCGCCACAGCCGGGCTTCCTGCAGCGCCTCGGCGTCGGTGAGCCCGTTGGCCGGGAAGGCACCGGCGAGCGCGTCACGCACGTCGGCGACGGCGCGGCGCGCAATGCTCAGGCGCAGGCGCGGATAGAGGGTGAAATAGTCGCGCGGCGCGCAGCCGAGGCGCGCCGCCGCCAGGTCGATGTGCACGGCCGCGCGCCAATAAACGGCGGCGCGCGCAAGGCTAGAGCCGCGCCCGTTCCGCCGCGCCGGCGCCGCGTTGCGGTTGCTCCCGTGCGGCTGAGCGAGGACGACGGCCATGGCGCGGCTCCCGGTGGGTCGGGCGCCACTCTATCATATACAGAACATGTGTCAACAGACCGTGTGTCAATAACGTCAGGCCGGGGCCTTCTGCAGGTCGCCGGCGCGGGCGGTCAGCTCGTCGGCGAGTGCGATGAGTTCATCGGCGAGGTCGTCGACGAAGGGCGTCGCGGCGAGCCTGCGGCAATGCGCCGCGATCTCGAGAAACTCCGCTATGTCATGGGCGTCGTAGCGCGCCGAGCGCAAGGATTGCAGCACGCGCGCGCGGATGCGCTGCGCCTCGCGCTCGCCTCGATGCGCCGCCTCGATGGCGCGCTCGGCAACAAGATCGTTCAGCGCGTCGTTGCGCTCGGCCAATTGCAGCTCGCGCAAGACGTCGGCGAACGCCGTCGCCGTCGCATGGGCAAGCTCGCGGTCGAAGGCCTGATTCTGCAGCAGGCGATGGATCGACATGGACGAAAACGGGGGTCGGGATTGGCAGTCCGGCCAGTAATGCTACGCCGCCATAATTGTGGGTGCAACACAATACCCGTTTAGGTGTTTAGGTAGGGGTGCCGCTGCGCGCGGCCCCGAGGCGCTTATTCCGCGGCTTCGCTCGTGATACGCCGTTCCTGGCCCATTTCGTTGGCCCGCGCGGCCAACTCGTCGGCAATCTCCGTGAGCTCGGCGGCTAGCTCGGCGTCGCGGCACGTCGGGGCGAGCCGCCGGCAACGCGCGGCGATATCAAGAAACTCCTCGGCCTGCGTCATGGTGTCCCTCGCTCGATGACCCGGAAGGCCGCGCGCGCTGGCAAATGCAGCGCGAAACCGCCTCCCGAATTCGGCTCACAAATTGGCAAAAAAGCGGCCAAGCGAATCATTGCGATCGAGTCAAATTGCCGCTGCGGGCGAAGCACCCGTGCCTATCCAAGATAGCAAAGCACGGCGGCGCCGTCTGTTCAGCGCCCGACATAGCAGCCCTGCGACAAAGTCTTACGCCGGCGTGCCGCCCAGCAGTCGCCGCTTGCCGGCGTCGCTCAGCGCGCGCCACTGGCCGGCGCGGACCACCGAATGCACCTCGCTCGCCCAGGCGATGCGGACGCCGCGAATGAGCTCGGCGTTGAAGCTTTCCAGGTCGAAGACGCCCTTGCGCGCCCCGCGCCGCAGCCGCTTCAGGTAGCGGTGGCCGGCGGTGGTGCGCACGGCGGCCTCGTGACCGATCAGGTCGGCCGGGTCGCGCTCGTGGTTGCGGCAAAGGACGATGTCGCCGGGGTCGTAGCGCGGATACATGCTCTCGCCCTGCACCTCGAAGGCGATGGCGTCCTCCGGCACCGGGAAGGGCACCTCGACCTCGGCGAGCCCTTCGGGCGGCACCTGCTCAGCCTCCGGCGTGATCTCGGCGCCGGCGCCGATCAGCCCGATCACCTTGACGATATTGCGCGCCTTCAGCGGGCCCTCGCCGGTCAACAGCCAGGCGGCCGAGACCTTGAAGGCGCGCGCATATTTCGGCGCGTCCCGCATCGGCACCGGGGTCTGCCCGTTCTCGTGCGAGGCATAGGTCGACGGGATCCAGCCGAAGCGGATCGCCGCCGAGCGGGCTGAAACGAAGCCGGCGCGTTCGCGGGCTTGGCGCAGTCGTTCGTTGCTGTTCGTCATACAGGAATCCTGTAGCGCATTTATTTACACAAGTACTGTTGACAACGTGTACAGAATGTATGTAAATAGAGCGGACCAGCAACGCAGAAGCGAGATCGTCATGCATTCCGTTCCCGAGATTATCGATGCCTTCGGCGGCACCGCCGCCTTCGGAAGAGTGATCGGCCGCGGCCAGTCGACCGCGAGCGAGATGAAGCGCGCCGGCGCGATCCATGGCCGCTACTGGGAGGAGATCGTCGAGGCCGCCCAGTCGCGCGGGATCGCCGGGGTGACCCTCGAATGCCTGGCGCGGCTGCATTCCCGCCGATTCCATGGGAGCGCGCGGATACGGCGGGCCCCGCACCGTGTGCCCGCTCGGCCGTCCCGACAAAACCGCAGCAGGTGAGCGATGGGCGGCACGTTCGAATGGACGCAGCAGCGGGTGCAGGACCTGCGCGAGGCCTGGGCGGCCGGGCTCACCGCGTCCGTGATCGCCCATGCGTTTGGCATCGGGCGCGGCAGCGTCATCGGCAAGGCGCACCGGCTCGGCCTGACGCGCCGCCCCCGCCGCAAACCCTGGCGCGAGGCCGAGCGCTTCCGGCCGGCCGAGGCCGTCGCGCCGGTGCCGGAGTGCGCCGGTACCGTTTCACTGGCGTGGGGTCCGGCGAAGCCGCTCCTGCGGTCGGTGTACAGACCGGCGCGCCGACAACGCGGTGCGCCAAACAACAACTCTCCTGCGACCCCGCTCGTGCGTTCATCCCGACGCATGCCTCCCGTCGCCGCAGGTGCTGCCGGAGCAAACAAGCCCGGCAGGGCGGTGCCCGCGGTTGCGGGCGCGGCACCGCGCCCGTCGGCGCCGCCCGGCTGCAGCATTCTCGACCTGACAAATGTCAGCTGCCGCTGGCCGCTCGAGCCGGCCGGTCTCGCCGATCCGCGCTATTGCGGCGAGCCCGGCGCCGACCTGAGCGCGCGGACGCCTTACTGCGCCGCCCACATGCGCGCGGCCTACATCTTCGCGCCGCGCCCGCGCGCCAAGCGGAGGGCGCCGTGAGCTTCGAAACTAATCAGCATTGCCTCTTCATCTCCCCCACGAGGCAGGGCGATCGCATGTTGATCGCGGAGGAATCGTCACCTCCCCCCTCGTGGGGGAGGTCGGCAATGCAGGCTTGCCTGCATTGCCGGGAGAGGGGGTCTCTTGGAAAAGCTCCCACTTGGTCAGCCTTCTTTAGTTTGAGCAGCTATCGACCTGAATCGGCGCAGACAAATAGGATTTTGAAAAAAGATCTTTGCGAAGAAACCCCCTCTCCCGATCGCAGCGCAATTTCGCTGCGATCGACCTCCCCCACGAGGGGGGAGGTGAAGATTCATTGCGCAACCCACAGGCGATTGCCCTGGGGGGAGGTGAAGAGACTGGCACTCTATGCCGGGAGCCGCCGCGAAACCCGAAACCGGAGACATCAGTCGTGAAAGAACAGCAAGCCCAGCACGCGAGCGTGGCGCCGGTCACGCGGGTCGACACCCGCTATCTGCGTGCGCTCGAGAATGAGAACGCGCGGCTGCGCGAGCAGGCGGCGTATCTGCAGGACGCGCTGACCTGCGGATTTCTGGCGCCGCTCGAATGGGGGCTCACGGCGCAGGAGAACCGGTTCCTCGGGGCGCTGGTGGCGCGGCCGCTGGCGACGCGGGACCTGATCATGGTCGCGCTCTATCACCACCGCGGCGGCGACGAGGCGGAGATGAAAGTCATCGACGTCCTTGCCTGCAAGCTGCGCAAGAAGCTCAAGCCGCACGCGGTTGCGATCCACACCGTGTGGGGCCGCGGCTACCGCCTCGATACGCCGACGCGAACGCGGTTGAAGCAGTGCTCGATCAAGCTCGAAGCCGGGGAAGAGTGAGGCAGCCATGGCGCGAATCAGAAGCATTCATCCGGGATTTTTCACCGACGAGGCGATCATGGGCCTCTCATGCGAGGCGCAAATCTTCTTCATCGGCCTATGGACCGAGGCAGACGACCAGGGCGTCTTTGAATGGAAGCCGCTGACGTTGCGCGCCCGCTTGCGGCCGACCAAGGACGGTTGCGTCGAGAATATCTTGGCGGAACTGTCGCAGGCCCGCTGCATCTGTCGTTTCGAGCACGACGGGCGTCAATTCGGCGCCATCCGTAACTTCCGCAAGTATCAGCGGCCGAAGAAGCCGAACCGCCGGTTCTTTGTTCCGCCGGAGTTGCGAACTTGGGTTTGCTTGTCCGAGGCCGGTACGGAACCGAGCGGGGTTCAAGACCGTCCGGTTTCGCCGAAGTCGGAACCGGCCGCGCAGATGGAGGAGGAAGGAGGGAGGAGGGATGATGAAGGAGGGAGGAGGAAGGATGTAGGAGGGAAGAGGAAGGATGAAGGAGGGAAGAGGAAGGATGAAGGAGGAAGAGGGAAGAAGAAGCCTAAAGATCTTCCCCCAGAATCCGATGATGTTGATAATGCCGCCGCCGCCGAAATTAGTAGGAAAATTGAGCAAAAAGGGTCCCACGCCTTTGTCAGCGGAGTGATCAAGCTCGCTCAGCAAGACCTCGATCAGTGGAAAAAGGCCTTTCCCAATCTGAGCCTCGAAGCTGAGTTGCTCGCCCTGTCCGAATGGGCGCAGCTGCGGCCAAACTGGTTCTCTGCGGTCTCTTCCGCGCTCGCCAAGAAACAGCGCGCGGCAGTGCTGGCGCTCGAGCGCGTCAAGGCCGAAGCGACGGCCAACGGCAAGGGATCGTCGCGCAATCCCAACCATCTTTGGGACCGCGCGCTATGAAATCGGCCGAGCAAATCCTGCACGAGCACCGCATCGCGGCGCGGTTCGGCGTCGGCGGCAAATTCACCACGACCTGCCCGCAGTGCTCGCATCAACGCAAGAAGAAGCGCGCGCGCTGCTTGTCGGTGCTGATCGACAACGCGGGCGTGCGGTTCAAATGCCACCACTGCGGTTGGCAAGGAGGGGAGTTCTATGAGCAACGCTTTGAGCGAGCGCGCCATCGAAGCCTTCGAGGCGCGCGGGATCTCCGCCGAGACGGTCGCGCGGTTCGGGATCTATACCGGTAGGCGGGTGAGGAGCGGCGACAAGACCGAGGTCGTGCCCGACGCCGACGGCACCATCATTGCGTTTCCGTTTCTCGATCGCGGCGCCGTGGTCGCTGAAAAGTACCGGCAATTGCCGTGGGTGCCGCGCAAGACCTGGCAGCGGGAAGGGGGCACGCGCACCTTCCTCAACGCCGATATTTTGGACGATCCGGCGCTGGCGCAAGGGCACTACCCGCTCACGATCGTCGAGGGCGAGCCTGATTTTCTCACTGCGGTCGACTGCGGCTTCCCGTTCACGGTCTCGGTGCCCGACGGCGCGCCCGCGGTGCCGAAGGGACGCGAGGCGGATGATCTCGACCCGATCGACTTCGAGGGCGAAGCGACCGGCAAGTTCGAGTTCATCTGGAACAACCGCGAGCGGCTGAGGGCCGTCAAGCGGTTCGTGATCGCGGTCGACGACGACCTGCCCGGCAAACGCCTTGCCGCCGAACTGGTCCGGCGCCTGTCGGCCTCGCGCTGTCTGTTCGTGACCTATCCGCCCGGCTGCAAGGACCTCAACGAGGTGCGCATGCGGCACGGGCCCGAGGCGGTCGCCAACGTCCTCAACGGCGCGCAGCCCTATCCGGTGAGCGGGCTCTATCGGCTCGGCGAATTCCCGCAGGCGCGCGAGATCACCACCTGCCGCACCGGCTGGGCCACGCTCGACGCGCATCTGAAACCGTTCCTCGGCGAGCTGATGTTCGTCCTGGGAATTCCCGGCCACGGCAAGAGCGCGTTCGCCACGAACCTCGTGGTGAATCTCTGCGAGCGCTACGGCTGGCGCGCGGCGATCTTTGGGCCCGAGGAGCCGACGGTGCCGTTCCTGCGCGACAAGCTGCGCCGCCTCTATCTGCGCGGCGACCCGCGCGAGCAGGGGGCCGCCGCCATCGCCCAGGCCGACGCCTGGATCAACGACCGGTTTTTGTTCATCGCCGCCGATCCTAGCGGCGGGTCCGAGGAGGAAGCCTACCTCGATTGGATCCTCGATCGGGCGACCGACGCGGTGCTGCGCGACGGCATCCGCATCCTGGTGCTCGATCCCTGGAACGAGATCGAGCAATCGCGGCGGCCGCGCGAGAGCCAGACCGACCACACCGGCCGCGCCATCCGCATGCTCAACCGCTTCCGCCACGGGCACGGCGTGATGGTGATCGTGCTGATCCACCCCACCAAGGAGGTGGGGCGCGACGGCACCGCGCGCGCTCCCACGCCCTACGACGCCGACGGCTCCGCGCATTGGTACAACAAGGCGGATCACTTCGTGATCATCCACCGCCCCGACGAGGCCGTGGACGAGGCGTGGATCCGCATCGCCAAGGTGAAGTTCGAAGGCACCGGCGAGAGGGGCGCCGTGCGCCTGAAATTCGACCGCTCCAGCGCCCGCTTCGAGACGCTCGCACCCTACGAGGCGGCGCCGTGAAACCAACAAATCTGCAACGACCAACCAAGGTGAAACCGATGCGTGACAATCGTGACAACAACGACCTTTGCGACGGCGAAACCGAGGCGACGCTGCGCGCGCTCGCCCGCGGCGGCGAGCTTTTGCCGAGCACGGCCGATGCCGTCACCCGCGCCGCCGATCTCTGCCGCGACACGCGGCTCGCCGTGAAGGCGGCGAAGGCCGGTGAAAAGATCATCCTCAAATGCGACGGCACCGCCGTGCGCCTCGACAAGGCCGCGGGCCACCTGATCAAGGTCAACGCCTCCGGCATCCGCGACGGCGAGACGCAGACCGTGCTCCCCAATCAGGTGCTCGAGGTGCGCTACCGCGACGGCTACATCGAGGCCGCGATCCGCCCGAAGGCGCCGGGGCGCGGCAAATGAGCGCCGTTGTTTGTCACGACGGCGCCGGCGTGGGTGAAATGATCGGAGGGGCACGATGCCGCGCAGCAAACGCAAACACACAGGCGGCGTTTCGCCGGTGCACCGGCATCCCTCGGGTGCCAAGAAGCGCGCGGCGCCGACGCCGCGCGCGGCCAATCCCGGCACGGTGTGGCGACGCATCAAGGACAACTGGCGCGACATGGAAAAGATCGGCATGAACCCGGACCTCGGCTCCGAGATCGCTCGGCTGTATTTGTTTGGTGTACTGACGGAGGCGGAAGCAAGCGCCGGCCGCCTCTACGCGGAGATCTGCGGGCGCTTCCACCGCTATCACGGCCTCACCCGCGCGAGCGCGCCCTCTCCGGCCTACGAGCGCGGCTACGGCCGCGAGGACGAGGTCGAGCGCAACATCCGGCAGGGCACCACCTCCGCCTACGAGCGCCGCGCCAAGGCTGCCAAGAAGGCCTGGTCGAAGCTGCAGCGCTCGATCCCCGACGCCCAGCCCGCCCACGACCTCCTGCACCGCGTCTGCGTCCTCAACGAGCACGCCGCCGAGCGCGACCACGACGCGCTAAAACTCCTGCTGCGCAAGGTCTCCGACGCGTTTGGGCTGGGTGGGAGGGGGAGGTGAGGGGGATTATGCAGGGCTTGAGTAGTTTCAGTCGCTCTGCGATTGTCGGGAAGACCGAACAATCGCAGGAGATAATCGATGGCGCGCACACCAGAAGAAACCATTACAGAAAACGCGATTTGGGGAGGTCCTGCATTTCTAGCCAACAGGGTGTGGGTTGTCTATTCGGGGCAAATGGTTCGAATAACCTTTGGCGAGCAAGGCGGTCCGGAAGAGACTCCAAGATTTCGTACGGCCGTTGGGCTAACACCTGCCGATGCGATAGCATTTGCGGAACTTCTAAAAAATGTGGTGAAACCTTACGAAGAGGAGATGAAGGCACAACAAAAGGCCACGGAAAAATAACATGGCCAACAACTCCACCGCTGTACCTGGGCCATTGCCGGTTAAAAGTGGCGGAACGCCTACCTCATCGCAGACCGTTTCGACACCAGCCCCACGCCGATCAAGAACTGCCGTTGCCGGCAGTATTCAAACTCCAGTTTATGGGAGGGCCGTTTTGAAGGTCTACCCCATCAACGAATCGCAGCTGTCCCAGCTTGGCCTTATGCGTGGCATTGCAAGCATCTGCGTCGCGTTGGGCACCGGCCTTTTGGGATTTGGCGTAAACGTATCCAAGGATTTGCAATTAGCCTCAGGAGTTGCCGTTGAGACCATGTCCATGTGGAGTACAATTCGGTGGGGTTCATTAGGATTATCTGGCTGTCTTCTGTTGGTCGGAATCATCTTCTGGATAGCCGCATTGGTTAGGCTGTGGGGTATAAAACGGGCCACGGCATTCGACGTTCAATGACACAGCCCGCGAAAGGTTTTCTGAGAACGCCTCTGCTTTCGGCGCCACAGCAGCGCGCTATAGTGTTGCCGAAGATGTCGGGATTATCGCGGGTAGAGGTGAAGATTTCCGACGCGATCCACACGCGATCGCCGTGGAGGCGAGGGGCGAGGCGCGCGCGGAAGATAGCTCGGCCGTCATCCCGGGCCTTGTGCCCGGGACCTATCGTGCAGCAAATTTTGGCGCGCATGGGGCGCGTGTTGCAGGCATGGGACCAAACTCTGACGCGCGCAGCGCGCGTAGAGATGGATCCCGGGCACGAGGCCCGGGACGACGGCTGAGGACGACACACCGTTCGAGATCGACGCGCTCGTCTCAGCCCCTCGCCGCGAGCAATTCGACCTCGAAGATCATAGGACTACGGAACGCCCGTATACCGGTATTGACTGTCATACGGAGATCCCGTATACTAGCGTGCATATTGGTAACCCTTGAGTTTTAGCTGCGGCCAAGAGTACGGAAAAAGACTTGAGGGATGCATACGGTCATTCAAACCGGGGCGTTTTTGGCCGACGCCGCCGATGTCGGCCTCTCCGAGGATGAGCGCGAAGAGATCGTGAACGCGATTTCGCGTGATCCGCGGCAAGGTGTGGTGATGGCTGGAACCGGAGGGGCGCGGAAAGTTCGCTTTGCCGGTCGCGGCAAAGGAAAGTCCGGCGGCTATCGTGTGGTGACATACTATGCGGCCGACGATGTTCCGGTGTTCATGCTTGCCGCGCTGTCCAAGGGAGAGCGCGCGAACCTGTCCAACACCGAACGCAACGAATTGCGGAAAGAGCTTTCCGGCCTCGTTGACGATTATCGGGCGAGCGTCAAGGCGCAGGTCGCAAAGTTGAAGAAGGGCGCACGGTAAGCTGAGTGGAGGCGGCGTCATCGAGGCAATAGTTCTCGGTCGTGATGATGGAGAAGTGAGAACCATGACTGCTCTTGGCAAGAGGTTGGTCGCAGCAGCGAAGGAAGCGCGTGCGATTGCTCGCGGGGAGGCAGACCCATCGACCTACAAGGTCTACATTCCTGCCGATGTTGACGTGAAGGCGATTCGCAAAAAGCTTGGCTTGTCGCAAGACACATTCGCCCAGCGCTACGGGCTGACTGCTGCGCGTGTTCGCGATTGGGAGCAAGGCAGGTCGAAACCGGACAGCGCCGCGCGGGCATATCTAATGGTGATCGATCGCAATCCCGAGGCGGTCGAGCATGCGCTTGCCCCAGCATGGCTTGACGCAAAAAAGACAGGGCGGTCCAGAGTCACCGGCCACAAGGCCCGCGGTAGTGGCTGAGTTCGCGGTGGGTGCCTCGGTCCAGGCGTGACCGCGAACCAGCAACGCGTCAGAAGCGGAACACGGCGGCGGCGACGGCGCAGGTCCACAGGCCGGAATCATCGCCCTGGGCGGCGGCGGTGATCGACAGGCTTTCGATGATCAGCTGGGTGTGCTCGTAAAGCTTCTTGCGCTCGTTCCAGGCCGCGCCCGGGTCGAACTCGATGCCGAGGGTGGAGGCCAGCATGGTGGCGGCGAGGTCCTCGCTATATTCGCCGCTCTGGTCGGCGGTCATGCCGCTGCCGTGATGCTCGGCGATATAGCCGTACATGTCGGGATTGGCCGGCCGCGCCAACCCGATGCTGGCGTGAATGCGCCGGCCGGGCTCGTTGGTCTCGGCGCGGGCGAGGACCGAGAAGGTGATCTCGCCCGGCCGCAACGTCGCGACGCCCTCCTCGCGCGAGAGCAGCTTGCAGCGTGCCGGCAGGATCGACGAGATCGAGACGAGGTTCTGCTGCTCGATATCAGCATCGCGCAAGGCGAGCTCGAACGAGGTCAGCTGATGGCGATGGACGCCGATGCCCTTGGTCAGAAACACGCTGGTCGGCAGGGGGAACATGGGTTTGTGGCCTCGATGTGGATCACCTCGGACAGTTCTATACCGAACGGCCTGACGGGGGCATGACAGCGGCGGCGAGCGCCAGATACTCGAAGACCATCGTCGCCGCGGCGAGCGCGGTGATCTCGGCCACGTCGTAGGCCGGGGCGACCTCGACCACATCCATGCCGAGGAAGTTTAGACCCGTCAGGCGGCGGAGGATCGATTGCGCCTGCCACGACGCCAGTCCGCCGATCTCCGGCGTGCCGGTGCCCGGCGCAAAAGCCGGGTCGAGCGCGTCGATATCGAAGCTGAGATAACAAGGCGCATCGCCGACGATCGAGCGGATGCGCTCCGCCACCGATTTGGGGCCGTGCTCGTGCACCTCCTCGGCGGAGACGATGGTGACGCCGCGCGCCAGCGTCCAGTCGAAGACGTCGCGTTGCACCGGCGAGCGGATGCCGATCTGGATCATGCGGCGGGGCTCGACCAGGTTTTGGTCGATGGCATGGTAGAACACCGAGCCGTGGGCATAGGACTGGCCAAAATTCTCCGGCCAGGTATCGACGTGGGCGTCGAATTGAACGAGCGCGAGCGGACCCTTGCGCCGCGCCAGCGCGCGCAGCAAGGCAAGCGTGATGCCGTGCTCGCCGCCGAGCGCGACCAGATGGCCGACGGCGGCGGCCTGCTCCTCGATCGCCTTGAGGCTTGCCGGAATATCGCCGAGCGCGATGCGGAAATCGCCGATATCCGACAGCATCATCTGCGCGACATCGATCCACGCGGTGGGATGCGCTCCATCGACCAGCATGCGGCTCGCCTGGCGGATGGCTTGCGGTCCGAAGCGCGCGCCGCTGCGGTTGGTGGTGCCGATATCGAGCGGCACGCCGGCGATCGAGATCGCCGCTTCGCCCGCGCGGCGCCCGAGCCCGAGAAACCCGGGCGGGACCGCAAAGGTGGGAGGATTGCTCGCCATGGTGCTCAGCCTCCGTTGGAAGTCTTGGTGTCTAGCGGGTGGGTGCCTCCGCGAACAAGTCGCGAAGGACATGATTGCTTCGCCGCGGCGCGGGTGAAATCTCGCTCCTGCCGACGGCCGCGCAGGAGAGGCGGTCGTTCAGCGTGCCCCGCTGCACTGATGGTCGCTGCTCATAAATCTATGCTAATTTGCCGAGGCGGGCCCGCAAGGCCTTGCGCGCCCCTCATAAACACGAGGAGAGAGGCCATGGAGATCAGACGAAGTGGCTCACGGCCGTCCGGCAAGGGCTCCGCGGACTATTTCACCGGCGTGGTCCGCGTCGACCCGCTGTTCGAGGCCCCCGGTCCGGCGCGTGCTCGTGGCGCCAGCGTTACGTTCGAGCCGGGAGCCCGCACCGCGTGGCATACGCATCCGCTCGGCCAGACGTTGATCGTCACCGCCGGGCTCGGATGGGCGCAGCGTTGGGATGGCCCCGTGGAGGAAATCCGGCCGGGCGACGTGATCTGGTTTGCGCCCGGTGAGAAGCACTGGCATGGAGCGACGCCGACGACCGCGATGACGCATATCGCCATCCAGGAGGCGCTGAACGGCAGCGTCGTCGATTGGATGGAAAAGGTGAGCGGCGAACAATACCGGGCGTGATCGCGCGGAGCGGTGGCGTGACTATCACTCCATCGCCAAAGCGCGCTGAATGGACTGTGGAATGAATATCGCCGGGAAGCCCGGCGTCCTGATCAGTAGTGACCCCCGAGCCAGTTGAAGTGCCAGACCAGCTCGGTCGAAACCATCTGGGTGGTCTTCTGCGAGCTGAACGCGAACGACCCCGTCCCAACAAGGAAGCCGGTCAACGGCACGCTCGCGCTGTTGTACTGCGAATAGCGATATTCCGTCTTCAGGAACACGCCGCGCAAAGGCAGCCAATCGAGCGCATATTCGAAACCGCTGCCGATGAACCAGCCGTTATAGGTTGCAGCCGGCAAGCTTAGGCCGGAGTATGGGCCCCCCGGAACCGCAATGCCATAATTCACCGCGTCGAAGCGGGCCTGGGTCCAGCCGACGTCGGAGTAGGCAAGGACGTGGGGCGTAATCAGCGCGCCGACGCGGCCGCCGGCCGCCCAGGCGGAGGCTTCGCGCTCGCTTCCGACCGCCCCTGGAAAGGCCGAGGTGCCCAGAAGGCTATCGGCCGAGTAGTCGCCGAATGCGCCGATTACGACGTTCATGTTGAAGATCGGCGCCGTGAGCTGGTAGTCGCAGCCCGCCTGGCCCTGACCGAACCAGCCCTTGCCGCCATTCGTTTGCGGGGCCGTGACGGCGACGCCGCCACTACTGACAAAGCTGCCCTCGTTCCACATCCCGTAGCCGCCGCCGCCGCCGACATAGCAGCCGGTCCAGTTGGAGGCGGTGGCCGGGGGCGGCGCCTTGTAAGCCGGAAGATCGGCGGCTGCGGCGGTGCCCAGCGCGGTGATGGTAGCAAGGGCCGCGGTCGCGAGAATCTTGATATGCATAGTCCACCCTACGCCTGCGAATCACGAAAAAAGTGTACCCGATCGGCGTGCTATTTTTGTGCCCTTTGGGCAACGAGGTCGCACATAACATTGCTGACGAAATGAGATCGGTATTTAGTTGCTGCATTTGACGCGAGGATCCTGATTCAGCATTGCGACTCTCAGCTCGATTGACCTTGCGTGGTGCAATTGGGCCGCCGAGCTGGGATGTCCGTCACTTTTGTAGTCCTTGTCTGCTCGCCGGCGACCGCAACGGACGCAGCCATGAAGCGGGTGTTTGCTTCCGGGCCACGACCATGGCAGCTTTCCCATAGTACCTTAGATCGATACAGTAGCCGCTGACACCACGAATGCCGGTCAACAAGGGAGGCTGGAATGATCACTGCAATCGTTCGGTTCACGCTCTCGGAAGGCACGACCTGCGACGATGCAAAAGCCATGTTCGAGAAGTCCGCGCCGAACTATCGCGGCATCCCGGGGCTCGTCAGAAAATACTATCTTTACGGAGACGATCGGACCGGAGGCGGCGTTTATCTCTGGAACGACCGTGAGGCCGCCGAGCGGTTCTATTCGGACTCGTGGAAGAGCTCGATCGCGCAGCGGTTTGGGTCGAAGCCCGAGATCCTTTTCTACGAGACGCCCGTCATCGTCGACAACGTGGCCGCGACGACAACCACGGCCGCCGCCTGAAAGCTCTGACTACGGGACAAGACGGCCGCATTACCCTCGGAAAGCAGGCGCGCCGGCGGACGGCCGGGGCGGCAGGATAGCCGCAACCTGCCCGGCGGGCGCCCAGCGCATTTCGCGGCGGCGTCTCGGACCTGAATGAACAAGGAGGGCTGTTGCGCCGCGTGCATTTTTCGTTGGGCGGCGCGCCGATCCGTCAGTTGACTGGGCGATTAGTGCGCGAGAGGAGCCAGAACTGGCCCGAGACGTTTGCGCAAGGCGCCAGATGCGGTTGGTTGTCCTTCTCCCCACCGTTGAAGATGTCCAGGCACATGTTGGGACCACGAAACCCGGTTGTCAGCCGTGCCCACTGACCATCCGGCACGATCGTCCACATCTGGCCAGTGAAATTGGCGCAATCTGTCAGGTGGGGCTCGTTGTTGCTCTCCCCGCCGTTGAAGATGTCGAGGCACATGTCGGGACCACGAAACTCGGTGGTCAGGCGGTAGGTGCCGTTGCCGTTGGGTGTGAAGCGCCAGAACTGGCCGGAAACGTTCTGGAATCGATCGAGATGGGTCAGGTTGTTCTTGGGACCACCGTTGAAAACGTCGAGCGGCAAATCGGTACCGCGGAACTGGGTGCTAAGCCGGTAGTAGGTGCTCGTGTCCGGCACCTGCGCCCGCGATGATGCAGGGAACGTCAAGAGAACGGCTGCGGTGCTGAAAACTCGAGCTAGCAATATCCTCATTTCCATTTCCTCCAATCGGCCTAGTCGATCGATTTCGATTTCGCCGCGGTCAGAGCGCGGATGCGGGCACCGATGTAGCGCCCGCACAGATCAAGCCCCGAGCAGGGGCGCCGTCATTTCTGTGCCACGCCACTCACTTTCGGCCAGCAGATTCGCGTGCCTTCGAGTGTGGATATCGCGGATCATGGGAATACAGCAGCCCGCAATATCGTGTCGCGATCGCGTCATAGTGTTAGGTTACCGCTGAAATCGGTGGAGATACCAGCCAATTTTTCCCGACCGAGTAATCGTCATGAGTTACCTTCTCGCATATCGGAATGCCTCGGGCCTGGTGGGCGATCTTGCGGATTACATCAGTGCGAGAGGCGGCACGGTCCTGTCGCCACGCGATGCGCCGGTGCTGCGGTTTCGGTGCGGCGTAAAAGCCGACCTTTCGACGCTACTGAGAACGCTCGGCTACAAGGTGGTCGAAGTCGACGCTGCCGGCGCACGCGCGGTATTTGATATCGAATTGTCCCGTTAGTTGACGTTGGTGCGATCCGCCTACGGCGCATCGTAGGCGGGAAGCGCTACTTCTGGGCAAGCTTGCCACGCAAACGACTTTCGGACGGCGTCGCGAGCCGCGGAGACTGACGGCGCCAAGGTTCGCCGCCCGCTCGACCAGCTCGCCACGGTGACGTGCGCATCGTCACGCGCCTCGATTGGCTAACGCGGCCGGCGCGTCTGGGCGACGCGCCGGCCGGATTTTGAGACGGCCGAGCCGAACGATCAGGTCAGATGACCGGGCTCCAGCGGACGGGCACGAGCCGGTAGTTGTTGCCGTCCTTCTCGACATGTCCAAGCGAGGGGAAGGAAAAATGGAAGCCGGCGATCAGCGTCTTCTCGGCCGCGGCCATGTCGTAGAACTTATGCCGCGTCTCGGCGGCCTTGTCGGGGTCAACGTCAAACGCGACGTGCCAATCCGGATTGCGCAGGAAGAATTCCGGAATGTTGGTCACGTCCGATTGGACCAGGAGGCGCGCCGACCCCGACGCGACGGCGAACGAGGTGTGGCCAGGCGTGTGGCCGTTGGTGTCGAGCGCCGTTACCCCTGGGGCGACCTCCTTGCCCCAGGGGTACCGCGTCACCTTGCCGGCGATGTCGGCGAGAATCTTTCGGGTATTGGCGAAGTATTTCTTCATCATCTCATTGGGCGCTTTGGCCATATTCTCGTCGCTCATCCAGAACGCCCAGTCCGGCTCCGGCGCCTTGATCTCGGCGTTCGGAAACGCCAGCGCGCCGTCCGCGGTCTTGATCCCGTTGATGTGGTCGGGGTGGAGATGCGAGAGCACCACAATGTCGATGGCCTTCGGATCGATACCGGCCGCGGCCATGTTGACCGGCAGGAGGCCGACCGACGGCCCGATGCCCGGGCCGTAGCCGGCGTCGATCAGCACCAGCTTCGAGCCGGTGTTGATGACCACCGGGTTGAAGGGAACGGTCACCTTGCCCGCGGGCATATATGCGGCTTCGGCGGCGGCCAGCGCCTGCGCCTTGTCCACGTTCGTCACGAAGGTGTCGGGCATCGGGAACGTTGCCGCCCCGTCGGAGATTTGCGTCAGCTCGAGGTCGCCGACCTTGTAGCGATAAAAGCCCGGCGCCTGCTTTCCCGCTGGGTCGACGGCGGCGGAAGCGGACGATGTTGCGAGCACGGGCCAAGTAGCGGCCACCGCGCTTGCCGTGGCGGCACCGACGAGCAGCCGGCGGCGGTTGAGTTCGGTCATGATATTCCTCCCGTCAAAGGTTCTTATTTGGCTATTTAGCTGATATTGTCTCAATAATTCAAGCGACCGAGCAGCGATTTACCCTCTCTGCCGCAGCGCATGGGCCATCATTTCCGGGGGCCCGGGCACCATGAGGGATCCGGGAATCTATAGTCATTGACCGGGGGTTATGGATTTCGGGCGCGCCGCGTCTCGGCGCCCCGGGATGACGATTAACCGAATCGAATATAAGACCACAACACGAGCCGGGCTAAGCTTCACTTGGCCCTGGCCGTAGCAAGGAACAGCGTCGATGCGCTCGGTCTGCCTCGTGTCGGTCATCTTACTCCTTGTGCTCGCTGGTGGGATGGCGGCATGGCGGCAATCCGATGCCCTGGCCGCGGACATCATCACGATCGACCTGACCAAACAGACGCCTGCGGACATCCATGGTGTCGGCGACGATGCGTTCGGCAAGCTGGTCAAATACGGCTATGCCCTCCTCACCGACACGGCAAACCAAATTGGTCCGGCCGCGCCGGACCCGGCGAAGCGATACGCAGGCAACGGCCTCACCTGCCAGAACTGCCATCTGCAGGGCGGGACCAAGCCTTATGCCTTGCCGCTGGTCGGCGTTTGGGGCCAGTTTCCGCAATACCGCGCGCGCGAAGGCGAGGTCGGAACGCTCGAGGAGCGGATCAACGGATGCATGGAGCGCAGCATGAACGGCAGGCCGCTGGCGCTCGATGGACGCGAGATGAAGGCGTTTCTCGCCTACATCAAGTGGCTGTCCACGGGCATACCGGACGGGGCGAGGATCATCGGTGCAAGCATGCTGAGCGTCAAGGAACCGGGGCGCGCGGCCGATCTCGGTCATGGCGCGCAGGTGTACGCGCAGAAGTGTGCCGCGTGTCATGGAGAGAACGGGCAGGGGCGGCGCAGCGAAGAAAGGGCCGGATACCAATTCCCGCCGCTCTGGGGTCCCGACAGCTTTAACGACGGCGCCGGCATGGCGCGCCTGCTCGACGCCGCCGCGTTCGCTCAGCGCAGCATGCCGGTCGGCACGACCTTCGACGCGCCAGTGCTCACCGATGAAGAAGCCTATGACGTGGCCGGCTACATCAACAGCCAGCCGCGCCCGCGAAAAGCGAATCTGGAAAAGGATTTTCCGGACCGATTACAAAAGCCTGTGGATGCTCCGTACGGACCTTATCTTGACGGTTTCAACACGCAGCAGCACAGATTTGGTCCGTTTGAGCCGATCCGCGCCAAGCTCAGAGAACTGGCGGCGCAATCGCGTCGGTAGCGATGCACGTCGCTATTTTGCGTCCTGGTTTCGGACGATCCACAGCGTAAGATCCCACGCGTTGAGGATGCCGACAAACAGGAGCAACGTGATGGCTCCCGCGATGGCGTAGGGCGCGAAGAAGCTTTGGGCAATCAATCCAGCCGCGCCGGCGATAAGGCTCACATTGGCGAGCGCCGGCGCGCCCGCATAGGCGATCCAGTCGCGCAGGTCGAGCGAAACGAAATCGAGCCTCCGCAGCATGCGGATGATGACCAGGGTATAGACGAGGCCTGCCAGCCCCCACAGGCCGAGAATAATCCCGATTGGCCATGCCGACGGCCACGGGGCCAGCAGCATCATGGTCTGGAACAGCACGCCGCCGAAATGCAGGAGCGTCGGCGTCATGAAGGCGTGGACGCCGCGCGCGGCGGGCGTGGTGGACAAGCGGATGGCAAGCGTAGCGGCAACGAACAGCAACCCGGTCAGCGTCGCCGCCGCCGTCCCGGCCATGATGTAGAAGTTGTCCCAGCCGTGGGGCATTGGGGCGCCTTGAGAGGGGGGAAGCCACGCCATATGGCATAACAGTGTAAGTAACACGTAGGGCGGATTAGCGCAGCGTAATCCGCCTTGCCAACGGCGGATTACGCTCCGCTAATCCGCCCTACGACACTCGTCCACTTGGTCTTGCCGCAAAGTGTTGGAAATCCCATGAAACCATTGAGCCTCAGCCTTGCATTGTTCGGCATCGTCGCGCTCGTGCTCGCGGCGACCGCGAGGGATATAGCGCCCGCGGTGCTCGGCGGCGCCGGCCTGCTGTGCGCCTTCACGACGTTCCGCTCGACTGCGATATCGAGCTTTCTCAAGATATTCGTCGGGATCTTCTCGACCGAGACCATCATGTTCGGCCTCGCCGTGCTGGCTTCGCGCGTGGGGCTGTGGCCACAGGCCTACGCGGAATATCTGCCGCCCGAATCTCTGCCGCTGACCGTCGCGATCTTCTCGATCCTGGTTTATCTCGTCGCCCGGGCCAAAGTCGTCCGGCAGATCACCCGGATCGCCGACCGCTACTTCGACGCGGGCGATCCCGCGGCGGCGCGCATCTGGCCGTTCCGGCCTTTCACCGCGATGGAGCGGCGCATCGCTGCCGCGATGGTGGTCTTTCTCGTGCTCGTCAACCAGGCACAGGTCGGCATCACGGTCCGACTGTCCTTCTTCAACCGCGACTGGTTCAACGCCATTCAGAACCATGATGCCGCTGCCTTCTGGCAGCAGCTCCTCTTCGTCTTCACGCCGTGGGCCTTCGTCTACGTGGCGAGCGTGGTCATGGAATTCTTCGTGCAGTCGATGCTCGTCATTCGCTGGCGGCGCTGGCTCACCGATCATTTCGTCTCCCGCTGGCTCGCCGGGCACACCCACTACCGCATCAGCCTGGTCGGCATACAGGCTGACAACCCCGACCAGCGCATCGCCGAGGACGTCTTTCGGTTCATCGACGGCGGATCGGATGGCGCCACCACATCCTACGGAATCTACAACCTATCGATCTTGTTGATCTTCACCATCTCCTCGCTCGTGTCCTTCGCGGTCGTGTTGTGGGGCCTGTCGGAAAACTTCACTTTGCCGGGCAGCGACGTCAAAGTTCCGGGGTTCCTGTTCTGGGTGGCTCTGATCTACGCGGCGAGCGGGACGCTGATCACACACCTGATCGGACGTGCCCTGATCGGTATTTATTTCGAGCGGCAGCATCGGGAAGCCGATTTCCGCTTTTCGCTGGCACGGCTGCGCGAATATACCGAGCAGGTCGCGCTGCTGGCCGGCGAAGGTACCGAGCAATCTTCGGTCGGACGGCGCTTTAGCGCCGTCATCACCAATTACCTCGCCCTCGTTTACCGGCGCATGAAACTGACGGCTTTCACGCGGGCATTTGACCAAGCCTCGCCCATCATACCGTACATCTTCGCGGCGCCGTTTTATTTCGCCGGCTCGATCCAGCTCGGCGTGATGACGCAAACGGCCGGCGCTTTCGCGCGCGTCGCGGAGGCGATGACGTTCTTCGTCACCTATTACACCTCGCTGGCCGGATTCAAATCCGTCGTCGACCGTTTGACCTCGTTCGACGCCGCGATCGAACAGGCGCAGATGCTCGGTGCCGGGGGACCCGTGCGGGTCGCCGATCGAGGCGGTGCGGCGCAGGTCGCGCTGCAGGACGTCAGCGTTGTCCTGCCGGATGGCCGCCCCCTCGTCGCGGCGAAAAATCTGGCGTTCCAGAGTGGCGAGAGCGTGCTGCTGACGGGTCCGTCGGGCTCGGGAAAGTCGACACTGTTTCGCGCGATTTCCGGCATTTGGCCGTATGGCGGCGGGCGCATTCACGTCCCCGAAGGGGCACATGTGATGGTCGTGCCGCAGAAGCCCTACATTCCGATCGCCACGCTGCGCGCCGCCGTTACCTATCCGGCGGAATCGGGCGCCTATGCGGATGATGACATCCGCACCGCGCTTGCCGATGTGCATCTCAACGCCCTTGCGGGCCAGCTCGACCGCGAGGACGTCTGGTCGCAGCGCCTGTCAGGCGGCGAGCAGCAGCGCATCGCGCTCGCCCGCGCGCTCCTCATGCGGCCCGATTGGCTTTTTCTCGACGAGTCGACCTCCGCGCTCGACGAGAAGCTCGAAGCCGAGCTTTATGCCGTCCTCGCCAAGCGCCTGCCGAAGACGACCATCGTCTCGATCGGCCATCGTTCGACGCTCGGCGCATTCCATCACCGCCGCCTGGAAATGACGGCGGAGGGCGATCATTTCACCCCGCGCGACGCCCAGAGGGCCGCCGCGGAGTGAATGAACCTAAGGGGTGCTCGACAAGGATGGCGAGGCCGCCCATTGCGGGCGACCTCCCTAAAACAGGCGGGCGCCTATTGTTCGCTCGGCATCGCCCCCAACGTGACGGAAACGGTTTTTTGCGAACCGTCATGCACCACCCCGAGCCGCGCCGTTTCGCCGGGCTGTAGCGTGGCTACGCGGCGCGCGAGTTCGCGCGAATCCTTGATGGCTTGGCCGTTGACGGAGGTGATCACGTCGCCGGACGCGAGTCCGGCCCGGGCGGCAGGCGCGTTCGACTGCAGCCCCGCGACCAGCGCACCCTCGGCCTGCTTGAGGCCGAGGCTGTCGGCGATGTCGGGCGTAACTTTTTGCACCTGCACGCCGAGCCAACCGCGGGTGACGCTTCCCTTGTTCTTGAGCTGGGCAACCACGGATTTGACGGTGTCGGCGGGAATCGCGAAGCCGATGCCGACCGAGCCGCCGGAGGGCGAATAGATCGCGGTGGTGACGCCGACGACGTTGCCGTTTTGATCGAACGCCGGCCCGCCGGAATTGCCCTTGTTCACCGGCGCGTCGATCTGGATGTAGTCGTCATAGGGACCCGAGCCGATGTCACGGCCGCGCGCCGAAATGATGCCGGCGGTCACGGTCCCGCCGAGACCGAAGGGATTGCCCACCACGAGAACCCAGTCACCGACCCGCGTCGGCGTGCTGGCGAATGTGACGTAGGGGAAATCGGCGTGGCCGTTGACCTTGAGCAAGGCCACGTCGCTCTTCGGATCGGTGCCGACCACGTCCGCCGCATAGGTCTTGCCCTCGTTGGTCGTGATCTCGACCGTTGACGCATGCTCGACCACATGGTTGTTGGTCACGGCGTAGCCATTGGCAGAAATGAAGAATCCGGAGCCCTGCGCCATGCGCGCCGCCCCGCCGGCGACGGTTTGCGACCCGCCGTCCAGCCTGACGCGGACGGAAATCACCGCCGGTTTCACCTTCTGCACGATGTCGGCGAACCCGGGCGGCCCCGCGCTTTCGGCCGCGTAGGCAGGCGTGGTCAGTTGAAGGCCCGGCAGAAGCAACCCGCCGGTGCCGGTGATCAGCAGTGCTGCTCCCAGTCCGGCCACCGAGCTCAGCAGAGCGCTGCGGCGGGGGGAACGATGTTTGGATGGTTCTTGGGAAGGATGTGACGGCATAGCGACCCTCTATTGTCTCTTGAGCGCTGAAAAAGTGCTTTGCCGCTTACAGATACAAACTGCTCCTTACACACGAGTGGCCGGCGGATTAAAGATTGTTAAGTTAGTCGTGCTCGTCAGTGAGGGAAGCGACCCTTTCGGCGTTCACGATTGCGTTTGCGCCGCCGGACCGCGTTCAGGCGTGCGCCGATAAGCCAGCGCAAGCCGCATCAGCCAGCCGAGGAAATAGCCGGCGCTCGCTCCCGATATGGCAATATCCCAGACCGCAAGGTCCGCCTTCGATGCCGGCGCAATCGTAACGGTGGCCGTTATTGCGTACTTTGCCGAAAAAATCAGGAGGTTGCGGATCAGCGGCCAGGCGCTGCCGGGCAGCGTCACGAGCCGTTGCACACGATCGATCCGCACGGTGTCGAGACGGCTCGTTGTCCATGCGATCGCCGCGCCGACGGCGGCGGCGACCAGCCAGTCGACGATGAGGACCGGCGCGGATAGGGATCGAAGCGCCAAGGAAGCAATGCCCCACCCGATGAAGATCACGGGCGTGATCAGGAGGCGCCATACCCGCAAGGTACGCGGCTTCAATGCTTGGGAGCCGAGCCAGATCAGCAGGGCAAGCAGCGCAAACACCCACCATGGCGTGTGCTGCACAATAGTAAGGATGCCGGGCATCGTTCGAGCTTTCCCTTGAAAGTCCAGCGACATGGTACCATTAAGTACCGAGGCAGGCCAAGCTATGGTACCGCAAGGCATCCCATGCAAGAGGCATTTTTGTGAAACGGACTAGGACAGCGCCCGGCCGAGCGGCGGAGGTGAACTCGGAAACGCCGGTACGAGGACGCATCCTTAGCGCCGCGTTTTCGGCGTTCATGGAGCACGGTTACGAGCGCGCGAGCACGCTCGAGATCGCCACGCGCGCCAAGGTGTCGAAGCGGGAGCTCTATGCGCAGTTCGACGACAAGCACGCCATGCTGGCGGCCTGCATTGCGGAGCGCGCCGATCAGATGCGTCTGCCCCTGGAATTGCCGGCTCCCCGCGACCGCCAGGCTCTGGCCGCGACGCTGACCGCATTTGGGACCGCCGTGCTGCGCGTGGTGTGCGATCCGAGCGTGCTGGCCATCTATCGCCTCGCCATCGCCGAGTCGGACGGTTCCCCCGAGATCGCGCGCGTATTGGACAAGGCGGGCCGCCAGGCGAATCGCGCGGCTCTCGTTGATCTGCTGACAGCCGCGCAAGCCAGTGGCCTGTTCGGCGCGGTTGAGCCGGCGACGATGGCGGCGCGCTTCGCCGCCTTGATGTGGGGCGATCTGCTGGTCCGCCTGCTGCTGCGTGTGGCCAAGGTGCCGACGCCGGCGGAAATGGAGCAGAGGGCGCGCGGCGCAGCGGAGGCATTGCTGACGCTCTATCCGGCGCCGATCAACGAAGAAAAATCCCGCTGAAAGTCGGCGTCGGTGCCTCCATTATTTCGGGAGAGCTTCGGGCGTACATAAAATCTTCCTCGAACCGCTCATGGCGAAGGCCTTGATCGGACCTCGGAAAAGGGGCAGGGGGTGCGTGGCCCGATGGAGGCGGAAATGATGCTTCGAATCCTGTCCCGGCACCGCAAGAGCGCCGCCGGCATCGTGTGCATGCTTGCGCTCCTTGCCCATAATTTCAGCGCGCTCGCCCTAGTGTTCTGACTCTAACGCTTGTTTCGCACGGGCGACTTTTTCGAGGATTTCGCCCGCCGACTTGGTCCAGACGAAGGGTTTTGGGGCGGCATTGTGGTTATCCAGGTAGTCTATGATGGCACTT
>JBKQHQ010000211.1:0-9028 GCA_052148715.1 Xanthobacteraceae bacterium | reverse complement strand
GGGGGAGGTCGACACATGCAGGCTCGCCTGCATGTGTCGGGAGAGGGGGTCTCTTCGAAAAGATCCTTTTTCAAAACCTTATTTTGTCTGTGCCGAATCAAATCCCTCAAACTGAACGCTAACCATGTGGGAGTTATTCGAAGCTCCCCCCTCTCCCGCTCGCAGCACAAGTGCGCTCTCCCGCTCGCAGCACAAGTGCGCTGCGAGCGACCTCCCCGCTCGCGGCTACGGGATTCACACATTTTGTGTAGCGGTTGCAAGGAGATAACCATGGGCCATGGAGGGGGGAGGTGAAGATCCCTCCGCGATCCACATACGATCACCCTGACCCACGAGGGGGGACGTGAAAATTGGACAACCGAGCAGATCGTCGACGATAGGTTGACGGACAGATAGCGCTGAGTGCCGTTCGTCTTGTGTTGTCTGTCTGACTCCAGAAGCCCGCGCTACGATCCTTGCCGCTGAGGCATCGATTCATTTGCGAACGGTTCTGCATAGGCATAGGTTGACGCCCTAGTGGAGGCGTTTCGTGGCGGCTGAGCATCCCTTTCCAGTGGTCGGGGTCGGGGCGTCCGCCGGTGGTCTGCAGGCGCTCGAGGTTTTGTTTCGGGGCCTGCCGGCCGGTAGCGGGCTTGCCTTCATCGTTGTCACGCATCTGCCGCGCGGACGTGAAAGCTCGCTGCCCGAGATCGTCGCCCGCTATACCGACATGGCGGTCCAGGCCGCGTCCGATGGCACAGAGATCGAGCCCAATCACGTCTATTTCGGTCCCACCGATCACACGCTAACGGTGAAGGACAGCCGAATCCGTTTGCTCCCTCGGGAATCGGGACCCCAGGAGCGACCGATCGACGTGTTTTTGAGCTCGCTCGAAAAGGATCTTGGCGATGCCGCCGTCGGCATTCTTCTGTCGGGAAGTGGCAGCGACGGCGTCCTCGGCATCAAGGGCATCAAGGAGCACGGCGGCCTGACCATCGCGCAGGGGCGCGACGGGAGCGGTCCGCAACACGCGGAGATGCCGGACGCCGCCATCGCTGCCGGCGTGATCGACCTCGTGCTTCCGGTCGAAGACATCGGACCGCGTCTCGCCCGGTTTGCGCAAGGCTTCGGCGCGCCGGCGGCCTCGGACGAAACCGAGGACCACGCCTCTGGCGAGGAGCGCCAAGGCGTTCACGCCATTTATCAAATCCTGATCGACCAGGTCGGCCATGATTTCAGCGGCTATAAGCAGCCGACATTTCAACGCCGCCTGAGGCGGCGCATGAACGTCCTCCAGATCGACAACTTGGACGCCTATGTCGAGCGGCTACGCTCCGATCCGCAAGAGGTCACGGCGCTGTTCCGGGACCTGCTGATCAGTGTCACGAATTTCTTCCGCGACGCGGAAGCATTCGAGGCGCTCGAACAATTGGTGCTGCCGAGCCTGTTCACCCGCAAAAGCGCGGATGAGGCGGTGCGCATCTGGGTTCCGGGCTGTGCCACGGGAGAAGAGGCCTACTCGCTCGCGATCCTTGTGCGCGAGCACATGAAGACACTGCCCGCGCCGCCGAAAATTCAGCTTTTCGCCACCGATATCGACGGAGCGGCGCTGTCCGTGGCGCGCGCCGGGCGCTATCCGGCGGCGCTGATGGAGAGCGTCCCGCCGGCACGGCTGAACGCCTTCTTCACCGGCGATGAGGCGTCCTATGTGGTCAACAAGGAAATCCGCGACATGTGCGTGTTCTCGCCGCACAGCGTGCTGCGCGATCCGCCGTTCTCGCGCATCGATCTGATCTCGTGCCGCAACCTGCTCATCTATCTCGGCAGCGAATTTCAGTCGCACGTCATCCCGGTTTTTCATTTTGCCTTGCGGCCGAACGGTTACCTTTTTCTCGGCACCTCCGAGAATGTCAGCCAGCATCAAGATCTATTCACCCCGCTCGATAAGAAGCACCGCATCTTCCAACGCCGCGATCACGTCGTTGCGCCGCTGCAAATGGCTGCCGTGGCGCACAAAAACAACCGAACCCCATTGGGCCTGCATGAGATCGCGCGGCGGCCGGCGGCGCTCGCCGTCAATCTGCGGCGCGCCGTGGAGGCGCGGGTCATGGAGCGCTTCGCGCCGGCCCACGTCGTGATCAGCCGCGACGGCGATATCCTGCATTACTCGCCGCGAACCGGAAAATATCTTGAACCCGCCGTCGGGCTGCCCAACCGCCAGCTGCTGGCCATGGCGCGCAAGGGGCTGCGCCTCGACCTGCGATCGGCGTTGCACGAGGCCGTCGACACGGGACGTCGGATCGAGCGGGAGCACATCGCCGTCGAGCTCGGGGATCGCACGCAGTTGATCGATCTGACGATCGATCCGCTGGCCGAAAAGGACGCCGAGCCGCTATTTCTCGTGATATTCAAGGATGTGGGACCGCCGCTCGCCGCTTCGCAGGCTGCGCGGCAGCACAGCGCGCAGGAAGGCGACGAGCGGGTCGATCAGCTCGAGCAAGAGCTGCGCGACACGCGCGAGCGGCTGCAAGGAACCATCGAGGAATACGAGGGCGCGCTCGAGGAGCTGAAAGCGTCGAACGAGGAGCTCCAGTCCGTGAACGAGGAGCTGCAATCGACCAATGAGGAGCTTGAAACCTCCAAGGAGGAGCTGCAATCGGTCAATGAGGAGCTGCACACGGTCAATGCCGAGCTCAACGGCAAGATCGAAGAGCTCGATCGCGCCCATAGCGACCTGCGCAACATATTCGAGAGCACGCGCATCGCCACCGTGTTCCTGGATCGCAACCTGCGAATCCGCACCTTCACGCCGGACGTGGCGAAGATCTTCAATCTGATCTCGACCGATCGCGGACGGCCGTTGACCGACATCGTCAGCCAAATCGACCACGGCGACCTAGCGGGCGACGTTCAGACGGTATTCGAGCGCGGGGAACCGATCGAGCGCAACGTGCGCCGCTTGGACGGCCGAGCGCAATATCTCATGCGCGTCCTGCCCTACCACTCCGACACCCAGATCATCGAGGGCGTCCTGGTGACCTTCGTTGACGTCACCAAAATCGTCGAGAAGGACGACCGTCAGCGTGCTCCGGTCGAGCAGGTACCGCGCTCGTAACATGCGGAGCCGTCGCGAACGCGATCGTGTCAGCTTTCCGAAGCCAGGAACCGGTCGGTCAGCCCGCGCACGACCCGGTAGCATTCGCAGGCGCCGCCTTCGAGCGCCGCAACGTCGCGAAGATGGACAACGCCCCGACGATAATGAACGAAGCCCGCGGACTGGAGCATGCGGGCGACGATAGTGACGGTGGTTCGCCGCACGCCCAACATCTCGGCGAGAAACTCTTGGGTGAGCGGGAGGGCGTCGCTGCCGACCCGGTCACGCGCCTCCAACAGCCAGCGGCACAGACGTGCTTCAACGTCGTGCAAAGCGTTGCAGGCGACCGCCTGCTGGACCTGCGCCAGCTGCACATCGTTGTAACGGACGATGAGGTTGCGGACCGGTTGGCTCCGCTGCGCGAGCGCGGCCCAACGTGCTGCAGAAATTTGGGTGGCCCGGCCGGGAAGCTGGACCGTGGCGCGATTGAGCGCCGTTTGCGAGCCGATGCCGCTGGTGAGCCCGACAGCTCCCTCGCGTCCGATGGTCATCGTCTCGACGGTCTCGCCCTCCGGCATGACCGCAAGAACCGAGATCATCCCGCCGTGCGGGAAATACACGGAATCGATCGGTTCTCCGGGCTCCTGGAGAATCTTTCCCTTATCCAGGACCACTTCCTTGAAATGCGGAGCGAGCTGCGAGAACTCATCCTGCGGCAGTCCACCCAGCAGGCGATTGCGTCCCCCGGCGTCCGCCGGCAAGGCCGCGTCCCGCGGTCGTTCAAGTGGGCTGATCGTGGACACCGGACTGATCGGCATATCCCCCTAACGATCGAAACTCGATTTGGTTCAACGATCGCTGATGATTGATCGATCGACCCTCACCGATGATCGGCCAAAAATTCGCGTTGCGAATGCGACCTGGTCGCAAGCTGGCGCGACTGTTGCACACCCTCATGCGCCACGCGGAGTTCATGGCCTAGCTCCCGCATGGCAAACCGTAGTCTGTCGACCAGCATCGATTGCTGCAACTGCAATTCCAGCCGCCTGTTCAGCACGGTCTGCGCTTCCGCCGATCGTGCGCAGGCCCGTACGTAAAAGGTCAGCAACGGGGTGACGCAGGCCGCTTCGGATCCATCCTTGCGCTCCAAGCGCGCCTTGCGCTCCAAGCGCGGCGAAGTCGACTGAAAAAGCGAGGTGTCGCACAGATCGAGCTTGGCTAAAGACAGGCTGAACTCAGGCGCGCCAACTTGATCGACCACGTCGATCGACCACGCCCTCCACCGCGGATCGGAGCGATCCGCGCGGTCGCGCATGAAATCCCGAGCGACCCCGATCGCCTCTTCGCGAGCCGCGGTCGCATCGGCGAGTACCACGGCACCGCTGTCGGACACTATTCTCTGCCCACAGCGAAAATGGAAGAAATAACGGGGCATGAACCCTCCCCTGGTGCTCAGTAACCGCGCACCGGTCTCGTGACGTGAACGCCGCCGACCATAGCGCGTTCCGATCGTGAACCTACCCAATATTTCCAAGAGCCGGAAACGCCTCAAGCAGCCAAGAACTGGCCTGCGTGACGAAGCCGGTCAGGAAGCTGATGCCGGTGAGCACCAGGAGCACGCCCATCACCTTCTCGACGCGGGCGAGATGAGCGCGGAAACGGGCGAGGAAAGCGGCGAACGGCTCGACCGCGAAGGCCGCGACAATGAACGGAAGTCCAAGCCCCAACGAATAGATCGCCAGCAGCCCCGCGCCCTTCGCTACCGTCGCCTTCGACGCCGCGACCGCCAGGATGGACGCGAGGATCGGACCGATGCAGGGGGTCCAGCCGAATGCAAAAGCGAGCCCCATCGCGTAGGCTCCCCACAGGCCGACCGGCTTCGGCATGCCGAGGCGCTTCTCGCTGAGCAATAAAGCGAGGCGGGTAACCCCCAGGAAATGCAGACCCATGATGATGATGGCGACGCCGGCGACGATCGCCAGCACACCCTGATAGGCGCGCAGCAACCCGCCGATCGCGCTCGCGCCGGCGCCGAGCCCCACGAACACGGTCGAAAAGCCGAGCACGAACAGGATAGCCGCGATCACTGTCTCGCGCCGCACCCGCGGCTCAGGCTCCGCTTCCGCCAGTCGCTCGAGCGAGGTGCCGGCGAGATAGACCAGGTAGGGCGGCACCAGCGGCAACACGCACGGCGACAAGAAGCTGACCGTGCCGGCAAAGAGGGCGGCCGCAAGGCTGATGTCCGGGCTCATGGGGGCTACATGCGATAACCGGCCGCCCCGGTGCAAGCGTGCCGCGCCGATTTGACCGGCCGTGATTGGTAATTGACGCTACAGTGGGAAACGTTTCCGCTGCGTTGCAGCAATGGAGGCCGCCCTTGGCAGCGCACAATCTCATCACCGACGTCGACGGCGTGCTCGTGGGCCATGCGGCAGACGAGCGGCTGGGATCGGGCGCGACCGTCGTCCTCTTCGACGCGCCAGCAGTCGGCGCCGTCGACGTCTCGGGCGGCGGCCCGGGGACGCGCGAGACCGCGCTGCTCGACCCGGCGCAAACCGTCGAGGGCATCGACGCCATCGCGCTCTCCGGCGGGTCGGCCTTCGGGCTCGACACCGCCTCGGGCGCCCAGGCGTGGCTCGCCGAGCAGGGCCGCGGCTTTGCGGTTGGCGCGGCGCGCGTGCCGATCGTGCCCGGCGCCATCCTGTTCGACCTGCTCAACGGCGGCGACAAGAGATGGGGCCGCTATCCGCCCTATCGCGAGCTCGGCTATGCGGCGATCGCCGGCGCTGGGACGCTCTTTGCACTGGGCAGCGTCGGCGCCGGGAAAGGCGCCACCACGGTCAATCTCAAAGGCGGCCTCGGCTCCGCCTCGGCCACGACCCGCGGCGGCATCACGGTCGGCGCGCTCGCGGCGGTCAATGCGGCCGGCAGCGTGGTCGTTGCCGATGGCCCTTGGTTCTGGGCCGCGCCTTTCGAGCAAGGCGGCGAATTCGGCGGGCGCGGCCTGCCCGCATCTTTTCCGTCCGCCGCGCTCGAGGTGCGCACCAAGGGCAGCGTGCGCGCCTCGACCACCTTGGTCGTCGTCGCCACCAACGCGACGCTCACCAAGGCGCAAGCCAAGCGGGTCGCCGTGATGGCGCAGAGCGGGCTCGCCCGCGCGATCTATCCCGTGCACACCCCGCTCGACGGCGACATCGTCTTCGCGGTCGCGACCGGAAGGATCGCGCTGCACGACCCGCTCCTCGGCCTCACCGAGCTCGGCGCGGTGGCGGCCCAGGTGGCCGGACGCGCCGTCGCACGAGGAGTCCATGAAGCGACCGCCCTGCCCTTTCCCGGCGCACTGCCGAGCTGGCGCGATCGATTTGGCTGATGATCGTCGGGACGATCGTGAGGCGGCTCAAGTTGCCTGACGCGGCCTCACAAAAAAATCACAGCAATCGACATTTCGACATTGCGTTCAGCCGCCGCTCTTGGCGTTAGTCTCCAATCAAACACAATCGAGCCGCGCAATTTAGATAGCAAAATGGTGTCAACATGCCGCAAACAAGTCTAAGCCAAGCACAATAGGAACCCTCATGGCACTAATCGGCTTCACTTAAAATTCGCCCTTTCTCACCTATTATACAATTAACCTTTGCCGCGCGGCCGGAGCGGCCTCGCCGCGAAGGATCGTCACGCAGCCGGATCGCCGTCCGCCATGATCGACGGCGTCCGGCTGTAAGAGGGGATGGCACAGCTCACGCTGGTGCCGAGACAAGATCGGGGAAATGGATGTTCCTGTTGTCGAACGCGCGCGAGATGCAAGCGAAGCTGGATGCCTTGGGCAAATCCCAAGCCGTCATTGAATTCAACATGGACGGCACGATCATCACCGCCAACGAGGATTTCCTCGGCGTGCTCGGATACACGCTGTCCGAAGTCCAGGGCCGTCACCACAGCATGTTCGTCGATCCGACCGAAAAGGACGGCGCGGCGTACCAGCGCTTCTGGCAGTCGCTCAATCGCGGCGAATACCAGGCTGCCGAGTACAAGCGCTTCGGTAAGAACGGCAAGGAGGTGTGGATCCAGGCCTCGTACAACCCGATCCTCGGCCGCAACGGGAAGCCGTTCAAGGTCGTGAAATTCGCAACCGATATCACCGAGCGGAAATTGCAATCGGGGGAATACGAGGGACAGATCCACGCCATCGATAAGTCCCAAGCGGTCATCCATTTCAAGATGGACGGCACCATCATCACCGCCAACCAAAATTTCCTCGGCGCGCTGGGATACGCGCTGTCCGAAATTCAGGGCCGTCACCACAGCATGTTCGTCGAGCCGGCTGAACGGGACAGCTTGGCCTACCGACAGTTCTGGGAAGCGCTCAACCGCGGCGAATATCAGGCTGCCGAATACAAGCGCGTCGGCAAGGGCGGCAAGACGGTCTGGATCCAGGCGAGCTACAACCCGATCGTGGATCCGAGCGGCAAGCCGTACAAGGTGGTCAAGTTCGCAACCGACATCACCAAGCAGGTCGAGGATCGGATCAGGCGCGAGGCCATCCAGAAGACCATCGACAGCGATCTCGGCGAGCTCAGCATGGCAATCACGACCGCCAGCGAACAGGCGACCAGCGCGGCGAGCGCCTCGGTGCAGACCTCGTCCAACGTCCAGGCGGTGGCGTCGGGGGCCGAGGAGCTTGTCTCCTCGATTTCCGAGATCAGCCGCCAGGTCGCGGATTCCTCCAAGATCGCGGCGCAGGCCGTGGAGCAGGGCAACCGCACCAACGAGATCGTCGCCGGGCTAACCTCCGCGGCCAACCGGATCGGTGAAGTTGTCAACCTGATCAACAACATCGCCGCCCAGACCAACCTGCTGGCGCTCAACGCCACCATCGAAGCGGCGCGGGCCGGCGATGCCGGCAAGGGATTCGCGGTCGTCGCCTCCGAGGTCAAGACCTTGGCCGGTCAGACCGCGAAGGCGACCGACTAGATCGCCGGTCAGATCACCGCGGTTCAGGGGGTCACCGGCGACGCCGCCAAGGCGATCCAGGAGATCACCGCCACCATCAGCAAGATCAACGACATCTCGGGGAGCATCGCTGCCGCCGTGGAAGAGCAGAATGCGGTGACCCGGGACATGTCATCGAACATGCAAACCGCGGCGTCCGGCGTCACCAGTATCAGCACCAGCATGAACGAGATTGCCACCGCCGCGAAGGTGGCGAGCGAATCGACGAGGAAGGTCAAGGAAGCCTCGCTGGCCCTCGCCGGCTAAAGGCAAGGCGCGCCGGAGCCTGTCTCGATTCCAGAGGAATGAGGCAGGCTCCAAAGATCTATTGCGACGTGCGCGTTGAGCCGGGAGCGCGCGACGCCTTGCACTCCGCGACAAAATTCTTGCCCATCGCTCGATTGAGCGTCTCGGAAGGCCGCTCGCCGAACGCCCGGCGGTAATCCACCGCAAAATGACTGAGATTGTGAAATCCGCACGAGAGGGCCGTGCCGGTGACCGTCGTACCGGCGTCACCGCGGTTCAGCAACTGTCGCGCATGATCGAGCCGAAGCTGCTTCACGAATACCATCGGCCCAAAACCGCGGCTTTGCTTGAAACATCTAAAAATAGTGCGCACGCTGGCTCCGACGGCCTTCGCCAACTCCTCGACCGTGATCGGCTGATTCCAATTGGCGGCAATGAATTCCTCCGCGCGCCGGACTTGCCACGGCGATATTCCCTGAGGTTCCCGATCGAGAAAATCACTGAAGTTGTGGCGGTTCCAACAAAGAAACGCCACCATCAGCGCCTGCTCCATTTCCGCCAGCGCCCATGCATGAAGGTGCGATTGGCAGGCGTCCAATTCGTCCACGAGAAAAAGCGCAAGCCGACGCAGGCTTCGCGCCTGCTCGCCGACAAAACCCGCCGGTTCCCGAAAGCTCAACGGGCCTTTGGGTTGCGCCCCGATCAGGGCGCCGAGTTTGG
>JBKQHQ010000210.1:0-12853 GCA_052148715.1 Xanthobacteraceae bacterium | reverse complement strand
CGCGAGCGAAGCTCGCGGGCCCGGAAGCCATAATCACCAGCCGGGAGTATGGCTTCCGGGCTCGCCGCTGCGCGGCGCCCCGGAATGACCAGTGTGGAAACGGCCGAGCGTCAAGCCAGGGCACTGGCCCAAGCGGAGGCGGCCCGGAATTTGCATACATTTGAGGCAATCTATCGCATGGGGGATGCCGTGGTTGAATTCGCGTGTGAGCCCGATCGCTGCTACGGCTGTCACTCCCCTCCCCGCGCCGCCGCCTAAGCCTGGAAACCGATGTCGATCCTCACCGGCCTCCATCACGCCACGCGCTACTCATATGACCGCCCGGTTGCCCTCGGACCGCAGATGATCCGGCTGCGTCCGGCCCCCCATTGCCGCACGCGCGTGCCGAGCTACTCGCTCACCGTCGAGCCGCACCCGCACTTCGTGAACTGGCTGCAAGACCCGCACGGAAACTGGATCGCCCGCTTCATCTTTCCGGAGAAGACGACCGAGTTCTCGGTGACGGTCGATCTGCTCGCCGATCTCGCGGTGGTCAATCCGTTCGACTTCTTCGTCGAGCCCAACGGGGAGACGTTTCCCTTCACTTATACGGACGAGCTGCGCGAGGAGCTCGCCGCCTGCCTTGAGCCCGAGCCGGCCGGGCCGCGCCTCAAGGCGCTGCTCGGAACCATTTCCCGGGAGCCGCGCAACACGGTCGACTTTTTGGTCGAGCTCAACCAGGCGCTCCAGCGCCGCATCCGTTACGTGATCCGCATGGAGCACGGCGTGCAGACGCCGGAGGAGACGCTCGAGACCGAATCAGGATCGTGCCGCGACACGGCTTGGCTCCTGGTGCAGATCCTACGCCGCCTCGGCTTGGCGGCGCGCTTCGTGTCCGGCTATCTCATTCAGCTCAAGCCGGACTTGAAACCGCTCGACGGCCCTGCCGGCGCCGCGGCGGACTTCACCGACCTGCACGCCTGGACCGAAGTCTATCTTCCGGGCGCCGGCTGGATTGGTCTCGACCCGACCTCGGGCCTCCTGTGCGGGGAGGGCCATCTGCCGCTGGCGGCGACCCCGCATTATCGCTCGGCGGCGCCGATCAGCGGCCTGGTCGAGCCGGCGGAAGTCTCCTTCGCCTTCGAGATGAGCGTCACGCGGATCGCCGAGAAGCCGCGCGTGACCTTTCCATTTTCCGACGAGGCCTGGGCCGCGCTCGATGCGCTCGGCGAACGGGTCGACGCCGATCTCAACGCCCACGATGTGCGGCTCACCATGGGCGGCGAGCCGACATTCGTTTCCGTCGACGATTATCAGTCGGCGGAGTGGAACACGGCGGCGCTCGGTCCACACAAGCGCCTGCGCGCCGACGATCTGATCCGGCGGCTGCGCGCGCGCTTTGCGCCGGGCGGCCTGCTGCAATACGGCCAAGGCAAATGGTATCCGGGCGAGCCGCTGCCGCGCTGGGCATTCGCGTTGTTCTGGCGCACGGACGGTGTGCCGCTCTGGCAGAATCCGGACTTGCTCGCGGCGGAGACGGACGCGCGCACGCCGTCGATCGAGGAAGCCAAGAGCTTCGCCGACCGCGTCACCGAGCGCCTCGGCATCAGCCTCGACTATATCCAGGAAGCCTTCGAGGATCCGGCCGACCACATGCTCAAGGAAGGCGAGCTGCCGCCCAATCTCGATCCGCGCGATCCCAAGATCGATGATCCGGTCGAGCGCGCCCGCATCCTGCGCATGGTCGAACGGCGGCTCGGCGCGCCGGCGGCCTACGTGCTGCCGGTGCAGCGCTGGACCGCGCAGGCCAGGCCCGGCTGGGTGAGCGAGCTGTGGCAGACGCGCCGCGGGCGGCTGTTTCTGGTGCCGGGCGACTCTCCCGCCGGCTTCCGGCTGCCGCTCAAGGCCCTGCCCCATCTCGCGCCGGTCGACTTTCCCCACCCGGTACCGGCCGATCCGTTCGCCGAGCGCGGCCGCCTGCCGCATCCGCCGATCTTCGCCGGGATCTATCGCGACGTCGCGGTTGGCGGTGCGCCGCTCGCGGCCGAGCTTCCGGTCCCGCAGGCGCCTCCCGCGGCCGCGGCGATGCCGCCGCAACGCGCCGGCGTTCCGGTGCGGACCGCTCTGACGATCGAGCCGCGCGACGACAAGCTTTGCGTGTTCATGCCGCCCATCGACCGGCTCGAGGACTATCTCGATTTCCTGGCCGCCGTGGAGGCGGCCGCCGCCGAGCTCAACCTGCCGGTTCTCCTCGAAGGCTACCCGCCGCCTACCGATCCGCGCATCAACGTCATCCGCGTGACGCCCGATCCGGGCGTCATCGAGGTCAATATCCACCCGGCCGTCACCTGGCGCGACGCAGTGGCGGTGACCACCGGCCTCTATGAGGACGCGCGCCTGTCGCGGCTCGGTACCGACAAGTTCATGCTCGACGGGCGCCACACCGGGACCGGCGGCGGCAACCATGTAGTGCTCGGGGGCCCGAGCTCCGCCGACAGCCCGTTCCTCCGGCGCCCCGACCTGCTCAAGAGCCTCGTGCTCTATTGGCAGCGGCGCCCTTCCCTCTCCTACTTGTTCTCCGGCCTGTTCATCGGCCCGACGAGCCAAGCACCGCGCATCGACGAAGCGCGGCAGGACATGCTCTACGAGCTGGAGATCACGCTCGCCGGTGTTCCCGCGCCCGGCCAGGGTGAGCCGCCGCGGCCGTGGCTGGTCGACCGCTTGTTCCGCAACATTTTGGCCGACGTGACCGGCAACACGCACCGGACCGAGCTGTGCATCGACAAACTATTCTCGCCCGACGGACCGACCGGGCGGCTCGGGCTCGTCGAATTCCGCTCCTTCGAGATGCCGCCCGATGCGCGGATGAGTCTCGCCCAGCAATTGCTGCTGCGCTCGCTCATCGCCTGGTTCTGGCGCGAGCCGCTCGACGGCGCGCTGGTGCGCTGGGGTACCGCGCTGCATGACCGGTTCATGCTCGAGCATTTTGTTTGGGCCGACTTCCTGGAAGTGCTCGATGACCTCAGCCGCGAGGGCTATCACTTCGATCCGCAGTGGTTTGCGGCGCAGCGCGAATTTCGCTTTCCCACTTACGGCGCCATCGACCATGGCGGGGTCCGGCTCGAGCTACGCCACGCGCTCGAGCCCTGGTATGTGCTCGGCGAGGAAACTACGCCCGGCGGCACCGCGCGCTTCGTCGATTCCTCGGTCGAGCGGCTGCAGATCAAGGTCGAGGGACTGAACGCCACCCGCCACGTCGTCACCTGCAATGGCCGCCGCGTGCCGCTCGTCTCGACGGGACGGCCCGGCGAATTCGTCGCCGGTATCCGCTTCAAGGCCTGGCCGCTGCCGTTGGCGCTGCATCCGACGATTCCGGCGCATGCACCGCTGACCTTCGACATCATCGATAGCTGGAGCCGCCGCTCTCTTGGCGGTTGTGTTTATCATGTATCGCACCCAGGGGGGCGCAACTATGAAACCTATCCTGTGAATTCCTACGAGGCGGAGGCTCGACGCCGCGCGCGATTCCAGGATCATGGGCATAGTCCAGGCGTCATCAAGGACTTGCCGCCGCTCGAGCGGTCGATCGAATACCCGACGACCCTCGACCTGCGGCGTCCGGTTTAGATGTGAGCATGCTCCGATGAGATCGACGTGTAGGGTGGGCAAAGGCGGCCGAGGCGTCACCGCACTTTGCACGGCGCGCGTTCCGCCGTGCCCACGCGGCGAGGCCGACGGCTCGCACTGCTCTTTGGCAAGGCGCAGACGCGTATGCACGGCGGACCCAGCGCTGTGCATCAATCGAACTTCCGGGGCCGCCTTTGCCCACCCTACGCGTTCTTGCCTGCCCTGCGCGTGACAGCCCGACCCCCGCATGGCAGCCTCTCTCGACAGCAGTGCCAGACCGGCAAAAAGCGCCTTCAACACACTCTTGTCGGACTATCGGCCGCTGCCCGGCATCTTCGACGAGATGGTGGAGGCGGACGGTAGCGTTCGTGCGCATTGGCAAGCCTTTCTGACCATCCTCGGTCTGCTCGGCGTCGAGGAGATCAATCGGCGTTTCGCCGCCGCCGACCGTTATCTGCGCGCCTCGGGGGTCTTCTACCGCGTCTACGAGGATCCGGCGGGTGCCGAGCGGCCGTGGCCGCTGAGCCATCTGCCGCTGATCATCGACGTTGAGGAATGGAAGGCGCTCAAGGGCGGGCTCATCCAGCGCGCGGAGCTGCTCGAGCAGGTGCTCGCGGATGCTTATGGTCCGGCGCAACTGGTGCGCCATGGACTGCTTCCCGCGGCGTTGGTCGCCGGCAATCCGGAATTCTTGCGGCCGCTCGTCGGTGTCGCGCCACCGGGCGGCGCCTTTCTCCAGTCCTATGCGGTCGATGTCGGGCGCGGCGCCGATGGCCGCTGGTGGGTGCTCGGCGACCGCACGCAAGCGCCGTCGGGCGCCGGCTACGGCTTGGAAAACCGCCTCGCCCTGCAACGAGCCATTCCCGACCTCTACCGCGCGCTGCGGGTGGAGCGGCTCGCTCCGTTCTTTCAGGCCTTTCAGGCGCAGCTGTCGGCCTTCAATCGCCAAGACGATTCGCGCGTCTGTCTGCTCACGCCCGGACCGATGAACGAGACCTATTTCGAGCACGCCTATGTGGCGCGCTATCTCGGCCTCCTGCTGGTCGAGGGCGAGGACCTGACCGTGCGCGAGGATGGCGTGTTCATCCGCACGGTCTCCGGACTGAAACGCGCCGAGGTGCTGCTGCGCCGTCTCGATGCCGATTACGCCGATCCGCTCGAGCTCAATGCGCGCTCGCGCCTCGGCGTGGTCGGCCTGGTGCAGGCGGTCCGCGACGGCAAGGTCGTCATCGCCAATGCGCTCGGGTCTGGCCTGGTCGAGGGGCGCGCCATGCTGGCCTTCCTCCCGGCGCTAGCGCGCGTCGTGCTCGGCGCCGATCTTGCCATCCCCAACATCGCCACCTGGTGGCTCGGTCAATCCGAGGCCAGCGCGGCGATGCTGGAGAAGCTCGACGGCATGGTGATCGCCTCGGCCTTCATCGATCCCCTGCCGGACATCGGCGGCGGCGTGCTCGGCGCGACGCTCGATCCCGATCAGCGCCGGCGCGTCACCCGGTCGATCGCCGATCGCGGCGTCGACTTTGTAGTGCAGGAAGCCGTGACGCTGTCGACCATGCCGGTCTGGCACGACGGCCGCATCGAGCCGCGTCCGTTCGTGCTGCGGATCTTTCTCTCCCGCACCGGCGACGGCTGGACCGTCATGCCGGGCGGATTCGTGCGCATCGCCGACGATATCGACGCGCGCGCCGTGAACCTGCAAAGCGGCGGGCGGACCGCCGACGCCTGGGTGCTGGCGGATGGGCCGGTCGCCGAGACGACGCTGCTGCCGGCCGCCGAGCACATCGCCATTCGCCGCGCGACCGGCTCGCTGCCGAGCCGCGCCGCCGCCAATCTGTTCTGGGTCGGCCGCTATGTGGAACGCGCCGAGGCGACGCTGCGGCTGGTGCGCGCGCTGATCAACCGCATCACCGAGGTTTCGTCCGGGACGCCGATCACGGCGCGCATCACCGCGCTGCTCGGCGTCTGGGGCGCCGGCCCTAACGACATCCCGCATGCCAAGGCGGCGCTGATTGCGCGCGCGGCCCTCACGCGCAGTGACCTCGACGGCGCGCTGCCGCGGCTGGCGCGGGCGGCGCGCCAGGCGGCATCGGCGATCCGCGACCGCTTCTCGCCCGACGCCTGGCGCGCGCTCGACGACCTCGTCGCCACCATCGAGGCGCCGCTGCCCGTAACCGCCTCGGAAAGCGCCGTCTTCGAGCGGGTCGAGGCCTCGCTGCGGATCGTTTCGTCGTTTTCCGGACTGGCGCAGGAAAACATGACGCGACTTTCAGGATGGCGCTTTCTCGAGCTTGGCCGCCGGATCGAGCGGGCGATCGCCACCTGCCGTTTCGTGCGCCAGTTCGGCGACGCCGCTGGGCCGGAAGGCGCGCTCGACGTGCTGCTGGAGCTATGCGACAGCCAGATCACCTATCGGCAGCGCTATGTGATGATCGCGGCGCGCGCGCCGGTGATCGATCTCGTCGTGCTCGACCCGAAAAATCCGCGCTCGGTCGCGCATCAGTTCGACGACATTGAGGCCCACCTCGCGGAATTGCCCAAGCGCAATGCGGAAGGGCGCCTGTCGCCGCCGCAACAGATCGCCGCTGCGATCGCGACCGCGCTGCGCACCACCGATGCAACCGCGGTCGACGAGGCGCTGATCCTGCGCGCCGAGGATGCGCTGATGCGGCTGTCGGACGCGATCGCCTCGTCCTACCTCACGCACAATGAGCGCTCCGACGCCCTATGGGAGGCGCTGGCGTGATCTATGACGTGCGCCAGACCACCACCTATGCCTACGCCTCGAAAGTCGCGTTTGCGCACCACGTGCTGCGGCTGACGCCGACCAACCGACCGCGGCAGCGCGTGCACGCGGCGGCGCTCGAGATCGAGCCGCGCCCGGCCGAGCGCCGCGAGGGTCGCGACTTCTTCGGCAATCACATGACCTGGATCGAGCTCAACGAGCCGCACGACCGGCTAACCGTCACGGCGGTCGCGCGCATCAAGGTCGACGCGATCGAGGAACCGGTGCCGCTCACAACGCCGCCCTGGGAGGAATTGCGGGCATCTGCGTTCGCGACCGCGGATATCGGTCCGACCTCGCCCGCGCACTTCCTATTTCCGAGCCGGCTCGTCTCGCTCGATCCCGAGATCCGCGACTATGCCGGCTTGAGCTTTACACCCGGCCGCCCGATGCTTGACGGGGCGATCGATCTGATGCGGCGGATCAAGGCGGACTTCGTCTACGAGATCGGCGCGACGACGGTCACCACCACGCCGCCAATGTCGTTCGCGTTGCGCCGCGGCGTCTGCCAGGACTTTGCGCATATCATGATTTCCGGCCTGCGCGGCCTCGGCCTCCCGGCGGCCTATGTCAGCGGCTACCTGCGCACCGAGCCGCGCGGCGCCGCGGCGCGGCTCGAAGGCGCCGACGCCATGCATGCCTGGGTCAAGGTTTGGTGCGGTGAGGAAGCCGGCTGGTACGATCTCGATCCGACCAACGCGATCCTCGCCGACACTGATCACGTCGCGCTGGCGGTCGGCCGTGATTATTCCGACGTCGCCCCAATCGCCGGCGTCGTGTTCGCCTCCGGCAAACAGAAGCTCGATGTGGCGGTCAGCGTCCGGCCGGTCGGGGGTTGATGGGGCAGACGTTGCATTGATCACTAGGTCGGAGCACAGAGGTGCACTGCGCCAACGCTCTTAGGCGGCGTGCGATCGGCCAAGCTCGATGACTAGGCGGCCTCGCTTTTTCGTTTTCTCTCGCTGACCGGTTGGAACTTGAGCTCGGTTACTGGGCATGGCCGGCCAAACAGAAAACCCTGGGCGTGAGTGCATCCGGCAGTTCGCACGAGCACAAGCTGATCTTCGGTCTCGATCCCCTCAGCCACCGTGGCAACTTGCAGGCTCCGCCCGAGGCCAGCCACCGCCGACACAATGGAAGCGCAACCGGCGCTCTGCGAAAGTTCATTGACAAACGAGCGATCGATTTTGATCTTGTCGAACGGAAACATTCGCAGATAGCTGAGCGAGGAGTATCCGGTCCCGAAATCGTCGAGAACGATGGAAATTCCCATGCTGCGCAGCTGATGCAGTGTCGCGACGTTCTCAGCGTTACCGTGCATCAGGACCGACTCGGTGATTTCCAGCTCCAAACGTTCGGCCGGCAGCCCAGAATCGGCTAGCGCCTTGCCAACGATCTCAACCGGACTGATCTTTCGGAACTGCACCGGTGATAGATTAACGCTTACTTTGATCTGCGAAGGCCAGCTGACGGCGTCGCTGCATGCCTTGCGCAGAACCCATTCGCCGATCGGGTTGATTAGACCGGTTTCTTCAGCCAGCGGAATAAACTCGCCGGGTGCAATCAGCCCGCGTTGCGGGTGCCGCCAGCGGACGAGCGCCTCGACGCTGTCAACTTCTCCGCTCTTGATGTCGATAATGGGATGGTAGTGCAGCTCGAATTCTTCGTTCGTCAGCGCGCCGCGCAGACCGATTTGCAGTGCACGACGAGTACGGGCCTCGGTCCCCATCGCATCATCAAAGAAGCGGTAAGTGTTGCGGCCCTCCGACTTGGCCTTGTACAGGGCCAGATCGGCGTTCTTCACCAGTTGATCAACTTCGGTGCCGTGCTCGGGCGCGAGCGCGACGCCGATGCTGGTCGCTATTTCGAGATGATCGCCATCGAGATCATAAGGGGCGGCCACCGCCTCCAGCAATCTGCTTGCCGTGATGATCGCTGCCTCGCGCTGATCTCCCTCGGCCGCGGCTAGAATAGCGAATTCATCGCCGCCAAGCCGCGCGACCGTGTCGGTCTGGCGCGTGCAAGCCAATAGGCGATTCGCCACCATCTTGAGCAGCTCGTCGCCGATCGGATGTCCAAGCGAATCATTGATGGTCTTGAATAGATCGAGATCGAGCATGAAAATGGTGAACGGATCGCCGCGACGCCGCAAGCGCGCGAGCGCTTCCTCCATTCGTTCCCGCAACACGGCGCGATTAGCGATGCCGGTGAGGCTGTCATGGCGGGCCATATGGACGATTTGCGTTTCGGCCCGCTTTTGCGCTGCGCCAATGCCTATCGCAAAGATTACTATGGCGGTCAGCGCAAGCGCAATCAGGTGATATCTGTGTGCCGTCGATTTTGCCTGCCAAAAAATATCACTTTCAGCCAACCCGACGACGGCAATCAAGGGAAATCCTTCGACGACTTGATAGGAAATGAGCCGGTTGACACCTTCGAACCGCCGTGTGGGCTTCTCAAAGTTCCAATAGCTCCCGGTGGGGGATTGGCGATACAGTGCGAAGACCTTTGTGTCGAGAATTGACTCACCGAGAAAGTCCTTCGCCGCGGGATCGCGGTCGCTGCGCGCGCGAATGATACCGTCGAAGCCAACAAGCGAGATCACTCCCGCACGGCCGACATCGATCGAGTTGCAGAACCTGTCGAGTTGGCGAATATCGATTGCCGCGATAATGACTCCGTCGAACGATCCGTCGGGAGTAGTTAGCCGGCGCGTCAATTGTATGATTGGTCGGCCGGATGCGCGACCAACCAAGGGTGCGCTTATGTAGAGCTCGTCGGTCGTCGAATTGGCCTGGAAGCGAAAATACTCTCGATCGCCCACGTACTCAGCCGAACTAATGGATTGTGTGCTCGAAAGTTTGATAAGGCCATCAGGCCCGACAATCCCGAATTGCGTAACTATATTGTTTTGAAACTGGGCGCGGCCGACTCGACCCGCAATATCGAAATTTTGCGGATCGTGCTCGAATGATTCGCGCATGTCCAAGAGTCCACTGTCCGCGCCTCCGATCACACGTGCGATGTACTGCTCGAAAACTCGGGTCAGATTGCGTCCCTGTCGGATTCCCTCCTCGTAGGCGCGTTGATGTTCCTCATTCGTAATGAAGAAAACCCCGCCCCAGATACCGGCAATCACCGCCACCCCGAGATAGGTGGTAGTCTGTGCAAATCCGCGGAGCCGTCTTAACATGCGGTGGACCGAGCCTGGCAGTTGAGCCCGCTGGTGGGCTCAACTATTCATATCTCGTTTTGATTACCTTCTTATTGCGTTGGCGCACATCGCGAGATTCACCTGGCATTTACCTTATCGCCAACCTTCAAGAGGGCACCAATGACGTTCCTTGCCAACCCTCTTCCAAAGTGACCTCCGACCAACTGGGTCTGAGTGCGCGCTTACGATTTATTCACGCTTTCTGGTGAACGACGACTTGCTTAACGCGGCCGAAGCATCCGGAGCTCAATGTGGGCGCCGCGATCCGGAGTGCCCATGGACGACATCCCTCTGACCCTCAAGGCGGTTGAAAGCTTCATCGCCGCGCGGCATAGGCGTCTCGCGTTTCCGGATTGGCTGGAGCGCCAGCTCGAGCACGACACACGCCGACGCCGCGCACAACGCCTGCGGGCGGCCGTCCCACGGATTGCCGTCATCTACAACCTGTTCTTGCTCCCCGACTGGCTGTTGGTCGGGGACCAGATCACGATCGCCCTCATCTTGCATTTCGCCGTGGTCACGCCGTGGATCGTGCTGACCAGCTGGTTCACCAAGGACGATGGCCCGAAGCTCTTGCGCGAGGGCATGGCGGGGTCAATCCCGGTCGCCATTGTTCTGCAGATTCTTGTGAGCTTCATGCTCACGTCCTCACCTGATGCCGACCATTATCAATACTTTGTCCTCTTGGTCATGCTATTCACCAACACCATCCAGCGTCTCCCGTTCCGCTACGCCGTCGTCGTTTCGATTACCATCATTGCGGCTCATGCCGTCGCCGTCATCGCCAGCGGCCATATGTCGGGGCCGGTTGCACTGGTCGCAATGACGACACTAGCGGTCTCGGCCTACCTCACCCTGGTAAGCAATTACTATCTTGAGCGCGACGGCCGGCGCGCTTACCTTCACGCGCTACGCGACCGGCTACGGCATGCCGAGGCCGAGGCGGTCTCCAGGCGCGATGCGCTCACCGAGCTCGCCAATCGGCACTTTTTGACCGAGAGACTGAGTGAAATCTGGCAAATGGCCGACGACGGTGTCTCGCCCGTCGCCATGATCATGTTGGACGTCGACCACTTCAAGCTTTTCAACGACCGCTACGGCCACGTCATGGGTGACGCCTGTCTTAAGCGCGTGGCAGCGAGCATCACCACCGAATTACGCGACGCCGACGATCTCGCCGTTCGCTATGGCGGCGAGGAGCTGCTGCTGCTGTTGCCGAAGACCGCCGCGTCCGACGCGATCCGTATCGCCGAGCGGATTAGGCGATCGGTTGAGGCGCTCGGAATCCCGCATGAAGCGCTCGGTGCTCGCCGCATCGTCACTGTCAGCTGCGGCGCCGCGGCTGCGCCCGTTTCGACAATCTCTGCCCAGGAATTGATCGCGGCGGCGGACGCGGCCCTCTACGCCGCCAAGCGAAACGGGCGCAATCAAGTGTGGCCCCAATTGCTGCGCGACGCCGGGATCGAGGACCGGGAACAGGGCGTGAGTGTCGCTCCAATACGACGGTAGTAGGCCTACATCCGGATTGCTTAACGTCAGATCGGGCAATTCGCAGGTCGACCATCCGCAGATGATCGCCTGGTGAACCTTGCGGAGGTCGGTGGATTCGAGATCGTGAAATAGCTACCCTTGCGATCAGTGCGAATTTCATCCGGAGGCCGCAAGCGGATCACGATGGCTGGATTCACCTTTTTTCCGCTACATCCGATGCTCGCGGATGTCGTTGAGGCGATCTGGGATACTGATATACCGGACGCTGAAGCAGCAAGAGCGATCACCTTCAAGGTGATGCCTGTCGTTTCACCGATCCTCTGCTTTCACTATCGCGCACCACCCCTCCTCTGCTTTCATCACCGCGCACCACCCGCTGTGAATTCGTGGATCGACTCGGGCCGCTACCGGATCACCGGCGTGCAGAGCCGCGCCGTGACGCTGCGCCCGAGTGGTCCGCTCGGCGGGGTGATGGTCCGCCTCAAGCCGGAAGCCGCCGTGCGCATCGCGGGGAGCACCGTCGACGAATTCAGGGATGCCGCTTTTTCACTTTGCGATGTTTTCAGCCCGACAGAGGTGTCGCTGCTGGACGAGATGCTGGCGGAGGCCCCTGATGCAGTCGCGCGGGTTACCGCCGTCCAAGCCTTTCTCCTTCGGCGTATGCGGGACGACGGGCCAGATCCGCTGGTGTGCCAGGCGGCGCGCTGGCTGCGCCGCGACCCGACCCTATCCGTCCGCCACCTGGCATCGCGCCTCGACATCAGCGAGCGGCATCTGTCGCGGCGTTTTCAGGCGACAATCGGAGCGACACCCAAGCAATTCGCCCGCATCGTGCGGATCGGCAAGGTCGTGGCCACTGCACGCCAGCACCGCACAGGTTGGGTCGACATCGCTCAGTCCTGCGGGTTCAACGATCAGGCCCACATGATCAACGACTTCAACGCCATGGTCGGCAGCCCGCCGCAAACGTTCTTCCGCGCGACATCGCTCGGAGACGGCCGCAAACCCAGCGCTTCGCGCGCCGAGTCCGATTTTTACAATACTTTCGTCGTCGAACCGCGTAGCGCTCAGAGCAGCCGGGTCGATTGAGCCAACTCCGGACACTCGGATCGCCGGCCCAACCTGCTTCAAAGTGACTGGAACAAAAACGGGGGTCGAATATGCTGCCGGGCGTGTCGCTCAAAATTCTTCGGCAAACGGACGGGCCGGTGCCAGGCTATGTGACGACGGTCGTCGAAATCGAGATAGAGGGCGGAACCGCGGTCGTGCGCCACACTCACCCCGGCATCGAGTCCACCTATGTCATTGAAGGTGGCGGCGAGCTGAACGTCGAGGGGCAGCCAAGCCGCATCTTGAGGCCCGGTGACGCGTTTCAGGTGCCCCCGGGTGTCGTGCACAGCGTGCAGATCGGTGACCGGAAGACGAAAGTTTGCTCGACTTTAGTCGTCGAAAAAGGCAAGCCCCTCGTGTCGCCGGCTTAACCGCGCAAAAAGGATGGAACTGCAACGGCGCTAACCGGCGCCGGATGAGGAGCAGCTCGGATTTGGGCACGAGATCGAGGCCTGCTCCTCTGAATCCGGCCTGCGTAAACGACCAGCCCGACTCGGGCTAAGCGCCAGCGGCCTCCTTGAACCGGCGTAAGGTCTCGATCTGATCGTCGAAGTTTGCGATTCGGTACATCGGGTACAGCATCACCATGTCGGCTCCGAGCCGACGCCAGCCGCCCGCCGCATCCGCCCAGCGTCGCGGATCCGCATCAG